>JAZTZO010000047.1:0-3125 GCA_045637505.1 Muribaculaceae bacterium | reverse complement strand
CTGCTCGTTCCAAATCTCCATTTTCGATACAGATGTTAATCTCTCGTTCTCTTTCATCAAGGGCATCATAATCGGTGCGTGAATAGTGGTCGGCAAGGCTTTCAATCATCGATTGGTATTTGTCGAAATTATTAATCAACGCTTGAATTTCCTGTTGATATTTTTCCTCCGAAATCGTTTTCTCTTTTAGTTGTTTTTCAAGTGTGGTATATCTTGTTTTATAATCCTTTTCGGCACGTTTGTAAGCATTGTTTTCAATACGCATCTTATCCTTTTCCAACTGCTCTGACGAAACCATAACGATTGTCAACGGCACAGTATTGGAATAGGCATATTTGCGCCCCACAACGCCATTATCAACCAACTCATATTTATCTTTGCGAACTTGTTGTAACGAATAAGGATCTCCAAGTTTTTTGCCCGGCATATTCAATGAAAAAGTTCCACTCGCATTACTCACCACAGCATTATGAGCTCCCGTTTGGCGAATTGTCACACCACTTAACGGTTTCCCGGCATTATCTTGTCTTCCAAGGGTCTTTACATATCCTTGTTGAGTTTGCGCTATTGCCAAAAAAGGTAATAATATGATTGTGATGATTGAACCGAGTTTTTTCATAAATGATTATTTAATTGTTTAATCGTTTTTATAATTGGATGAATGATTATCTTTAATCTATTTATTGAGTTTTGACTCTAATTCTGAAATAATGTTATCAATTGATTTTACAATATGATGTTGTTTTCCATATATCTTTATGAAGATTTGTTGAGCATTTAATAAACTAGAAATCGATTTAGTATATTCTCCAAGTTCATCATATACTGCACCTATATTATAATATATGGTAGCCACATTTGGATGGTTTTCTCCGTAAATATAAGTAAAAATGGGCAATGCCTCTTTGTAATAATTTAATGCTTTAGAAAAATTACCCATTGACAAGCATAGATTTCCTATATTTACATACACAGATGCGATATCAGGGTGATATTTATTATAAATCAATGTGTATATATCTAAGGCTTTATTATAATAGCTTAATGCGTTGTCATAATTCCCTTGAGTGTCTAATATGCTACCAATATTATTGTACGAAGCCGCGACATCGGGATGCGATTCACCCAATGTTTGCAACCTAATTTCTAAAGCTTTATTGAAATATTTTAGTGCGTTGTCATAGTTCCCAAGGCTTTTATATACAATTCCAATATTATTGTAAACAGTCGCAACTTTGGGTTGAGTTTCGTCATATACTTGTAAATAAATTGTCAAAGCTTTCTGGTAATAACTTAATGCTTCAGTATAATTGCCTTGATTGGAATATACCATACCAATATTATTGTACGAAACTGCGACATCGGGATGCGATTCGCCAAATGCTTGCAAAGGAATTTCCAAAGCTTTTTGGTAGTAATTTAAGGCTTCATCATATTTTGCTAATAGAAAAAATGTATTACCAATATAAAGATATGTCTGATAAATATTAGAGTGATTATCGTTATATAATTTTAAATATATGTTTAATGATTTCTTGTGAAAATTTAATGCGTTTTCAAATTGACCTTGAGCGTTATATACATTCCCAATTCCATTAAATGCTGTTGCAATGGTTGGATGATTTTCTTCAAACAAAACCGAACAGATTTCAATTGATTTGTTATAACAATCTATTGCTTCATTATATTTGCCTAATTCACAATAAGCATTTCCAATATTAGAATAAATAATAGCTTCATGTGGGGTGGAGTGATTTTTATATATTTGGGAATTGATATTTAGTGCTCGTTGAAAATTAGTTAAAGCTTCTTGGTATTCTCCTTTTAATAAAAAAATATTGCCTATGCTAGTGTAAGTGGTTGATTTCAAATGGTGCGCGCCGCCAAATAGGTGGTTTAATATCTCTAAAGCTTTATTGTGATTAGTTAGAGCATCTTCGTACTTTCCTTCAGATTTATATATTAAACCTATTACATTATAGCAATTTGCAACAGTTGAATGATTTTCAGGGAATATTTTTAATAATATATCCAATGATTTTAGACAAAGACTATGAGCCTTCTTAGAATTGTTTAAGGCTTTATATGTTTCAGCTATATTTGTATAGTTAGTTGAAATTTGAGGATGAATGTCCCCTAGAATTAATAGGTTGAGATTTAAAGATTTGTTATAATACGTTAGAGCTTCGTCAAAATTGCCTTTAGCAGAATATATAGTTCCAATATTGTTATAACAAGCGGCGACAGTTGGATGCGATTCACCATAAATAGACAAACAAATCTCTAAAGCTTTATGGCAATAGTTTATAGCCTCATCATATTTCCCAAGATTGGATAACAAAATACTTAAATTCCCATAAATTGACACTGCTTCTGATTCATTTAATGGTGAATTAACAGCATTTTGGATATAAGTTAATGCTTCAATGTATTTGTCCATTTTTAAATAGATAGCACCAATGTTATTATAAGTCTCTCCAACATCGGAATGCAATTCTCCGAATAAATGCAACCTAATCTCCAAGGCTTTTTGATGATAATTTAATGCTTCGGTATATTTCCCTTGATTAGCATATACCAAACCAATATTATTGTAAGAAGTAGCGACATCGGGATGTTCTTCTCCATATCGTTCAATAGCATTTCTTAATGCACAATTATAATATTCCAATGCTTTATCATAATTGGCAAGGTAGTCCTGGATAAAGTTCCCGGCATCCAATTGCCATTGTATATTTGTTGTGTCGAGGGCTGCGCGAGTTTCGATATATTGGGCGGCTTTCTCGTTGTCATAGCGAGCAAGGGCGATGGTATAGAGTTGGTAGAGATATTCGGCATCTTTCTCTTGTCGACGCAACACCTCGGTCATGTCGGCATTGGCTTGGGCTATCATCTCTTCGGCTTGGGCTATTTGTGAATCAAACTTTGCCATCGCTTCTTTGTTGCGTTTCAACACATCGATGGGGTCAAAATTATCAATTGTATGCAACAATGAATCTGCTCGTTCCAAATCTCCATTTTCGATACAGATGTTAATCTCTCGTTCTCTTTCATCAAGGGCATCATAATCGGTGCGTGAATAGTGGTCGGCAAGGCTTTCAATCATCGATTGGTATTTGTCGAAA
>JAZTZO010000046.1:0-107472 GCA_045637505.1 Muribaculaceae bacterium | reverse complement strand
CGATAAAATGCTTACTTTTGCTCATGGTTATAAAGTTTGTTGCAAAACCAAAATAACCACAAAGGGCTGAATCCTGCAAATGGAATCAGCCCTAATTTTTTATTCTATCAAAAAAAGTTTTATCGGACACTAATAAAAAATTATGAATTATGCATTATGCATTATGAATTATTATTGCGTTATCCATGTTATCATGCAATAACACGATAACACGATAACATGATAACACGATAATTTAGGGATTGGTAGTAGAGTGTTTGCGTTTTAGTCGGGTCACCGTGTTGGGGCTCACACCCAGTGTGCGACATATCTCACGCACCGATTTCCCCTCGCCAAGTAGTTGCATAATATCTTTTTCGCGAGAAGCCGATGCAGCCGACCGGCTTTTGAGGTGATCCATCTCGTGGCTCTCGCCAATGGGTATAAATCGCAACAACCCATTTTGTCGGTCGATATAGCAAGCCTGCACATTGGCTGCTCCATACACTATCTCACCGCTACGGCTCTTTATCTGCTTAATGTAGCGCATATTGTCGTCCATTGCGCTCTTGCCTATGGCAAACATTGAGTCGGCAAAGTTGCCTATGCGTTTGCTCCCTGCGAGCGAATTTTCGGTTAGAGGCTCGCTGAGGTTGCGTTTAGGAGTGTGCGACACTACAAGCATTGATATGCCATAACGGTTTTTTATCTCGATTAGTCGTCGCATAAGAGTCCCAGCCTCGGCTCCCGACTCACTTTGTATGCATAGATAAGTGAGATTGTCGATTATGACCACCTGTGGTTTAAACACCTCTATGCGATTTTCGATAGTAGAGATGAGAGTGTTTTCGTAGTCATTACCACTATGAGCGCATATAGCGTTGGCATTGATGCTTCCACGCATAAAATTGTCGTGAAACTTATACACTTCGCCATTATCATCGCGACATCGCGAAGCAAATTGGCGTAGCGACATCTCAAAGTCGAGATACAACACCTTGTAGCCTTTACGCGATATCTCATCGGCTATTTGTACCGATAGTATCGATTTGCCCGAGTTGGTATCGGCAAATAAGATACTACACTCACCCTCGTAGAAGTAAGGCTCATAGAGAGGATTTAAATCCTCGATACACTTAGCCTCTTGCTGTAGTTCCTGTGCAGTGCTCACTGTGATTAGTGAATTGTCTTCGATTTTGATAGAGTTACATGGTTGGTGGTACATTTGTGCCACCAATTCAAAACTGTTTAATCCTTGTTGATTCATAATAAAAGATATTTGATTGATTTATAAATTAAATATATAGGTTACCTATACCACTATACCTATAGTAGTACTGTCAAAGAGTGTTTAGAAAGTGTTGAGCTCAACGGCCGTTAAAACCGCTTTGATGCGACAAAGTTACAACCTCAAAAAAGCGAAAAAGTGCGATAATGTACAAAAGCGAAAAAAAATGTTGATTTTTTTATGTTAGCGTTATCGTGTTATCGTGTTATTGATGAATAACATTGATAACACGGGGATAATATCGATATTGCACAATGATGAGTGTGATAGGAGCATAATCGTCGGGTTTATAGGTAGTTGTGTGCAAAAGTGCGCTATGGCATTAATGAGCGTTATCCATGTTATCGTAAAATAACACGATAACATAGATAACATTGCGATAACACTCGGCAATGGGGAAATTGTGGCAAAAGGGGAGGGTGGGAGTAAATCAAAATGAAAGCAAAAAGAGGTGTTTTATTGATAAAATTAAAGAAATATGAGTTTTTGCTTGCAAAATGTAATTATTTTTTCGCAAAAATATATCGCATATTAAATTCTTTTTTGTATCTTTGTGGTCGATTAGAAGAAAAACGGTTGAAAAATCGCACAATTCACAGAGTTTATAACACTTACAACATAGTCTTAAAATATTAGAATTATGCCAAAGGTAACAAAAGAAATGGCTCTCGATTACCACCGCGAAGGTAAATGCGGAAAAATCGAAGTGGTTCCCACAAAACCCTATTCGTCGCAAAGTGATTTGGCTCTCGCTTATTCTCCGGGGGTTGCTTATCCATGTCTTGAAATAGAAGAGCGTCCCGAGGATGCTTATGAATACACCAGCAAGGGCAACCTTGTGGCTGTGATATCTAACGGCACTGCGGTGCTTGGTCTTGGTGATATAGGTGCGCTTGCAGGCAAGCCTGTAATGGAAGGTAAGGCTTTGTTGTTTAAGATATTTGCTGGCATTGACTGCTTCGATATTGAGGTAGATGAAAAAGACCCCGATAAATTTATTGAAATAGTGAAAGGTATATCGCCCACATTTGGCGGTATCAACCTCGAAGATATAAAGGCTCCCGAATGTTTTGAAATCGAACGCCGATTGAAAGAGGAGTGTAACATCCCAGTGATGCACGACGACCAACATGGCACTGCTATCATTTCGGCTGCCGGATTGCTCAACGCGCTCGAACTTCAAGGCAAGAAAATCGAGGAGGCTAAACTGGTGGTGAATGGTGCTGGTGCGGCTGCTGTGTCGTGTACTCGCCTTTACATTGCCCTCGGTATCAAGCCCGAAAATGTGGTGATGTGCGACAGTAAAGGTGTGTTGAACAAAAAACGCAAAAACCTCAATGCGCAAAAACTTGAGTTTGCCACCGACCGCGATATCGACACACTCGAAGAGGCTATGAAGGGCGCCGATGTGTTCCTCGGCCTCTCGGTAAAAGATGTGGTAACTGCCGAGATGGTGCAATCGATGGCTAAAAATCCTATCGTGTTTGCCCTCGCTAATCCTGACCCCGAAATCGCTTATGACACTGCAATAGCATCGCGTCCCGACTTGATTTTTGCAACAGGACGCTCGGATTATCCCAACCAAATCAACAATGTGCTTGGGTTCCCTTACATCTTCCGTGGTGCGCTCGACTCGGGTGCAACAGCAATCAACGAGGAGATGAAACTCGCTGCTGTGCGTGCTATCGCTAAATTGGCCAAACTACCTGTGCCATCGGTGGTGAATGCCGCTTACAATATGACTGCACTTAAATTTGGTGCCGACTATATCCTTCCCAAGCCACTCGACCCACGATTGTTGACCACTGTGGCTCCTGCCGTGGCTAAAGCTGCTATGGAGTCGGGTGTGGCACGCCGTCCTATTGCCGACTGGGATGCTTATTGCGCTAAACTCCGTCAGTTGATGGGCTACGACAACAAGTTGATGCGTCGATTTACCGAAGAGGCTAAACGCAATCCAAAGCGTGTGGTGTTTGCCGAAGCCAATACCGACAACATGCTTCGTGCTGCTGCATCAACTGCTCGTCAAGGTATATGTACTCCTATATTGTTGGGTAACGAAGAGATGATTGAAAAGCGTGCTGCTCGATTGGGCGTGAATATCGAAGGTATTGAAATCGTCAACCTTCGCCACGACCGTGAGGCCGACCGCCGTCATCGTTTTGCTACTATCCTTGCACAAAAACGCCAACGCGCAGGGTTGACCTATCTCGAAGCACTCGAAAAAATGTTTGACCGCAACTACTTCGGTATGATGATGGTTGAAACAGGCGAGGCCGATGCCTTTATCGCTGGAACCTACTCGGGTAGCCACCAAACAGGTGAGATTGCAAAAGAAGTGGTGGGTATTCGCCCAAGTTATAACCACTTCGCTACAATGCACATCATGAACACCAAGCGCGGTACATACTTCCTTGCCGACACAATGATTAATCAAGATAACGATGAAGATACATTGTTTGACATTGCACGATTGGCTCGTCACTCGGTAGAGTATTTTGCTCACGAACCGGTGATGGCAATGGTGTCGTATAGCAACTTCGGGTCAAACTGCGACTGCGAATGTCGCACAGTGCACTCGGTTGTTGAAAAGATGCAACAACGCTATCCCGAATTGCCTATCGATGGTGAAATGCAAGTGCATTATGCTCTCAATAAAAAATTGCGTGATGAAAACTTCCCATTCTCGCGCTTGAAAGGCAAAGATGTGAACACTCTCATATTCCCCAACTTGAGTGCTGCCAACACAGCCTACCGCATGATGCTCGAACTTGGAGTGGCCGAGGCTATTGGTCCTATTCAAATGGGATTGAACAAGCCTATTCACTTCATCGCCGTTGACTCTGAAGTGCGCGACATCATCAACCTCACCACAATCGCTGTGCTCGATGCAGCCGTGCTCGAAAAAGCTGGCGACAAGGTAGAAGATAAATAAACGCTGAAAAAGAATGACTTGATATGATAGGCGAGCAAGTGTCGTAAAAAACACTCGCTCGCTTGTCGTTTTTTTATAGTTGCCTATTTTTTACTAATTTTGTAGAAAAATAGGTTATACCCAAAGATGAAAAGCAAAATACTGGCTCAAAAAGGATATATCTCATCGGTGGTGCTGCTATTGTTGATTGCGGCAGCATCGATTGCGTGGATGTGCTGTGGGGTAGATTGGTTTGACGACTTGCAATATAAACGCATGCCAGGCGAGGGGATTGACTTCTGGTTAAGCGAAGGCCCATTTATCACCACATTCGCTCAAGCGTGCGAGGCTGTGCCATATCATTTCACCGTAGGCTCAACACGATTGCCCAATTTGGTGCAGGTGTTCTTTAATCTCGTGCCACCTGTGCTCGTTGATGTGATGCATGGGTTGATGATGGCCCTCATGATGTATGTGGTGGTAGTCGTTACCGGTGGTCGCAAGGCATTGCGCTCGGTAGGGCATGTGGGAGTGACTGCATTGGCTGTGTGGGTGTTGTTGCCATGGTATGACCACATGTTGCCCAGTGTGTGCCAGTTAAACTATGTGTGGGTGACGGTAGCGTGCCTATCGTTTATCAAAGTGTTTGAGTCGGACGACTTCTTGCCACAACGATGGAAACCATTGCAGTGGGTAGTGGCAGCACTTGCCGGACTGATGCACGAAGGTTTTACATTCCCCATCATGGCTGGCGCAATATTGGTGATGATGATTGATAAACACGACCGCCGTCGCCGTGGATTGCTCACTTTGGTGCTTGCTGTGGGCGCTCTTGCATTGTTCTTCACCCCTGGCATGTTTAGCCGTTTGGAAGGTCAAGTAGCACCTCAAACATTAGGCCACTTCATAGGAGCGATGGCTGTGAGTGTGTTGCAATTAATGTCGGTGTATTTGTTGCTGTTGGCTACTGCAATAGTGTTGTGGAAGCGAGGTTTGCAATATGTGAAAGGATTCTATCGCAAAAATGTGATGTATGTGGTCATCATGGTTGCGGGATATGCATTAGCAATAGTGACGGTGTCGATTAGACGCGGATTGTGGTTTGTGGAACTCGCAAGCGTGATTTTGATGCTGAAATTGCTGTTTGAAACATTTGAATGGTGGCGACGACCCAATGTGATAATGGGTGCTGTGGCAGGGCTGTTTACAGTCGTGTCGATAAGTGGTGTTGCCGTGTGGCAGTCGATCTTCTCTAAAGAGGTGCGCGAGGTGTGTAGTCAGATAGAAGCATCGGGACGCCCGATTGCTTATGTTGACCTTGCCGACCCAGGCAATGCGCCATGGTGGACATTTAATGTGGCTCAATCGATGACATCTAATGGTGGAAATAACGCATACTGCAGGCACTTTGGGCTTGTGGAGAATAAATATATACTCATTTTGCCCTCACGATATAAAGGCAAACCAGTGGAGCAATGGGATGTGATGCCTGGCGATATGGGTGCCATGGGGCAGTTTCCATATTTCGTTACTACCGAGCCCACCGACGGGCGTTTGCTATTGACATTTGGCCGTCATCAGTCGGCTGCCACTCCTTTAGATAGGATTATAAGTAACCTCACAACCGAGGATGTTGACAAAGGTATGGTTCCCACTCCCTATTGGACGGCTGTGACCGAACTGGGCGATACGCTCTATTGCCACAACATCAATATATTGGGCCATGCAAAACGACACCGTGAACTGCTATCGATTGACGCGAATGTAGGAGAGTAACTCCATTGTGTTATCGCATAATAACACAATAACACGATAACATGATAACGCGATAACACGATAACACCGATAACACCGATAACATCCTACGGATTACTCTATCATATCACCATAGTGGAAAATAGGAGCATAGTTCACCTCCTTCTGCACGAAGTGGATAGGAAGAATAGGGGGTTGGAGTGTGACTTGTGTCCCAAGTTGGACAGTAAACCTATATTAGGATTTATCGGAGCTAATAACGCTTATGCCATTAAACTTGATAGCTCCTCCTCTGAAAATTTGAAAAATTTTTAGGGGAGGTGTCACGAAGTGACGGAGGGGTTAATTTTGACACAGCCTCAATAGATTTTCACTTTATGGGGCTTGTAAATTACCAAAAAAAGAAATCTCAACCGCATGAATTGTGCGATTGAGACTCCTATGTGATATTCTTTTGTTATTCTTATTTTTCAAGCGCTTCGGCCATAGCAGCAGCCGCACGGCGTCCGTCGCCCATAGCGAGGATTACGGTAGCACCACCACGCACAATGTCGCCACCAGCATAGAGGTCACCAAGTGATGATTGCATTGTGTTTTCGTCAACAACGATTGTGCCACGGCGCGAAATTTCGAGTTGGGGAATAGCATTAGGAATGAGTGGATTGGGCGATACACCAACGCTCACAATAACCAAGTCAACAGGTATTTCTTTGATAGCCCCTTCGATGGCAACAGGTGAACGACGGCCCGATTCATCGGGTTCGCCAAGTTCCATTTGTTGCACCACCATCATATTTACACGGCCATTTTCATCGCCACGATATTCGATGGGGTTGTGGAGGGTCATAAACTCAACACCCTCTTCCTTGGCATGCTTCACCTCTTCGACACGAGCAGGCATTTCATCTTCGCCACGACGATAAACAATCATTGCCACTTCGGCACCCATGCGACGAGCTGTGCGCACCGAGTCCATTGCAGTGTTACCACCACCTATCACAGCCACGCGTTTGCCACGCAACACAGGAGTGTCCCAGTCGGGGCGTCCTGCACCCATGAGGTTCACGCGAGTGAGATATTCGTTGCTCGACATCACACCATTGAGGTTTTCGCCAGGGATATTCATGAAGCGAGGAAGACCGGCTCCCGATGCCACAAACACACCTTTGAATCCCATTTCGTGTAGATTGTCATAACTTATTGTCTTGCCCACGATGCAGTCTTTTTCAAAGGTAACACCCATGTTGCGAAGGCCATCGATTTCGACCTCTACAACCGCATTGGGAAGACGGAATTCGGGGATACCATATTTCAATACGCCACCTATCTCGTGGAGCGCTTCAAACACTGTTACATCATAGCCGCGTTTAGCCATGTCGCCAGCAAATGAAAGTCCGGCAGGGCCTGAACCCACAACAGCCACTTTCACATTTTTCTTCTCCTCCATAGCGGGTACAGCGATGTTGCCACTGAGGCGCTCGGTGTCGGCAGCAAAGCGTTCGAGATAGCCGATAGCCACAGGCTCTTTCTTCATCTTGTGGTAGAGGCACTTTGATTCACATTGCTTTTCTTGTGGACACACACGGCCACACACTGCTGGCAATGCGCTTGTTTCTTTCAACACCACTGCAGCAGCGTGGAAGTCGCCACGCTCGATGTTCTTGATAAAGCCTGGAATGTTGATGCTCACAGGGCAACCTTTCATACATTGAGGGTCGGGGCAGTCCATGCAACGAGAAGCCTCAATAACGGCTTGCTCGGCGTTGAGACCTTGGTTTACCTCTTTGTTGCAAGTAACGCGATAGGCTGGGTCGAGCTCGGGCATTTTTACACGAGCAATAGCAGTGCGTTCTTTTGCAGTGTATTTTTTGCGAAGCTCTTCACGCCATTGGGCATCACGAGGAGCTGATGTTATGATTTCACTCATAGTGATTTAGTCTTTGATGATTAGTTATAAGAACGAAGACGCATGAGCATTTCGTCGAAATTTACTTTGTGGGCATCAAATTCGGGCCCGTCGATGCACACAAACTTGGTTTTGCCATCAACAGTGATGCGACAAGCACCACACATACCTGTTCCATCTACCATGATGGTGTTGAGCGAACATATTGTGGGTACTTCATATTTTTTAGTGAGCAATGCCACAAATTTCATCATGATAGCAGGACCGATTGTTACTACTTGGTTCACAGTTTCGCGTTGGATAACACTTTCGATACCATTAGTAACCAATCCTTTTGTTCCGTATGAGCCATCATCGGTCATGATGATAACCTCGTCGGAGTATTCGCGCACTTGATCCTCAAGGATGATGAGGTCTTTGGTGCGAGCAGCAAGCACCGAAATCACACGGTTGCCAGCTTGTTTCATCGCTTTGATGATAGGGAGTAGGGGAGCAACTCCCACACCACCACCACAGCACACCACGGTGCCCACATTGGCAATGTGAGTAGCTTGTCCCAATGGACCTACTACATCGGTGAGATATTCTCCGGCATTTAATGCGCAAATTTTTGATGATGAATCGCCCACGGCTTGAACTACGAGAGTGATTGTGCCTTTTTCGATGTCAGCATCAGCGATTGTCAAGGGGATGCGTTCTCCATGTTCGCCAGTACGCACGATTACGAAGTGTCCTGGACGACGAGAACGAGCGATAAGTGGAGCCTCTACCACAAGTTTTGCAACTTTTTCAGAGAAATACTCCTTTTCAACTATTTTGTTCATCGTGAAATATGATTGATTGTATTATTTTTCTTATTAATTGGCAAAGTTATTAAAAAATCCATAATCTACCTACAAATTATCACTCAAATGTGGAATATGTGGTGATATTTATTACAAAAATCACTAAAATGACGGAATTTTGCCAACAAAAGATGTGCTAACTATGCGCACCAAATAATAGAGAAGAGCCTCGTGTGAAGCTCTTCCCTGGAAATGTATTAACTAAAAAAAGAATTTATTCGGGTTTATAATCTTCGTCATACCATTTTGAATACATCAAGTAGTTGCGAGCAATTTTTTGGTTGATTTCGCGACTTTGTGCTGGGTCAACCATCTTGATGAATTTGGCAGGAGCACCTCCCCATAGTTCGTTGGGGCCAATCTTTGTTTTTGATAGCACCACGCTACCAGCAGCAACCAATGCGCCTTCGCCCACTTCGGCATCGTCCATCACCACTGCCCCCATTCCTATGAGTGCGAGGTTGTGGATTTTTGCACCATGGATAGTCACATTGTGGCCTATCGACACATCATCGCCAATCTCAATAGTTGATTTTTGATATAGCGTGTGAAGCACCGAGCCATCTTGAATATTCACACGATTGCCTATGCGTATAGAGTTCACATCGCCACGCAACACAGTGTTGAACCATATGCTACATTCGTCGCCCATCACTACATCGCCAATAATAGTGGCATTGTCGGCAAGAAAACAATCTTTGCCTATTGTAGGAGTGATGCCTAAAAGGGGTTTTATAAGTGCCATAAATTGAGTCTATATATAATAATGTGTAATTATCGAGTTAATTTAGCCGTTTTTGTTTCAAGCCAAGCTGCTTGTTCGGCATTGAGGTGAGGAGTGAGTCGTTCACGCACCATCGTATGGTAGTCGTTTACCCATGTAATTTCTTCGTCGCTCATTATCGAAGTGTCAAAGAGGTTGAGGTCGAATGGGAATAATGTCAACGTTTCAAATTTAAGGAATTCTCCGAATTCGGTGCTGAATGCAGGAACTGTCAATACCAAGTTTTCGCAACGAATGCCATATTCACCTTCGCGATACACACCGGGTTCGTTTGAAGTTATCATGCCGGGCATGAGCAATGCCGGATTTTCATTGAGGCGAATGCTTTGAGGTCCTTCATGAACATTGAGGAAGTAGCCCACACCATGCCCTGTGCCATGGAGATAGCTCAATCCTTCTTTCCAAAGGAATTGGCGAGCGAGGGCGTCGAGTTGTGCGCCACGGGTGTCGTTAGGGAATATCATTGTGCCAAGTGCGATATGACCTTTCATCACAAGGGTGAAGTCGCGTTTCTGTTGCGCAGTAGTGTTGCCGAGCGAAACGGTGCGAGTGATGTCGGTTGTGCCGTCGAGATATTGAGCTCCTGTGTCGACCAACAGCATACCTTCGGGTTTGAGTATTTGTGATGTTTCAGGGGTAGGAATGCGATGAACGATTGCTCCTAATGCATTATATCCCACAATAGGTTCAAAACTATCGTCGAAGAATAATTCATGTTCGGCGCGGTATTTAGTTGATAAATTGGCAACGTCACATTCATCGACGCTTTCGCCACATTTAAGGCGTCGTTCGATTTCCATGAATAGTTTTACAAGAGCCACGCCATCGCGCACCATGATGCCACGAGTGTTTTCAACTTGTATGTTGTTTTTGATTGATTTGAGTAATGCGATGGGTGATGACCCTGAAACAGCTTTGTCGCCGAGTATTGAAACAAGTATGCCTGCTACGAATGCTTCATTGATTAATACTTTTTCATTTGTTGGAATATTTTTCAAGAAGTCCTTAATTGAGTCATAAGGCGCAATCGCGATATTGTTGTAGGAGAAGTGTTTTTTAGAATTTTCATCGAGTTTGTCGCTATCGATAAACAAGGTGGTGCCTGTGGGGGCAAGGTATAGGAATGATGTCACACCAGGATTGCATTTTACGTCGCGTGAACGAATGTTGAGTAACCATGCAATTTCGTCAACGGCAGCAATAAATGTGCTATTTGCTCCTTGTGATGCTACATTTTTGAGCGTGGCTTCGATTTTTGAAGCAACAGATTCGCCTGCGAGTCTTTCTTCGTGAATAATCACTTTGCACTTAGGAGTAGAGGGTCGGTCGGTCCACAATTCGTTGTATGGAGCATATTCTTCATCTATTTTGATGCCTTTAGACGATAAAATGTTGTGGTTGTTACGAGAGTCGTTGACCGAGAAAAGCAAGCCGTTATAAGCCACGGTGTCGCCTTCGGTCAAGTTGTCGGCAAGGTATTGAGGAATTGAGGGCGTTTCGAGTAGCCCTTCTTTCATTAGTTCCACACCAGTTCCGTCGATTTGTTGTGCGGCTTGAATGAAGTAACGTGAGTCGGTCCACAAAAAAGCTTTGTGGGCAGTGACTACAAGTGTGCCGTTAGAACCGGTAAAACCGCATAGCCAACGCTGAATTTGCCAATATTCAGGGATATATTCACTTTGATGAGGATCGGTTTTGGGGACGATTGTTGCTGCGATGTTGTTTTTTTTCATGTCGCCGCGCAATAGTTCGATACGTTCTTTAAATATTGTTTTCATTGTTAAATGTTTTTATGTGATTGAAAAATTAAATACAAATTTAGTGAAAAAGATATATTGTTGTATGCGGTTAACTATGTTTTGTTGTTTTTTTAGATAATATTTCATCAGCTTTTTTGAGCTCATCAAGCAAATCATTTGTATGGGAGTTGATTTTGCACGCATTCCACATTACGTCATAGGGGGTTTGAGCAATGGGTTCGCTATTGGGGTTTTTCCAAATGTCGGCAGAAAGATTGCTCCATAATAAATTTATTATGGCTCCAACGTTTTTTTGAGATATGCGTTCTTTCAATAGTTTTTTCCAACCACTACCTTTTTTGTAGTGTAATTCCAATTTTTCATTATCCATATTCTCAAGGATATTGTTGATAATCTCACTTGATTCTTCACCAGATATTACATATCGGGTAAAGAGTTCCCAACTTGCATCGCGTTCGGTCTCTTCCTGCTTCTTTGCTTTTTCCGATTTCGTTTTAGATTCTTCATTAGGCTTTTCGATTAAAGCACGAATCCCAAATCCACAAATGTTAAGCATATTCATTCCATATCGACAGCGATTGTATGCTATTATTTTATCCTCTTTATTTTCGTCTTCTTTTGTCTTTGTCTTATCTTCTTTTTGGTTTGGAAGATTCAGCCAATTGGCAAATTCGATGTATAAATTATCATAAGCTTCTTTAAATTTTTTTATGTCAGAGACCTCAATTTCTTTGGCCAATAAAGGAGAGACGCTTTTTTTGAATTTGTCAAAAACGTCTTTTAGATTATTGAGGCTTTCTTCTTTTGTGTGATATATTTCGTAATTAGAATATATCGTAGAGATATGCTTGATTAGTTTCGTCGCAGAAATGGTATATGACTTGTGTAAATCAAAATCAAGAGTAATATTTCTCTCACGTTCTTTATGACTTTTGCTAAGCTGAGATATCTGTTCATCGTGACTTTTGTTAAGCTGAGCTATTTGTTCCCCATGACTCGTGTTAAGCTGAGCTATTTGTTCATCATGACTTTTGTTAAGTTGGGATATCTGCTCATTATGTTTTTTGTTGAGTTGAGACATTTGTTCTTCGTGGCTCTTGTTGAGTTGAGATATCTGTTCATTATTGCTTTTGTTAAGCAGAGACATTTGCTCATCGTTACATTTGTTAAGCTGAGATATCTGATCATCATAGCTTTTGTTAAGTTGGGATATTTGTTCTTTATGGCTTCTGTTAAGTTGAGCGATTTGTTCATTATGACTCGTGTTAAGCTGAGACATCTGTTCATCATGGTTTTTGTTAAGTTGAGATATTTGTTCCCCATGACTCGTGTTAAGCTGAGCGATTTGCTCATCGTTACATTTGTTAAGCTGAGATATCTGATCTTCATGATATTTATTTAGCTGAGATATCCGTTCATCATTGCTCTTGTTAATTTGAGCAATTTGTTCATTATGGTTTTTGCTGAGTAGGGTTATTTCCGATGAGTGTCTATGTCTCAATCGTGAGATGTTAAATTTATGACGACGTTTTAATTTAATGATATAGAATATTATATATATCGAAATGGCAATTGCTACAATAAAAGATAGAATGATATATATCACTTCACTCCAGGATAGATTTTGTGCTATAATGGGGGTGTTGTTGGCTATAGGATATTTTGAAATCAAAATGTCCTTAGCATTATGAGCAAATAATTGTTGATAACCTAATTGATTTTTTTTCGCTGATTTCTTTATTAGAGAATTCGAGGAAATTGAATATTGTAAAATACTATCGGTAGTTAAAATGCCGATAGTGTTGGCATCGATAAATCCTGCATCGATAATGTTTTTGCATTTAATACTTTTCCCTCCTATTGTTTTATGAGCAGTGAGGTTTATTGCCACTACTTCTGTTGGAGTGTTGAAGCATAGATATTCTCCACACTTGTCAACCGATCGTATGTCGCGATAGTTGTCATATCCTGAAACGCTTTCGGCTACGTTTCCTATTCCTAATAACCCATAATTCAGAGTCGATGCATATTCTCCCCCCTCGGCAATGTCGGTAAGGTAGGGAGAGTCAAATTTTTTAATGTTTACGTTAATGGGATTTATTGAACCATCGAATCCATATAACGATAATCCTGAGCGAGAACCAACGTATAAGCCTTTGTCGGCATCTATGCCTAAACTCTCAATCTTGTCGGGCGATTTCACTGATATTTCTTCAATGCGTTCAACCTTTCGGTCAAATGCAAATAGGCTGTGGGCTGTTGAAAGGGTGTAAACACTATTGTCGTCACACATATATATGTTTTCGTTGTGCCATATGGCATCTTTTATTGATGGTAAATCATATACATCTCCAAGGTATTCGCAATTGGCATTATTGGCATTATATGCATATAATGCCTTGCCGGTTAGTAAATAAAATGTGCTGTCTTCACCTTTTACGGCTGTTTTAATAGGAGAATAGGCGGTATCGTTTATTTTGGTCAAAAGGTTGAGATTGACATAACACACAGCATCTTCTGATATATAGTACATGTCATCGTTGAGCACTTGTAATGATTCGCGACCTATAACCTCTAATCCCAAATTAAATGAGTTATCACCAATTCCAATATTGCCGCCTCCATATCCAAAAATCTTTTTGTTGATGATTTTGCAATCAGAGTCAATGGCTTTTGTTGAGATCTTAAAATTGTCGGAATAGGGGTTGGTAATAGTGAATAATATAGCCCCCTCGGGTTGTGTTGCTACTGCCCACAATGTATCGTTGCCCATATACGAAGCTTTGAATCGACCATTGGTCAATAGTTTTTCATAATTTGGAGAATTGTAGTCGGCCGATAGTCGATATATGCCGCTGTCGGTTACGGCAATGAGCTTGTCGCTATGGTTGTCAACAAAAACATCTTCATTGCTAAATTGCATTCGGTTTTGACGCATTGGCCGAAGAGATGGAAGATATGGGGCGGAAATGGTGGATTCAGTTTCGGAGCGTTTTACCGAATCGGTGAGCATTGTTTGAGTTAAATACATCATGCCGTTAGACGTTGCAAAATATAACGTGGAATCACGTCCTTCAACGATTTTGTAGGTAGAATAGTTTTGGCCTTTTTGCGGCATTGCATCTCCACTATTTTCACTTGAGATATAGACACATTTTGATGGGCGGAAAATGTTGTCGGAATCGGGCTGAGAGTCGTATTTTAGCCATAAAACACCGCTATTGCGTTTCGATGCCAAAAATTCCCTGCCGTTGTCACTATTTCGCAACTCCTTTATTTGATATGTTCTCGTTGAATTTGTCTTCTCGGGAAGTTCAAATTTTATAGATGTGTGGTTTTTTCGATCATATTCGATAAAGTAATTCTCGTTAAACCCAATAAATAGTGCGGAGCTATCGGGAGAGAGAGAGATTGCGGTAGCTTCGCCCGAGATGCAAATTTTATCTATGATTGATTTTTGTTCCTCAATTTGTTTTTCTTTAGAACAAGAAATTGTCAAAAAAAACGAGATAATTACTAATGAAAGGGCATGAATGTGTCGAAAAAACTTCATAATTAATAGCTTTTTTAATTTATTTTACAAATGTAGCTAATATGAATGAGCTTTCAAAATTTAGTGTAAATCAATTGCTTATGATTGCGTAAAAAGTTTACGTAATACGAAGATGCGTAGCGAAGTTGTCATGGGAATAAGGGTGTGAATCGTAGAAAATATACGTTGAGAAATAGTTGTTTACGTAAATTTTAGTGAGTTATTTTGCGACAGTTTATTTGTAAGATTGAATAAAGCTAAGATTGAATAAAGCTTTGTATTCAAAGTTAAAGAAAAAACATATAACTCAATTAAATTTTAAATATTATGAAGAAAATTTACATTTTTTTGTTAATGGCTATGATGACATCGGTCATCGCATCGGCTCAAATTCGCTACATCGACAGCGATATGTTACACAATGAGATTATGCCTAATTATGATCGTCCTATCGTGCTCGATTTCTGTGCTTCATGGTGTGGACCTTGCCAGAAATATGCTCCTGTGATGGATAAAGCTAAGACTTTTTATGGCAATCAAGTGGAGTTTTATAAGGTTGATGTTGACGAAAACTCTGATTTGTGTGAGATTTTTAATGTGATGAGCGTTCCCACCACGATTATTATTTACAACTCAGAGGGATATTACTATGAGTCAACCGGTTTGCTCACTCTTGCTCAGTTGCGAGAGGGGATTAATAAAGCCCTCAAAGAAAATCGTTAATGATTTAGATGTATTAAACCTTTATAATTATTATATAAAACCTATTTATAAACCTAAAATTTACAGAAATGAAAAAAATGTTTATCGTGCTTTTATTAGCATTTGGAAGTTGTGTAATGGTAAGTGCCTCTAATCCACAAAAAATGGAGCAAGCAAAAGAGATTAAGGGACACTTACAAAATGGCGATCACGAAAAAGCATTAAACGCTGCCGGAAATAGCTCGTTTGGTGGTCGCACAAGTGGTATTCGTGGACAAGTTGAGAATGCTATAGATAAGGCCATAAAAGAGAAGAGAGCTAAAGAGAAAAAGGATAAAGAAAAGAAATGATTTTTTATCGTGACCAGCAATTAATAATTAATTATTCGTAATTCATAGGGATTGTCGTTGGCAATCACTTGTGGTGACAGTCCCTATTTTACTAAACCTAAATCAATCAAACTGATTATGAAAAAATTTAAACATACATGTGTAATACTCTCTTTGATAGGAGTGATAGTAGTGGCCGGTTATGTGGTTTATGAAATGACCGGTAACGTGGGATTAGCCGGAGTGGCAGCAAGTATTGTGACTCTTATTATAGGTTGGGCAGCCGGGAGTAATTCATATAAGTGGGATTATTCTAATCGTTTTAGCCCTATTGAAAATGAAGAGGATGTGCCGGTATTGATGACCGTCAATGGATTTGGCTCACGCATGGTGAAGCCTTTAGGCGATTTAGATGTAAGATACCAATTTATGTGTATTTTGTTTGTGCCTATTTTGCCTGTGGATTGTTTTGTGGCCGAAAAAGAGGGATTTAAGGAATATAAAATATCGGGCTTTGCCGAATGGAATGGACTTGAAATATTAAGCATCTATTGCTTGTGGTGGGGAGCTATTGCGTTTCTTTTTTCAATACAATGGAGCTTTATGTGTTATGCTGCAATAAGTGTTAATTGATAATATTAATAATTGAGTATGGATAGTAATGATTGGAAATGGCCAATAGCCACACCAAGCGATGAGTTCCCTTTAGATGATGACGGTAAGCAAACCCCGCATTGGTGGGTGAAATATGTAGTGTGTTTAATCATTATAATAGTGTTTTTAGTGGTAGAATTTATAAAAAATAGTTAACTTAAAATTTTACGAAAATGAAAAAGATGAAGAAAATGTTGATTATGTTGGTGGCTATAGCTGCCATTGGTTCAGTTTCGGGCTATACAGCCTACACAGCGCAAGCGTGTGAGAAATGCGATGTTAGCGATGATGTTCGCAAGTGTGGTAAGTGTGGCGGATTTTTAACCGCAAAGTGCTTGGAGATAAAAGGTCGCAATGCTAAATATGAGTATAAATGCAAGGATTGTAATCATGTGTATATATGTTGGATTCGCTTGTATTGATGCGTCAAGCCATCTTTTTGTGGCTAAAGAATTTGTTAAATCAAAATTTTATTGCGTAATTTGTGCTATGTTAAGTTTTCGATTAATGTTGGAAACGTGGTGTAATAACTTTAAAAATAATTGCTTATGTAACAAAACGGAATTAAAAGACATATTATATAAAAAGCATTAGCTTTATTCTTGTTTTCTAAAAATCGCCAAATTTTAAGATGCAGTCAAGGATGGAAGTTGGTGCTCACGGTCTGACCGTGGGCTTTTACTCGAATATGACTGCATGGTGTTTGGCGATACCTTAGAAAGCATAGACAAAGTAATAAGTCCACGTTCTTTATGTCTATTCCGTGCTATTGTTTTAGCAATATATAATAAGCAAAATATATTAACCCTAAAAATATAGTAATTATGAAAATGAAAGCAGTTATTGGGTTATTGTTGGTTTTGTTAACCGGCGTCCCATCGTATGGAAAGATTGTTGAGATTAGCTCGTTGAGTGAGATGAGTGATTATCCTCGAGTGGTACTATTTAAAGACGCTTCGGCACGAAGCAGTCAGTTATATGATAAATTAGTAAAAGAATCAAATAAAAATAAGTCAGTTGTAACTTATGTGATAAATTATGATGAAATGAGTGATCGAGATAGGGCAACGGCTTATGAATGGGGTGCAATGAGGTCATATATTTATATAAAACCTCATTGGTGGGGTACTGCGTATGTATATAACGATGATTTTAACATTTCGGCCATTGATGATTTAATGAAAAATGTTGCTGAGATGAATGTTGCGATTGACTTGTTTCAAGATGGAGAAGTGAAAAAAGCTCAAAAAAAATTCATAAAGATATTTGAAACAGAGGAGGGTTTTATTCCTGAAGCAGCACATTATGCCGGATTGTGTTTTGAGAAGCAAAGCAAATATGATGAAGCGTGTAATTGTTTTTTGGCAGCTGCGCAATTTGGTTATGCCGAAGCATTCTTTAAGATGGGTTATTATTATGAGTCGGGCTTGACATCGGCAGGGCGAAGAATGGAAAGTGCATATATGTATTATTGTAAAGCAGCAAGATTAGGGCATGAACAAGCGATTTTGTGTAAAGCACGATTGGAACAAAGTGGTGAATATAATAAATTTTAAAAATATGCAAAAGGGACATATAAAAGCAATGTGTGTGTCAATTGTTATGCTAATTGCAGCAACATTCTTATCACAAGCGCAACAATTATCAAAATCGGGTGCAGCACATCTCCGTGCGGCCGAGACGTTGTTGGAGATGGCTTCATCAATCAACGACAAGCTATTGGTGGCTGAAGAGTATGAGAAAGTAACCCAAAGTGACCCCAGCTATGCCGATGTATATCTTAAATTGGGGAAATTGTATGCGGCGTTAACTCCCGAATTAGGGAAAGAATATTATGATAAGGCAAAACAAAATTATCAAACATATCTACGATTGCGTCCGGCAGAGAAAGATGAGATAGATGCGGAACTCGTGGTTCTCGACGCGTTATTGCGAAAGTATAACTCTGGCCCGTCACGTTTGGTCGGTTGTTGGGGGTTCAGTGGCTATAACGGTTTCCAACCATATTTTAATATAAAAATGCAAGGTAATGACTATATTGTAGAAGTTACCCCAGGAGGTTTTTTGGATACGGAAACTATAAATGTTGAAAGTTCTCGTGAAGGTATGATATTTAAGTTTGCTGTCACTAAGTTTTATGATCGACGATCGGAGTTAAGGGAGAAAGGCTGGACAAAATATCGTAATGATTGTGATGAATATGCCGATTCGGGTTGGCCAAAATATGGAACTTATTATTATAATGAGATAGAATCCACATGGTATTATGAGTTAGACCTTTCGGGAGACAAACCAATGCTAAATATTTCTAAACTTCATTGCAAATATTTTCTGAATGGCAGTAAAACTTATAGCGAAACACAAGGGGCTTCTGTTTTTTATAAATGGGGTTGGCCAAAGGCTTTAACAAAACGATAAAAGAGATTACAAGCGACTCTTTGGGAAGGAATATGAGCCGGGTTGGTGAGAAATGTGAGCCTCAAAGGCGGTTTTGCTGAGGCTTGGTAATGAGAGGGTTGGGTTGCGAATTTTTTTTACGTCGATTTCTAAAACAATTTACGTCGAATTGACCCATTTGTAGTTTATTGATAAATCATATCTTTGCCTTTGCCTTCGAAAGGCTAATCTAATTATTAACACAAAAAACATAGTAGTTATGAAAAAGAAATTTAAAACAACAGCGATTGTGGCTTCATTGGTAATGGCAATGTTGAGTACATCGATTGATGTGAGTGCAAAAGTGGGAGTATATAGGATTATTAAAAAGGTGGTAACTCAGCCTCCCGTGAAAATAAAAGTTTCGCCCATTGTTAAAGTGCGCATTCCCTCAGCCCGCCCTTTGCCTAATCCCAAGACTTTTACTCCTATTGTTCTTGAAAAGCCTAATCTTCAAAGTGAATATTTAAAAGCCGGAGCGGTAAAATACCTTGCCAATATGGCTCTTGATTCCACGTTATTTAATCCTGCTTTGAATGGTTCTTTGAATGTTGCTATTCCATCAGAAACTAAACGTTACAGTATGGGACAACAATATTTAACCGGCAGTCCAATGCAGCTAAATGAATTGTTCCCGGAAAATTTTATAGTGAATGAGTTGTACCCCAACCCGGTTTTCGATATGCATTCGGCGGAAAAACAAGTGTTAGAAATGCATGATAAAATCTTTAATGTAGAAATAAAAGAGGAGGATTTCGAAAATAAGTAAATTAAACATCATCAAAACATAAAACATCATGAAACGTATTGTAAAAATAACAGCAATGTCAATAGTTATGGCTTCAATGTCGATGTCAATGTCGGCCAAGAATTATGAAGTGAGCCAAGATGAAATGCTTAGCCGTTTTTTAAGCTATGTAAAAATCAACAGTCAGTCAATCGATAATAATAACCCAGATGTTTTCCCAATGACAGCTGGGCAAAAGGAAATGGCGCAGTTCCTTGCCGATGAGGCAAAGGCATTGGGGGGAGATGTGTATATGTGTCCTAATTATTATGTATATGTTGAAATTCCCTCAAATGTGAAAGACGAAGTGCCTACACTCGGCATCAGTTGCCACTATGACGTGACTCCTGAGGCAGTGAGCGGAAATATCAAGGCTTCGGTTATAAAATATGAAGGAGGTGATATTAATCAAGGTGGCGGCAGTGTCATTAGTCCAAACTCTGACTTGGGACAATATCTGAAAAATCATGTGGGTAAAACGATTATCCATTCCGATGGTACAACATTGCTTGGAGGTGATGATAAAAATGGGTGCGCCATTGCGATGTCGGTAATTGAGTCATTGGTAAAAGGAGGAAAGAAAGTGAAGCACGGCAAGGTGCAAATAGTGTTCTGCCCAAATGAAGATATTGGTCGCTCAGCCGAAAAGATAGATCAAAGTCGATTTAATCCCGATATACTTTATGATATGGATGGCGAAGGGGGAGAAGATGTTACAGTGTCAAATTTCTCGGCTCGTAGAATTGATATAATGTTTGAAGGAAATCAAGCGCATCCAAGCGATGCTAAAAAATTGAAGCTTGGTGATGCATTGGCGGCATCTTCGACTTATATAGCCTCGTTCCCTCTTGAATATCGTCCAGAAAACACTGAAGGAAAACAAGGTTATATCCACCCATGGAAGGTGGAGGTGGATTCAACCGCTACAAAGTATCGTGTGCAAACTCGTATTCGTTATTTCGACTTGAAAGAGGGCGAATTGTTTGATTCGCTTGTGATGTCGGCAGTGGAAAATGTGAAACGCGACTACCCAAATGTGAAGGTGGAGATTGTTCACGACGGAGTGCAATATGAAAATGTGGAATATTTTATGCACCCACAATCAAAAGACGTTATTACTAATGCTGCTGATAAGACTGGAGTGGAGATTAAATTTATCGATAGCCGAGGAGGCACAACCGCATCGATGTTCTGCACAAAAGGCTTGAAAGGAGGAATGAATGTGTTTACCGGTCAATATGCACCCCACACCACAAGTGAATATTCAGTGCTCGAAGAAATGTATGATGCCTATCGCTTGATGATGGAAGTGGTGAATCAAGTGGCGAAGATGAAATAACTAGTTGCTAAATTGGTATAAATCAAAAAAAAGTATGTTATGGAAATGAAATCTAAATTAATAATATTTGTTGCATTGTTAATGGCTGCAATTGGAACATCGGTCGATGTGAATGCAAAAGAGATGAATGTGAAAAGAACATCGCTAATAGTGGTGTCTCCAACTATTAATTCTGCGGATTCTGCGGAAGATGAAACGGCTGCACTATGTAGGAACTTATTAATAGCGAAATTGTGTTCATGCGATGTGAAAATCCCTAAGTTTAATTGGACATCCATAGTAGGAATGTTGAAAAATGGTCAAATAAAAGCAAAAATGAATAATGTGGTATCTGTTGATAATGCCACATTTGTCAAATTGCTCATGGCATTGGATTTGTATAATATAAAAACTTCGTATGTTCTATTTCCCGGATTTTCGGTATTGAATTTTGAGGTAAGTAATCCATTATAGCGGATTGGAACATATAAATGGGGAAATATTTAAACTCAGTGAAGAAGTTGCCGAAGATAGAGCAATGGCATTAGAACTATGGACAAAGGCTGCGGAACTTGGCGACCAAGAAGCTGCAGATTTTCTTGAAAAACTGAATCGAGGGGAAGAACTAAATGTCCCATTGAGTGTGAAATCTGCGAAATGCGCTTTTGAGGGTGATGCCGGATTGCGTGAACCAATGTGAAAAATATGATAATTTGAATAAGGAAAATTAATCGAGGCAGCAATTAATAATTGATTATTCATGATTTATAGGGATTGTCGCAGGCAATCACATGTGGTGGCAATCCCTAGATAATCCTAATTTAATACAACCCGATTATGAGAAAATTTAAACATAGATGCGTGATAATTTCTTTGATAGGAGTAATATTCGCGACAGGTTGCGTGGCGCAAGAAATGACCGGAAACGTAGGAGTTGCCGGAGTGGCAGCAAGTATAGTGGCTCTTATTATTGGTTGGGCTGCCGGGTGTAATTCATATAAATGGGATTATCCCACGCGTTTCAGTCCCATTACTAAGGAGGACGAATTGCTTGACTTGGTGACAATTAATGGTTTTGGCTCTCGCATGGTGAAGACGTTTGGCGATTCCGATGTAAGATATATGTTTATGTGCTTTTTCTTTGTGCCGGTTTTGCCAGTAGACTGTTTTGTGGCAGAAAAAGAGGATTGTAATAAATATAAGATATTGGGCTTTGCCGAATGGAATGGGCTTGAGATATTAAGTATCTATTGTTTGTGGTGGGGAGCTATTGCGTTTATAATTTCAATAAAATGGAGTTTTATGTGTTGTGCGGGATAAGTGTTGAATAGAGATTAATAGGTTAGTGAAAAGAGTATGATATATTAACCCTAAATATATAGTAGTTATGAAAATGAACGATAAGAAAAGTTGGTTGTTACGAGTGAAGATTATGATGATATTCGCGATGATAGGAGTGGTGGCATATCCCCAGGGAGTAGCTGATGAGCTGTATAAAAAGGGGAAAGAATGCTACGACAAAAAGGATTATAAAACAGCAGTGGAATGGTATGAGATGGCAGCCGGCAAAGGTTCAAAAGAAGCCCAATGTAAGTTGGCTAATTGCTATCTTGATGGCAATGGCGTGGAAAAAAATGCCCAAAAGGCCGTTGAGATGATAATCCCATTGGCTAATGAGGGTGTTGCCGAAGCACAGAATATGATAGGCGTTTGTTATTATAAAGGAAATGCTGTGGAGCAAAACTATTCTATCGCTGTGGAGTGGTTTCGCAAGGCTGCAGCTCAAGGTGTGTCGCATGCTAATTATAATTTGGGCGTGTGCTATGAATATGGCAAGGGTGTTAAGGCTGATTTAAAAACTGCGATAAAATGGTATCGTGATGCGGCAGATTATTATGACTATGTTGAAGCTCAAATCAGGCTTGCTGAGATATATGCCGAAGTAATGCAAGATGAGAAACAAGCTGTAGCGTGGTATCGCAAGGCTGCCGAACAGGGCAATGCACATGGACAATATGCTTTGGCTTATTATCTAGGGTATGATGAAAGAGAAAAGGCAAAAGAATGGTATGGAAAATCGGCAAATCAAGGTTATGCGCCTGCGCAAGTCGAATTGGGTTATATGTATTATGTAGAGGGCGATTATGCAACAGCAAAGAAATGGTATGATAAAGCTATCGCTCAAAATGATTCTGACGCACAATATTATATAGGTCTCAGTTATTATGAAGGTAAAGGAGTGGAAAAGGATTTTCAAAAGGCTGTGGAATGGTGGCAAAAATCGGCAGAGCAAGGAGAAACAATAGCTCAATATCGCTTGGCCGAATGTTACTACAAAGGAGAGGGAGTGAAAAAGGATTATAAAAAAGCCCTTGAATTGTGTCGTAAAGTGATGGAGTGTGAGCATCTTTGGTATGACGTATATGGCGCGCCCTACATGATTGCCGAATGTTATTTCTATGGTCGAGCCGTGAATCAAGATTATAAAGAGGCAGTGAAATGGTATGAAAAGACGTTGGAAATACATGAAGAGAGTAGTACATATATGGCTCAAGTTCAATATAAATTAGGTTTGTGCTATGAAAATGGCTATAGTGTGACAATGTCAAAGGAGACGGCTCTTGACTATTATGAAAGAGCATTGTCCAACGGGTTTATGTATGTCGAGGATGATATTGAATGTAAAGAAGCATATAAAAGATTGGCTGGGAAGGATTACGTTGATAATTACACTATAACAGTAGGGGCAAAGTAAAATAAAGTGACTATGGAAAACAAAAGAAGTTATATTTCCCCTCGTGGAATACTGTTGCAGTTTCAAGAGTTTGAGAATGGTTTGCCATTGCGAAATATAGGTGATTATAAATCGCAATTGACATATGGCGGTATAACAGAGGCCGACATCAATGAGGAAGCTTATCGAATGTTGAAACATGTTGGTATGGGCGATTATATTCCAAAGTGTTCCTGGCAAGAACTTCCTCAAGGAACAATAGGTTTGGCTGTATTGACTAAAAGTAAAGAGGTAGAAATAAAATTAGATGCCGAAACCTGTCGCGATTGCCGAGTGGTGTTGGCAACGTTGGCTCATGAGATATGTCATAAATTGTTATATGTAAATAATATATTTTATAATAATTATAAAGATGAGTATGCTGCCGATTTATGTACGATATATGTTGGCTTTGCGCCATTGATATTGGGCGGATATGAAACATCCCAAATGGTATTGGGCTATTTGGAGTCGCAAGTATATAAGCAAGCCTATAATATAGTGTTGGCAGTGAGAGGAGAGGGGAAAGCTTCGATGGTTTCTCCTGATTGGGATGTGTATCTATCGCAAGCATTAGATGAGTGGTGTGCGAACGACGATAAACGCATGTTGCTTGAAACAATGTTTAGTGATATGTCAAAAGAAATTGCTCTATATAATAGAAATGTGAATTATTTGACTCAATTGCTTAATGTGAAAGAGCGCATATTGAAATTAAATGATGTGTGTTTTGTCCAAGGTGCGTTCTCGGCTGTGGGTGGCGGGATAAGAAAACCAATTAGCGTTTTTAAGATGGTGTATGATGCCATATTAGAACGTGATGACGAAAATAAATCAATCACACGAGTAAATGAGTCGTTGTCGGGTACAATTGCAAATTATGTTGCCGAAAATAATTGTGGGAATGTAGGAGATTTGCATTGTGGAGAAACTTATTGCCCAGTGTGTATGGCAAAGATTGATAATAGATGGGGTGAAGGTAAGAGTGTGATTTGTTACTGCACAAAATGTAAAACAAACTTTTTTCTCGATAGACGGAGATGGGATCAATCGGCCGAATATATTATGTCATTGCGAACTCAACGACAAAATGAAAAGGCTTTGGAAGAAATGAAAAAACAGCATTTCAAAGAAATCGCCATGATGAGAGCCGAATGTGAAAAACGTTTAGATGAAGCACGTGCCGAGGGAAGAGCTCAAGGCCGTAATACTGTTTCGGCCACAAAATATCAACAAGGACTCAATGACGGAAGGAATGAAATAATTGAGCAAATCTCAAAATCTCCAGCGTGGTTACGTTTCTTTTTGAGGAAATATTTGAAAAAATAAATATTTTTGAATGAAAATGATGAAAATGTCAAGTTTTTTATATATCTTTGCATCGCAAATGGGACAAACACCAATGCTCACTTAGATCATTGAAAATAATGAGATTTTTTTTGAAAGCGTAAAATTAAGAAAATGAGCGCTGTTTCGAATAAAATGAAAAATTTCTTGAAAAAAAAGCTGAAAAAATTTGGTGGAATAAAAAACTCGTTGTACCTTTGCACTCGCTTGAGGGTTGGAACTCAACTCAACGGCAAAATTAAATAAACAATGCCTCTTTAGCTCAGTTGGCCAGAGCAGGTGATTTGTAATCTCGGGCTCGTCGGTTCGAATCCGACAAGAGGCTCAAAAATGACGGGAAATAAAATCGAGACTTCGGTCTCGATTTTGGTCAAAGGGCGAATACCAGAGTGGCCAAATGGGGCAGACTGTAAATCTGCTGGTTTATACCTTCGGTGGTTCGAATCCATCTTCGCCCACAACTCTTTGCGGAAGTAGCTCAGTTGATAGAGCATCAGCCTTCCAAGCTGAGGGTCGCGAGTTTGAGCCTCGTCTTCCGCTCTATTGCCAATGTAGCTCAGGGGTAGAGCACTTCCTTGGTAAGGAAGAGGTCACGGGTTCAAATCCCGTCATCGGCTCGAGATTCTTTTAAACTGACGACGCGATAGTGCCTTGTGCTGTCGTGGTCTTGTGTTAGAAAAGTTAATCATTTAATCAATAAAAATATTAAAAAGCAAAGTTATGGCTAAAGAGAAATTCGAAAGAACCAAACCGCATGTTAACATCGGTACAATCGGTCACGTTGACCACGGTAAGACTACTTTGACTGCTGCTATCACTACAGTGCTCGCTAAAGCAGGTCTTTCTGAATTGAAGTCATTTGACCAAATCGACAACGCTCCTGAAGAAAAGGAACGTGGTATTACTATCAATACTTCTCACGTAGAGTATGAAACAGCTAACCGTCACTACGCTCACGTTGACTGTCCAGGTCACGCTGACTACGTTAAGAACATGGTTACTGGTGCTGCTCAAATGGACGGTGCTATCATCGTTTGTGCTGCTACTGATGGTCCTATGCCTCAAACTCGTGAGCACATCCTTCTCGCTCGTCAAGTAAACGTTCCTCGTATCGTTGTATTCTTGAACAAGTGTGACATGGTTGATGACGAAGAAATGTTTGAACTCGTTGAAATGGAAATGCGTGACCTTCTTTCTTCTTACGAATATGATGGTGACAATACTCCTATCATCCGCGGTTCTGCTCTTGGTGCTCTCAACGGTGAACCACAATGGGAAGAAAAAGTAATGGAACTTATGGCTGCATGTGACGAATGGATTCCACTTCCTCCACGTGACATCGAAAAACCATTCTTGATGCCTGTTGAAGACGTATTCTCAATCACTGGTCGTGGTACTGTTGCTACTGGTCGTATCGAAACTGGTATCGTTAAAGTTGGTGACGAAGTTCAAATCATGGGTCTTGGTGCATCACTCAAATCTACTGTAACTGGTGTTGAAATGTTCCGTAAACTTCTCGATCAAGGTGAAGCTGGTGACAACGTAGGTCTCCTCCTCCGTGGTATCGACAAGAACGAAATCAAACGCGGTATGGTAATTTGCCACCCAGGTGTTGTGAAACCACACAGCGAATTCAAAGCTGCTGTTTATATCTTGAAAAAAGAAGAAGGTGGTCGTCACACTCCATTCCACAACCACTATCGTCCTCAATTCTACATCCGTACTCTCGACGTAACTGGTGAAATCTCTCTTCCAGAAGGTGTAGAAATGGTTATGCCTGGCGATAACGTGGAAATCAAAGTTCAATTGATCAACCCTGTAGCTTGTGACCCAGGTCTTCGTTTCGCTATCCGCGAAGGTGGTCGTACAGTAGGTTCAGGTCAAATCACTGAAATCCTCGACTAATAAGTTTTAACTTATAATAAATTTAACCGGTCCTTTTGAGGACTCCAACGAAGGACCGGTTTTTTAACATACAGGTTTAGCTCAGTTGGTAGAGCACTGGTCTCCAAAACCAGGTGTCGGGAGTTCGAGCCTCTCAACCTGTGCTATAAAAGAATATTAATAGAAATGAAACTACTTACGAATATACAAGAGTCTTACGAAGAACTTCGTTATAAGACATCTTGGCCTACCAAAAAGCAGTTAATCAAGAGCGCTATCATAGTCATGATTGCTTCCGTCATTATCGCTTTGATAATATTTTTCATGGACTATGTTGTAGAGCACTTGATGAAATTAATCTATAGCTTTGGTGCTTAATTTTAAAGGTGGAGAAGTCAATGGCTGAAGGAAAAAGAGCATGGTACGTTTTGCGTGCCATTTCAGGTAAAGAGGCTAAGGTTAAGGAAGTTTTGGATGCGTCTATCCGTAACACTGACCTTGGCAAATATGTTTTTCAAGTATTGATTCCCACTGAGAAAGTTTTAACAGTGCGTAACGGAAAAAAGGTTGTTAAAGAAAAGAACCTTTATTCTGGTTATGTTTTTGTTGAAGCTGATCTTCAAGGCGAAGTGGTGCACGAATTGCGTAACACTACTAATGTGATTGACTTCCTCGGAGGTAAAGGTAAGGGCTCAGCTCCAGAACCTTTGCGTGAGAGCGAAGTTAAGCGCATGCTCGGTTTGGCCGATGAAATGCATCAAATCACCGAAGAAAGCGATTATATCGTTGGTGAAACAGTGAAAGTAAATTATGGCCCTTTCAGTGGTTTCTCTGGTGTAATTGAAGAGGTGAATGCCGAGAAGAAGAAACTCAAGGTTATGGTTAAGATCTTCGGAAGAAGAACTCCATTGGAATTGGAAAATTCTCAAGTAGAACGTGAATAATTGGTGTGGTTACGAATATCGGTTATTTACAATTTCAAATTTAACAAATTAAATTAAGTTTTACAAAATGGCTAAAGAAATTGCTGGACAGATCAAATTGCAGATTAAAGGTGGCGCAGCAAATCCATCTCCTCCCGTAGGTCCCGCTTTGGGTTCTAAGGGTATTAACATCATGGAGTTTTGCAAGCAATTTAATGCCCGCACTCAAGACAAAGCAGGTAAAGTTCTTCCTGTAGTAATCACTTACTATACCGATAAGAGCTTTGACTTCGTTGTAAAGACTCCTCCTGTTGCTGTTCAACTTCTTGAAGTGAGCAAAAAGAAGAGTGGTTCGGCACAACCCAACCGTTCTAAGATTGCGGAAATCACTTGGGAACAAGTGAAAGTGATTGCTGAAGACAAAATGCCCGATTTGAACTGTTTTACTGTGGAATCTGCAATGAAAATGGTTGCAGGTACAGCCAGAAGTATGGGTATCACCGTAAAAGGGGAATTCCCTGGAAATAACTAATAAACTTCAATTGAAATGAGTAAACTTACAAAAAATCAAAAGTTGGCTTTAGAGAAGATTGAAGCTGGGAAGACTTACACTCTTGCGGAAGCGGTTGAAAAAGTGAAAGAAATCACTTTCACTAAATTTGATGCATCGCTTGATATTGATGTGCGTCTTGGCGTAGATCCACGTAAGGCTAATCAAATGGTGCGCGGTGTTGTTACATTGCCCCATGGTACTGGCAAGCAAGTAAAAGTGCTTGTACTCTGCAATCCCGACGCTGAAGCTGCTGCTAAAGCTGCTGGTGCTGACTATGTTGGTCTTGATGAATATATTGAAAAGATCAAAGGTGGATGGACTGATATCGATGTAATCATCACTCAACCTGCTATTATGGGTAAGATTGGTGCTCTCGGTCGTGTTCTTGGTCCTCGTGGCTTGATGCCTAACCCAAAAAGTGGCACTGTGACTATGGACGTTGCTAAGGCTGTCGAAGAAGTGAAAAAAGGTAAGATTGACTTCAAGGTCGATAAGAATGGTATCGTTCACTCATCAATCGGTAAAGTATCGTTTACACCCGAACAAATGAAGGAAAATGCTCGTGAGTTTGTCAACACTCTCATCAAGCTAAAACCTGCTACTGCTAAGGGTACCTATATTAAGAGTATTTATCTCTCAAGTACTATGAGTCCCGGTGTTAAGGTTGACTCTAAGTCTATCGACGATTAATCTTTAAAAGTTAAGTAGAAAATGAAAAAAGAAGATAAATCACTCGTTATAGAAAAAATCGTAGCAACTCTTAAAGAGTATAGCTGCTTTTATGTGACCGAAACTGCCGGTTTGGACGCTGAAAAAACTGCTGCTTTGCGCAAAGCTTGTTTCAAAGCTGACGTTAAGTTGATGGTTGTTAAGAATACTATGCTTAAAAAAGCGTTAGAATCTCTTGACGGCGACTTCAGCGAACTCTATCCTACTTTGAAAGGCTCTTCTTCATTGATGTGTTCTAACGTAGGTAACGCTCCTGCAAAACTCATCAAGAGCATTGTTAAGAAGGATGATACTCTTCCTCGTTTGAAGGCTGCTTATGTTGAAGAAACAGTATATGTTGGTGCTGATCAACTCGAAACTCTTGCTAACATCAAGAGCAAAAACGAACTTATTGCCGACGTTATCGCTCTTCTTCAATCTCCAGCGAAGAATGTTGTTTCAGCTCTTACTTCAGGTGGAACTAAACTTCACGGCATCCTTGAAACATTATCAAACAAATAATTAACCGAAAAAAATAATCAATTAAATAAATACTAAAATGGCAGATTTAAAAGCTTTTGCAGAACAATTAGTTAACCTCTCAGTAAAAGAAGTAAACGAACTTGCTCAAATCCTTAAAGAAGAATACGGTATCGAACCTGCTGCAGCAGCTGTTGCTGTTGCTGCTCCTGCTGCTGCTGGTGCAGCTGCAGCTGAAGAAAAAGATTCTTTCGATGTAGTTCTTAAAAACGCTGGTGCAAGCAAACTTGCAGTTGTTAAACTTGTAAAAGAACTTACTGGTCTTGGCTTGAAAGAAGCTAAAGAAATGGTAGATGGTACTCCTTCAGTAGTTAAAGAAGGTCTTGCTAAATCAGAAGCAGAAGGTCTTAAAAAGCAACTCGAAGAAGCTGGCGCTGAAGTTGAACTTAAATAATATTGCCTGATTTTCAGGTAAATAGGTTAAGAGTCCTCTCGACGGATGATTCTTAACCTTTTTGTGTTATTTTTTAATTTGAGTTCCCTTTAACGTTATTTTAGATGTCAGTTTCAACTACAAAAAACAGAATTAACTTTGCCTCGGTTAAGAATCCACTTCCTTATCCCGATTTCTTAGAGGTACAGTTAAAGTCGTTTCATGACTTTTTACAATTAGACACTCCTCCCGAGAAGAGAAACAACGAGGGGCTTTACAAAGTGTTTGCTGAGAATTTCCCTATTGCCGACACTCGTAATAATTTCGTTCTTGAGTTCCTCGATTATTATATCGATCCACCTCGCTACACTATCGACGAATGTCTTGAGCGTGGATTAACATATAGTGTGCCTTTAAAAGCAAAACTAAAGCTTTATTGTACCGACCCTGATCACGAAGATTTTGATACAGTGATTCAGGATGTATATCTTGGTCCTATTCCTTATATGACCGAGAAGGGTACTTTTGTTATTAATGGTGCTGAGCGTGTTGTAGTGTCACAGTTGCACCGTTCTCCTGGTGTATTCTTTGGTCAAAGTACTCATGCCAATGGTACAAAATTATATTCGGCTCGTATTATTCCTTTCCGTGGCTCATGGATTGAATTTGCTACCGACATCAATAATGTGATGTATGCCTACATCGACCGTAAGAAAAAGTTACCTGTAACAACTCTTTTGCGTGCTATTGGTCTTGAAAGTGATAAAGACATTATTGAAATTTTTGGTCTTGCAGAGGAACTCAAAGTAAATAAAACTAATCTTAAAAAGGCTGTTGGTCGCAAACTCGCTGCTCGTGTTCTCAAAACATGGGTAGAGGATTTCGTTGATGAAGATACCGGTGAGGTTGTTTCTATTGAGCGTAATGACGTGGTTCTTGACCGCGAAATTGTGCTTGAAGAGGAACATATCGAAGAAATCCTAGAGTCGGGTGTAAGCCACATCCTTCTTCATAAAGAAGATGTAAATACAAGCGACTACTCAATTATCTTTAACACTCTTCAAAAAGATACAAGTAACTCTGAAAAAGAGGCTATCCAATACATCTATCGCCAACTCCGTAACGCGGAGCCACCCGATGATGCAAGTGCGCGCGAAGTCATCACTAATCTTTTCTTCTCTGAAAAACGTTATGACCTCGGCGAAGTGGGTCGTTACCGTATCAACAAGAAGTTGGATCTCGGTATCCCCATGGAAGTTAAGGTGCTCACTAAAGAGGATATTATCGCCATCATTAAGTATCTAATCGAACTCATTAACTCAAAAACTGATGTTGACGATATTGACCACTTGAGCAACCGTCGTGTACGCACTGTTGGCGAACAACTTTACAATCAATTTGGTGTAGGGTTGGCTCGTATGTCACGCACTATTCGTGAACGCATGAATGTGCGCGATAATGAAGTGTTTACACCTATCGATTTGATTAATGCGAAGACTATCTCTTCGGTTATCAATTCTTACTTTGGAACTAATGCTTTGTCACAATTTATGGATCAAACCAACCCATTGGCTGAAATGACCCATAAACGCCGTATGTCGGCTCTCGGTCCTGGCGGTCTCTCTCGTGAGCGTGCAGGTTTCGAGGTTCGTGACGTTCACTATACTCACTACGGACGTCTTTGTCCGATTGAAACTCCTGAAGGTCCTAACATCGGTCTTATCTCTTCTCTTTGTGTATATGCAAAGATTAATGAACTTGGCTTTATCGTAACTCCTTATCGTCAGGTTGAGAACGCTAAAGTTAATCTAAATAATGATGAAGTTGTATATCTTGCAGCTGAAATCGAAGAGGGTAAGGTTATCGCTCAAGGTAATGCTCCATTGAACGATGATGGTACATTTGTACGCGATCGTGTTAAGGCTCGCCTTGATGCCGATTTCCCTATCGTAGCTCCTGGCGAAGTGGAACTTATGGACGTTTCTCCAACACAAATTGCTTCTATCGCAGCTTCTCTTATCCCATTCCTTGAACACGATGACGCTAACCGTGCGTTGATGGGATCTAACATGATGCGTCAAGCTGTTCCTGTGTTGATTTCAGAGGCTCCTATCGTTGGTACCGGTCTTGAAGGTCAGTTGATTCGCGATTCTCGCACTCAAATTACTGCTGAAGGTCCTGGTGTTATCGAATATGTTGACTCTCGCGTTATTCGCATTCGTTATGACCGCACCGAAGATGAAGAATTTGTTTCATTTGAAAGTGCTGTTAAAGAATATAGTATTCCTAAATTCCGTAAGACAAACCAAAGCACCACTATCGACCTTCGTCCTATTTGCGAAAAAGGTCAACGTGTTGACACTGGTGAAATCCTTACTGAAGGTTATTCAACCGAAAAAGGTGAGTTGGCTCTTGGTCGCAACCTCAAAGTGGCGTTCATGCCATGGAAGGGTTACAACTATGAGGATGCTATCGTGTTGAACGAACGTGTGGTTCGTGAAGATATCCTCACTTCGGTTCACGTTGATGAGTATTCACTCGAAGTGCGTGAAACTAAGCGTGGTATGGAAGAATTGACTTCTGACATTCCTAACGTGAGTGAAGATGCAACTAAAGACCTCGACGAACGTGGTATCATTCGCGTTGGTGCTCATGTAGGTCCTGGCGATATCCTCATTGGTAAGATTACTCCTAAAGGTGAATCTGACCCAACTCCCGAAGAAAAACTTCTTCGTGCAATTTTTGGTGATAAAGCTGGTGATGTGAAAGATGCTTCACTCAAAGCTAATCCTTCACTCAAGGGTGTTATTATCGGAACTAATCTCTTCTCTCGCGCTGCGAAAAAGAAGAAAACAAAAGGTGCTAACTCTTTGATGCCTAAACTTGAAGAAGAATACGAAACAAAACTCAATGCACTTAAAGATGTGCTTGTAGAAAAACTTCTCGTATTGACTTCGGGCAAGACTTCACAAGGTGTTAAAGACTTTATAGGATCAGAAATCATTGCTAAGGGCTCTAAATTCTCTGCTGCAGTGTTGAAAGAAATCGATTATGATACAATCAACCTCAGCAAGTGGACAAGCGATGCTCATAAGAATGATATGATTCGTGCAACTATTGTCAACTATCTCCGCAAATCAAAAGAGATTGATGCTGAATTGCGCCGTAAGAAATTTGACCAATCAATTGGTGACGAACTTCCTACAGGTATCATGCAAATGGCAAAAGTTTACGTTGCTAAGAAACGTAAAATCAGCGTAGGGGATAAGATGGCAGGTCGCCACGGTAACAAGGGTATTGTGTCGCGTATCGTTCGCCAAGAAGATATGCCATTCCTTGCCGATGGTACTACTGTTGATATCGTATTGAACCCACTTGGTGTGCCTTCTCGTATGAACCTTGGACAGATTTTCGAAACTGTACTCGGTTGGGCTGGTCGCGAATTGGGCGAAAAATTTGCTACTCCTATCTTTGATGGAGCAAGTCTCGACGACCTCAATGAATGGACCGATAAGGCTGGTCTTCCACGTTATGGCCGCACATATCTCTATGATGGTGGCACTGGTGAACGTTTTGACCAACCAGCAACAGTGGGTGTTATCTACATGTTGAAACTTGGTCACATGGTTGAAGACAAGATGCACGCTCGTAGCATTGGTCCATACTCACTTATTACTCAGCAACCTCTCGGCGGTAAAGCTCAATTTGGTGGTCAACGTTTCGGGGAAATGGAAGTTTGGGCGCTTGAAGCATTCGGCGCAGCTCACATCCTCCAAGAAATTCTCACCGTTAAGAGTGACGACGTTACCGGTCGAAGCAGAGCCTATGAAGCTATCGTTAAGGGTGATCCTATGCCATCTGCTGGTATTCCTGAATCTCTCAACGTGCTCCTACACGAACTCCGTGGCTTAGGCTTGAGTATCAATTTACAACAATAATAATCGCTTTTATAATCAATTGATATATGGCTTTTAGAAAAGAAAATAAGACAAAGACCGGATTCTCTAAAATCACTATCGGGCTTGCTTCGCCCGAAGAGATTTTGGAAAAATCAAGCGGTGAGGTGCTGAAACCCGAAACCATCAACTATCGTACGTATAAACCCGAACGTGATGGTTTGTTCTGCGAGCGCATTTTCGGTCCTTGTAAAGACTATGAATGTCACTGCGGTAAATACAAACGCATTCGTTATAAAGGTATCGTGTGTGACCGTTGTGGTGTAGAAGTTACCGAAAAGAAAGTGCGTCGTGAACGCATGGGACATATCAAACTTGTTGTGCCAGTAGCCCACATTTGGTATTTCCGTTCTTTGCCCAACAAGATTGGTTACCTTTTAGGCCTTCCTTCAAAGAAACTTGATGCTGTGATTTACTACGAACGTTATGTAGTTATTCAGCCAGGTACTATAGAGGGAGTGCAACAAAATGACCTCTTGTCAGAAGAAGAATATTTCGATATCATCGATAAGTTGCCAAAAGAAAACCAACTTCTCGAAGATAGCGATCCCAATAAGTTTATCGCTAAGATGGGTGCTGAAGCAATCTATGATTTGCTTCAACGCATCGATCTCGATGACTTGTCATATAAATTGCGTCACCAAGCCGATTCAGATGGCTCACAACAACGCAAAACTGAAGCGCTCAAACGTCTTCAAGTTGTTGAATCATTCCGTGCTTCGCGCAATATAAATCGTCCTGAATGGATGATTCTTCAAGCAGTACCCGTAATTCCACCCGAATTGCGTCCTTTGGTGCCTCTTGATGGTGGTCGTTTTGCAACAAGTGACTTGAACGACCTTTATCGTCGTGTAATCATCCGTAACAATCGTCTCAAACGTCTCATCGAGATAAAAGCTCCTGAAGTAATTCTACGTAACGAGAAACGTATGCTTCAAGAAGCTGTTGACTCATTGCTCGACAACTCACGCAAATCATCGGCTGTTAAGACCGACGCTAACCGTCCTCTTAAGTCACTTTCAGATAGCCTTAAGGGTAAACAAGGTCGTTTCCGTCAAAACCTCCTTGGTAAACGTGTTGACTACTCAGCTCGTTCGGTAATCGTCGTTGGCCCTGAATTGAAAATGCATGAGTGTGGTCTTCCTAAAAACATGGCTGCTGAGCTTTACAAACCATTCGTTATTCGCAAACTTATCGAACGTGGTATTGTTAAGACAGTGAAATCAGCGAAGAAAATCGTTGACCGCAAAGAGCCTGTTGTGTGGGATATCCTCGAACACGTTATGAAGGGTCACCCAGTGTTGCTCAACCGTGCCCCAACTCTTCACCGTCTTGGTATCCAAGCATTCCAACCCAAGATGATTGAAGGTAAAGCTATTCAATTGCACCCACTTGCATGTACTGCGTTCAACGCCGACTTCGACGGTGACCAAATGGCGGTTCACTTGCCTCTTGGTAACGAAGCTATCCTTGAAGCGCAAATGCTCATGCTCGGTGCTCACAACATCCTCAACCCTGCTAATGGTGCACCTATCACTGTGCCTTCTCAAGACATGGTGCTTGGTCTCTATTATATCACTAAACTTCGCAAAGGCGACAAAGGTGAAGGAACTAAATTCTATGGTCCAGAAGAAGCCGAAATCGCTTACAACGAAGGTCGCGTAACACTTCATGCTCCAGTATCGGTTGTTGTTGACGATATCGACGAAAACGGTAACCCTGTGACTCGTCTTATTGAAAACACCTCAGTGGGTCGTGTGCTTGTTAACCAATATGTACCTAAAGAAATCGGCTACGTTAATGAAATCCTTTCAAAGAAATCATTGCGTGGCATCATCAGCAAGGTTATCAAGAGCTGTGGTATTCCACGTTCGGCTCAATTCCTCGATGACATCAAGAACCTCGGTTACAAGATGGCATTCAAGGGAGGTCTTTCGTTCAACCTCGGCGACGTTATCATTCCTGCCGAAAAAGAAGAACTCGTTAAGGAAGGTAACGCTCAAGTGCAAGAAGTGTTGGCTAACTATTCAATGGGTTTCATCACCAACAACGAACGTTACAACCAAATCATCGACATTTGGACTCATGTCAACTCTCGTTTGTCCGACACTTTGATGAAACAAATCTCGGCCGACCAACAAGGTTTCAATCCAGTGTATATGATGCTCGACTCGGGTGCTCGTGGTTCTAAAGACCAAATCCGTCAGCTTTCAGGTATGCGTGGTCTTATGGCTAAACCTCAAAAAGCTGGTGCCGAAGGTGGTCAAATTATCGAAAACCCAATTCTTGCGAACTTTAAAGAAGGTCTTTCGGTGCTTGAGTACTTTATCTCTACTCACGGTGCGCGTAAAGGTCTTGCCGATACTGCGTTGAAAACAGCCGACGCTGGTTACTTGACTCGTCGTCTTGTTGACGTGGCTCACGACGTGATTATCCACGAAGAAGATTGTGGCACATTGCGTGGTCTCATCTGCACCGAAATCAAAAACAACGACGAAGTTGTTGCTTCTCTTGGCGAACGTATTCTCGGCCGTGTGTCGGTTCATGATATCATCGACCCAATGACAGGCGAACTTATCGTTGCTGCTGGTGAAGAAATCAACGATGCGGCTGCCGATCGCATCAACGCATCACCAATCGAATCGGTTGAAATACGCTCAGTATTGACTTGTGAAGCTAAACATGGTGTTTGTGCTAAATGTTATGGTCGCAACCTTGCTACTAACCGCCTTGTACAAAAAGGTGAGGCTGTGGGTGTGATTGCTGCACAATCAATTGGTGAGCCAGGTACTCAGTTGACACTCCGTACATTCCACGTCGGTGGGGTTGCGTCAAACATCGCAGCTGTGTCATCGGTAACTTCACGTTATGATGGTGCTCTCGAAATTGATGAGCTCCGCACCGTAGTAACCGACGAAGTAGGTCCTAACGGAAAACCAGTAGAAGTTGTTATTGGTCGTCTTGCCGAAATGCGCATCATCGAGCCTAAGACCAACATGATGTTGACTAATGCCAACATTCCTTATGGTTCTAAACTTTACTTCAAAAATGGCGACACATTGAAGAAAGGCGATGTGATTTGTGAATGGGATCCATTCAACGCTGTTATCGTGAGTGAAGTTGCTGGTAAGATTGAATTCAACAACGTAATTGAAAACGTAACATATCGTGTTGACTCTGATGAGCAAACCGGTCTTCGCGAAAAGATTATTATCGAATCAAAAGACCGTACAAAAGCTCCTGAAGCCAACATCGTTGTCGCCAACGGTCAAATCCTCAAGACATATGCACTTCCTGTAGGTGCTCACTTGATGGTTGAAGAAGGCGCCGATTTGAAAGTGGGTGAAATCTTCGTTAAGATACCTCGTGCTGCAGGTAGCGCAGGTGACATCACCGGTGGTCTTCCTCGTGTGACCGAGTTGTTTGAAGCTCGTAACCCATCTAACCCTGCTATCGTTTCTGAAATTGATGGTGAAGTAAACTTCGGTAAGGTTAAACGTGGTAACCGTGAAATCTCTGTTACATCTAAACTTGGCGAAGTTAAGAAATACCTCGTTCCATTGTCAAAACAAATCCTTGTTCAAGAAAACGACTATGTGCGTGCTGGTACACCACTTTCAGATGGTGCCATCACTCCAGCCGATATTCTTAACATCATGGGTCCAACAGCAGTTCAAGATTATATCGTGAACGAAGTACAAGACGTTTACCGCATGCAAGGTGTGAAAATCAACGACAAGCACTTTGAAGTTATCGTGCGTCAAATGATGCGTAAGGTAAATATCCTCGATCCAGGTGATACAGGATTCCTCGAACAGCAAGTTGTTGACAAGCGTGACTTCATGGAAGAAAACGACCGCATTTGGGGCAAGAAAGTTGTTGTTGATGCTGGCGACTCTGAAACAGTGAAACCTGGTCAAATCATCACAGCTCGCAAACTTCGCGATGAAAATTCGGCTCTCAAACGTCGTGACCTCAAAACTATCGTGGTGCGTGATGCTGTTCCAGCTACATCAGAACAAATTCTTCAAGGTATCACGCGTGCCGCATTGCAAACATCAAGCTTCATGTCGGCTGCATCGTTCCAAGAAACTACAAAAGTGCTTAACGAAGCAGCAATCAACGGGAAGACCGACTTCCTCGTTGGTATGAAGGAAAATGTAATTTGTGGTCACTTGATTCCTGCAGGTACTGGTCTTCGCGAATACGAACGCTTGGTAGTAACTGGTAAAGATGATATCGATAGCATTTTCGTAGGCTAATATCACCACTCCAAATAGAGATTAAATAATACTCTATATATTTTAAAGCCGATTGTCCATTAGGGCAGTCGGCTTTATTTTTATAGCAAAAGGTTGTGCATGAAATGATAACGTGACGAGGTGCTCACAATTTTTGCGACTGGAGTGGTATCGATGGTACAAGAAATCCGGCTTAATGGTCATTTTAGTTGGCAAAACCTTTATAAGTTGCTGATAATGATCAACTTTGGGTATTTGGAAATTTATGAATAAAAAATTTCGCACAAAAAAACTCAACCACTTATGATGTAGTTGAGTTTATGTTATGTTGAGCGATTGAGTGCTATTGCTATGCCAACGACTCGGGGTGTCCACCGGGTAGGGCTACATCGTCGGTAGGTTTGGAAGGTGTTGCAGGACGATTATCGGTAGGGCGCATTTTGAGTTTTACTTCATCAAATCCTTGTCCGTAAACGCCATTTACATTGGCTTGGGTGATAAATGCATCATGGTCGATTGATTTAATGATGCGGAAGATTGTTATTGATTCAATTTTGCGACACATCACCAACAACACTTTTACCTCTTGTTTGCTATACCATCCAATACCATTCAACACGGTACAACCACGATTGGCTTCGTTGTTGATGGCTGTGGCAATCTCTTTCCATTTGGGTGAGAATATGGTGAATTGTACGGCTTGGCGGTTGGTGTTAATCATCATATCGGCTACGATTGATGCGATAAACAACACTACAAAACCATAGACGATTTTATCAAATGAGTGGAATAGGAAGTATGAAGATGAAATGATGAAGAAGTCGGTATATAACATTGTGCGGCCTATACTCACATTGCTTTTCTTGGCTACCATTGCAGCCACAATGTCGGTGCCACCAGTGCTACCATTGTGAGTGAATGCCATCCCAATCCCTATACCACAACATATACCACCAATGATTACATTCATAAATGTTTCGCCTTGCACCAATGGTTTCCCGTCGAGCATTTCAAGGAAGAACGGTTGCATTATACCTATCATCACAGAGATGACTGTGGCGCCAAAGATGGTGCGTAACACAAATTGTTTACCCACTATGCGGTAGGCAAACGCAAGTAACAGCAAGTTGATGCTATATTGAGTTAATGCTACGGGGATTTCAAATGGAAGATATTCTTGCGATGCAAAAAACACCAATGAACCGATACCCGATACTCCACCCATCACCACTTTTTCGGGAAGGATGAACGCTGTGAATCCAAATGAATATATTGCAATACCAAGGATTATCATGATGTAATCCTTTGACGATAACCAAAGATTTTTGCTACTTAATCGCATATTTAATAATTTTTATTTTTCAAAGTTAATATTAAATTTACAATCCACAAATCACTTTGAAGAGATTTTTTTGAGAGTGGGTGATAAATTTGCGTAAACAAGATTTCGCTGGTTGCAGCATTTAGCGATAGGTCGTTGTGTGAGGGATTATTGTTGATTTTCCTGGGCATATTGTTGTGCTTGAGTGAGCACACGCATGAAGTTGCCACCCCATATTTTTGCAATATCCTCATCGCTATAACCTCGTTCGATGAGTCGCATGGTGATTTGTATCATATCATTGTCGCCGTTGCATCCTTTTATGCCTGCACCACCATCAAAGTCGCTCCCTATACCCACATGGTCAATGCCGGCTACATCAATCATATGACATAGGTGTGTCATGAAGTCTTCAATGTTACTCAATGATGGGGTAGAGGTGAGAAATTCATCAACAAGGCATGCTTGTGCCACACCACCGGTTTCGGCAATGGCACGCAGTTGCTCGTCCGATAGGTTGCGATCGCAGTTATATATGGCTCTCGACGAAGAGTGAGAGGCAAATACTGGCACTTCCGAGATGTTCATCACATCCCAGAAAGTGGCGTCGGATGCGTGTGAGAGGTCGATGAGAATGCCCAAACGATTCATCTCGGCAATAACTTCTTTTCCAAATGGACTTAATCCATTCCATCGCGGTCCGGATTTGTCAGACGAACTATCGCAGATGTCATTGTTTAGCGAGTGGCAAAGGGTGATGTAGGTAACGCCCTTGTTGTGATACTCTTCAATAAGTTTGAGGTCTTTCCCTATGGCATAGCCGTTTTCAATGCCTATGAGGAACGCTTTTTTACCTTCGGCTTTTAAGTCGTGAATATCGTTGGCATTGCGAGCCACTCCACACTCATCGCTGTTGCGCTCTACTTGTTGATATATGCGATTGATGAGGTCATCAACACGGTTTTTGGCATTTTTACGGCCTGCCGAGGTGAGTTCACCTTGTCGCACCCAGCACGCAAGATATTGAGCGTCGAGGTATCCCTCATTCATCTTGGGTATGTCAACCTGATATTTGCCACGAAGGCCTATTGAGTAGGATCCGTTGAAATCGAGTGGGGAGTCGGTGTGAGTGTCGATTGAAATTATTTTGCGATGCAACTCCTTGGCATGTCGGTAGGTTGATGCTTTTTTGATGAAAAAATCAAATATTGCTTGTGCCACTTGTGGGTTGAATCCAAACATTTTCTCGGGGTGGAACTGCAAGCCCCAAATGGGATATCCCTCAATGTTTTCAATCACTTCTATCACACGGTCTTCGCTCCATCCGGTCACTTTAAATCCCGGTGCGATATCCTTGGCTGCTTGGTGATGAAAGGTGTTTGACACAAAACTGTCGGCACCAGTAATATCGGCAATCCACGAAGTGGGGTCGGTGATGACGAGATGGTTCACATTGCGATGTTGTAGTAGCGTGTCGCTGGGATATTGCGAGGGAAGGTCTTGGAACAATGTGCCACCAAACGCTACATTTATGAGTTGCTCGCCACGGCATATGCCGAGCATAGGGATGCATTGTTGAGCGGCCATTTTGATGAGATACATGTCATATTTATCGCGAGTAGCATCGGGTGTGCCACATTCGGCAATCATTTTTTCGCCAAAATATGAGGGGTGAATATCGCCTCCTCCAGTCATGATTATGCCATCAAGGCAACTCAATACATCGCGTAGGGTAGTGCTATCGGTCGTTACTGGAATCATCACAGCGATACCTCCCGAGCGTGTCACGGCATTGCTATAACTTTTTGATACCGAAGAGCTTGATTCGCTATTTGAACATGAAATCCCAATGATGGGTTTATGTGACATTGCTCCATAGGAGCATATTAATGTGGAGTAAACTATTGAAAGAAGAGTGATAAAAAATCGCATTGATATAGTTATTTTGTAGTTCTCTTATTATAACATACAAAGTTAGCGATAAAAGGCCGATATATTAATTGTTTTGGAGTGTAATTTGTTATATAAATGAAAATTTAGATTTGACATTGAGCCCTTGATAAAAAAAATTGTCATGAGCCATGAAAAAATGAGTTTATTGTGTGTTCTTCTGTAGTTTTTGCTATCTTTGTGAATAATAAATCAATAACCTTGGAATGACATGAAAAGACCGATTGTTACCATACTATTTGTAGTGATGATGTGTGCCAATGTGGTAGTGGCTCAACGCCATCCCACCATTGTGAAGCAAGAAAAGAAGATTGATTTTGTGGTAGGAAACGATAGCGCTTTATATGACACCATTGCTAATCCCTATGATGTGTTGATTGACAATCGCCCTGTTGATCCCGACTTTGCTGCACCTCATTTTGCCATTATCGATAAAGAACAACGATTTTATATGTCATTGGGCGCAACGGTAAAGGCTGTAGCGTTATATGATTGGGGAAATCCCTACAACAATCCTTCTGATTTCAAACCATCTGATTTCTCTATGGCCGCCCCCGGCAATAATCAATCGTTGCAAATGTCGATTAAGTCAAGTTCGTTGATGTTTAACATTGTGGGCATGCCCAAGAATAAATATCGCGTGGGTTTGTTTGCCATGTTGATGTTTAATGGTGGAGCCGGGAATGATTATTATGTGAAATGCGACCATGCGTATATTCGACTTATGGGCTTGACATTGGGTTACACCTCAAGTGTGTATGACGACAAAAGTACCGATGCCTATCTTATTGATGGCAATGGGCCAGGAGCGTCGGGTGGTCACTCTAATATGACATTTAATTGGCAACGCAACTTGTCAAATAAGATAAGGGTAGGGGCAGGTATCGAATTGCCCAAAGCCAGCTATACACAATGGGATGGAAATGAAACTCATGAAATAAACCAGCGAGTGCCTTCAATTCCGTTATATGTACAATATGCATGGGGCGATATAGGCCATGTGAGATTATCGTCAATGTTGCGCACATTGACCTATCGTGACCATGTGGCCAATCACAATCGTTCAATGTTGGGGTATGGATTAAAACTCACTGCTAATTATAAGTTGGGCAATGCCGTTGGATATTTTATGACACAGGGAGGTTCGGGTATTGCTAATTACTTTAAAGATAACGACGGCTTTGGTCTTGATTTGGTGCCCGATGAAAATAATTTAGGACAATTAAAACGAACCTCTTCGGTAGGTGGGTTGTGTGCATTGCAATATTATTATACCCCTAATATGTTCTCAACGGCCATGTATGGCTATATGCGCAACTATGTTGATAGGTATGAAAATGGTACAACCGACTTTTTTCAACATATGAAATATGAACATTATGCGGCTGTCAACTTTATTTGGCGAGTCTCGTCATTCTTCGATATAGGTGTTGAATATAACTATGGTCTCAAACGCACCTTCGCAGGAGAATCACTCCACAACAATCGCATTACAGCAATGTTTAAAGTAGGATTCTAATGGAATTGAAAAATGAGAGTTTAGAAATGAGAGTTATTTCAATATTGCATTAAATCTTGGCAATCGTTGTCAAACTAATATCCTATTCTTAACTAACTCAAATAGATATAGTTGACCACCAAGGTTCTTAATTCTCCATTCTCAATTAAAAAACAGTGTGCTCGAGGAGGATTTTGAGGCCTATAAGGATGAGGATTACACCTCCAAATAGTTCGGCATGTGATTTATATTTGCACCCAAAGATGTGACCTATTTTTAGCCCAGCTACCGAGAATAGGAATGTGGTGATGCCTATGGTTATAATTGCCGGTATGATTGCAACCTTGAAGAATGCAAATGTCACGCCTATTGCGAGGGCATCGATGCTTGTGGCCACAGCGAGGGTGAGCATTGTGACAAATCCAAAGCAATTTTTCTCTTTTTTATTACAGTCGCATTCATCGTCTTTCTCAAAAGCCTCTTTAATCATATTTCCACCTATCAACGCGAGCAAAACAAATGCTACCCAATGGTCATAGGCTGATACTATGTCGGCAAATGTGCTGCCGAGCAGATATCCTATCAATGGCATCAAGGCTTGAAATCCACCAAACCATAATCCAACTTTAAGAGCATGGCTTAACTTGATTTTTGTGACCGATAGTCCTTTCCCTATCGACACGGCAAAAGCATCCATTGATAACCCAATGGCAATGATGAGTAGTTCTAATAGGTTCATAAGAGATTAAAAGATGCGTTGTTGACCATTTATTTCATCACGCACTTCATCGTCGGAGCGATCGGGCTCCAATTCTTCGCCTTCAACGGGAGCATCACCTTCGGCTATTTGAGCCTCTTGAGGTTCTTCTGCCTCAATTTCGCGAGGTTCGATTTCGGTGATCGACTCAATATTGTAGTTTGAAACGCGTTTACCTTTGGCTTTAAACGACTTCACGCCTATGAATTCTATCGCATCGATGATGATTGAACCACGGAACTCGTCGCCACCACCAAATTTCACTTCAAATCGTGCTCCAAGCTCATCGGTGAGAGCAATGAGAGTTGATTTTTCGTTTTCACCAATGAAACGGAATTTCTTATTGGTAGGCTCAAAAGTGAATCGTTTGATATATGGGAATCCTTGGTCGGCATCGTTAAGAACTGCAGTCCACACATGGCCTTGACGGAATTTTTCGATGCGTAAAATGTTGTCTTCGTAGTGGTTGGCAGCATCGAAGGTTGACATATAGTATTCGCCACTTTTGAGAATAACAAGCACCAAGTCGTTGCCATTAAACTCGCCAAGGTAGTTGCCTCGACCATCGTAGTTGAGACGAAGCACATCGGGGTCAAACCACACTTCGCGACCACCAAGCGTTGATGTACCTTTCTCCTTGAGCGAGAATCGGTGTACCTCGTTTTTGGTTACGATATTACCTTGCGATTGTTTCCCTTTGATTGCGAGCTCACTGAAATCGACATCAAATTGCAAAGTCTTCAAACGAGGTTTGGGTTTGAGAGTGACTTTCACCACTTCGGCCTCGCCATTGGGGTTGGCAGTGAACCAATGTATCTTTGAGCCAGGTGTACCCTTGGTGAGGTCATATTCTTTGTCGCGAGTCACCCCCGTAACGGCAAATCGTTTCATGAAGAAGATGCCACCACGGCCATCTTGATATATCACATTGTAGATTGTGCGTGCATCGTTGCGCTTAAACACATTGAGGTAAAGAATGTTTTTACCCACAAACATCTTTTCTTGCACTTTCACAATCTTGTATTTGCCATCTTTATAGAAGATGATGATGTCGTCAATGCTTGAACAGTTGCACACATATTCATCTTTCTTCAAGCCGGTACCTATAAAGCCCTCTTCGCGGTTTATATAGAGTTTTTCGTTGGCCTCGGCCACAGTAGCAGCCTCAATGTTGTCAAAGCCACGAATCACAGTGTGGCGTGGATAGGCTTCGCCATATTTTGCTTTCAAGTCTTCATACCACTTAATAGTGTAATCAACGATGTGGTTGAGGTCGTTGAGTAGGGCCTTGATTTTGTCGTTGTATGATGCAATGAGGTCTTCGGCTTTTTTAGAGTTGAATTTGAGAATGCGTCCCATCTTGATTTCCATCAATCGAAGGATGTCGTCGTCGGTGATGGGGCGAATGAATTTAGGCTTCCATGGGGTCAATCGCTTGTCGATATGTGCGATTGCTTCTTCCATGTTGCGGCTTTCTTCAAATTCTTTGTCTTTATATATGCGTTCTTCGATGAAGATGCGTTCGAGCGAAGCAAAGTGGAGCAATTCGCGCACTTCGCCAAGTTGTATTTCAAGTTCTTTGCGAAGAATCTCTTTGGTAGTGTCAACGCTGTGACGCAACACATCGCTCACACCGAGGAAGTGAGGTTTCTTGTCTTTAATCACACAACAGTTGGGCGATATGTTTACCTCGCAATCGGTAAATGCATAAAGAGCATCAATAGCCTTGTCGCTCGATGTGCCAGGCAATAGGTGCACAAGAATCAAAGCAGTCTCGGCTGTGTTGTCATCAACTTTGCGAATTTTGATTTTCCCTTTTTCAAAAGCTTTCAAAATCGAATCGATGAGAGTGCCAGTAGTCTTGCCATAAGGAATCTCGGTAATGGCGAGTGTTTTATTGTCGATTTTCTCAATCTTGGCACGCACTTTCACCACGCCACCACGCTCACCATCGTTGTAGCGCGACACATCGATGAAACCACCAGTCATAAAGTCGGGGTAAAGCACAAAATCTTCGCCACGAAGGTATGACACAGCAGCGTCGAGAATTTCGTTGAAGTTGTGAGGAAGTATTTTTGATGAAAGACCTACAGCAATACCTTCAACCCCTTGAGCCAATAGCAAAGGGAACTTGGCAGGGAGTGTGACAGGCTCTTTCTTGCGACCATCGTATGAAAGTGTCCACTCTGTAACTTTGGGGTTATAGAGGGTGTCGAGTGCAAACGATGAAAGGCGAGCTTCGATGTAACGACCAGCCGCTGCCGAAGCACCTGTGAGAATGTTACCCCAGTTACCTTGAGTTTCAACCAATAAATCTTTTTGACCGAGCGTTACGAGAGCATCGTTGATTGAAGCATCACCATGAGGGTGATATTGCATAGTGTTACCAACAATGTTGGCCACTTTTATGAAACGGCCATCATCAAGAGTTTTCATTGAGTGAAGAATGCGTCGTTGCACAGGCTTCAATCCGTCGTCGATATGAGGCACAGCGCGCTCAAGGATTACATAAGAAGCATAATCCAAGAACCAACTGCGATACATACCACGCAATTGATGCTTCACTACATCATTTTCCTTTCCAGTAGTGGGCTTAGCATCATTTTTGTTAGTTTCTTCGCCTTGAGTTTCTTCTACGGGTAATTCTTCGTTTGAATCAATTGGGGTTATTTCGTCGCTCATGTTTAAGAGAGGTGTATTTATTGGTCTATGTATGATGATTTTTCATCAACTACAAAGATACAAAATAATTGAGAATTGAGAATGTAGAGTTGAGAATTATTTTGCGTTTTATTCTTCTATTGCCTTGATGTAGCCCATCTAAGGCGAGTAATTCATTTGAGACATTAAGGGCATTAGAGTCGTTAAGGTCGTTAGTAACATTAGAAACTCACGGCCTAAAACAAACAAAGGCCACCGATATCGGTAGCCTTTGTTTATTTAATGATTAAATGTTGCGTTATTTTACGATAACTTTTCGTGCACTTCCGTCGCTATATTTAACGATGTTGATGCCACTTGTGGGTTGAGTGAGTCGGCGACCATGAATGTCATAGCGTGCTACTTCAACAGCTTTGCTATCGATTGCAATGCCTTCAACACCACTTGCTGCATTGTCAACGATTTCATAAGCACATAATCCGTTGCCAGGAACGAATACATACAACATCACGCGAGCAGCATCTAATTGTACATAGTCGGCATCGGCTTGGAAAGTAGTGCTTTCAATGTTGCCCATACCATCTTTAGGGAATGTCCACATCAATTCCATTGATGTGAATGAGAAGTCATCGTCGGTTTTTGCAATGTTAAATTGGTGACCTACAGGGTCGGTCCAGTCGGCATATGGATAAACAAAGTAGTTTGCACCATTGAGAGTAAACCATGTGCCACCATTAGCTTCTCCAGCGATAGGCTTGAGAGGGGTGTTATTGTTGAATGAGTCAACAACTTTGCCCGATGAGAAATTGTAGCGAGCCCATTCGGTATCACCACCACGAATGAGGAATGAATTGTCGTCAATCAAGATAATGCGAGGAGCAATGCCAAGAGCAGACACGCTCGAAGGATTGAGAGTGAGTGAGCAAACCTCTTGTGATTTTTGAGCTCCATTTTCGTAATTCCAACGAACTACAACTTTTGCTTTTGAAAAACCTGCATATACAGTGAAGTTTCCTGTAGAGACATCGCCTGTTAATGTGATGTGGTCGCAACGAGAGGTCGAATTGCTATAAGTCAATGATGCCACCTCGGTCAATTCTCCTGTTTCAAGATCAACTTGGTGTAACTTGATAGGGGTAGATTTGATGTTGAGTGAGAGGTTAGCGATGCATATATTGCCTTTTGAGTCTTTTACAACGCTATTGGCAGGGTAGTATGCAACCTTGCCTTCGTTGCCAAGAGTGATGTCACCTATAATTTCACCTGTAGTGCCATCAAATTTGCGTAGGTAGATGTTGGCTCCTGTAGAGTTTTCAGAGCGACCTACCATATAAACAGTGTTGCCCACTACGCAGAACGAACGGTTGAGTGAGCCGTTTTCGCCAAATGTGATGTTTTTGTAATCATTGTGAATAGAGCGGAACCATACGCTATTGATAGAGAGGTTGCCCACTTTTTCATATGAATCATTGTCTTTGTCAATCTTGATTGAGTATCCAGGCTCGAAGTTTCCAACAGAAATCTTTGTGATAGTGAATGAGCGTACATCTGAATAAGTGTCGGTCATAGCTTTGCCCGAAGTGATAACTCTCCAATAGAATGTGCCTTTGCCCAATGTAGAGATGGCGAATGGGAGAGAAGTGTCGGCAGTTGTTTTCTTGTAAAGAATGTTGGCGAAATCTTGTTGCCCTGAAATTTGGATAGTATATTCGTCGCATTCTACTTCGCTCCAAGAGAAAGTGAAATCTTCTTCAAATTCAGCTTCGTCATTTGGTGAAATGAGTGCTGTTTTGGGGGCAGATGGGCGAGTAGCTGTTACGAATGATTCTACTTTACTTACTGATTCAAGTTTGTTGGTTTGAGATGTGCGAATTCTCCAATAATAAGTTTTGGTTGATTCAAGATCACCCAAGTCGATAGTTGCCAAATTGGTAGTGATACCTTTTTCTTGCAATACAATAGTTGAGAATGTCGCATTGTCTGAAATTTCAAGAGTGAAAGTTGCATCTGACACTGCACTCCATTTAAATTCTTGGGTCCAAGAGGTTGTTGCACCTTTGACTGGAGAAATGAGTGTAGCAACTTCTGAATCACCTTCGGGGTAGTTGACGATAGCCGATTCATGCTCATGACCATAGCCGTCAAATACATTAACTACATACCAGTAGTTTGATTGCTTGCTGCTATCGAGTGTGTATGATGTACCATAAACAACTTTTTGAAGATATTGCACATCAAATCCGTCGCCATCGGCTGCTTTTGCTTGGTCGATAGTTACCGACATAGGCATTGCATAAACTGTGTAACGAATGATTGCATTGCCATTCTTTGTTGCGTCCCATGTCAATGTACCGTTGTTGTATTTCAAATTAGATACAGCGCTATAATTGTCACCTTTCTTCCAAGTAATTTCGGGAGTTAGAGCAGGAGTTGAATACACATTATTTTTAAGTGAACTCATTTGACTCTTGAATGAACTTGCATTGTAATAAATGCTACCACAATTGTTGTTGTTCATATGAGTACGGTTGTGCTCTACTTGTTTAATCATTTCATTGATGCCCCATCCCGAATTAGTAATCTTATAAGAGGCTTGACTTGCATAGTAGTGACAGTTTAACTTGTCGGCTGCATCGCTCCACCAATGAGTCAATTCTTCATATCCATTGGTTGAGTGTGTTGTTTCCCAATAAAGTTGAGGAGAAATAAAATCAACTGTTCCTTCTTTCATCCATGTCAATGGGTCACAATATATTTGAGCATATTGCCAGTCGCTGGCACTTGAACCATATGAAGAAAGTGAAGGAAGACCATATAAACTTGCTGATTTGCTTGATACACCGGCAGGACCGATACCAAATCGCACATCGGGGCGTAATTCTTTAATAGTGTTGTAACAGTCGGCAACCATGTCGTTAACATTACGACGACGCCAATCGCCTATTGACATTGTTGTGCCACTTGCTTTATAGTCATCGTAGTCGGGAGCGCTTGTGCCTTCGGTTGTACCACCACTTGGGTAGAAATAGTCGTCAAACAACATACCATCAATAGCATAATTGCTAACGATTTCTTTAATCACATTTACGATGAGTTCGCGAGTTTCTTTGAGCGCGGGATTGAATGTTACATAAGTACCATTGTCGCCCACGATGAGCATATCTTTGTTTTTCCATTCTAAGTCTTTTTCGGTTGACCAAGAATTCAAACCGCTACTACTCCAGCGATAAGGGTTCAACCACACATATGCTTCAATGCCACGCTTGTGACATTCTTCAACGAAAAACGCCAAGGGGTCCCAACCTGGGCTTACACCACGAGTACCAGAAATATAGCTTGACCAAGGTGCATATTCCGATGGATATGCAGCATCACCCATTGTGCGGATGTGAAGACAAGTTGAAGTCATGTTGAGGTCTTCAAGATTGTCGAGATAGGCGATTAATTCTTGTTTTTGCTTTTCTTGTGCTGATGCACTTGTGCCTTTGGTTGAAGGCCAGTCAATGTTAGAAACTAATGTGAGCCATGTTGAGCGCATTTCGCGTTTAGGATTGGCTGCAAATGCATTACCTACGATTGCTGTTGCTAACAACACCGTAGCGAGGAGTCGAGTAATTTTCGAATTCATAATTTGTATTTAAGGTTAATATAATCAAATTGTTATGAGGGCATATCCCTTTGTAAGGGATAACATTTGGGCAAAGTTAGTGATTTTATTTAAAAATCAACCAAAAACCGGTGTGAAAATTGATGTAATTTTGCTCCAATACCTCGTGGAACATGTTTTTAGCACCCTCGCCGGTGCAGTGTCCTGATATTAAAGTGAGGGAGGGGTAACATTGTTTTATTGTTGTGGCTAAAGCGCGTAATTCATCCTTACTCTCAAAATCATCAATAAGATGCGTGCCGCCAATGTAATGAGAAATGTTGCCCAAATGCGAGCATGCCTCCATAGTGTTAAGCAGCCCATTGTGTGAACATGGTGAGATGATTACCAATCCATGTAGGGTGTTGACGGCAACAACTATTTCGTGGTTGAAATCATCGAGCAAGTCATTTTTTAATAATGTGGCATTTGCTTGAGGGAGAGGATGTTTGTGAGGGATTGTGGAAATGATGCTTACATTGTCGCTCAACGAAATATTGTGTTTAACATAAATGAACCGATGTGAATTACTTTGAATCAAAGAATGGTTGAGTGAAATGTCGCGTTTCGCACCTCGACGAGTTGAATAGTAATGATTACACTCAATATTGGCCGATAGGTAGATTCTGGTTTTAGAGTTAAGAGATAGAAATGTCTCTAATCCCCCACAATGGTCGCGATGCCCATGTGATAAAACAAGATTGTCAATCTCGGCAATGTTGATGCCAAGATGTGATGCATTTTGAGCAAACGCATCACTCTCACCAGTGTCGATGAGCCACTGCTGCCCATCAACCTCCATCCACAGCGCAAACCCATGCTCAGTCATCAACCCCTCATTCCCTCCGGGGCTATTATCAACTAATACTTGCAATTTCATAATGCAAATGTAATATGAATTGTAGAATTATTAAAAAGGAGCGAACAAAAAAATAGCGACAACACTTTGCGTGCTATCGCTATTTCATTAGATTAAGATATGTGTGTGCTTTATAAGTATGCTATTTTGCATCGTGTTGCCCATTTTTCTGAAATAGGCTGTGTGTTATGAATATCCGTGATTCCATATGTTGAGATTAGAACTTCATTTTGAGGCCTAAAATTGCCCAAAAATCTTCGGGAAGGCTTACATTTTCCATGAGCATGCAACGCTTGAAGTGAGGTGCAACTTCTTTTACTGAATATCCCGCATTGCCACAGCCTATGCGAGTTACATAAAAATGTGTTTCGGGGTGTTGCGCGGCAAATTCAGTGAATCGACAGATTGCCTCACCGAGTTCATCATACGAGATGCCGGTGGTGGGGATTGCATAACTGTTCCCTTGAAGACCTTCACCTTGTCCCATGATAGCACCGAAGAGATGTAGTGCGTGTAAAGCGGCGCCTCCATTGTGATTGCCGTTGGCATTGCTGCCAAATACAAATACTTCATTGGGGGCAAGATGGTCAATGTACTCTGGAGTTACTCTGTTGCCATGATATTCCTTGGCATATTGTTTCAAATGCATGATTCGTTCTTCTTTTGACGAAAAGCCTTTATCGTACATTGCATCCATTTTTTTGAAATAGGCGATGCGTGATGAGCGTTCATATTCCCATGTGTTTCCTGCGCCAAGATTGTCGTGGCTAAATTCCATTACATTGTCAATCGATAACAAGTCGGCCACATCTTTTACATTGTGAGCCGAACCCATATATGAGAATGACCAACCTTGCTCTTTTAATTGATTGATGAGGTTGCGCAACGATGCGGCATTCCACTTGCATGAAGCATTCTCTAAGCCATCGGTCAAGACTGTCACCACGGCTGTAGCGTTTTCATCGCTGTTGATTTTATTGTATAACGATGTTAGTGTATGCCCCATTGTGTCATATAAGGGGGTGCAACCACGAGGTTGGTAGTTTGTAAAGGTTGGCACATTGTCAATAGGCTCATTATTGTAATGATATCGAATGTTTGTATTGACACCTTTGTCAAATGTTACAAGGGTGATGAAATGCGATTGAGTGTCGGCAAACTCCTTTTGCGCATTTTTGATAGTGTCGATTGTTTCGTTGATGCCTGAGAGGGTGGCTTGGCTTAAATGCGACATCGAACCACTTTCATCAACGATGATGAGGTTGTAAATTTGTGCTTTGTTCATTTTTTGTGTGGTTTGTTCGGGTTGTGAGTTTTCTTCTGATTCTTGTTGAGATTCTTTTTGAGGGTTTTGTTCGAGTGTGGGTTGTGAGTTTTCTTTCTTTTTGGATCCAAATAATTTGCTAAAATACATAACTTTTTAGATTTTAAGAGTTGATAAACGAATTAAATAAAGCCTATTCAAAAAGAGAATGTGATAACCTCTTTAGTGGCTTTGTGTAATTATGACACTGCAAAGATAATGCCAATTTTTTAAATATCCAAGAATATGTGTGAAAAATACACATTAATATATTTTTTGTCTTAAATTTGCCATATTTTTCATGACATTTTGTCCGAAATTTATGGCGAGCGTGTCCATTATTGAGTGATGCAGATATAAAACGAGAGCCAATGCCACTCGGCATCAGCTATAGAAAGTTTAGTTGTATGGAAAAATTAGTTGGTTTAAATATTACAATAGGTGAGAGTTTATGGCTTCAACAAGTTCGCTTTTGCTCATTGCTCCACGCGATATTACCGGAAGTTTCTCGCGAGGTATAAAGAGCAGAGTGGGTATGCTACGCACTTTGAACGCATTGGCCAATGCTGGTTCTTTGTCAACATCGATTTTATACACATCAACCTTGCCGTCGTAGTCGCGCGCCACATCGTCGAGCACCGGGGCAAGCATTTTGCAAGGCCCACACCATGACGCGTAAAAGTCAACAATGGCAGGTCGGTCACCAAGAAATTGCCAATTACTTAAGTTGTGAGGATTAGCCACACGAGTTGCAAATTCGTCAAAATTAAGATGTCTTGCTTTCATATCTATGTCAGTTTGATTATTATCGTTTATCATTTCTGATGCAAAGATATAAAGCCTCACATTCCCCACCAACTCATAAAATCTATTGTGCTATAGAGGGTATCTATAAAAAAGCAGAAAGGACACGGCACGCCGTGTCCTCTTGCGATTTGAGTATGTGTATTGTTGTTTATAGTTTCTTGATTGAGATTGCGAAGCCACCGCCAGCTACTGAACGGAGTTTGAGGGTTGATTTTGCATCAACTTTTTTCTTGGTGATGGCGTAGGCTTGTTGGTTATTGGTGCTGTTGGCATCTTTGGCATCGGCATAGATTGTTGCCTCATATTTTGCGCCTTTTTCGAGGAAATCGAGTTTGATTACCGAGTTGTGATCGGCTTCACCGGCTGTGCCTCCTACATACCAATCGTCGGAGTTTTTGTCTTTGCGAGCAATGGTTACATATTCCATTGGCTCGGCTTCGAGGTAGAGCGATTTTTCCCATTCAACAGGCACATCTTTGATAAATTGGAATGCGTCCATGAAGCGTTCATAGTTTTCGGGAAGGTCGCACGCCATTTGCAATGGGCTATACATTGTAACATATAGAGCCAACTGCCCACAGATAGTTGATTTGATGTTTGACTTGTTGTTGGGATTAAGTTTTGTGATATCCATTTCGAAGATGCCAGGAGTGTAGTCCATTGGACCACCTTGCAAGCGAGTGAATGGAAGAATAGAAGTGTGACTCATGCGGCTGCCACCCATTGCTTGATATTCAGTACCACGAGCCGACTCGTTGGCGAGCAAGTTGGGGTAGGTGCGACAAAGACCGGTTGGGCGAGTTGCTTCGTGAGCATTTACCATAATTTTATATTCGGCAGCTTTGGTTACGCAGTAGAGATAGTGGTTATTGAGCCATTGGCTGTAGTGATATTCGCCACGAGGAATTATATTGCCCACATATCCACTTTTTACCGAATTATAGCCGTTGTCAACCATAAATTGATATGCTTTGTCGAGGTGACGCTCGTAGTTACGCACCGATGATGATGTTTCGTGGTGCATCATGAGTTTCACACCTTTCTCTTTTGCGTAGGCATTAAGCGCTTTGAGATCAAAGTCGGGGTAGGGGGTTACGAAGTCAAACACATAGTCTTTTGATTGACCAAACCAGTCTTCCCAACCTTCGTTCCAACCTTCAACGAGAACTTGGTCAAAGCCATGTTCGGCAGCAAAGTCGATATAACGACGCACTTTTTCGTTGTTAGCCGAGTGCTTGCCGTTAGGAGTTGTTTTGGTGTAATCGGTTTTGCCGAGTTGCACCGAATATACATCGTCGGTGTAGTTCCATGACCCTTTGCCAGTAATCATTTCCCACCACACACCTATGTATTTTACTGGTTTAATCCATGAAGTATCCTCAATTTTGCATGGCTCGTTGAGGTTGAGGATAAGGCGCGAAGCAAGAATGTTGCGAGCATCGTCGGTAATTTGAATTGTGCGCCATGGCGATGTGCAAGGGGTTTGGAGATAACCTTTTTTTCCTTGATTGTCGGGAGTGAGCCATGACTCAAATACGAAGTTTTTATCGTCGAGGTTGAGGTGCATTGTAGCGTAGTCAACGCATGCTGCCTCATGTATATTTAGCCAAATGTTGTTGTCGGTTTTGATGAGGAGTGATGTTTGCACACCTGTTGGCGAGAAAGTGGTAGTAGATGCGTTGTCGCGCATTGATCCCTCCATTTTGCCACGAATTTCAGTTAAACGGCACTTTTCGTAGTCATACTCTTGGGTGTCATAGTCGCCAGGAATCCAATAAGCGTAGTGGTTGCCAGTCATGGCAAATTGAGTTTTCTCCTCTTTAATTACAAGATAGTTGAGGTTTTTTTGTTGAGGGAACTCATAGCGCAATCCCATGCCATCGTTATACACACGGAAGCGCACTACAATGTGACGGTCAAAAGCCTTTTGAGTTAAAGTGGCAGCCAATTCATTATAGTTGTTGAGGATTGAAGTCTCTTCGCCCCACACAGGAGTCCATGTTTCGTTGAAAGTAGAAGTTTTGCTATCGGTTAGTTCAAAACCGGTGCAAAGCGAAAGTTTGTCGGCACCTGCTTTATCCATTGAGAAACTGCTGAAGTCGTTGCGACCATTTTCGCTGTCGAGTTCAAGACCAAGATTACTTGGTGCTACAACTTGTGCTCCTTTATAGTCAACCGAATAAACAGGGCGTCCCTCTTTAATATCAAATGTTACTACGATATTCCCGTCGGGAGATGCTACTTTTACATCGGCCATCGCTACCGAAGTGGTTGCAAGCGATAATGCCAATGCTACGCATAGTTTTTTGAAATTGTAAGTCATGATAGATATTTCTTTTGGCTTATAGATTTAATTACTAATTATTACACGCAAAGATAGCGAAAATATTAGTAATCGTGATATTCTACTCATTTCAATTTTTCAAAGATTGCAATTATTGCGACTTATGAATTTCTTTTTGGTTAAAAAAGAGGTATCTATTTTATAATTTGCGAAAAACTATGCAAATCTAAAAATTTTAGATTTGCCTAAATTGGGATGACTGATTTTATCCTTAAAGAGATATAAATTTTGAAATATGCTTTGATTTTAGAGGTAATTTGTATAAGTTTGTATTTGAAATCATACTAATTGAAAAAACATTATGCTAAGGCTAATTTGGAAATTTTGTATCATACTAATTATTGCGATGATTTCACAAGAAGTCTATGCCTCAGATGCCAATATAGTAATTTCCTCTTGTGAGGAGTATTACAAAATTAAAGCAACAAAAGATGGTAAGGCGATATCGGAAGTAAAATCATGCAAAGAGATATGTTTTGAGGCAACACGCACCGAAGGGCATGCATTGGCTCTTGAATTTTATGACGATTATACTAAAATAAATAAAGCCTCGGCACCAGGAGCCTCGGCAGAGTATCGCCATTGGATTCCCGAAGATATTTTTTACAACGATTCAAAGGTGTGTTTCATTGTTGTTCCGATCAAAAAAGTCGGGAAACCAGTAAAGGCAGTTTTTGAAAAAACATATACAAAAGCAGAACATTTTGCAGAGGTGTGTTTCCCAGAGATTCATGATGTAAAGTCAAAAACTGTAAAAATTGAGGTGCCACAATCTTTAGTTGATAAAATTAAGATTGTGGAGAAATCGTTTACCTCCAATATCTCTCGACGAATAGAAAATGGTAAAAAGGGTGCTAAAATATATGTGTATGAAATGACCGAAATGAATGCCCCAAAAGAAGAGGAGGACTGCCCCGAGGCGTCAACAGTTATTCCACGAATTTATATTATTGGGCAATACCCTACATTGGGCGACTTATATCAACACCTTCATGGATTAACAACTACGCAAGATTTAGCATTAGAAAAGGTAAAAGCTCAAGCTGTGGAAATTACATCGGATTGTGCTAATGAAGAAGAAAAAATAAGAAATATTTTAGCGTGGGTACAAGACAGAATAAGATACATCGCAGTAGAACATGGAGAATACGGAACACGCCCCGATCTCGCAAGTGAGGTGTTGCGAAAACGTTATGGCGATTGTAAGGGCAAGTCAATGTTGTTGAAACAGATGCTAATTGCAGTGGGTTTTGATGCTCGATTGGTGTGGATTGGGACAAATGACGTTGGAGCGACATGGAGCGAAGTGCCAACATTGGCATCGGGTAATCACATGATATGTGCAGTTGTTAAAGGAGATTCGATATTATATCTTGATGGCACAGCATCATATCTTCCATTAGGAATTTATCATTCTTCAATCCAAGGGCGAGAGGCAATGATTGAAAACGGGGATAGTTATTTATTGAAAACTGTGCCTATTCAATCTCCAAATATGAATTTGGATAAGACCATTGCTACTTATCGGATAGTAAACAATAGTTTGGTAGGCGAAATAAGTCGCACTCTAAAAGGGATTGATAAAATGGCAATGTGTGCTACATATCATGATGTAGATGCATCAAATCAAGCAGATTTATTATCAAAAATTGTTGTTTATCCTAAAGTTAACGTAAATGTAGATAATGAAAAGATTGAGGGGTATTCTACACAATCTGATTCAGTGCAAATATCAGCTCAGGTTGATGAAATAGATGCATGTAATATTGTAAATGGAAAAATATATGTAGATTTAATGCCTTTGCGAAGTCATTTGTTAAATGTATATGATTTGAAAACTCGCAAACGTGATATATTATTGCCTTATCGTAATAGATGTGAGAATGAGGTATTGATAGAGGTGCCAGAGGGGTATAAAGTGGAATCACTTCCCGAAAAATATGAGGTCAATAACGAGTGGTTTAGTGCATCAATCGTTTATGATATGGAGGGCGAATTGATAAAGTGCAGTGCGTATGTTGAGTTGAAGAATATAACGATTGCACTTAGTGATGCATTAACTTGGAATAAATTAGTGAGAGAGTTTAATCAAAAAAATAGGGAACAAATAGTATTAACACTTAAATAGATATCGGTCATGAAAAAAAATATTTTGACAACTATTGCGATTATATTAGTATCGGTATTTTCGATGTCGGCTAAATATGATGCAAAGTTTTTTAGAAAAGCAGCTGAAAAGGTGTGGGGATTGGAATTGTCGGATTTTAATGCGAAAACGGAAATCCCTGATAGTTTATATGGTAATGAGTCGGCAGTAATAATTGCGGCATATCGCAATGTTGAAGTGAAACGAGTGCAGCAACTCAATGTTAATAAATATTCGCATTATGGAAAGGCCTATACCAGCGCGATTGACATGAAGTCAATATCAAGAGTAATGATTAAACTCAATGACAAAAAAGCTGTTGAGGATTATTCTGAATTCAATATGTCGGTTGATGGAGAAGAAGAAATAAGTGGCTATTCTTATCAATATACATCATCAGCATTTGGCGCACGAGTAATCAAACCTAATGGCGATGTTATAGATGTAGATTGCAGAAACGCTTTTGATGTAAAAGAGGGCAAAAAAGAAAAAACTGTAGAGCGAATTGTGGCTATCCCTGGGCTTGAGCCAGGCGATGTGTTGGAGTATTTCTATTATGATGAGGTGTGGCTTGATGAATTTGATTTAGACCCATTGGTATTTTCGTTTTCTCGTCAATATCCAATGATGTTTTACAAAATCCATTGTAGCATAGATCCTGAATTGACTGTTGAATATCGCAATTATAATGGTGCCCCATTGTTGACAGGTTTTATTGCAAAGGATCAAACACGTATATTAGGAGTTGAAGCAGTCAATATCCCGAAACGAGAATCGGGTAATTGGATGTCGCCTAAACGACAATTTCCATTTATTAAGATGTATATAATGAATAATCAACGAGGATCGTTGGTGTATAAACCCAAAAGTGCACGTATAGGTGTGTATTGTGGATTGCCAGCTAACTCCTATTATCAAGATATTTCTAATGTCTTGACCGATATGACTGAAGTCCTTACAAAAGATATTGTTTTAGATGCGATAGACTATGCGGAAAATTATAAAAAAATGCATCCTGAGGCTACTCGTCGTCAGATTATAGATGCAGCTTGGGTGGCAACATTTTATTCGGGATTGCGTGATGATAAGTCACATTCGTCAATGACAATGCCATTATATTTTGCTCAGGTATTGAAAAAATTGGGGATAAAAGATGATGTAAATGTTGGAGTTGCAAATTCAAGAAATGAGGTCCCATTGCCAATGATTTTAAGTTGGCAAGAACCCGATTATATAAGCGTTATCGGTGATTCATGCTATTTTGTTACTGGCGACCTTGTATTCTTGCCAGGTGAATTGCCAGGAGAATACTTTGGCGAAACTGGTGCGATTTTTAAATGTAATGATGAAGATTATAATAAACAACAAGCCAAAATAATAACACTGCCATCTTCTCGTGCATCTGACAATGCGGTAATATCAGATGTTAAAGTTTCATTTAACGAAAATGATGAAAATGTTCTAAATATTTGTCGAAACATGACGATTAAAGGGGCAATGAAAACAATTGCTTCTCCTCTTGTTGATAAAAATGCCTGGATGCGTGCCGCTGAAAACTATCTCGAAATTCCTCAAAAATGGCGTGCAAAATTGAAAATTGATTCGGTTGAGATTAAAGAGAAAATGCAAGAGCTTTTCAAAGAGGAAGCAGAAACAATGCTTGGTGTTACGCCATCGGTAATTAAAAACTATAAAATATCATCAATTGGCGCTACACCCAATAGCCCTACTGTTGATTATGAAATGGCTTGTGAGGTAGATGGACTTGTAAAACGTGCTGGAAATGATTTAATAATATCTCTCGGTAAATTAATTGGAGAACAAAGTAAGGTAGAAGGCGAAGAACGGAATAGACAATCACATATATTTCGTAATTGTCCTAATCAGTATCGCTATACAATAACATTAGAAATTCCACAAGGTTATACTATAACCGATGAGAGTGTAGAATTGCTTAATAAATCAGTCACAACTAAATGTGGCGCATTTATTGCACAAGCAAGAGTAAAAGACAATGAATTAACGCTCAAAATTAATGAAAGATATATCCGCTATTTTGAGCAAGTAAGTAACTGGGATGAATTCCTTGAACTTATTGATGCATCGGCAGCTTATAACAATACAGTGGTTGTTTTGACAAAACAATAAGCACGCTGATTTGTTTGATGTTTGTGTGATTATTCGTGGTTTTTGTGTAACTTTGTAGCAGTATTATAAAATATATCAAAGAAAATGAATCAAAAGGTAAGAGTAAGATTTGCTCCGTCGCCTACGGGGCCTTTGCACATCGGTGGTGTGCGCACTGCGTTATATAACTACTTGTTTGCTCGTCAACATGGTGGTGAGATGATTCTTCGCATCGAAGATACCGACTCTCAACGCTTTGTTCCTGGTGCCGAACAATATATTAATGAATCTCTCGCATGGCTTGGAATCAAGATTGATGAGGGTGTGAGCGAAGGTGGTGCCTATGGTCCTTATAAGCAAAGTGAACGCCGCGATATCTATCGCGAACATGTGAAAATGCTTCTCGACAATGGCAAGGCTTATATCGCTTTTGATACCCCCGAAGAACTTGATGCAAAACGCCAAGAGGTGGCAAACTTCCAATATGATGCCTCAACTCGTCTTTCAATGCGCAACTCTCTCTCTTTATCAAAAGAGGAGGTTGATAAACTGATTGCCGATGGCGAAAAATATGTGGTGCGTTTCATGATTGAACCAGGTCGCGATGTAGTGGTTAACGACTTGATTCGTGGCAAAGTAACAATCAACTCAAGCGTGCTCGATGATAAAGTGCTTTATAAGAGTGCCGATGACCTACCCACATATCACTTGGCAAACATTGTTGACGACCATTTGATGCTCGTGTCGCATGTAATCCGTGGCGAAGAGTGGTTGCCTTCTGCACCATTGCACGTGTTGCTTTACGAAGCATTTGGATGGGCTGATACTATGCCTGCATTTGTACACCTTCCATTGTTGCTCAAACCCGACGGAAAGGGCAAATTGAGCAAGCGCGATGGCGATCGTCTTGGTTTCCCTGTGTTCCCTCTTGAGTGGCACGACCCAAAGAGTGGCGAAGTGTCATCGGGTTATCGTGAATCGGGCTATCTACCCGAAGCAGTAGTGAATTTCCTTGCATTGCTCGGTTGGAATCCTGGTGATGATACTGAAATTATGTCGATGGACGAACTTATCGCTAAATTCTCACTCGATCATTGCTCAAAATCGGGTGCAAAATTTGACTTTGAAAAAGGTAAGTGGTTTAACCATAAATATATTCAAGAGGTAGCCGATGCCGACCTTGCCGAAATGTTTAAACCTATCTTGGTAGAAAAGGGTGTAGCCGTAGAAAACTATAGCGATGAATATATTACTCGAGCAGTTTCGATGGTTAAAGATCGTGTAAACTTTGTGCGTGACCTTTGGGATGTAACATCATTCCTTTTCGTTGCTCCTACCAAATATGAAGAAAAAGCAGTAAAAAAACGCTGGAAAGAAGATTCTCCTGCAGTGATGACCGAGCTTGTTGAAGTGCTTCGTGGTCTTGAAGATTTCTCATGTGCAGCTGCCGAGCCTGCAGTGCTTGGATGGATTACCGAAAAGGGTTATCACATGGGTAATGTGATGAATGCATTCCGTCTTACGGTAGTAGGCGAATGTAAGGGTCCACATATGTTTGACATCACCGAACTTATTGGTAAAGAAGAGACCGTGAAACGCGTTCTCGCTGGCGTTGAAAATATCAAAAAATGATATAATAACTAATGTCATATGTTGAGAGGGGTAGATTAAGTTCTATCCCTTTTTTATGCGAAAAAATTGCGAAACAATTAAATATTTATGCGTTTTCTATTTTTATTCAATATTAAGTAGTATCTTTGCATAGAAATTAATAGTCGTTATTATGAAAAAGAGAAAATCTCGATTGCCAGTTATTGTTGACATTCTCACGCATAACTGCATAGGGAGTCAAGAAGAATTATCAAAACAGTTAGCTATTCGAGGCTATATTGTAACACAAGCAACTCTCTCACGCGATTTGAAAATGTTGCGTACTACAAAGATAGCAACCGATATGGGAGGCTATCGATATATTATTGCCGACGCTCATCGCATGAGTAATGAGCCTTTTGCAAAAGTACAAAATACAGTGCAGTCATCGTTGCATCCTGCAGCATTGTCGTTGAGTGTGTCGGGCAATTTGGTTGTAATCAAAACACGCAACGGATATGCGAGTGGGTTGGCCTACGACCTTGATATGCTTGAGTCGCATCACATTTTAGGTACGATTCCTGGCGCTGATACAGTATTTGCAGTGGTAAACGAAACATCAAGTCGTAGAGACTTATATGAGCTTTTTCAGTCATTCCTCCCACAATCGGTGCTTGATGCAGCAAAAGCACAATTTCTTGGGAATGAGGCCGAAGAGGTGTAATTTTTAATCCTAACAATAGTATAATAAGGTATATATTTGAAGAAATGGAGGACTCTAATAAAATAGAAGTAGTAGTCGCTTCAGAGGAGCATGTGAAATATGTCGATGAAATTCTCGACACTATTAATCGCGCAGCAAAAGTGCGTGGCACCGGTATTGCAAAGCGCTCTCCTGAATATGTGAAACAAAAAATGCTTGAACGCAAAGCCGTGGTTGCCCTTTGCAATGGCGAATTTGCGGGATTTAGTTATATAGAGAGTTGGAGCAACAAAGAGTTTGTTGCTAACTCGGGGCTCATCGTGGCCGATAAATTTAGAGGATTAGGCTTGGCAACTCGCATCAAACGTCGCATTTTTAAACTTTCGCGCGAGATGTATCCCGATGCAAAAATCTTTTCATTGACCACAGGTGCTGCTGTGATGAAAATGAATTTTGAATTAGGCTATCGTCCTGTAACATTTGACCAACTAACTACCGATCCTGCATTTTGGAAAGGTTGTGAAAGTTGTGTGAACTATGACATACTACAACGCAATGGTGGTCACAAATGCCTATGCGTGGGATTGTTGTATGACCCTAAAGAAACTCAATATCATCGTTATAGTCTCACTAATGATGTCGATGATGAAGATTAATAATTGAATAATAAAGAAAAAAAGATAATAAAAATGGGAAAGAAAAAAGTAGTAGTTGCATTTAGTGGAGGTCTTGATACCTCATACACTGTGATGTATCTTGCAAAAGAAATGGGTTATGAAGTATATGCTGCTTGTGCCAATACAGGTGGTTTTAGCCCCGAACAACTTGCAACAAATGAAGAAAATGCATATAAACTTGGTGCAACAAAATATGTGACGCTCGATGTAACTCGTGAATATTACGAAAAGAGCCTTAAATATATGGTTTATGGTAATGTGTTGCGTAATGGCACATATCCTATCTCGGTAAGTTCTGAACGCATTTTCCAAGCTATTGCTATTGCTCGTTATGCAAACGAAATCGGAGCCGATGCTATTGCTCACGGTTCAACTGGTGCAGGTAATGACCAAATTCGTTTCGATATGACTTTCCTTGTAATGGCACCAGGTGTGGAAATCATTACTCTCACTCGCGACAACAATCTTTCTCGCCAAGAAGAGATTGACTATCTCAATAAAAATGGTTTTGCTGCCGATTTTACTAAACTCAAATATAGCTACAACGTAGGTCTTTGGGGTACATCAATCTGTGGTGGTGAAATCCTCGACTCGGCTCAAGGCCTTCCCGAAAGTGCATATCTCAAACACTGCGAAAAAGAAGGTACCGAACAACTCCGTCTCACTTTTGAAAAAGGTGAATTGAAAGCCGTTAACGATGTGCGTTACGATGATCCTATCGAAGCGATTCAAAAAGTAGAAGAGATTGGTGCTGCATATGGTGTGGGTCGTGATATGCACGTGGGTGATACTATTATCGGTATCAAGGGCCGCGTAGGTTTTGAAGCCGCAGCTCCTATGCTCATCATTGGCGCTCACCGTTTCCTCGAAAAATATACTTTGAGTAAATGGCAACAATATTGGAAAGACCAAGTGGCTACATGGTATGGAATGTTCCTTCACGAAAGCCAATATCTTGAACCAGTGATGCGCGACATTGAGGCTATGCTCGAAAATTCACAACGCAATGTGAATGGTACAGCAATTCTCGAACTTCGTCCGCTTGGTTTCTCTACAGTAGGCGTTGAAAGTAAAGACGACTTGGTGAAAAATAAATTTGGCGAATATGGCGAAACTCAAAAGGGTTGGACTGCCGATGATGCCAAAGGTTTCATCAAAGTATCGGCTACTGCTCTTCGTGCGTATTATGCTAACCATAACGACGAACAAATCTAAATCAAAAGGTCATAATCAATGAACGATAAACGATTATATAGAAGTTCGACCAACAAAATATTATGTGGTATTTGTGGAGGTATCGCCGAGTATTTTGGTGTTGACCCCACTGTAGTGCGTGCAATATATGTAATACTTACATTCTGCACTGCATTCTCGGGCGCATTGGCCTATTTGATATTGTTGTTGATTATACCTGAAAGAAGAAATCAAATAAGATAATTATGATTAAAGCCGGAATAATAGGTGGTGCTGGTTATACCGCGGGCGAGTTGCTTCGCTTGTTATTAAACCACCCCGATGTGGATATAAAATGGGTGAATAGTAGCAGTAATGCTGGTAATAAGGTTGCAAATGTGCATCAAGGACTCATTGGTGAAACCGACCTCGTGTTTACCGACCAAACTCCTTGGGAGGAAATCGATGTGCTCTTCTGTTGTACTCCTCATGGCGAAACTCGCAAATTTATGGAGAGTCACGAAGTGCCTCAAGAACTTCGCATCATCGACCTTTCGACCGACTATCGCATCGAAGATGGTAGCCATGAGTTTGTGTATGGGTTGCCCGAGTTGAATCGCAAACGCATTGTGCGTGGAGCTACGCGTGTGGCTAATCCAGGTTGTTTTGCTACGGCTATACAATTGGCACTTCTCCCATTGGCTAAAAACTTGATGCTTAACAGCGACATTCATGTTACAGCAATTACTGGTTCAACTGGTGCAGGTGTGAAGCCATCGGCAACATCTCACTTCTCTTGGCGCAACGACAATGTGTCAATCTATAAGCCATTTAAGCATCAACATCTTGCCGAGATTAAACAATCGCTCAAATCGTTGCAAAATAGTTTTGCAGCCGATATTAATTTCATTCCGGTGCGTGGATGTTTCTCTCGTGGCATCATGGCTATCGTATATATGGATTGCCCAATAGAACTCGATGAAATCAAGAAACTATATGATGAATATTACGAAGACCACAACTTTACATTCGTAACCGACAAAGCTCCCGACTTGAAAGATGTGGTAAATACCAATAAATGTATTCTTCACCTTGAAAAGGTTGATGGTAAATTGCTCATCACATCGGTTATTGACAACCTTGTGAAAGGAGCATCGGGTCAAGCCGTTCACAATATGAACCTACTCTTTGGCCTTCAAGAGCGTGTGGGCCTTCGCCTCAAACCATCGGCATTCTAACGATATTATAATATAATACTGCTATATTGAAACTCAATCGCATTAAATGTGCGATTGAGTTTTGTTTTTTATGAGGAATGTGTTATATTTGTGAGTGTTAAAGATTTATGGCTTAATTATGAAAAAGATTTTATTGATAACAATAACATCCATTTTGATGGCATCATGTGGCAATGTGACAGAATATTTCAGAGGAAAGTTAGACGGGAACAAGGACAAAGAACGCATTGATTCGTTGCAAAATGCATTGGCGCAAATGGAGAAAAAGTTAGATGAAACAAAACAAAATAGTCAAATTGCTACATCATCTTCGGCTTCACAAGAAATATTTACATTAGTCTATGCTACGTCCGACGATGGCTTTGTTAATATACGACAATCGCAATCGTCTTCATCGCCAATCCTTGGAGAACTATTGATGTTTAATCACGGCATTGGAAGTGGAGTAAAGCGAGGCCAAGAGGGAAAATGGACTTTAGTGAGTGTCGGTGATGTTACAGGCTGGTGCTATAGTAAATATGTGGGAGAGCAAAATTGGTATAGTGGACACGGGGCGAAAATGCTCATTGCCAACAAGCATAATACTCCCATCTATGTAGAAAGTTATGAGGAAGGCGTTCCATATGTATTATTTACCACAGTTAAGCAAGGAACTATTATTGCCGATGATTTTACCGAAAACTCATCTCATTATATCTTGTCATCGGCCCACGATGCATTATTTATTAGCAAATCCGATGCAATAGTTCGCACAAAGTAGCAAGTAAGACCTTCATGAGCACTTGATTTTCATATTCAACTATAGTGCATATGTGGTAAATGCCAATATTTATTCGTATCTTTGCACTATAAAATTGATTAATAACAAATAAAGATATAATAAATGGCACTTCAATGTGGTATCGTAGGGCTTCCTAATGTGGGCAAGTCAACTCTTTTTAATTGTCTATCAAACGCTAAAGCGCAGTCGGCAAACTTCCCTTTCTGCACAATCGAACCTAATGTGGGGGTAATCACAGTTCCCGACAATCGTCTTAATAAACTTGTAGAGATTGTTAATCCTCAAAATGTAGTTCCTGCAACAGTCGAAATCGTGGATATTGCAGGTCTTGTGAAAGGTGCATCAAAAGGTGAAGGTCTCGGTAATAAATTCCTTGCAAATATTCGTGAAACTGATGCTATTCTTCACGTGTTGCGTTGCTTTGATGATGACAATATTACCCACGTTGACGGAACAGTTGACCCAGTGCGTGATAAAGAAATTATCGACTATGAGTTGCAACTTAAAGACCTTGAGACTGTAGAGGCTCGTATTGCTCGCACTCAAAAACAAGCACAAACTGGTGGTGATAAAGTTGCTAAAATGCAATATGAAGTGTTGAAGCAATATAAAGAAGCTCTCGACCAAGGATTGCCTGCTCGCTCGGTGCAATTTGAAACAGTTGATGAACAAAAATTTGCTCGAGAGTTGTTTTTGTTGACCAATAAGCCAGTAATGTATGTGTGTAATGTAGATGAGGCTTCGGCTGTAAACGGGAATAAATATGTTGATGCTGTGCGCGAAGCAGTAAAAAACGAAAATGCTCAAATCCTTATCGTTGCAGCGCAAACAGAAAGCGAAATTGCAGAACTTGACACTTGGGAAGAACGCCAAGAGTTCCTCGCTGAAATAGGCCTTGAAGAATCGGGCGTAGCTCGTTTGATTCGTGCTGCATATGCATTGCTCAATCTTCAAACATACTTTACAGCAGGCGTTGTTGAGGTGCGTGCATGGACATTCCTTCGTGGTAGCAAAGCTCCTCAATGTGCTGGTATTATTCACACCGACTTTGAAAAAGGTTTTATTCGTGCCGAAGTTATCAAATATGAAGATTTCGTATCACTCGGAAGCGAAGCTGCTGTGAAAGAAGCCGGTAAGATGAATGTTGAAGGTAAAGAATATGTGGTGCAAGATGGCGACATTATGCACTTCCGCTTTAATGTGTAATATATAGAGGCTTGTAGTTGCCCAATGAAATTGTTTAAAAATATTGCATTATCGCTTGTGGTGTGTGCCACGCTTTTGTCGTGTAATTCTCACGATGAATCACAATTTGTGGGAGTGTGGAGCAATGCGTGTCAAGAGGAGGTTGATGCTGTGGGCATTTATGATATGTTTGATACATTGACATTGGTCGATGAAAACACTTTTGTGCGTAAACTCACCTATGTAAATTTATCAAATACCGATACCATCGCAAAGGTTGTGGTTAGCGGCATGTGGCAGGTAAACGATAGTTGCCTTGAAATGGCCTATGCTACCGACTCTATAAGTGTTGTTTGTGATGATGCCGAACTCAATGTGGCGTTCTATAACGATATGGCAACGAAGATTAATCATGCTAATGCCGAGTTGAAAAAAGCACACGAACAAGATGAAACACATGGGATAAAATGTGCTTATGCCAATGAGAAAGCGATTATTTCAAAATCGCCCACTGCAAGTAGCGAAATATATTTTAGAGTAAAATAAAAATAATATAGATTCATAAAAGATAAAGGTGTTGTCAATGAGGCAACGCCTTTATCTTTTGTGTATTTTAGCCTTTGAGAGTTAAAAGAAGGTGCAAAATGTGCGATATTGCGAGTGCCGTAGTAAAAAAGTGGAGTCAAAAGGCAAGAGTTGGAGGGAATTTTCGTATTTTTGTAAATTAGATAAATTGTGGAGTATTGAATCCTATTATAAACGATTGAAAATGGATAACAAACGCAAAGTGTGTATCGTAACTGGCACTCGTGCCGAGTGGGGTTTGTTGAGTGGCATTGCTCAACAACTTCGCATGCGTGATGATATTGAATTGCAGATAGTTGCAACCAATATGCATCTCGACCCTCGCTATGGACACACCATCGACGATATTCTCGCTCAAGGTTTTGAGGTTGATGTCAGAGTGCCAATGATGGCCGATGATGATTCAACCACCTCAACCGTGAAGGCAATGGCAAAATGCCTTGACGGAATGGCAAATGCGTTTGCTCAACTTACTCCCGACTTGATAGTGATATTGGGCGATCGATATGAAATGCTATCGGTGGCAAGTGCTGCTACTGTGATGCGCATACCCATCGTACACCTTCATGGAGGTGAAATTTCAGAGGGGGCTATCGATGACAGCATACGCCACGCTATTACAAAATTATCGTCGTTGCATCTCACTGCGACCGAAGAATATCGTAATCGAGTAATCCAAATGGGCGAAACCCCCGACCGAGTTATTAATACCGGAGCCATAGGGGTATATAATGTGGCACACATTGAGCCCATGAGCCTCGCTGAATTAAATGAATCTCTCAATTTTGAGATAACACCAGGTACGTTGCTTGTAACATATCATCCAGCAACTCTCGATGATGAAGATGTGGCATTGCGTTGCCAAGCATTGCTCGATGCACTCGACGCATTCCCCGATAATAAAGTGATTATCACATACCCCAATAACGATGCACAAGGCCGTGTGATTATTGACATGATTGAGGCATATGCATCTAATAACAAAGGACGAGTGATGATTAAACCATCGCTTGGATTATTGCGTTATATATCGGCATTGCACTATGTGGGCGCAGTAGTGGGCAATTCATCAAGTGGCATCATCGAAGTGCCATCGATGCACATTCCCACAGTAAACATAGGTATGCGTCAGCAAGGTCGCATGGCAAGCGAGTCGGTAATTCATTGTGGAGATGATAGCGCAAGCATTGTTGATGCGATAAAATTGGCATTGAGTCAAGAGGGTAGAGCGAAGGCGCAAAAAGCCTCTAACCCATATTGCAAGGATAATACATTGCAACTAATAGTTGAAGCAATAGCAACAACACCATTGGAATCATTAAAACGAAAATCATTCTACGACCTGAAATGAAATATAAATCGCTATATATAATCCCTGCGCGTGGTGGAAGCAAAGGCATACCTCGCAAGAATATAAAACCTCTTGCGGGCACACCGCTCATACACTATTCGATAGCGGTGGCTCGAGCGCTTGCCGACGATAATCATATCATCGTTACCACCGACGACGAAGAAATTGCTCAAGTGGCACGCGAAACAGGTTTGCCTATACCGTATATGCGTCCGGCACATCTTGCAACCGACACAGCCGGCTCGCGCGAGGTGATACTCGATGCAATGGACTATGCCGATGCAATGGGGATTGAATATGATAATGTAGTGTTGTTGCAACCCACATCGCCATTACGCACAGCCGAAGATGTGGAAAATGCACTCAAGTTATATTCTTCACAAGTAGATATGGTAGTGAGTGTGGTTGAGGCTAACGCTAATCCCTATTATAACTGCTTTGAAACCGATGCCACAACAGGCTACTTGCATGTGTGCAAAGGCGACGGCAACATCACTCGCCGTCAAGATGCTCCACGAGTGTGGGAATACAACGGCGCTGTATATGTGATTAATCCACAATCACTTCGTGTAATGACGATGGGCGAGTTCACTCGCAAAGTCCCATGTGAAATGCCTCGTGAACGCAGCATCGACCTCGATACTCCTATGGATTGGGCTATTGCCGAAGTAGTAATGAACGAATTGTCAAAAAAATAAATGGCTATGAATCAATATGTGATAAAAGAGAATGCTACATTGCTCGAAGCCTTGCATCAATTAAATTTGTTGTCGGGCAAGCAGATGGTATTGCTCGTTACAAATGAATGTGATGTGATGACCGGCACATTGACCGATGGCGATGTGCGTCGAGCCTTGTTGGGAGGCGTATCGCTCAATGCTCAAGTTAAAGAGGCTATGCATCGCAATTTTAAAGCCATTAAAACCAAGGAAGTCGATGTGGTGATGATGCGCAACTGTCGCATTAATGGGGTGGGGATATTGCCTCATCTCAACGATGACGGCACCATTAAAACCGTCTATGACCTCACTAAAACTAAAGCCGTACTTCCATTGAGCGCTATCCTCATGGCTGGTGGGAAAGGTGAACGATTGCGCCCATTGACATTAAACACTCCCAAACCATTGCTCGAGATAGGGGGCAAGGCCATCATCGACTATAACATTGAAGCGTTGGCCTCGGTGGGGATTGATGATATAACAGTAACCACGCGTTACCTTGCCGACCAAATTCATGCCCATTTCTCAACCCCTGTGGCAGGAGTCAATGTAAAATGCGTGACTGAAACGCTTCCATTGGGTACCATTGGAGCAGCATCGCTCGTGTCGCGAAGTGAAGAGGGCAACACGCTGGTGATGAACTCCGACCTATTGACAACAATCTCATTTGAAGAAATGTATATGCGCCACATTGAGGAGCAAGCCGATGTTACTATCGCTGCAATACCCTATGTCGTATCGGTGCCTTATGCGATATTGACCACCGATGGCGCGCAAGTGAAAGGAATAGAAGAAAAACCTTCATACTCTTATTATGCCAACGCCGGCATCTATATCTTCTCCAATAAGTTGCTTAATACCGTGCCAAGTGACAGTCGCACCGATGCAACTGATTTAATAGAGCAGGCTATTAATAACGGGTTGAAGGTAGTTTATTATCCAATAAACGGCACATGGATTGATGTGGGCTCGCCAAACGACTTCAAACAGGCCCAAGATCTCATGCGCCACCATAATGATTTAATTAAATAAGAAAAACATCTATTTACTATGGCAGATTCAAATTTTATTGATTATGTAAAGATACTTTGCCGCTCTGGAAAAGGTGGAGCCGGCTCTCGACACTTCTATCGCGCTAAATATGTCCCCAAGGGAGGTCCCGACGGGGGTGACGGTGGCCGTGGGGGTCACATCATACTCAAAGGGAATAAAAATATGTGGACACTATTGCCATTGCGTTATCGCCGACATGTTTTTGCTGGCAACGGACAAAGTGGCTCGGGTGGTCGCAGTTTTGGTAAAGATGGCGACGATGTTATTCTCGAAGTGCCATGTGGCACTGTAGTGTTTGATGCCGAAACAGGTGAATACCTTTGCGAAGTAGTCGATCACGATGAAGAGATAAAATTGCTTCGTGGTGGTCGTGGTGGTCTCGGCAACTGGCACTTTAAGAGCGCTACACATCAAACACCTCGTTATGCTCAACCAGGCGAACCAGCAATAGAGCGAACTGTGATTATGGAGTTGAAATTGCTCGGCGATGTGGGTCTTGTAGGGTTCCCCAATGCCGGTAAGTCAACATTGCTTTCATCGGTTTCGGCGGCTCGTCCCAAGATTGCCGACTATCCATTTACCACAATGGAGCCACAACTTGGCATCGTGTCATATCGCGACAATCGCTCGTTTGTTATGGCCGATATTCCTGGTATTATCGAAGGTGCAAGCGAAGGGAAAGGCCTCGGATTGCGCTTCCTTCGCCACATCGAGCGCAATGCCGTGTTACTGTTTATGGTACCTGCTGATGCCGACGATATCAAACGCGAATATGAAATACTCCTCGATGAGGTCGTGAAATTCAACCCCGAGTTGGAAGACAAACATCGTGTGCTTGCTATCTCAAAAAGCGATATGCTCGATGAGGAACTAATGGCCGAAATGGAGAAAGAACTCCCCGAAGGCGTGCCTCATGTATTTATTTCATCGGTTACAGGTCAAGGTATAACCGAACTCAAAGACCTATTGTGGAATGCTATCACCGACGAAAGCAATCGCATTGAGCCATCAACAATCACCCATCGCCGTCTCGATGGTCATCATCGTGTGCGTGAAGAAGATGAGTTTATCTTCGAAAATGAGCCCGTGGCTGTCGAAGAGGAGGACGAAGAATTCTTCTATGAAGGTGATGATTGGGGCGAAGATATTGAATTTGATTGGGTAGATTACGAAGACGATGAGCCTCAAAAGTAATCTCTCTTATATAAACCTAATGACAACCCCCGGCGTGACTGCAATGAGCACATGTCGGGGTTGTGTTGTTGAAGGAGATAGTTATAGCGGGTTCAATGCTTGCCACTACACAGGCGATGCACAAGGGCATGTAACGCAATGTCGTGAACAGTTGTGTGCCATGCTTGGCATTGGTCGCGATAATTTGATTATACCTCGCCAAACACACTCGCTCAATGTCGCAGTCATTGATTCAATCCCATTCGATGCCCAAAGATTAGAGAACATCGATGCCCTTGTAACAACACTCTCGGGTGTCGCGATAGCAATCAACACGGCCGACTGTGTGCCATTACTGTTTGCCGACGAAGTGAATAAAGTGATAGGAGTGGCACACTCGGGCTGGAAAGGAACGGTGGGACGAATTGCGTCTAAAACGGTGGAACGAATGATTGAATGTGGCGCTTCGCTCTCGCACATAAAAGTTGCAATGGGGCCATGTATATGCGGTGATTGTTTTGAGGTAGGGCCAGAAGTTGTGGCGCAATTCGTTGAAAATGGATTTGACTCATCGCAAGTGATATTGAATCACTATCAACCACGCCCACATATCGACCTGCCACAGGCATGCCGTCAAGCACTTATTGAGATAGGCATTCGTGATGAAAACATTACATTGCCAACTGATTGCTCACGTTGTAATCCACAAAAATTTTTCTCTGCCCGACGATTAGGCATCAACTCTGGCCGCACCCTCACCGTGGCTATGCAATAAGGATAAATAAGTGTATTTGTTGAAAAAAGTTGATAAAGATAATATGAATGATAAGTTAAATCAGTTGAATGAAGAAATTCTCTCATGGTGGAAAGGTCTAAAATCTTTGGATGAATCAACATGGAACGATTATGCTTGCCCTTATCTTATTAATGTGAGTGAAGAATATATTAATGCAAAATTAAAGGTTTTACTTGTTGGAAAAGAAACGTTTGGCTGGGGAGATGGCAAAGAAGATTTCTCAAAAACGATTGAAGATAGAACCGAAATAACAGTAGTGGATCTTACAAACCTTTATCGTAAATTTGTGATAGATGGTTGGGGTTGGATAGGAGAATCTCAAGCTCCGTTTTGGCGACATGTCGAGAATATCAGAGGTATAGGAGAAGGGGATAATCCAAATGAATATTGTGTAGGTAAAGTTGGTATTGCTGTTTCTAATGTCGCTTTGTTGGGGTGGAGATATGAAGAAAGATTTGATACTAGATTAGAACAAAAATTGACGGAGTTCTTAAGACGTCAATTAGATATACTTTCTCCCAATTTAATATTATTTTCAGTAGGATTAGGTTCTTCTTCAAATAAAGACTATGAAAGAGTGCTAAAAGGTGTTTTTAGAGACGATATTCGTTCTAATTATCGTGATGATTGGGATGAAGAAACTCATTTTACGATGCTTGGCGAAGTGAGACGACAAGGAGAAAAGCCGCAACTGCTGTATAGTTGCTATCACCCTCAATATAAATCTTGTTATAACAAGATCTACGATAAGTTATTCCCAATTATCAAACAGCTTTGTCAAGAGATTTGTTAGTGGAAAACTAGAAAAAGTTATTTTTTAGACCTCTTTTTTGAGAGATTTTTGTTATTTCTTGCGGCGGAGGTCTTTGTAGGCGTTTTTGGTGTCGCTGTGGTCGATTGATATCGATTTATCGACATTGCGATTGTCGAGGGTATGCATAAAGAGCCAATCGTAGGTTTGTTTTAGGTAGAACAAACGAGCCAATGCACCATGGTTCACCCCTTTCCATTCATCATATCGTAGTAGGGGAGTTTTGCCCGCTTCTTTCATTTTGTCAACTACCTTGCGCGACTCGTTGACCGATACTGCTGCATCGGCTGTGCCATGGATAATCCATAGTGGCACTTCATTCAATCCACTTAAATCTTTACGCGAGCCACCACCACACAATGCCATTGCTGCTGCAATGCGATGAGGATAGGCTGCAGTGAGGTCGATGGTGCCATATCCACCAAGACTCATGCCGAGCACATAAATGCGATTGGTGTCGATAGGGTAACGATCGATAACCCAGTCGGCTACATTCATGATATTGTCGGGCTTCCAAAATGTGCCAGGATTTTGAGGCGCAATGACATAGGCATCAATTTCGCGTCCTTTCTTTAAAGCATCGACTGTACCATATCGCAACACTTTGTTGAGGTCGTTGCCACATAGGCTGCGTCCATGAAGAAATATCACGAGAGGTTTTTTGTTGCCATCGACTTTCTTGGAACGGTAACTTATGCTATCGCCCCAAAGTTCATTACCCCACATTTCATAGGCAATTTGCTCTTCGGTAGAAAGGCTATCGAGGTTGATGGGAAAAAACTCATCGGGATTTTCGCTTTCGATAGGTGGGTTGAATTGGGGATCATCTTCGGCATTATTTTGCTTTGTTGCCGATGAAGAGGTATTGTCGGGCTCATAGAGCCAAAAGTTATATCCATCTTTAACGACACCTATCTTGGCCGAGTGTTTGGCTTCGGCTTCAAAGATGGTGAGCGATAAAAGAGTGATGAGCAGAATTGATATTTTGTTCATTAATATAACGCAATTTATTCGATTGACATTTTGAAGATTTTAGAGCCACGAGATCCACACACCACCTTGTTGCCGATGATGATGGGTGATGACTCAAAGTTGCTACCTACATGTGATGTGTGAAGTATTTCACCATTTTTACCACGAATTAGATACACATTACCCACTACATCGCCAGTGAAGATAAACAATTCGTTCTTTTCGTTATACACAGCAATGGGCGATGACCATGAGTAGTTTTTCAACGGAATGCGATAAGCAATTTCGCCTGTCTTGCGATCAAATGCCAAGAACTCGCCGAGGCGGCCCGACCTGTGAGTGACAAAATGCGAGAATATCAATCCCTCGCAATCGCCATGCCCAACGAGTGGAGTTGAGAACATGCCACCCTCAACTTTCTTTTCGCCATTGATGCAACGGCCGTCGGTTTTGGTGCTCCACACCATTTCGCCGTTCAACCCGTTGATTTTTGTAAACCAAGAGAATCCTTCGGCACCTTGCGAGTCGATTTCGCAGCCTGTATAAAGGAATGGAACGCCGTTTTCTTCAACTACAACGATAGTGGCATCGGTGTCGTCGTGGTTGCGATAGTGCCACACTACATTGAGGTTGTCGAGATTTACGCAAAGTATATTGCCATCGCTATCGGCCACATAGCCATAGTTGTTGTGAATTGCGATAGATGATTCCATACCGGCAGCGTTGCCATTAGCACCACGGAATCGTAAGGTAGAGTGAAGTTGCACACTATCCCCCTTGCAATAGAGTTTATAAAGAGTACCATTTTCGCCAGGACGGAACACAAATTGTCCCACAGCCACAGGCGATGAGTCATAAGCGCCCCATGCACGCCATGCGTTGCGGTCTTCTTTAAAGAATGATACCTCTTTGTGGTTGTAGAGGTTGAATATCACGGCGCCAAATGGGCGAGTGGTGTTGATGCCTTGCCCCACGAAGATGTTGCCGTTTAATGATGGGTGAATAGAGGCAGTACCTTTGATGGGATTGCCTATGTTATATGCTTCGCGTGAGGGCTTACCTGTTTCAAAGTCGATAAAGAAAACTTTGCCAGCGAGCGAACCCACGATGATTTCTTGATTCTTAAACTCGGGTTTGACATAAGCAGCAGCCTCTTTCTTGATGCGATTGACTTGAGCATCGCTCCAGTTGACATAAAGAGGTTGTCCTGTCCAACCCGAACCACCTCCCCAGCGACCTGTCATGCCGCTACCGGTGTTGAATTCCCAATCAACCTTTACTGTTGATGGAGTGCCTTTTACTTTGCCCGAGAATGGAGTTTCGCGTGATGGCGCTCCACGGAATGTGAGAATGCCATCGACATTGGCATATAGGTTTTCGTAACTTTCGAGTTTGCCAGGAACATTTTTAAGGAAAGTGTCTATTTTAATTGCCTTCAAGTTTTTAACCGAGGCAAAGGTTGTATCGGGGTGAGGGACAATTACTTTAGGAGTGTCAACCTTAACCGAGTCGGTTTCGGGGTTTTCTGTTGAACTTTTTCCGTTACCACCACACGCGCTTAATAATAGTGTGGCACAAACTGTTGCAATTAAAGATACTTTTTTCATCTGATTAATATCTGTAAATTGAAAAATATTTAGTTTACAAAGTGCAAAGTTACTCTAATTTATTGGAATTGACAACCTTTTGAATTGATAAGGCACTTATGGGCTTGCTAATAGAGGTGAGTTATTGAAGAAATATGGGGGAGAGAATCGTTAGGAGAGAAAATGCCGAGGCTATAAAACAACAAAGATGCACTCGCTTGAGTGCATCTTTGTTATAACTTTTTGTCTGTGAGAAGGAATTATTCGCCTGGAACGATTGCTTCGCTTGGGCAGTTGTCAGCGCAAGTGCCACAGTCGATACAAGTATCAGCATCGATAACATAGATATCACCTTCAGAAATTGCTTCTACTGGACATGCAGGAAGGCAAGTACCACAAGCAACACAGTTGTCAGTAATTACGTAAGCCATAATAAATTTAATTTAGATATTATACGAATTAAAATGTTTTACAACTACAAAAGTAATGTTTTTTTATAAAACAATGTAATTTTATGAGAAGTTTTTTCTAAAAAATATATTTAGCATTATTTAATTATCATAAAATTAAATTGTTGCGTAATCGCTAATTTTAGTTGGTGCAAACGGTCTTAAAAAATAATCTTATATGCAGCGCCTTCTTGAGTAGAGACAATGTAGAATCCACGAGGGAGGTTGTCGATATAGTTGGCTCCGGCATTAAGGGTGATGACTTTTGAAACACCATCGGCACGAGTAATGGTTACTTGGGTGTCAATGGACGAAATGATAGTCAACACGCCGTTTGATGCATACACTTTTAATGCTTGAGTCTCAAATGCATCTTCAACACCGGCTGCTTCCCAACCATTGAAATTGTATATGCCATTGTTTTTCAACACGAGGTCGGCAGTTTGGTTTGAACTGCCACCTTGTCCGTTATTGAATATTACCATAGGGGTAACAAGGTTGTCGGTAGTGGTGAATGATATTTCCCACATGCCATCGGCATTTTTTGCCATTGTTGTTCCTGGCCAACTACCTAAATAGGTTTTGTCTCCGTTGCCGGCATCCCATGCATAGGCATAAACTGTAGAGTTGCCCCAGTTGGTATCGTTGTAGTAGAAAATCCATTTATTCTCGGTTTTTTCATCATCATTACCTTCGTCATTTCCACCTTGATATTCACCAAATAGACCAGCATAACCGGCAGAGGTATATACACCGTTATTTATCCAAGTGAGGTCGGCTGTTTGTGTTCCAGAGCCGTTGCTGAAAATAATCATTGGAGCCGAAGCTGTTGTGCTTGCCGATACTTTGTAGTAGCCCGACTCGCTGTCCACGCTTATTTGAGTACCTGGCCATTGGCCGAGGATTTCGCCATTGGTTTCCCATGCATAGGCATATACATTTGACCATTTGCTGTTTGAGTTATCGAAATATGCAGTAAATTGTGATTCGGTATTGTCACCGGGATTATCTTCGGGTATATCGGGTATAATGCCGTCGGAGTTATACACTACAGCAATGCCTGTAGAACCTATTGTACCAGTGATTTTTGATGATGTAACTGTCCAAGTGTTACCAGTGATTTCATCTTTATATGTGCCGGGAGCAACTGTGCCACCACCATTTGAAATAGTTACATTGCCACTTCCCGATGCTTTTACCACTACTACACCTTTTTCGCGGCACACTGCCATTACTCCATTTTCACTCACATAGTAGTCTTTTTGGCCTATCATGGCATTGTGGAAATGGTTTACGGCTGCTACCTCTTTGTTTTTGAAATCCAAACCACCTTTTTGCCCGAGGCGTATTGCATTGGCACTTGTAGAGGTGGGGCGTGAGAAATATAATGCAGTTGATGATGCTCGTGATGCTAATAGGGCATATGTGCGATTGATGTGATTAACGCTTGCCGAACGAGAGTCTTCGCCATATTTTCCGTCGTTGGCATATGTATCGTGGCTTTCGGCCCAATAAACAATCTTATCGCTTGCTACTCCACGGTTAGCCCAGTTGCCGTTGTGGCTATAAGCATTTCCTCCTTGAATAGAGTAGCGCATATCGCGTCCGTAGGTATTGTCGGTTACTGAAATATAATTGGTGTATTCTTTCATGAGATGATCGTTACCACCATTATCAGTTGGGCCAATGAGAATTTCGCCATAGTGCCACATCTCAGAATTTTTTGTTACAGCGCTCCAAAAATCGCACCCTTCCGATGGTAGGCCAATGTGTTTGGCAGCATCCCAGCGAATACCATCAACGCCATACGATTTTAGTTCGTCAACATAGGCACGCACAGCGTTATACACTGTGGGGTGCTCTGAATTGAGGTCACGCATACCTATATCGCCATGTGTCACTTGCCAACGGTTGTTATAATCGATGTTGCTACCATGGGTGTGCCAATATTCGTTATTGTTCCATTTGGGGGCGACATAATTCATTGAGCCATTGAGGTGGTTGGAAACGATATCAACAATAACTTTTATGCCATATTTGTCGGCTTCGGTGCAAAGATTAATCAGCTCTTGTTTTGAACCAAGACCGCCAGCCACAAAGGTAAAATCATAGGGCTGGTAGGCAAAATACCATGTGGCATTGTTTCCAGCATTGCCTTGAGAAGGAGAGGTTTGCACCGATGTAAACCCAGCTTTTGCAATATTGGGTAGTTCTTCTTTGATTTGGTTGAACGACCAATCAAAACAGTGTAAAATTGTGCCGTCTTGGCAATTTTCGGGCAAGCCATAACTATTGGCTGCCGACATGTTTAATGCAAGACATAGAGATGTTGCTAAAGCAACTTTTGAATAAAGTTTTTTCATGAATAAGAAAGTAAGTATGATTATAAATTATGATAGAATCTAACGGAATGCAAAGATATGCATATTATTTGTAATAGGGAAGTGATTGATTAGAGAAAATTAACTAAAAAATATTGAGTTTTTTTAGTAGAATCACACAAATGGGTGTTATTGTAATTGTAGAAAACAAAAAGTCTCATTAATTTTGTAGTCTAAATAAAAAAAACAATGTTATGGAAAAGGAAATCACAAACGATAAGAAAGTAAAGATTATAATCATTTCATTGGCTGCAGTTGTTGTGGTGTTGATGGTATTGTCTATATGGATGTATAGTTCTCAAAGCAAGAAGATTGAACAAGCACAAACAACTGTTGCCGAACTTCAAAATACTAATGAGCAGTTAAAACTCGAAAATGAGCAGATACAACTTGATAATGAGTTCCAAAATCTTGAAAATCAGTTTCAAGCAATAGAGTCGCAAAGCAAATCGGTAAAAGCGGCTGTAAACGACTCGGTTACAAAGAAATATAACCAAGCTAAAAAGCGCATCGAAGAACTTCGTAAGGAGTTGAAAAATGAGAAAAACAAGAGTGCGAAGCGCATAAAAGAATTGCAAGGTGAGATTGAAACTCTTAAGGGCATTCTTCGCCATTATGTTGCTCAAATTGATTCATTGAGCAAGGAGAACAAAAGTCTTCGTGAAGAAAATACTCAAATAAAAAGTCAAAACACCGAGTTGACAAGTCGTGTGGAACGAGTATCGGGCGAAAAGAAGGTGCTTGAAGAACGCATGGTGCTTGCTGAAAAACTTAATGTCACTGGTGTATCGTTTGCTGCCCTCAATAAAAAAGGCAAAAACGAGAAAAATATCACTAAGGCAAAACAATTAAAAGTAACATTCACTATCCCTCAAAACAATTCAACTCCAGTAGGTGTTAAAAATATATATTTGCGCATCACATCGCCCGAGGGTACTCTATTGGGTGGCGCTGGCTCATTTAGTTTTGAAGGGGCAAGTCTCCAATGTACAGCTCGCAAGCAAATCGAATATGGCGGAGAGGAAATAGGTGGTATTACAATCTATTGGGATGTGAATACAGCCCTCAATCCCGGTGAATATCTTGTTGAATTGTTTGCCGATGGCTATCGATTGACTTCACGCCGATTTACAATGAAAAAATAATAGAAACAATGATGACCTCAATAGTTGACATGTGGAATGGTTTTGAAGCCTTGATAAATGTCAAGGAGGTCACGCTTGTGTCGGCTATTTTTAAATTGTGCTTGAGCCTTGTGCTTGGTAGCATTGTGGGGCTTGAACGCAAACGCAAAGGTCAGTCGGCAGGTATTCGCACATTTGCCCTCATCTCGATGGGAGCAACTCTTGCAATGCTCATCTCGATATATGTGCCACAAGTGTATTTGGGCCTAAAGAATGGTGACCCCAGCCGTATTGCTGCTCAAGTGGTATCGGGGATTGGTTTCCTTGGTGCAGGAGCAATAATCCAAATGAAAGGCTCGGTCAAAGGTCTCACAACGGCCGCCGGTATATGGATGATAGCTGCAATAGGCTTGACAGTAGGGGTGGGGTTGTATGCAATCTCTATAGTTGCTACGGCTTTGATATTAATTATACTTGTGCCACTTGAACGATTTGAACATAGAGTGGGTATGGGGTCTGACTCTCGTATTATTAGAATAAAAGTGGGGTGCGTCGTAGAGGATATAGAGCGCTATCGTGAAATTTTCAAACAACACAAGGTGCACTTGAGTAGTGTATTTGTTGAATATGATTATACCGAGGAGATTACTCGCATCAACTTTGTGGTGTTAATGAAAGACCACACCGATAATGTTGCCTTATTTGCCGATTTGCGCAAACTGTTCCCCACGCAATCTATTTCACTCGCTAATCAAGTGAATCTATAAAAACAAAATAAACAATGATTACATCTCTAATTACCGACCTTGCGTTTATTTTGATACTTGGCGCTGTGGTCACTATACTGTTTAAGTGGATAAAGCAACCAGTGGTGCTTGGCTACATCGTTGCAGGTTTCTTGGCAAGTCCCAATTTTGAGTACCTACCATCGGTCAATACTGCCGAGAATATTGAGTTCTGGGCGCAGATAGGTATTGTCGTGTTGTTGTTCTCACTTGGGCTTGAATTTAGTTTCAAGAAATTGATGAATGTAGGAGGATCGGCAGTTGTCACGGCACTGATTATCGTGATAGGTATGATGACTGGTGGCTTTATAATAGGACATTTACTTGGGTTCTCGCACATAAATAGTTTGTTCCTCGGCGGAATGTTGTCAATGTCATCTACTACAATCATCATTAAGGCATTTACCGATATGAACTTGCGACACAAGAAGTTTGCATCAATGGTGTTTGCAGTGCTCATCGTTGAGGACCTTTTTGCTGTGTTGATGATGGTGATATTGTCGTCGATAGCCGTCAATAGTAGTGTTGAGGGGGGAGAGATGTTATATAGCGTAGGAAAATTGGCATTCTTCCTCATCATATGGTTCTTGGTGGGAGTGTTTGTCTTGCCATCGGCATTTAATGCTGCACGCCGATTCCTTAATAGCGAAACGCTCCTTGTCGTTGCAATGGGATTGTGTTTAGGTATGGCTGTGTTCTCGGTATATTGCGGATTCTCGTTGGCTCTTGGTGCTTTCGTGATGGGCTCTATCCTTGCTGGCACAAGTTATGCCGAACGCATTGAACATGTTGTGGCACCGGTCAAAGACCTCTTTGGCGCAGTGTTCTTCATTTCGGTGGGGATGATGGTGCAGCCACAAGTGATTTTTGACTATTGGTCACCAATACTCATTCTCTCGGGTGTTGTTATTGTGGGTATGATAATCTTTGGCACATTCGGTATGCTTGTTACTGGTCAAACTCTTAAAGTGGCAATGCAGAGTGGTTTTGCTCTTACTCAAATAGGTGAATTTGCATTTATTATTGCATCGTTGGGTATGTCGCTCGGAGTGCTCGACGAAACAATTTACCCTATCGTTGTGGCTGTGTCGGTAATCACAACATTCACCACTCCTTATTTTATAAAAATGGCCGAACCAGCTTATAATCTTGTAGAGAAGATTTTGCCCAAAAAACTACATTTTCTCATTGATAGATATACCACGCAAGCATCGAGCGAAAGCGAAAATACCTCGTTGTGGTCATCGTTATTGCGAAGATATTTGTGGAGAGTATTACTATACTCAATAGTATTGATTGCTATTGTCGTTATTTCGAAACAATTTATTCAACCATGGTTGAAGGATATCATGCCATCATGGCACCGATTTGTGAGCAGTATTATTACACTCTCGGCAATGTCGCCATTCTTATTGGCATTGTCGGTGCCAGTGTCAAAGAAGATTGAACGCGAACGCTTGAAACAAGCGCATGCGCATTTCGATGTGCCTCTAATCGTGATGTCGCTATTCCGTTTTACGATAGCTTCGGCGTTTATTGTATATGTGTTGGCCGACATTTATAGTTTTGCCATAGGTATATGTTTCGGGTTGGCTATATTTATAATGTTGGTTGTGGTGTTGTCAAAACGAGTAGGCAAACGCCTTGCTAATATTGAATCAAAATTCCTTGACAACCTCAATGAGCGAGAATTGCGCCGAAGCGGAAAAAACAATAACCTTGTGAGCGATTTACACCTTGCTTATATGGAAGTGGGGCATGCTTGTGAATTTGTTGGTGAAAGGCTTATTGATTCAAACCTTCGTAAGCGTTATGGAGTGAATATAGCAAGCATTCAGCGTGGTGCAAAAATGATTCCTATCCCCAAGGGTGACACTCGCATATTCCCTGGAGATGTGTTGGGCGTGATAGGAAGTGATGAGCAAATTCAACGATTGTTGCCAGTAGTTGAGGCTCGCGAAGAGGAACAACAAGCTCCTGTTAATGCCAATAATTTCAAACTCACAAATGTGCAGTTGAGCGAATCATCACCGTTGCTTGGTCACACATCGGCCTCGGCAAGCCTACGAAACAAATATATGGCGCTCGTGGTTGCGATACAGCGAGGCGATGAATATCTCAAGCCTAATGGAGAGGTGGAATTTCAACCTAATGATATAGTGTGGATTGTAGGTGATGTGAAAAAGTTATCTGAATTAAAATAATAGGTATAGGCTACATATAAATTGAGAAATGGGCAACTCCTCACTCACGAGGGTTGCCCATTTTATTGTTATTAAAAGCTGAAAAAAGTTAGGAATATTGTTCCCCAAGGTTATTTGACGATGATTTTAGTGGCTTTAGTACCTTCAACTTTTAGATATATGCCATTGGTGGGATTGTCGATTTTGATGCCTTGAAGATTGTAATATTTGATGTCGGCATCGTTGTTGGTAGTAATCCCATCAATACCTGTACCACTCCATTGTTCATTGAGCCATTTCACACGAGCATCGAGAAGTGCCTTGAATGCAATAGCATTGGCAACAGGGTCGCTTGAACCATATAGAGGCCAGCGTTGCACATCGCAAGCAGCAGCACTTTTAATTGATGTGATAAAGCTGTCAATATGTGCGCTTATGGTGGGGTATTTGTTGTTGTAGAAGTCGGGCCACAACTCTCTAATTTTGGCTTGGAATGCAGGGAATTTGGCTATTTCAGCAATCCATATTTGAGGAGTTTTGGGTGAGTTTTCATAGATGAATTGTTGCCCTTCGCGCATAAATGCATCGCCAAACTCCCACACCGGGCCGAAATTCCAATTGTAGTTGTCGCCTGTGCCACGCGATTTATATAGGTAGGTACTACCATTGAAAGCTTTGAAATTGTCCATTACCTCTTGCACTATATAGTAGCGCGCAAGGGTGTCAATGTCGATATATTCTTGCCATTTTGTTGAACTTTTATCGGTGGCATATATAGCATCATCGATTGCATTGAGTTGATTTAATAGATATGTTTCTTGTTGAGATGATAGCTCTTCGGGGTCTTTATATGAGAAACGCGCTTTTGCTCCATTCCCTTCGGTGATAGAAACCTGTTCGGCTTCATCGGCATTGTCAATTTCAAGTAGCCAACCACCAGTAATGATATTTGCATCGGTGGCGTTGTCGTCTTGTTTTACGATAGGCACACGGTCTTTGTCAATGCGCACAGTCTCGGTTAAAAAGTATAATCCCTTATAATCGCCATTAAGCACAAGTTCCACGGCACGACGATTGGGCGTATATGCAAGATTCATCAGTTGGCTCACCTTGTAGCCTGTTGTTGCTCGAAGGAATGCATGAGGGTCATCGGCATATGCCATCAGTGCATAGTTTTTGCTTTTGCTCATGTCAAGGATTTGGAATCCTAATGAAAGTTTAAGTCGGTAAGGTTTTTTATCATAGTCGGTCCAAGATGATTGCCCACGACCACGTATTTTCATTGCAGTTTGACTTGTTGCAGAGCCTAAAGAGGTGTATCCCGAAGCTTTGGCGTCAATGTAGAATGTTGCATTGATGTAATTTTCGGTCGAGGTGATTTCGGCATTGTTTTGAGTAGTGATATAAATCACGGGGAGTGACCCCGATGGCTCAACTGCTTTGATGGCAAATGAAGTTGCCATAGCGAGGATTAGAAGTAGAGTTTTTTTCATTTAATTATCGTTATTTATATCTTTAAAAATATGAGGTATTAATGTGTTAATAACCACATTAAGTCAAAGGTACAAAAAACGATATTAAAATAAAAATAGCACAATGATTGTATCGACAAAGTGCTATTTTATGATGATGAATGTGATGAAATTATATTTTTTCGAGTTTATTTTACTGCTAATTTTTGAACAGTTGTAGTTGTTTCGGTTGTTGCGTTTACTATATATATGCCACTATTACAGCCAACTTGATATTCGTTGCCGGGATTGGTGATACTTGTAATTACTTTACCCGAAATGTCGCTTACAATAATGGTTGTGATAGGGGAGTCGCTTGCAATTGTTATTAAGCCGTTGGCAGGTGATGTAATGACAATGTTGTTGTGCTCAACATTTTCTACACCGACACCTTCGCCCCATTGTTTTACGAGCCAGGCAATGCGATTATCAAAATATTTCACAAATTCATTTTTTGCCCATTCAATATCGCCATTGCCATATTTTGACCAACGAGTGTAGTTGCTTTGCGAAGCACTATATATTTGGGCAATAAATGTGTCAATGAACTCGTGTAATCCTTCATAATTATTCCCCTTAAAATGTTTCCATACCTCTACGACTTTTTGTTGAAAACGAGGGTACTTGGCAATTTCGCCTATCCATGTTTGCCCAAAAGGAGGATATTGGTAAATGAAATGTCCATTATTGCGACGATATGAGTTGCCAAAGTCCCACACTGGGCCAAATATCCATTTAGTTTGTCCTTGTTCTTTGTGTAGATAGCAACTGCCGTGAAACGATTCGGCATTGTCCATTATCTCTTGCACGATATAGAAACGCGCCAATGAGTCAATGTCAATATAATGTTCCCAGGTTTGAGAATTTTTGTCGGTTGAGTATATTGCTGCGTTGGTGGCAACCATTTGGGTTTTTAGATATCGATCCTGTTGAGCCGAGAGTAGTTCGGGTGTCTTATATGTGAAGCGTATAATTTCGCCGTTCCCTTCGGTGATGCGCACTTGTAGTGGCTCATCATAATTGTCGATTTCAACAAGCCAACCGCCAGTGATAACCGATGCTTCGGTGGCCGAGTCGGGTTGCTCAACGATATTTACCCTATCTTTATCTACACGAATGGTTTCGGTCAAGAAATACAATCCTATGTAATCACCATTTAGAACCACTTCAACTGGTTGTTGAGCAGGAGTGTATTTGAGTCCTAATCGACGACTTAACTCAAATCCCATAGTGTTGCGAAGAAAGCCCATTTGGTCATCGGCATGCGCAAGTAGGGCAAAATGTTTGTTCTTGTTCAAGCCAAGAGGTGCTGCTTTTTTGTCAAATTTCAATCGATAGGGTTTCTTGTCAAAGTCGCGCCAAGTGTAATTGCCACGACCTCTAATTTCAAGGGCAAACGCACTATCGGGCGAAGCAATCGATTCTACGCCCTCAATGCCCATATTGTCGAGATAGTATGTGGCATTTACATAGTCTTCGGTCGATGTAATGGCAACACCTCCTTCGGTGTTGATAAACATTACAGGGAGCGAGCCCGAATAGCCATATTTGTTTGTGTTAGGAGCAATCCATGACCCCTGCGCCCAGTTGTCGCCCGATTCGGGTGTGAAAGTGCCTCCTACAATAATTGTTTTGTCGGTAGTGGCTGTACGATATTCGTTGTAGGTTTTGCTGATTTCCTCTTTTACGGTAGAGAAAGTTTTCTCAATCTTGCCATCGGCAAGGTGGGTGTTGGCAAATGTGTAGCGATACATATTGCGCACCGTCTCGGGGAAAGTTATGCTCCAACGATTGTTCCCTTCGTTGGTCATCGACACCACATAGGTTTCGGCTCGAGAGTCGCTACCATACACAAATTTCACTTGGGAGTATCCGGTCAATGAATTGTCAAAATAAAATGTGCCTTTGGGAATATCAACCGCCCAAGAATATAGAGCAGCGAAAAGAATGGTTATGAGAGATAATATATGTTTCATAAAAATCACAAATCGATTAACACTACAAAAATAGCAAAAAACAATGAATCGCAATCACTAAATAAAAAACAAAATAAAAAAATGAAAGGTTTAAGAAAATAATCACTATAGTTGCACTATAACAAAATTAAAACTCATTTTGCCTATGAAACATTAGCGTATTTTGATACGCACATTTTAATATATTGGAAAAGCGTTTTAGCTTTATTCTATCATCTCGGAAGTTTGGCGACTAAAATAGATACGATAGGAATAATAGCGAAAATGTTCGTGCCTTAAGGCGCGGGCTTTTGGTTATTCTATTGAATCGGGTTACGCTAAATACCTCGAGATGAGAATACACTAATAGCACCGCGTTTTTTTTATGTGTGTATATGTCAAAAAAACAAGAGAATTGACAACATAATCGTGCAAGGAGTAACTCGAAAAGCCTCAAAATGAGTAGGAAAATCAAATCGTCCTAATGATTATAAATATATGGTAGAATTGAGTAGTGGGTACTATGTCTATTTTAATCTTTAAGAAAAGCGTTTATCCAATAAAAATATAACTCTCTTTGCTTAAAGGAAGATTCTAGCTTATTGGTCAAAAAGTACTTAAGAAAGTGGGCAATTTGCCCACTTTTATTATTCCCACCTTGCCTATAATGTTAATCGATAAATAGTTTGTGGTTTTGGATATTAAAGTCTCTAAGGTCGTTAGGGACTCTAAGGACATTAGTGACTCTTGTAACCCTAAACAATAACACCACATAGCTTCTGATTTCGATAGTGATGCGCTATCTTTTATCCCTATTTTCCCTCCTCATTCGCGACATTTTCTCGCTGAAACCACCATTATTCACAAAATCCTCCGATAGTCGTTGCAGTTGACGATACAATAGAAAATCAGCCTGTTTTATTAGCACAATTGCCATGTTTGCTATTGTTTCGGGTGGGCGAGTCTCGGCTAATTTCATAAAATACTCGGCATCGGAATGTTGAATGCCCAACTTTCGCATAGCCTCCATTTCGACACTATCCTCTTCCCATTGACGACAGTTTCGCACCTTCAAATAGTCCTCGTAATCCTCTAGCAACTCCAATAGGCTTGCTTTTGCTACATTCAGCAATTTTATCTCAGTTTTTGCCGAAGTGCTTGATGCACTACACCCCTCAATAATGTTTTGCTTGCCACTTCGAGCAGCCTGTACCATTTGGTCGATAGTCCTATCTCCTTTAGAGAGATACTTGTGGCAAAAATAATAAGTTAGCTCAAAAATAACATTGCTTTTTTGATAGCTCAATAGCTTTTTATAGTTGCCTCTATTAGGGATTAGCGTTTCCATGAAATATAGAATTTGATTATAGACAAAGGTAGCTAATACTATTTAAAGCTAAAAATAATTTGAGAAAAAATATAAAGTCACTAGGGTCTCTAGTGTCACTTCCGACTCTAACGACTTTAGTGACCCTATAGCCATTATCAATTAATAAAAAAGCGTGATTGCCATAAGGCAACCACGCTTAACGATTATCATTGTGTAATGATTAAGCTTTACCAGCTGAACCAAGCACGTTGATGATTTTGTGCTTGTAAAGTTTTTCCATGTTGTCGCGAGCTGGGCCGAGGTATTTACGTGGGTCAAACTCAGCAGGATTGTCAACAAATACTTTGCGGATAGCTGCAGTCATTGCAAGACGGCTGTCAGAGTCGATGTTGATTTTGCAAACAGCTGATTTAGCTGATTCACGCAACCATTCTTCAGGAATACCGATAGCTGCTTTCAATGCACCACCATTAGCATTGATAGTTTCAACTTCGTCTTGAGGAACTGAAGAAGAACCGTGAAGTACGATGGGGAATCCAGGAAGTTTTTCTTCTACTGCTTTCAATACATCGAATGCCAAAGGAGGAGGAACGAGTTTGCCGTTTTCGTCTTTTGTACATTGTTCAGGAGTGAATTTGTAAGCACCGTGAGAAGTACCGATTGAGATAGCCAAGCTGTCGCAACCTGTGCGAGTAGCAAAGTCGATTACTTCTTCAGGGTCAGTGTAAGTGTGGTGGTCAGAGCATACTTCATCTTCTACACCAGCAAGTACACCAAGTTCACCTTCAACAGTTACATCGTGTTGGTGAGCATATTCTACTACTTGTTTTGTAAGAGCTACGTTTTCTTCGTATGGGAGGTGAGAACCGTCGATCATAACTGAAGAGAAACCGCTGTCGATACAAGATTTGCAAAGTTCGAAGCTATCACCGTGGTCGAGGTGAAGAACGATTTGTGGGTTTTCCCAACCAAGTTCTTTAGCATAAGCAACAGCACCTTGAGCCATGTAGCGAAGGAGTGTAGCGTTAGCATAGTTACGAGCACCTTTTGATACTTGAAGGATTACTGGAGATTTTTCTTCTGAAGCAGCTTTGATGATTGCTTGAAGTTGCTCCATGTTGTTGAAGTTGAATGCTGGGATAGCATAGCCACCTTCTACTGCTTTAGCAAACATTTCACGAGTGTTTACCAAGCCTAACTCTTTGAAACTTACCATTTCGTTTTTAATTATTTGTTAATAAATAAATTTGTCTTAATTTTTTGTAGTGCAAAGTTACTGCTTTATTGTTGCATAAAAAAATGTAGGACATGGAAATTTTAATATTGCCAACAATTTTTCTTAATTATTTTGCCTTTTCCTTTGGTAAAATGAGGTTTAGTAATACGCCCACCAACGCTGCAAGTCCAATGCCGCCTATGGTGATGCCACTAAATGACATTTCGGCACCGCCAATTCCCAATGTGAGAATGAGTGATGCTATAACAAGATTGCGAGTGTTGCCCATGTCAACTTTGTTTTTAATCAAATTGTTGACGCCTACTGCAGCAATTGTACCAAAAAGGAGTAACATGATGCCTCCCAACACTGCGTTAGGAATAGTTTTGAGAACTGCACTGATTTTGCCTAATACCGAGAATAAAATTCCTACAATGGCGGCAATTCTAATTACTGATGGGTCGGTGATTTTGGTGAGTGAGATGGCTCCTGTAACTTCTGAATATGTTGTTACGGGAGGACCACCCAACAGTGAGGCTGCAACGCATGCAGCGCCATCTCCAAACATTGTGCGGTGTAGGCCTGGGTCTTTTATGAAGTCTTTTCCGGCCACTTCGTTAATAGTATATACATCACCAATGTGTTCTATGACGGGTGCGATAGCTACGGGTATCATGAATATCATTGCCTCCCAACAAAATTGGGGACGAACAAATGCGGGTAATGAAAACCATGGCGCTTCAACCACTGGTTGGAAATCTATTACACCCAAGCACATCGCAGCAATGTAACCAACAACGATGCCTGCAAAAATTGGGATTAAGCGTAATAACCCTTTGCCAAATAGTGTTACGATAATTGTTGTTGCTAATGATATGATGGCGAGAGCCCAATTGCTTTTTGCCATATCAACACCTGTACTTGCAAGAGATAACCCTATGAGCATAATTACCGGGCCAACTACAACCGGAGGGAAAAGTTGTGCGACAAAGTTTACTCCTCTAAATTTAATTAATGCACTCATAATGCCATACACAACCCCTACGGCAATAAGACCCGATAAGGCGCCAGGTAATCCATATAATTCGGTCGCTTTTAAAATGGGAGCAATGAAGGCAAAACTACTGCCTAAAAAAATGGGTACTTTGCCCTTTGTGATAAGATGAAATATTAGAGTGCCTATCCCTGCCGTGAAAAGAGCAACTGAGGGATCCATGCCTACCAATAGGGGTACTAATACAGTTGCCCCGAAGGCTACAAATAAAAATTGTGTGCCAACTATTGTTTTTTGAATGGGATTAAGTTTTTCATTACTCATAATTATTAAGAGTTTTTAGATAAACTTATTTTGTCCCAAAAATTCTATCACCAGCATCTCCGAGCCCAGGAAGAATGTAATTACGCTCATTAAGTCCTTCATCGAGTGATGCCAAATAGATATCTACATCGGGGTATTTATCGGTAACTGCTTTTACCCCTTGAGGAGATGCCACGAGGCACATGAGTTTAATGTTATTGAACCCATCTTTTTTTAGACGCATAATAGCATCGCAAGCGCTACCACCAGTGGCCAACATGGGGTCGGTCAAAATTACCAAACGGTCTTTGTTTTGAGGCATTTTGTAATAGTAGAAAACTGGCAAGCAAGTTTCTTCATCGCGATACAAACCTATGTGTCCAACGCGTGCCGATGGCATGAGATTTAGCAGCCCGTCAACCATGCCAAGCCCAGCGCGTAGAATGGGAGCAATTACAACTTTCTTGCCTGCGAGTTTTGGCGCGTTCATCTTTTGAAGAGGAGTTTCAATCTCTTCATATTCAATGGGGAAGTCACGAGTTATTTCGTATCCCATTAACATGGCAATCTCTTGTAATAAATGACGGAATTCAGCAGTAGATGTTTCTTTATTGCGCATAATAGAAAGCTTGTGCTGAACCAATGGATGGTCAATGATGTGTAAACTCATAATTACAACTGTTTAATATGTGTATATAGTAAATTCAGCGCCTAAAATTATTCAGCTTTTTTAGTGAGATTGATATATCCATAGGCACAACCCACAAATAAAGCTCCACCTACGATGTTGCCTAATGTGGCTGGAATGAAATTGGTAGTGATTGATTGCATTATACCCACATTGGCGCCTTCCATGATGCCAAGAGGAATGAAGAACATATTTGCAATAGAGTGCTCATAACCGAGTGCTACGAATGCCATTACTGGGAGCCAGCATCCTATCATTTTTCCTACGAAACTGCGGCTTGAAAGCGCCAACCACACTGCAAGGCACACACACCAGTTGGCTCCAATGCCTTTTAGAAATACCATTCCCCATGACATTGATACTTTAGCTTCGGCAATTTTTATGATTGCGCTATGATAGGGGTCGGCAGCGGTTAATCCACATTGATAAACCATAAAATAGGTAAATGCCAATGCTCCTATGAGGTTGCCAAAATAAACCAAGGTCCAGTTCTTAACTATAGGCCACACACCATAGTGCTTCTTCATATATGCAGGAATGAGGAGGGCGTTGTTGCCAGTAAATAATTCGGCGCCAAGTAATACTACAAGAATCAACCCAATGGGGAACATGCACCCACTTAACAACTTCTGTAGAGAAGGGTTGGCTGCGGTTATTTCGGGAAATCCGAAGCCTATGGTTAAGGATAAAATGCCACCAAAGGCAATGTAAACACCTGCGAGCATTGCCAACACGGTAAATTTGCCATAGTTGCCACTGCTTAATGCTACTTTGTTTTTGCCTACTATTACAGCATTTTCGATTACTTCTTTAGGGGAGTTTACGCTCATGAATAATTGAATGATTAATGTTATTTTTTTACAAAGATAAAAAAAATGATAATAAAAACAAAAAGCCCTACACGGGGTAGGGCTTATGATTAAAAATGAATGATGATTAACTATTTTTTTCCTTTGATTTTTTCGAGTTGGCGTTCGATTGCGTCGAGGCACATATCGATAGCTTCTTCAAATGTGTCGGCAGTTTTAGAGGCTACTATATCATCGTGTTGTGGTACTGCAACTTTTATAATTGCCTCTTTATTCATTGCAGTTTCGGGTTTTACTACTTTTAGAGAAACATCAATAGTTGAGATGTCCTCGTTTTTGCGTGCGAGTCGTTCGGTCTTCTTGTTGATAAACTGTTCAAGTTTTTCAGCGATGTCGAAGTGGATGGCTTTAATTTTTAGTTCCATATTATCCTCCTTTTTTTAATGCACGTGGATGTGCGTGTTGATAATTAAGTTTTAACTCACGGTATGTTATATGTGTGTACACTTGCGTTGTGGCAAGTGATTGATGTCCTAAAAGTTGTTGAACAGCGTTTAAATCGGCGCCATTATTGAGCATATCCGACGCAAAAGAGTGTCGTAGCACATGAGGGCTTTGTCGCGATGAATGGACTCCGGCATTTGTGAGCTCTCGATGCACAATGTTGTATATGAGTTTGCGATACATCGGCTCGCCTGTGGGACGAGTGAAAAAACGGGTGGGGGTTGAACCCGTTAAATCATCTCGTAGTGCTCTATATTGATTTATGATTTCGCGCATTTCGTTGCCAAAAGGAATGATTCTTTCTTTATTACGCTTCCCAAGCACTTTTAGTTCACACTTGTGAGTGTCAACATTTACATCGGTGAGAGTCTCAAGTTCACTACAACGCATTCCAGTAGAGTAGAACATGAGCAAAATAAGATGATCGCGTGTAGAGATGAAATCATCTTTATCCCATGCCGAGTCAAATATTGCCGATGTTTCGCTTGGTCTTATGTAAACAGGTAGTTCTTTTTTTGTACGCGATAATTGTAGTTCGGCTGCCGGATTGTTGTTGACATCATGGTAACGATTGAGGTAGCGATAAAAAGCGCGAAGGGCTTGTATTTTGCGCTGAATAGAACGAGTTGATATACCGTCGGTCGAGAGTTGAGCCACCCACACACGAAGGTCGTTGGTGGTAACATCTCGGGGTTCAAATGTGTCAATCTTTCCTCCTGTGGCATATTCGCGCCATTGTTCAATATCGCGCTTATATGACGAAACGGTGTGAACCGAAAGATTCAGTTCACACCGTATATATGTTAGAAAAGCATTAACAAGCATATTTTCTTCGAGTTACGATTGAGGTCCTGCCATCAATCTATTCTGTAACTACGAATTTATGCTTTTCTTTTTAATTTTCCAAATAAAATAGGAGAAATTTTTAATTAATCTTCAACCGAGCGTAATTTTTGTACATAAACAGCTTTCATCATTTTTTTACGATTAGTCACTGATGGTTTTTGGAATGCTTGACGGCTACGGAGTTCTTTAACGATGCCAGTCTTTTCAAATTTACGTTTGAATTTCTTTAAAGCTTTTTCAATGTTTTCGCCTTCTTTTACTTGTACGATGATCATTTTGTTATAATTATTTTTGAGTTATTATCTATAAAATTATTTTGCGTTTTGCGGGCACAAAGTTACACATACTTTTCAATATGTCAAAACTTTTTCGCCCATTTCTTGCTATTTTTACAAAAAATGTCTTGAAAAATACAGAGAGTGTTATTTTTAGTGAATATATCTTCGTATAATTCAATCCCCCTTCCTTATATAGAGCGTATTATGAAATTTATTGCTTAAATAATATCAATTGTTTTACTTGTATTTTTAATTCTATCGTAGCTATGAGGTGCTGCCAATAAAATTGAGTGCAAATTTAGTGATAATTTGCAGAATAACAATGAGTTTTTGTTAAAAAGTGGATTCTCTGCTGATTTCTATGTTTTCGAAGGATGAAAATAGTAGCATTATCATCCGATGAGATTATTTGCTAAACAAAACGAGCAGCCCAATGGACTGCTCGCTCATTATGGATTATGCACTATTAATTATGCATTATTTTACAAGAACTTTAGATGCTTTGTTGCCTTGAACTTTGATGAAGATGCCATTTGAAGGATTAGCAACTTTCACACCTTGGAGGTTGTAGTATTCAATAGGTGCATCACTGTTTTCAATTTCTACATTGTCAATGCCCGATGTTTTTTCAGCTGCATAAATAAATTTCTCGGCAACTGTGCCGGCAATGAAGTGATAGATGTAAACCGAAACATCATTGTTAGGTACAGCAATGAAACTACCCATTCCTTGACCTAAGCCAGTTTTTAGGCTCTCGGCATGATAAGCAACAATTTCATCATTTTGATTGAATATTGCCCAAGCAGAACTGCGTCCGTTGGTAGTGCCGTCAGATGATAATGGAACAATATAGTAAGATTTGTCTTTTAGAGTAAACCAATCAAAGCCTTCTTGTGACGCGTTTTTGGTAGTATAACCTTCTGTTGTTGTACTAGTGAATTTGCAAATATTAGTGAGCGCAGAATTATTACTATCCCAACCCAATATTTGATCGGCATAAGATCGATTGCGCAAGATAAATGCATTAGACAAATCGTTGTTGTCATCCAACAAAGCATCGATTTCGGCTACTGTTTCATATGCAGGTTGCGCACAACATGATGTAGAGAGTGTGCCAAATGAATCTCCGATATTGTTTGTTACTTGAGAATAATCGGTATCAATAGCTCCATTCACAACTTTAAAGACAAGTGCCTCAGTACCACCGTTAGGACAAATAAATGCGTAACCACCTTCGTTTGAAAGCATATTGCCACGAATGCGACCCATTTGATCAACACGTGCAGGGGTATATCCTTCGATAGAACTTAAATCAATCTTATAAGTTGACTTGAGGTCGGCTGATATTAAAACAAAGTTGCTACCTGAACCTCCATCGGGCCAACCACAGTGAATGAGAATATTGCCTGCATCATCACAACCGATTGCAGGTCCCATATTGGATGCGCTCCAATGAGTTGATAAGGCTGATGTACAATCGTAATAATCATTTTGGCCATTTTCGGTCAATTCAATAATTTTAAGGTTAGCTTTGTCAACAGCAAGAAGTTTGCCATTAGATACTGCTGCAAAACGCACATCGCCACCAGCAGCCGAACCTGGAATACTTGAAGTATTTTTCCAAATTTGTGTTAATCCTTTTTCAATAGAAGGAGTAGATGGAGTAGAAGGAGTTTCTTCTCCTGCTGGGTCGGTAAGAATTACTTTAGTGGCGATTTCAACACGATATGATGAAGTAGATTGAACGGCTACGTAGCTGTCATATGTACCAGCACCTTTTGTGAAGTTAGTGTTGAGTTTGAGGCGAATTGTACCACCAGTGCGATCGTCCCAACCCGAGAGTTTTTCAACTGTGATAGCTGAAGTAGCACTGTTTACCGAGATATCGGTAGAAAGACCAGAACCTGTTACTTTTACGTCTTTATAAATGTTAGCAGTAGAGTTTACTTCTCCAGTGAGTTCAATGCTTGTAGGGTCACATTTAATTCCTACTTCAGAAGAAGTGCCTGGTGTAGCTCCAGAAGGGAGTGTAACCAAAATCCCCCAATAGCAAGTGTTGAGGTTGGCGCGACCACTGTTATATCCAGGCCAGTCATATGAAGAGTGTTCCCCAACATTGTTAGGCCAAGAACGTTCGTTGTGGTCTCCATATGGGTCGTGGTTTACAAATGTGCCTTTTCTTGTAACAAAGCCACCTTCTGAGCCACGATAATAGCAGTCGGTACGGAACCCAAGAATCAAGTGGCCACTGCTTGTGGACAATTCAACACAAATAGGATAAGGACGTCCTGCTATTGCTTCCGATTTCATTTGACTCCAACAAGTACTTGCCGATTCGGTATAAACGGCTTTAGTACAACCGTTGAGGGTATAGAATTCACCCATTTGGCCACCACCGGGGCTTCCTTTACCCCACATATAACCATAGCCTCCATAAATAGTTGCACAGTTTTTATATCGTCCGGTATTAAATGTGTATTTGCCGTCTTTGCTGGTGTATATTTCGCCAATAGCATAGGCATAATATTTAGTAGTACCATCGTAACGATTCTTTGTTGCTTTTTGATTAAGTAGACCAAAGTAACCCAAGTGCATACATGCTGCAGTTGCTGCACATGTTGAATGACCATAACTTGTACATCCACTCATCGATGGAGAGTCATATACTTGGTTAAGGTAAGGAATGTCAAGGTTTCCGATAGTTCCATCGGCAGGGATTGGACTTGGTTTGATGTATTTGTTGTTGTTAGGGTTGGAAATGCGTCCACCTACAACATCCTCTTCATCAAATTTAATTATCGATACATCGTTTATCGATGCAGCCATAGGCGTGATGCCTGTACGAAGATTTTTTACCGCAAGACCACGTTTTTCGCCTGTTTTATAAGGGATTACAAGGCAATTATCGGTGGTGAGAATCGCATCGATAGGAAGATTGTCAGATGCTTTTACGAGAGTAATTTCATTTGAACCATCAAAGTTTACGCGTTTGATTTCGCTGTTAAGCAAAATGAATTTGTTGTCGCGATTTTGTTTTGTTATAATCAATTCGCTTGAATTGTTAGCCCATTCAACCGATTCAACTTTGCCTAAATCAAAAATGCGTTTAGAACTGTTTTCACGAACGAACACGCCACCTGTAACAGTTTGGATTGCCATTTTGCTTCCGTCGGGTGACCATTTTGCGCGATAGCCATCAAGTACGGGAATTTCTTCTTTTGCGCCAGTAGAAAGGTTGATTATGAATGAGTGTCCTTCAATGTTGCTATATGCAACTTGAGATCCATCGGGCGAAATGTTAGCAATATTGGTGTAGAAGCCAAGGTCGAATGCTTTGCGCATGTTGCCTTTGCGAATGATGAGGCTATTGCCCATTGTGTAAGCCATTGTCCCATCGTTTGCAAAAGATACTTGTCCACATTCATAAACATATTCTTCAAGAATGGTTACAGCGCCTGTTGTTACATCAAGAATGGCGGGAGCTTGATAGTCGTGAGCATCAAAGCTCTTAAATCCTAAATACTTGCCATCTTTGCTCAAATTGGTGTAAAGTCCACAGTTGTTGGCTTTTAATAGGGTTGTCAACTTATCACCTTTTAGGGCATAAATTTCAGAATAGTGATTGTTTGTCATGATGATACCATTCGCCGATTCCATTGGAGTGCGAAGGAATCCCATGTTGCCCACTTCATAGTTGTCGATTTGAGCCGACGCAACTACTGAAGTCATCAAGAAAGATGCCAAGATGGCTTTCTTGATTGTTGATAATTTAGTAAAAATGCTCATGAGAAATTATTTAATTAGATTTAGTTTTTTTATAAATATGCATATGAGTCGGCAAATATAGGCATAAAAATTTATAAAAATAAAAAATTAAGATTTTTTAGTTATACGGGTGAATTATGTAAGAAGAACTCTTAATTGTTGAATTTTGCGATAGAGATTCTTTTTGCCCACTACTTTCCATTTTTATAGGGGCAATATCATTTGGAGTGGTGAAAAAGTATAACAAAGCGAGCAGCCCAATGGACTGCTCGCTCATTATCTGTTATGCAATTTTAATTATGCATTATTTTACAAGCACTTTAGATGCTTTGTTGCCTTGAACTTTGATGAAGATACCATTAGAAGGATTAGCAACTTTCACACCTTGGAGATTGTAGTATTCAACAGGTGCGTTTGCGTCTTCAGTTTCAAAGTTTTCTACGCCTGAAGTAGAGTCAACAGCGAAGATGAGTTTTTCAGCAACTGTGCCAGGAACGAAGTGGTAGATGTAAACCGATACATCATCATTAGGAACTACGATGAAGCTACCCATACAAGCACCAAGACCTGCTTTTTGACCTTCGGTCCATGTAGCAACTGCAGTGCCTTCTTCGTCATAGATAGCGAAGTTAGAACCACGAGTACCAGTTGTACCATCGGTAGTTACAGGCATAATGAAGTATGATTTGCCTTTGAGAGTAAACCAGTCGAAACCTTCAACCGATGCGTTAGCAGTTGTGCAACCGCCGTCGGCAGTAGAGAATGTCCAAGCTTTAACCATATCGGTGTTGCCATCATTCCATGCAAATACTGAACCAGGAGTACCACGAGAACGCATGATGAACGCATTTGACAAGTCGCCATTGTCATCCATAAGAGCGTCGATTTCAGCAACAGTTGCAAATGCTGGTTGAGGACAAGCTGATGTATTGAGAGCTACGCCAGCGATTGCGTTAGTTACTTGAGTATATTCAGTGTCAACAGCACCATTCTTAATCTTAACAACAAGCACTTTAGTACCGCCGTTAGGAACGATGAATGCATAACCACCTTCGCTTGAAAGCATGTTACCACGGATACGGCCCAATTGGTCGAAACGAGCTGGAGTGTAACCTTCGATAGCGCTCAAGTCAATTTTGTAAGTTGATTTGAGGTCGGCAGAGATAACTGCGAAGTTTTGTCCTGAAGCTACGCCAGAGAAACCAGTTGATACGAGGATGTTGCCTGCATCGTCACAACCGATAGCAGTTGAGATAACTTGGCCATAGTATTCAGAAAGAACTGAAGCAGGATCATAGTGGTTAGAAGAACCTGAAGCAGTAACTTCCATAATCTTGTTGTTAGCTTTGTCGTTTACAAGAAGTTTGCCACCTGAAACAGCTGCGAAACGAACATCGCCACCTGCTGCTGTACCTGGAACACTTGAAGTGTTTTGCCAAATTTTTGTAAGACCTTTAGTGTAGGTAGGAGTAGATGGAGCTGAAGCTGCAGTTGCAGTGCCACTGATAGTTACTGTTTTAGAAGTAGCGCCAGTTGATGACAATGTGAGAGTTGCATTGTGTGAGCCAGCTGCAGTAGGTTTGTAAGTAACTTTGATAGTGCCACCTGAAGTGCCAAGTGAAGTGTTGTCGATTGAGAATGCAGCGTCGCCAGCAAGAGCAGCAGCGATGTTAGCTGAAAGGTCAGTACCTGTTACTGCGATTGAAGATGTAGCAGTTTCGCCAACTTTAGCGCTCATTGAAACACTTGAAGGTGACACACCGATTGTAGGAGTTTTTGTTGCACCTGCAGGGTCGGTAAGAGTTACTTTAGTAGCAATTTCAACACGATAAGATGCAGTAGATTGAACAGCTACATAGCTTTCATATGTACCAGCACCTTTAGAGAAGTTAGTGTTGAGTTTAAGACGGATTGTACCACCTGTGCGATCGTTCCAACCTGAAAGTTTTTCAACTGTGATAGCTGAAGTTGCACTGTTTACAGAGATATCTGTTGTAAGAGCAGTACCTGTTACTTTCACATCTTTATATATATTAGCAGTAGAACCTACTTCGCCAGCGAGTTCGATGCTTGCAGGGTCACATTTCACACCTGCTTCAACTGTTGTGCCAGGAGCTGCGCTTGCAGGAATACCTACTTTTACACTCCAGTACCAAGTACCAATGTTAGCACGACCAGAGTTGTAACCTACCCAGTCGTATGAAGAGTGCTCACCATCGTTGTCAGCCCAATAGCTGTCGTTACAGTCGCCATAAGGGTCGTGACATACGAAGCAACCTGTACGAGCAACGAATCCGCCTTCTGAACCACGATAGTATTGGTTTGTACGGAAACCGAGAATCAAGTGACCACCTGAATCGAGAGCGATACACAATGGATAAGGACGGCCTGATGCTGCTTCAGAGCAGAATTGACTCCAAGATGTACCTACGCTCCAGCAATAAGTAGCTGTAGTTGCACCGTTAAGAGTATAGAATGTACCCATACGACCGTCACCAGGAGAAGAACCACTCCACATGTAACCATAACCACCAGGAACATTTGAACAACCATTACCATAAGCAGTAGTGTTAAAGGTTTTTGTTCCAGCAAGGTTGGTAAATACTGCACTAATAGCGTGAGCGTAATATTTTGTTTCTCCATTGTAGCGGTTTGAAGTGGCTTTTTTAGGGAGCAAACCATAGTAGCCAAGGTGCATACAAGCCGATGTTGGAGCACATGTTACATAGCCGTGTTTAGTACAGCCGTTTACTGCAGGAGAGTCATAAATTTGGCTCAAATAAGGAATGTCAAGGTGTCCAATTGTTCCTTCAGCAGGAATTGGGCTTGGTTTGATATTTTTGTTGTCGTTAGGGTTAGAAATACGTCCACCGAAAACATCTTCTTCGCCAATTTTAATCATAGATTTGTCAGCGATAGATGCTGCCATAGGAGTGATGCCATTGCGAAGGTCTTTAACTGCAAGACCGCGTTTTGAACCTGTTTTGTAAGGAATCAAAAGTTGGTTGTCAGATGTAAGGATTGCGTCAACAGGGAGGTTGCTTGAGTTGTTCACGAGGGTGATTTCGTTTGAACCATCAAAGTTTACGCGTTTGATTGAGCTACCATTGATTTCAAATTCGTTTTTGCGGTCAACGCGAGTAACGATCAGTTCGGTTGAGTTATTTGCCCAGTTTACTGATTCAGCTTTGCCAAGGTCAAACATGCGTTTTGTTGCGTTTTCACGAACCATAACGCCACCATTTGCAGTTTGGATAGCCATTTTAGCACCGTCGGGTGACCAGATTGCGCGATAACCATCAATCACAGGAAGAGTTTCTTTAGCACCTGTGGTGATGTTGATGATAAATGATTTGCCTTCGATGTTGCTGTATGCAACTTGAGTACCGTCGGGCGAAATGTTTGCGATATTGGTGTAGAAACCAAGGTCAAACGCTTTGCGCATATTTCCTTTGCGAATGATAAGGCTATTGCCTATGGTGTAAGCCATTGTTCCATCGTTAGCAAATGAAACTTGACCACATTCCCACACATAATCTTCAAGCACAGTTACAGCGCCAGTTGTTACATCAAGGATAGCTGGAGCTTGGTGGTCGTGAGCGTCGAAGCTTTTGAAACCAAGATATTTGCCATCTTTGCTCAAGTTGGTATAAAGACCACAGTTGTTTGCTCTCAAAATAGGAGTCAATTGATTGTTTTTGAGAGTGTAGATTTCAGAGTAACGGTTGTTTGTAACAATAATACCGTTAGCTGTTTCCATTGGTGTACGGAGGAACCCCATATCACCCACTTCGTACATGTCGATTTGAGCCGACATACCAAACGAAGTCATTAAGACAGCTGCTGCAACAGCTTTCTTAATTGTTGAAAATTTAGTAAAGATGTTCATAAGTTAATTATTAGATTTAAAAAAAATTCTTGTTCTTTGGCTATATGTATGGTAGTTACATATTTAAGGTATAATCGAGACAAAGTTAGAGAAAATATTTATATTTTTGAGATTATTTGATGTTTTTTTAGTGTTAAAAGTGTGAAAACATTGAAAATGTGTCTTTTTTGTAAAAAAAATGCATCTTTGTGGCTGAAAAAAGCGGTGTGTCATCTTCTTGACACACCGCTTTTGAGATTTTATGAGATATTTTCTATTAATAGAATTTTTTGATACCCATAATTTCGCGCACTTCGCTCAATGTTTTTGCTGCGCGTTCACGAGCACGATCGGCGCCTTGCTTAATTACGCGAGCCAATAGGGCATCATCGTTTTGAATATCGAGGATGCGTTCGCGAATGGGGAGCGTTACTTTTAAGATGTCTTCGGCGAGTTGTTTTTTTAAGTCGCCATAGCGAATAGAACAATCGGCATATGCATCGCGATATTGTTGGATTATTTCGGGTGCTGAAGTGAGTTCCATGAGGGTGAATAGATTTTCTACAGGTTGTGAAACTGGAGAGTTTGGCTCTTTTGGGCCCTCATCGGTAACTGCACGCATTACTTTTTTACGAAGCACTTTTTCTTCATCGATAAGATAGATGCAGTTGCCCTCGCTTTTGCCCATTTTGCCCGAGCCATCAAGACCGGGAACTTTAACTGCATTGCCTCCGAAGTTGAAATTTTCGGGTTCGGGGAAAAGGTCAACACCATAGAATGAGTTGAAACGGCGAGCAAAACGGCGAGTCAATTCCAAGTGTTGCTCTTGGTCTTTTCCTACGGGTACCTTATTGGCTTTTTGAATGAGAATGTCAACGGCCATAAGCGTAGGATAGGTAAGTAGGCCTGCATTGACGCGTTTGTTTGATTCGTTGCCTATGATTTCCTTCTCGATTTCGCCTTCTTCTTTGTCGGCTTTAATGCCGAGTGCTTTACGCGCTTTATCTTTGAATGATGCTGTACGCATCAATTCGCCAATGCCCACATGCATGTTGAGCAATAGATATAACTCCGAAATTTCGGGCACATCACTTTGCACAAAGATGGTTGCTTTGTCGGGGTTAACGCCGGCAGCGAGATATTCGGCGAGGATATTTTTTACATTTGAATGGAGGGTTTTGGGGTCGGGGTGAGTAGTTAGTGCGTGAAGGTCGGCAATAAAGAAGAGGCAATCATAGTCTTCTTGCATTTTCACAAATTTACTTAATGCACCATAATAATTTCCTAAATGGAGATTACCTGTGGCACGAATACCACTCAATACGATTTCTTTCATAATATATTAATAATGTATATATACTTATTTTATTTTCGATTGCAAAGGTAACTATTTTATTCCAATATTCAATCATAAAACTAAAACTCTCCTTTGCGATGGTTTTTATGGATAAGAAAATCCCACAACATCGGGGGGTGATGTTGTGGGGATATGTTATAAATATAAGTTGTTTTTTTTAGTCATCAAATGACATTTCTTCAAAGCCTTCGGCTTCAAATTCGTCTTCGTTGAATTCTTCGCTGCCATAAAATTCTTCGTCGATGTCGTCAACAGTAGCAGCTGTTAGTTTGGCATCGATTTTAGCTTCAAATTCTTTGAGGTCCATTATTTGCACGGGGGCCTTGCCGAGTGAAAGTGTGCACAATGGGTCTTTGAGTTTTTTGCCAGTAATCATTTCTTTCATTTCAAGGAAGAATGAACGCTCGGTCATATAGTCAAACATGAATATCAATTTTTGACCCTCATCTTCGATATAGTCACTGAGGATTGTATCTTCCATCAACCACACATCTTCGTCAGAGCTTGTGCCCATATCTTCGAGTGTAATCTCTGTTTCTTTTTCCCAACCATCATCGCAAAGGAAAAATGAGCATAGTTGATTTTTGTCATACCCTACAGCATCACAAATTGCATTTTTTAAATCAAGGAAAGTGTAGTCAGCGTCGATTTTTATCTCTCTCTTGAAATTGTCAACTTCGTCTGAAACTAATCTAAAATTGAAAATCATATACTTAACTATTCTTTAATATCGTTTTTACTATCTTTTTAATTACCTCGCAATTTGGCTTGCCCAAATCACACTGCGAATATAGAAAACTTTCGTGATATAAAACAAATATTTTATCATCATTTTCAAAAAAAAATCTTCATTTTAGTCATTTTAGTCAAGGTCGCATTTGGAGTGTGATTCTTGATTTATAATTAAGGTTGGGTATTTGAGTGGATTTATTTCTTTTGCCAGAAGTTTCTATATGTATTAAAATTAAGAAAGAGAACCACATTTGTGATTCTCTTTCTTTGTCGGGGTACCAGGATTCGAACCTGGGACCCCCTGCTCCCAAAGCAGGTGCGCTAACCGGACTGCGCTACACCCCGATGCTTTCGCCTCATTGGCTTTTGCGAGTGCAAAGATAGGGACTATTTTTTATCTGTGCAAGTGTTTTGTGAAAAAAATGCGTTTTTTGTCTCTTTTTTTTGAAAAATATGAGTTGAGGGGTCTTAATTTGGCTTTTTTATGATGTCGTTTATGACTAATTCGGCTAGTTTGAGACCAAAAATTGCTGTAGTGTGCGATAGTGTGCCGTTAATTGATGCTTTGTTGAAAGTCATCGAACCATCTGTTGTAATCTCTCCACCTCGATTGAGGAAAACCTCATCACTATACACGCAACGAAATTTGCGAGAGGGTAGTTGCTTGCTCTTTTTGAATCGACGGCGTAAGGCTGCTGCCAATGGGCAACCTTGTACTTTCCAAAATTCGGCAGTCGAAATCCTAGAAGAATCGGTTTTAAGTGCTGCTCCCATTGACGCAAATAGAGTGGCAGTTGAGTCGCAAGCATTGCGAATGAGGAGTGCTTTATCGGTGAGCGAATCGATAGCATCAATTACATAGTCATAATCGTTGAGGTTGAACTCGTCGGCCGAACTTTCGTTATATCTTTTCTCAAGAGCTGTTATTTGTGCCGAGGGGTTAATGTCGAGCAATCGGCGTTTCATTACATCTACTTTGACTCCGTCAATAGTTGATGTGGTCGCTAATAGTTGGCGATTGATATTGGTGATGCACACTTTGTCGGCATCGACTAATGTGATGTCGCATATGCCCGAGCGAACTAACGACTCGGCACACCAACTGCCTACACCTCCCACACCAAAAATTATGACGCGCTTTTGCATTATTTGCATTAGTGTTTCATCGCCAAGAAGCAATCTCAATCGGTTAAAACGAGGGTCGGTAATCATGATGGTATATAAACTCATTTAAATTTTAATGAACAACAAGCACTCAATGCTCAATTACACTCTGTAGTTATATAATGATGTTCGGCACTGCATTCGTGTAGGGTACGGTCGATAATTATGTGTCGATTGGCCATCGTTGCAATACGAGTCATTTCGTGCGACACAAGAATAATTGTAGTGTGCTTGGCCAATTGTGCTATAATATCATATAGTCGGCCCTCAAATGATTTATCGACATAACTTAACGGCTCATCAAGAACCAACACGCGAGGATTTGAAACAATAGCGCGACCGAGAAGCGTGCGTTGTAACTGGCCTCCCGATAATTCCCCAATCAATCGATTGGCATGCTCTTCAAGCCCCATAAGAGCTATTGTTTGCGATACTTTCTCTTTGCGCTCTTGCTTGGAAAGTTTTTTTTGCGACATGAGCCCAAGAGACACAACTTCTTCAACGGTGATGGGAAATCGACTATCAATCTGATTCTTTTGAGGTAGATATCCTATTTCAAGATTCTCTACCTCTTTGCCGTAACTACGATATATAACTTTGCCGCTCGTGGGTTTGATGAGGCGAAGTATGAGTCGCAACAATGTAGTTTTACCTCCACCATTGGGTCCAGTAATGGCTAAAAAGTCACCTTCGTTTATGGTGAGACTCACATTTTGCAATGCTATGTGATTGTCCCACTGCATTGCCACCGAGTCGAGTTCAATCATTTTATTTTGAGGCAATCGCATCGATGACGCGTCTAATTTCGGTTTCCCAGTCATAGCTCAATGGATTTATTGTTATCATTTTGGCTCCAATTTGGTCGTTTAATACCGATGCTTGTTGTGAGTCAAATTCCTTTTGGAAGAAAAATGCGCGCGCTTTGTGGATGCGTGCATTGTTGATTTGCTCTTGTAGCTGTTTTGCCGATAGCTCTTTGCCTATTTGCCCTATAGTTATTTGCTCAAGGTCATAATCACGGGCAAAGTAGCTCAATGAGGGATGCCACACAAGGAATGCCTCGCCTTTGTGTGATGCTAACTGCGTAGTGGCATAATTGTCGAGCGAATCGAGAGCGCTTATAAGATTGTTGTAGTTAGATGTGTAGAAATTGGCATTTGTCGAATCAACTTTCACTACGACATCAAGCATATTGCGAGCAATGATTTTTGCATTTTTTATTGAGGTCCATGTGTGAGGGTCGGCCGAAGATTCATGATGATGTTGCTCTTCGCTACATTCATCGCCATGCTCATGGTTGTGATGCTCGCAACAGTCGTGAGTGCCCATAATCAATGTGATGTCTTGAGAGCAATTGTAGATGGGAATAGATTTGTTTTCTGATATTTTTTCAATCAAAACTTGTTCAAATCCCACATTGCCCATTTTGATGTATGCCACACTATTTTCAATTGCCATGAGGTCATTGACCGAAGGTTCGTAATTTTCGGGATTGGCTCCATTTTGTAGTAGGCACACGACCTCAATACTATCGCCCACGATTTTATCGAGGAAATATTTTTGAGGCTCAAGGCTCACTGTTATCGAGGGCTTGGTGTTTGATGTTTCGCGTTTGCAACTCGATGAGACAAATGCGAGGGCGAAAATGAGAATATATAAAATCTTTGTTTTCATTATTACATTATTTATAAATACAAAAGTACCATATTTTTAACAAATAACCACTCGAATATTCCTACAAATATTGTAAAAAGAATCATTTTACTCCATAAACGACACTATGAAGTTGTTGAGAAATGTTATTCAAATCAATGTGTGATGGAGTGTTTGCAGTCATTAGCATCAATGGCACAGAGGGCAGCCCTATGCCATAGGGAGGCTGTGTGTATTTGAAGTGAGGATGTGCAGTAAAGCCATTTCGAGTATAAAATGCAATGCGTCGTTGTGCCATTTCGCCGCTGTTGGGTAATTCTACTTCGAGCACGACGGGGGTGTTTTTTGTCTCGGCAAATTGAGTGATGGCCTTTGCCCCAAAACCCATTTTACGCATAGATTGTTTTATTGCAAAATGTTCAATATAACAAAAGTCGAGAAATTGCCACCATGAAATAAATCCAGCAACCTCACCATCGCAAAGGATTATGTCAATATTATATGGCGAGTTGTTTTGTGATAATAAATGATTAATGCTATCCCATGAACGGCGTTCTTCGGGAGGAAACGAATTGAAGTATATTTCCTTGATAGCAGATGTTGCTTGTTGGTAAAAATGTGATTTTATTAGTGATATTTCTCGCATTTTAGATGTTTTGCTTGCAAAAATAACCATTTTTTCAAAATTTACTTCAAAAATGATAGTTATAAATTAAAAGTATTTTATAACTTTGCCATATAAATCAATAAAAAACAATAGATAATGTCACAAGTACAACTCGACTCTCTCGATATTAAAATATTACAAATGCTTGCCGATAATGCACGCAAGCCTTATCTTGAAATTGCTCGTGCGTGCGATGTGTCGGGCGCGGCTATTCATCAACGTATCCAAAAACTCACATCGATGGGGGTTGTTAAAGGGTCAGAGACTCTTTTTGATCCTTCGTTGGTGGGATATGACACATGTGCTTATATAGGATTTTTCCTTAAAGACCCCTCTCAATTTAATTATGTGGTTGAGGAGTTGAAGAAGATCCCCGAGGTGGTAGAATGTCATTTCACAACTGGGCAATATGATATGTTTATCAAATTATATGCTCGCAACAATGACCATCTATTGCATATAATCCATGAAAAGTTGCAACATTTGGGACTTTCTCGAACCGAATCACTAATCTCATTTAAAGAGGTGTTTAAACGACAAATACCTATTGGCGAAAAATAAGTAGAGTGAAAAATAATTATTGCTGTCCGATAAAAATCGATAAAGTATATAAAAAGGGTCTCAATCGCAGATTTAATGCGGTTGAGATTCTTTTTTTCGATTTACAAGCCCCCCTAATCGAAAAGAGTCAGTTGAGGCGGTGGATTTTCGTCTAAAATCCCCATATTTTCCCAATCTTTTTCGGGATTGTTAAACAAACTATAGAAATCGACATAATACATCAGTGTAATCCGTATCATTGTAGCCAATC
>JAZTZO010000045.1:0-110739 GCA_045637505.1 Muribaculaceae bacterium | reverse complement strand
TACGTGTTACTCACCCGTGCGCCGGTCGCCGGCAGTTATAGCAAGCTACAACCCCGATGCCCCTCGACTTGCATGTGTTAAGCCTGTCGCTAGCGTTCATCCTGAGCCAGGATCAAACTCTTCGTTGTTAATATCTTATTTTCTCTTTTTTCAAAATCAAATAAGATTAATAATGTTTGTTATTAATCTGTATAAACAATATTGAGTAAGTCTTAGCCGGATTATTTGCTTGGCTTTGAAATTGACAGAGATGTTATCTACTATTTTGTAGATACCCTTTCTCTTGTACTACTTCGTCTTATTGTATTTTTTTCAATGTTCGATCGCTTTCTTTTTATGCCCGATTTTTCGCGAGCCGAAAACTTTGCAAAGGTACTACAAATTTTTGAATCGACAAAATTCTGTCAAAAAATTAACAGGTTTTAACCTGCCGCATCTTCGCTTTACCACCGCTGTGGTTCGTTCTCAAAAGCGAGTGCAAAGGTAGATACTTTTAACCAATCTACAAAATATTTTTTAAACTATTTTTTTATCCTTTTTTGCCATTTTTGGCCTTTCTCGCTATAAATCACTATTTTAACCACTGAAAATTTTTATGCTGTAAAACATGTTTTTAAGATTTGTTTAACATCTGTAGCCTCATAACAACCCATCAATGTAAAATCATGGCTCTCCCGTGTGCGGTAGTTTTCTTATGGTTTTTCTTGGTTACACATTATTATATATAGCAAAGCAATAAATTACTCGGTGATTTTCAACAACAAAAAACACAATGCATCGTTGACACATTGTGTTTATAGTATTTTTGACTCGACAGGAGGTTATTGATCAAGTCGAAAAACGATGCGTTGCACACCATCTTGATAACGCGAACTCGAAATGCGAAAATGGCCTATTTGAGATGTTCGTTCAACATGCGCTCCCACACAAGGGCACGCATCATAATCGCCAATGTGCACTATACGCAACATTTCGGACGCATCTTCGGGCAATCGCTCAAGGTCATATGCCTTTGCTGCCTCACTTGCGGGAAGAAATTCATATGTCACCGGAAGATCTTGCGCAATTACATTATTAATTACATTTTCTATCTCTTGCAACTGTTCAGGAGTGAGTGGTTGCTCAAGTGGATAATCACATTTTGACTTTTTGCGTTCGATGTGAGCATTACGCGAACGCTTGCATCCTATCATTTTCACCATAGTGCCGTTCAATAGATGTTCGGCTGTGTGCATAGGTGGATATTCGGCTTTGTTATGCGAATTGAGTTGGATTTCTTGTTCCATACATTTAATTTCTAGGTTTACCCTCTTCATAAAAATCTTCGTCTATAACTGAATAGCCCAACTTCTTTAAAACTGGTTTTAACACCTTTTTTAGTCCTGTATAAACATCATCGCAAAGTCTAATATTGTCCGTATCAGGAAAATATACATATTGTCTTTCTCTATCAATACCCGAATTTTCTACACATTTATTGCGAGAAGATACATACATTTCTATATTCCACTTTTTAAACCGATACCGTCCAGCATTTTCTATATCACATTGATGAATATTGCGAGGAATATCAAGTTCAACAACCTCCAAATTCTCACGATTTTCATATATTGATATTAATTCATTCCTGCAAATATAATAATACTCAAAAGAGGTTGGAAGATGTAAGTTTCTTGCTTTAATTTTGCACCTTTCACTAACTATTCCTCTTACTCCGTTTCCTTTAAATTCTTTTTTCATAATTAGATCTTATTTGATTAATTTATTCCCTAAATACAATAACAAAATTTAATATTACAAACAAAAATAGTCCAATATCCAACAAACATTATCACATCATTATTTACCTATACTTTTCGGCATGTGCAAAATTTGCACATACCAAGGATTCTTCCAATTCTCCTTCTCTAAATATATTATTTATATGACGACTTATTACCGTTCTATCTCTGCCAAACAACAAAGCCATCTGGCTTTGAGAAAGCCATACGGTATCACCATCCATTTTCACATCAAGTGAAATTTGATTATCCTCGGTTACATATATCATAATTGAGGATGCATCAAATTCGGCAGTGTGCATCGGCGGACGCTCTTGCTTGTTGTGAGAGTTTAGTTGTGGCTCTTGATTCATTATCTTTTAAAAATTAACCAATTGGTGTGAAAGTTATGTATTCGTGGTTGCAGTTCTTTGATTGTGTCATTAGCAGGACGATACCAACCATAACGCCACGTACCCATATCTAAATATAGCGCGTGCTTTACGCCATTAGAGAGTAGGCTATTAATAAAATCACCAAATCGCACCGATGCGAGCGACTCAATCACCACCAATTCTCCGTTTCTTTCACAAAGAGCCCGAAAGATGTTTTGATTATCTTTTGGTCGAGTTGTTTTCACCTTCGTCCCATTATAAATCATCATTTCTTGCGCAAAGCCACACCCACCTTTCTTTGCCGCTGTGGTAAGCTGCGATGAGTATTTTTTGTTTTTATACAAGAATTTCCACGTTTTGCCATCATATATGAATGCACCAGTATTGCGTTTGCACACATATCCTTTATACTTCTTCCCACCGCCTGCATGGTCGCTTGCAATATTTTCGTGTTTAAACTCTTCTAAATATTTTCCAGTAAATGCTGCGCCAAAACATGCAATCACCGATTTATCGCCCTTTGGTGATTCGTTCCCAAAGGCCAAATCAATAGAGGCGTATTTAGGTTTGATAATTTTCAATCCATCGACAGTTTCAACATCTACCCAATTTTGAGTTTTAGCTTTTTGCGCATTAGCAACAACTATCACAAACAATAATATAATTACGCTGACAAAAACCCTTTTTACCATATTAATCATGGTTATTTATTAATAAACGATGTGTGTTATAACATTTTTCACCATCAAAAAATGCATCTAATACCTGACGATAAATATCATTGGGGCTGACCATATCAAAAAGTGTCATTGATGAGCGCAGTTTCTTGGCATCAATTCCACTTCCCATCAACACCCTCGCGTCAACACCTTTGTGATTTAGTACTGCGGTAGTTATTTCGCGCAAATGCGCATTCAATATAGGATGAGCCACATAATCGCGCGCCTCATTCAAATCGGCAATACCATAAAAGTTAGCGTTATAACTATGCCCAAGCCCCCTGATTTGCGGAAAGATATACCACATCCAATGAGAGCGTTTTCGGCCGGCTTTCATTTCTTCCAATGCCATTTCATAGGCAAAGTTATGCGCCTTTTCAAATCGTTCTAATCCCATAGCAGTTTTAACGCGAAGCTATTTTATCTCAATTGGTTCACCAAGGAAATGAGGTTTTTTGTTCATAACAACCTCGCCCACGGCTTTCACTCGAGCCAATATTTCACGAAGTTCCATTTTGATGCGCCATTTTCTAAATAGAGTATTTTGCACATTAAAGCCAATTGCGTCAATGCCGTTTTGTCGTGCAATGTACACTGCTCGTTTATTGTGGAAATCTTGCGAAACAACCATAAATTCCGATAGCCCAAACACCTTTTTGGCTCTTACCATAGAGTCATAGGTCGAGAACCCAGCAAAATCGAGATATATTGCACTATCGGGAATTCCTGCTGCCATCAAGTCGGCCTTCATTGCATCGGGCTCGCTATAAGTTTTGCTTGAGTTGTCGCCACTGATGAGTATGCGATCAATTTTGCCATTTTGGTATAATTTCACTGCCGCGTCGATGCGATGCTTGTAGAAGTAGTTCATTTTCCCAGTTTTTGTCTTGGGATTAGTACCTAACATCACAGCCACACGCTTGTGTGGCACAGTTTCTGCATTATCATACAACCGGCCACTGCATGAACTTAATACCCAAATATTACATGCAGCCACAACCGCGATTAGCAACCCTAAGCCTATTAAAAGTGCCATAAAAATTCGCTTAAACCATTTGTTTTTAAAAAGTGATAATTTCATAATTAGATTAATTTTAATGTTTTTTTATTTTTATTCTCCTAATGTAATGCTTTTAATTATTTTAGGTATTTCGGTATTATCATGCACACCCATAAATTGATATGCTCCGCGACCTATAGCAAACAAAGGCACGGGGTCGCCAGTGTGACCTGTAGCTACCCATCCAAATCCAGCTTTATCGTTTAAGATTTTGAACACCTCAACCGAAAATTCATTGAATGAATTATAAAGTGTTTCTTGATTGGCCGAATTGCGCAAATTAAATGTGTTTTCAAATTTTTCGGCCAATACTTTTTCTTGTTTTTCAGAAATTGAAACCTTTCCCCAAAATCCAAATAGATTTTTAAGTTCGGCTTTCATATCTTCCCAAGTAAAGATGCGGCGAGAGTTAAGAATCGACTTGGTGTAATAACCAAATTGGTCTTTCGACATGCGTTGATAGTCGATAATCGACAAGTCGCCAAATCTTACCGCCATACCACCGGTGTTGTGGTCGGCTGTAACAACGATAAGAGTCTCATCGGGGTGAGCAAGATAGAAATCATATGCAACTTTTATCGCTTGATTGAAATTTAATATTTCTTTTACGGCAGCACCACCATCGTTAGAGTGTCCGGCATAGTCAATATTGCCACCTTCAACCATCATAAAGAATCGCTCGGGTGTATGTTTTTGCAAATGTTCGACACAAGCTTGGGTCATGCCAGGAAGATTAAGTGCGCCCTTTATTGAGTCGATAGTGTAACCGCAGTTACTATCGAGAGAATCGGCGTTGAGCAACAACACTCTCTTTGAGTCTATGCTTTTCAATTCGTCAAAACCACGAGCTATTGCCACATTGTGACGAGCAAAGTGGGCATAGATATCAGTGGGATTTCCGGCTTTATCTTTAGTGCCTTTAAGTTTTGAACCAGCCACAAACTCGTATCCCGATTGAGCCATCTCTTTATCTATCTCGTATGCCATCGAACGGCTTGGCTGATGTGCATAAAAAGCACCAGGAGTTGCATCATCGGGGGCTACTGTGGTGATAACTCCAATGCCCCACCCTGCATCTTTGAGATAACGAGCCACCGAGGTCACAGGCACCGTGTCGGGAGTAACGCCAAGCATTCCGTTGTTTGTCTTATATCCAGTAGAAAGCGCTGTTCCAGCGGCAGCCGAATCGGTTACTCTTCCCGATGCCGAATAAGTGGTCACCATCGACACCACGGGGAATTGCATCATGAGTATTGGCTCACTATTTTTAAGCACCTCACGATTATAATTTTGGGCGGCCATTACATGGCCCATTCCCATTCCATCGCCAATGAAATAGAATACATACTTTGGCGCAGCAGCATTCATCACACATGCCGCCCACAACATCATCAATACCGATAAAAACAATCTACCTTTTCTCATCACTATTATTATTTTTTACTATTTTTCCTAACCTATTTTTTGAATTTACTTAACACATTTTTAAGGAATTCTATCCCAAATAGAGATGTTAATGCCCCTATTTTATTTTTCATTCTCACTCGAGGAGTAAGAATTACTTGGTTTCTCAACGACCTGATGTTTTCCCAACAACGCATCACAATGGCATCGTCTTTAATGCCCGAGGCCATCATAAGCCACAAGATATTCATATTGGCACTAAACTTTCGTGATCGAGCTGCTGCAACCAATGATTTCTTGTTTTTTTCCATATATTGCACCAATCCATCTACTACATCAAGCACATCGGCACGACGCAAAGTAAATTCGCCCAAGATGCTATCTTCGCGCGAACGATAGAAGTACATAGGAGTTGCCGATGTAGCGACACATTTAGCCTCTAAACACACATATGGAACAGTCGCAAGGTCTTCATACAACACTCCCTCGGGGAAACGATGCGAGTCAAACAGCGTTGCCTTATATAATTTCCCACAAGCCGAGTTATCGATAAATCGTTGTTGAAACAACATTGATTCAACAGCATCATCGCCCGAATAGAACACTTTTAGTTCACCTCGTGGAGCTGTTGTGGGTATAATATCTCCTTCTCTTATCACAAGCATCGACACCGTAGTAATCTCGGCTCGTTCCGATTCTATATTTTTATATAGCGTTGAAATATATTCACGATGTATCAAGTCGTCGGAGTCGACAAATGTCACATATTCACCAGTCATCATGTCAAGACCGGTGTTGCGCGCTGCACTCAATCCTCCATTGGCTTGATGCACCACTTGTATATTTCCATATCGTTGTGAATAACCGTCGCATATTTCTCCACCGCGGTCGGTAGAGCCATCATCAACCAAAATTATTTCTAGGTTCTTATATGATTGATTAAGTATAGAGTCAACACATGCCCCAACATATTTTTCTACATTATACACTGGGACTATTACTGATATTAGTGGTTGACGATTCATAATTAGTTCATTTTTAACATAGGGTCAATAAATTGTCTATCATTAGCAAGACGAGGCACTTTGCGTTGCCCTCCAAGTTTTCCTGTCGAAGCGAGCCAGTCTTCAAATAATCGTTCACGAGCCACAACGACTGTCAATTTTTCCAAAAATATGCTTTTATATCTTTTTGCTTGATAATCAGAATTCTCTTGTTGCAATAACTCATCAAGGCGCGTTGCAAACAAGTCAACATCGGCTGGTGGTGTCGAAAATTCAATCAACCACTCATGGCGTCCCTTTGAATTATCGGCTACATACACCGGCGCTGCAGTGTAATTGCGAATGGCACAACCCATCTCGGCACACACTTTAGCTATTGCAGCCTCGGCATTGTGCACCATCAATTCTTCGCCAAAGGCGTTGATAAAATGCTTCGTGCGCCCAGCTATAGAAATTTTCACCGGATTCACACTCTCAATCTTCACCGTGTCGCCTATCACATAACGCCACAATCCGTTGCATGAGGATATCACAAGACCATAAATCTTACCCGGCTCCACTTCCCATATTGGCAACAACTGCGGATTAGGATTGTCAAATTGGTCAAGTGGCATAAACTCATAAAACACACCCACATCGAGCAACAACAACATCGCAGAGTCGTCTATTGCATTTTGCACCGCAAAAAATCCTTCCGATGCGTTATAAGTTTCAATATAATGCATCTTTGAGCAATCGGTAATCGCTTTGTATTGCTCGCGATAGGGCGCAAACGCGATGCCCCCATGAAAAAACACCTCAAGATTGGGCCACACATCATGTATTGTTGTTGCACCTGCTTTTTCTATCACTGCTTTAATCACTGCGAGAAACCACGATGGCACCCCCGATAGATTTGTTATATTTTCACCTATTGATGCGTTTACAAGTGCTGGAAGTTTCTTTTCCCAATCCTCCATCAATGCAATAGGTTTTGATGGCACTCTGAAGAAATTTGCCGCCGATGGAATGAGGCTTATGAGATGAGCCGACAGGTCGCCCACTCGGGCATCACTGCGCAGATTGGGTATCTCATTGGCAAAACTGCCTCCAAGCACAAATGCCTTCCCCGAAAACATTCTACTCTCGGGGTATTGAGCCAAATATTGAGCTACAGCATGACTTGCGCCTTTATAATGGCAGCCACTCAAGCCCTCTTGTGTTATGGGGATGTATTTGCTTTTACCATTAGATGTGCCACTCGATTGTGCAAATCGGTTTACCTGTCCGCGCCACAACACATCTCGCTCACCCTCGAGTTGACGCATTATCCACGAAGAAAGATCTTCATAGGTATTTACTGGCACCCTTTGTGCAAATTCTTCGTAGGATGAAATTGCTCCATATTGATATTTCTCCCCCCATTGAGTGCCACGAGCGCTCTTTAGTAGCCACGCAAGTAAATCACGCTGCACCTGCTCACAATTATCCACCCATCGCTGTGATTCTTTCACTCGACGAGCAAATATGGGGCGTGCTAATGGTGTGAGATTTATCATCGTAATTTGCAAATGTGTTTAAGTTACAAAATTAATAATTTCTTTTGTATATTTGCTAAAATAATTAGCCTCAAAACTAATCTTTATTTCTAAAAATATGCAAATGTATATAAAAACACATCTTCACACCAAATGAGAATATTCAAATAAGGGAATTATGCCACACCGACATTTATCCCAAATTCCTTCTCCACGAAACCAGCACAACCATATTGTTAAAAATCCGTAAAAACACCCCCCAATTGTAAATATTATCTAATTTATTATATTTGCAAAAAATCTTAATTTATCATAATATGAGTCATTTATCATCTAAATCTACATTTCCGTTATTAAGACAAAGCATTCTATTTTTTATTCTATTTGTCTTTGCTTTTCCTTCAAAATCTTTTTCAAAAGATAATCCTGAGGAAGAATCATTTATTATCGAAGTATACTTAAAAGATGGAACAACAATCAATGGCTATAATCGCACTAATTTTGTAGATGGAACTGACGAACTTGAAATTAGCACCGTTTTCAATGGCAATACACAAAAATACAAAAGTGAACTTATTGATTCCATTGTATTTCCTCCAACAAAAAGCGATTCATCAAGAATTGTTTGGATACCCTTAAAAGCACATAAAGCTCCTGGTGGCATGAAGTCACTCTTTTCTCGAGAACCTTTTCATAAAGAACCTATTTTTCTCAAAAGAGTTTTTGTCGGCAAAAATATAATTGGATATACATTACCAACAACAGATGTAACAGGCAATGGCTATAGTACACAGACTTATTGGTTAGTAAATTCATATTACATCACAGAACCTAACCTTGATTATGCCTATTGCTACTGGAAATCTATCAAAGGGATTTCTTTAACATTTAAAGCATGGATTAAAAAAAGCTTTAAGCAATACCCCAAAATGGTTCAACTATTTAAAGATAAAACCATCAAAAAACAAGAATTTATAGAAAACCCCTCAATTGGTTTTTTATACCTTGATGCAATAATTTCTAAAAACATCCAATATGAACATAAATAGTATCATTCTATTTTTATTCTTATTGTGTGGAATCGTAAATAACATCCATGCTCAAGATTCCACAAAAATTGTTTTTCCTCGAGGTGAATCAATTTTTAAACTCTCGGCATCTTATTTCAACAATAAATCAATCACATATACCGATGCTAAAATAAAGATACCTCCTATCTCATTGGAATATGATATTTGTTTTGAAGAAAATGCATTTTGCTCTTTTGGTGCAGGTGGATATTTAAAGTATGGACAATTGGAATCTAACCACAAATACTATCACCAAACAATTTTTGGGAGCATAATATCTATACACAAAAACATATTTAATGACACCGACATATATCTTACAGGTCGCATAGGTTTTGACTTTGCTAGAGTATTTCAACCCCCTACTGATGAAAAAATCACTGACTTTGATTATGGTATTTGTCTTGGCTTAAATAAAATGTTCTCTCCAAAATTTGGATTTTTTATTGAAGGCGGTTGGTATTCAACATTTCTCTCTGCTGGGTTTATATATCGGCCATCAGGCGTGAGTAAATATCAAATGTTTTATGGTGCTACACCAAAATATTAATAACCATTCTACAGTTTCGGTGCAATCGCACATTGGGACTCGTTGCTGTAACAAATAATAATTGTCGAAAATCCCAACGACACTCTAAAACACTATTATCATGAAAAGATTCTTTTTATTATTATTTATTTCATTAATCGGAATTGGGGCACATGCTAACGAAGAAGACTTCTCAATTGGGTTAAATTTTGGTTTCGGTACAGACATTAGCAATTTCAACATAGGTCCAAAAGTTCAATATTGTTTCACTGATGCTATACGTGCAGAGTTTGCTTGCAATTATTTTTTCAAAAAAGATTATACATCAATGTTAGACTTAAATCTAAATGCACATTACCTCTTTAAACTCTCAAATAAATTCAATATATACCCATTGGCTGGCATATATTTCACTCATATTACTACCGAAGTTGATGTTTTTGGCGATCGCATATCTGACTGGGACGAAAAATTAGGAATAAATCTTGGCGTTGGAGCTCTAACAAATGCAATAGCGTTGGATTTTGAAGCTAAATACCAATTGTTTGGCATTAATCAAGCCGTTATATCGCTTGGTGCAACCTATACTTTTTCAGCTTGGTAATTTCATATCCAACTAAAGTATTTATATATTTCTTTTATATGAATAGAAATCTTTAATTGATTTCTATTCATACTTAGATTTATTTGTTTTTATACATCCTTGTTTATTTCGTACATTAAGTTTGACAAATCCCAACGGCACAGGCTATAATATAACCTATAATGCCTACCTTAACACTTGGAGCGCTCCAACACCTTTTAATTGGGAAGAAAGCAATAAGAATAATATCAATTACACTCACCTCTATTATGAGGTTTATTCACACTCTAATAGTTGGGAAATAAGAAATGACACACTAATCCTTTATGCACTATGGAGAGAAAACCTTATACCTGATAAAGCCTCATTTTATAAACGCATTAAATAACTCACAACAAAATAAAAACACTTATTCTACTTATTTTCAATTCAAATTATTATCTTTGTAAATTAAAACCCTAAAACTTCTATCATAATGAAGACCAAAAAGCTATTGTTCCCATTGATAATGTTGCTGATGGTGGTAACATCATTCACCTCGTGCGTTGTTGTTGACGACGATGATTTATACCATTCGCCATTAGTAGGAAGTTGGGAAATGCTCGAAGATCAATATGGCCCCGTCCCTCAAGCATATGTTGACCGCTTGCACTTTTACTCCGATGGCTATGGCGTTTATGAAGCCTACGACAATTATGGATATTGGAGCAACTGGAATTTTAGATGGGACTATTATGGCAAATATGATAACACGGTTGAAATAAGATTTAATGACGGCACCTATTGGACCTATTATTGGGAAATCTACCGTGGTTATTTATATCTATATGACTATTGGGATAAACGAAATTACTTAATTTATCGCCCTATATATTAATCCATTAGAGCTATGTCAGAAACTGCAAATGACAACAAATGGACCGAAATAGAACTTCTGCCCGAGTGGGACGAAGAATTTTATGATGTCTATACGGCCAAGAAGTTTGGCAAATGGTTGATGCTCAAAACTCTCAAACCTCAATATCGTGGCATTGAAAAATATGAAACGATGATTGAAAAAGAGTTTGATGTGCGATACAACCTTGCTCATGCTCACATTGTGATGATAAACGACTTTGAAGAGGTGCCAGGCATAGGCCGTTGCATTATCACCGACGACGTTTATGGCGATTCTTTGCGCAAACTCATTAACGAAAAACGCGTAACACCCAAGCACATTGAGCAGTTGCGACACCAACTCGTGAGCGCAATGGACTATATACAGTCCAATCACATTGTGCATCACCCCATTCGCCCCGAGCGCATCATTTTTACCGAAAACATAGGCAACCTCAAGTTGATAGATGTGGGCTTTGACCAAAAGGAACATCTTGAACCTACCGATGCTGCCGAAGATATATACAACTATGGATTGGTGTTGAAAGAGGTGCTCGACAGCGTAGATGAAGAATATCCCAATCTGCGCAAAATAGCCGAACGATGCACCGACCCCAACCCTTCTCGCCGTTACCACGATGTGCAAGACCTTCACTTGGCTCTTGAACGTCGCACTGGCAACCACCTCTACTTAATGATAATCATATTTTTAGCATTGATGATATTGTTTTTGGCTGCAATTATAATAATTGAGCCTCAAAAAATCAATCATCAATCGGCTATTTACCCTATCATAAACCACTTCAATAAATACATCACATTATGTCTGTCGTAGTAAAACCCATTAAAGCCACAAAAAGCGAAATAAAGAAATATGTACAATTTGGCATCGACCTATATAAAGGGAACGATTGCTATGTACCACCTATCGTCTTTGATGAAATAGATACTCTTCTCCCCGAGAAGAACCCCGCATTTGATTTTTGTCGTGCGCAGTCGTTCATGGCCTATCGCGATGGTAAACCTGTGGGACGCATCACTGCAATTATCAACGATGTTGTAAATCAACGCACTGGCGAAAAGACTGTGCGATTTGGATGGGTTGACTTCATTGATGACAACGAAGTGGTTGATGCTCTCTTTAAGGCTGTCGAAGAGTGGGGCCGCAATCAAGGCATGACTACTATTGTGGGGCCATTGGGCTTCACCGATATGGACCACGAAGGAATGCTCGTTGAGGGATTTGACGAAATGGGAACTATGGCTACCATCTACAACCACGCCTACTATCCCACACACATGGAGCGTATGGGTTATGCTAAAGAAGCCGGTTGGGTAGAATTTCGCATATCAATTCCCGAATCTGTCCCCGACAAATATCAACGCATTGCCGATATTGTGCGCAAGAAATTCAACCTCCACACCGTTAAGTTCACTTCTCGCAAAAAACTTAAAGAACAATACGGACAAGCACTCTTTGACCTCATCAATGAGGCTTATGATAAACTCTATGGCTTCTCACCTTTGACTCAACGACAAATCGATTATTATATAAGCATGTACCTCAGTTTCCTTCGTTTAGAGGATGTGAGTGTAATCGTTGATGAGAACGAAAAATTGGTGGGATTGGGCATTACAATGCCATCATTCTCTCGTGCACTACAAAAGAGTGGAGGCAAATTATTCCCATTTGGTTGGTGGCACATCTTGAAAGCAATGCGAGGCAAAACCGACACCGTTGACCTCATGCTCATCGCTGTTGCAAAAGAATACCTCAACAAAGGTGTGAACGCACTACTCTTTGCCGACCTCATCCCTGGATATATCAAGAACGGATATAAATGGGCCGAAAGTAACCCTGAGCTCGAAGAAAACTCAAGCGTACAATTGCAATGGCAATACTTTGACTATCGTCAACACCGCCGCCGCTTCGCATTCAAGAAATCGCTATAATAAGAGATTTTTACAACGAAACTCTTAAAACTATTCCCCATAAAGCAAACGAGGTGCGCCAAATCGCTTTGGCGCACCTCGTTTTCAGTCTATATTTGTCGATAAAGGTTATGCGAAACTGATTGTTTGCCCTTCACTGCTGTGTGATTCCTCTTTCGAATTTAATTCGGCAGGTTTACCTTCTGATACCGATTTAACAAGATTGCGAAGATTTTCAATCTCGACCTTGTCGCGAGTATATGTAGGTGATTTTTCCAATGCTTCCACGATTGCATCGTCGTCCATCGCCTCAAGACTCAATACGATTGTGCGTAGATTGTCTTTAGTTGTTGTCATCTTATTCACCTTGTCTTGGCCATATACATCTTCAATGCGTTTACCCTTTGAACCCTCTTGTTTCTCGAGAGGTTGAACCCCACCCTGAGGGAATTTAATGACCCCACCCTCTTTTGTTTCTATTTCGCGAGAGTCGCGGAGTTCCATATCAAAGCCAGCAGCCAAAATTGTAATTTTCACTTTATTGCCAAGCGACTTGTCGATAGTAGCCCCCCAAATGATGTCAACACCTTCATTAATACCTGAAACAAAGGCAGTGATTTCTTTTGTTTCGCTCATTGCAAATGGTTGTTCGGCTTCATCAGAGAAGTAGATATTAAACAACAATTTCTTTGATTTCATGATGTCGCGATTCTTTAGCAATGGTGATTTCAATGCTTCATCAAATGCTTTTGATACACGATTTTCACCTTCGCCATAACCGCTTGAAATAATTGCAGCACCACCATTGCGCAATGTTGTGTCAACATCGTTAAAGTCGAGGTTGATATACCCTTCGCCAGTGATGAGTTCAGAGATGCTTCGTGCCGCGATAGTCAATGTATCGTCGGCCTTACCAAACGCGTTTAGGAAAGTCAAATCGCTATATATCTCCGACAAACGCTCGTTGTTGATTACCAACAAGGCATCGACATACTTGCTCATTTCATCGGCACCATCGAGTGCTTTTTCAATCTTTGTTTGACCTTCAAACAAGAATGGGATTGTCACAATACCTATTGTGAGCAGACCCAATTCGCGAGCTACACGAGCTACAACTGGAGCAGCACCAGTTCCAGTGCCACCACCCATTCCGGCAGTGATAAACACCATCTTTGTGCCGTTGCTCAACATTTCGCGTATTTCTTCTTCACTCTCTTCAGCTGCTTTTTGAGCTTTTTTAGGATCATTTCCAGCACCTTTACCACGCGTAATTGTGGGACCCAACAACAACTTTTTTGAAACAGGTGAATTTTCAAGAGCCTGATTATCGGTGTTGCACACAACAAATGCCACATCTTTGACATCTTGTTTATACATGTTATTGATGGCGTTATTTCCTCCACCACCTACACCCACCACCATAATGTCGGGAGTGCGGTCATTACCTATCATAAAGTTACCCTGTTCTGAAATTTCCTCTATACTCATGCCGGTTATATTTTTTGCTTTATTATTATCCATAGCCTACTCCTCCTCTTCAAGTATTCTTGTCAACTTGCTTTGTATTTTCGCCAAAAGGCTCTTTGCGCTATTGCGCGTACCAGTCTTTGTGCCATTAGTCCCGTCAGGTTCCTTATCCTTACTTTCTACAACCTCTTGGGGTTCTTTATTAGAATCACTACCTCCTATCACTATCTCTTCTTGAGGTTCAATTACAACTTGCTTGGGACCTTCTAAACATTCTTCCAATCCCTTCATTTGTGATGCTGTAAACAACACTGCAATGACATCAAGAGCATCATTTTGATTTATGCTATTGTCCAACACTCTCACTTTGCCGTTAATCATTCCCGCTCTCACTTTGAGCCCGCTTTGAGCCTCGAGGTATGAGTTGAAACCTTTAAGTTTTGCACCTCCACCCACGATTATAATTCCATTGGGGAGGTCGGTTGTTTTATAACCACCCAATGTGGCTTGGTTATTGATATTGGCAATAATTTCACGCGAACGATGTTGCACATAGTTGTTCACTTCGGCATCATCAACACCCTCAATGAGATTTGATTTTCCAGCAGCACCTACTGTTTCTTGAGGATTAGCATTTGCTACGCGTTTCACTTTCTCAGCAACCTCCTCGGTAATGCTCAATGAAGTGAGGTCGCGAGTAATATTTCGTGAACCTAATGGAATTGTTGCCATATATTGCATAGAACCCCCTTTGTGAATTGATACTGTAGTTATTTCAGCACCAAAGTCAACGAGCATACAACCGAGTTTTTTCTCATCGACGCTCAAAACCAAGTCGGCCAAAGCCGATTGACGCACAATAAATCCATTAATATCGAGCGACAAGCGCTCTTCAATTACACGATTTATGTTTTTTATTATTTGTGGACGGCAAGTAATATAGTTTAATGTTGTTTTAAGCGAATGACCATATGTGCCAATAGGATTTTGTGGCATTGTGTTATCAATAGTATAACCCAACGACATAATATCGAGGATATGCTTGTCTTTTGGGAACTCTTCATATGCTTGATTAATGAGTTCATCAATAATCTCGCGAGTTATTTCGGTTTCCTCGTCAAAGATGCGCTCTATCTCATTCTTGTGAGATTTTGTTGAGCGTCCTCCTATTGAAACATATACCCCTTTTATCTTTTGTGGAATCACTTGTGAATTAGACTCTAACGCCGATATTATCTTTGACACACAAGTCTTTACATCTTCAACATTTTGAATGCATCCATAACGCACGCCATCGATAAATTCACACTCCTCAACGGCGATAACCTTGAGAGATGAATCATTATCGACCACACCTATAGCTCCTTTTATCTTTGAGCTGCCTATCTCAATCGCTACAATATACTTGGCTTCCATAATTAGTTAGGTTTTTTATTATTTTCTTTTTTTGTTTCTTCTTTGCTTTTTTTATCCGCCGACTTTTTTGTTTTTTTATTAGCCTTGGACGATTTTGTTTTTTCTGAATCGGGCTCCTCTTCTTTCTCTTCTGAAGTAGATTTAGTAGCTTCCGGTTTATTTCGCTCATACGATACATTCATCGATGACAACGATGGAGCTTCGCCATCTATCGAATCGGCAAAAGTAGCAGTATTCACCTCCTTTAGTTTTTCTTTGCGAGTAGCCACCACTTGTCCATGCCATTTCACCGAGATTGTGTCGTAATAGTTCCACCCTTTTATGGGCAATACTTTTTTGTAAATCGTATTTATACGAGCAAATTTGTTTTCAATATCAGAAGTGTCACCCAAGTTCAACACATGCCCTTTAATCATAGGTGCAATGATAATATCATTATTTGCGTCAATCTTGATTCCCGTTACAAGCGAGTTCCAAGTTGAATCGCTCTTAATAAATTTCAACAGTGGCAATATAGCCGTTGAATTGAGCTTTGAATTGAATTGTCCCACCACAACAGGAACATCTACATGATAACGAGCACTGGCTGTCATTTTCTTCCCGTCTCGATTAATATAGTAAGTCCCATTGGGGTCAAATATGCGCGCTACAGGTATCAATGGTGTTATACCTATCTTTAGATGTCCATCTTTTGAGATATAACAATTGGCCTCTTCTATCTTGTCAATTGCATTTAACGACATCTCAATGGTGTGTGTGTTTATCTCATTAATACGCATCAATAGAAATGAACTATCTTCATTCCCTATCTCACGCGAAATATCGTCAACAGTGATAAATTTCATATTTGTAGGGTCGTTGATTTCAATATCAACACCTTTACAATAATCATTTTGGTAAATATAGGCAGTGAAACTAAAAGCCACCACCATATATATCACCAACAATATTGACAATATTATATTTAAAAGGTTCTTTTTATTCATTATTTAGTCACATTTTCACATATTTGGGGCAAATAGTTACAAATATCGCCTGCGCCCACGGTTAATAACACTTCAAAGTCGCGATTTTTAATCGTTTCAACAAGTTCTTCTTTCTCAATAAGCACCTTTGATTGAGTAGTGATATCATCAAATACTATTTGAGAAGTAACCCCCTCAATAGGCAATTCGCGTGCAGGATAGATATTGAGCAATATCACATCATCGGCAAGCGATAATGCTTGAGCAAATTCGGGGGCAAAATCGCGAGTGCGTGAATAGAGGTGTGGTTGGAACGCTACGGTAATCTTTCGATTAGGATAGAGCGATTTCACCGAACTTATTGAAGCCTTCAACTCATCGGGGTGATGTGCATAGTCGTCAATAATAGCTTTTCCATTCTCACCTGCTTCCTTGAGCCAAAACTCAAATCGACGCTTTGGACCCATAAATGAAGCCATTGCTTCGGCTGCCTTGTGGGCTTGCATGTCGCCTGTGAGGAAACAACCGGCCAACGATGCTATCGCATTTTCAATATTTATTTCAACAGGCACACCCAATTCGATATCTTTGATAACCGAACCATCGCATGCTACAAAGTCAAATGTTATTGTACCATTTCCATAACGAATGTTTTGGGCATGGAAATCGCCATGGTCGCGCGAATAGGTATATACTTTTACACCTGGAGCTACACGAGGCTTCACTTTCAATCCTTCGTGCATCACCAATGCACCATCGGGGCGTATCAACTCGGTGAAGTGCGCAAAACTTTCGAGATAGGCCTCTTCAGTGCCATAGATGTCGAGGTGGTCGGGGTCAGACGAGGTTATGACTGCGATGTAGGGAGTCAACTGATGGAATGAACGGTCATACTCATCGGCCTCAATGACCGAATAGGGAGATGTTTCGCTCAACAACAAGTTGCTGTTATAATTGCGCAATATACCACCCAAGAATGCATTACAACCCACTTCACAAGTGTTGAGAATGTGAGCTGCCATCGATGAGGTAGTAGTTTTGCCATGTGTACCGGCAAAACACAAACCCTTTGATCCACGAGTAATCATACCCAACACAGCTGCACGCTTGAGGATTTCAAAACCTCCATCTTTAAAGAAGTTCAACCCTTTGTGGTCGGCAGGAATGGCAGGAGTATAAACAACCAATGTTGTTTCGGGATTTTTAAATTCCTCGGGTATAAGGCTCACTTCATCGTCATACACAATAGCCACACCCTCTTCTTCGAGCGCTTTAGTGAGAGCCGTTGGTGTGCGGTCATATCCAGCAACTTTACAACCTTGTGAAAGGAAATATCGTTCGAGAGCAGCCATGCCTATACCACCTGCTCCAACAAAGTATATGTTAGTCTTTTTTGTATCCATTCTTGCTTATTATTTATTCAATAATTCATAAATTTTGTCCACGATTTTTTCATCAGCATCAACGAGTGCCATTTTCTTTATATTTTGAGCCAAAATATCGCGTTTCTTGTCATCGGCAAGTAATGCTTTTACCTCACCAGCAAGATTAGCACGACAATCGGCATCGAGTATCATCACAGCAGCATCTTTATCGACAAGAGCTTGTGCATTTTTGCGTTGATGATCTTCGGCCACATTGGGCGATGGAACAAGAATTACCGGCAACCCCAATAGTTGAAGTTCCGAAATCGTTCCAGCTCCAGCACGCGACACAACCAAGTCGGCCGCACGATATGCCACATTCATGTCAGAAATAAATGCAGTAGCTACTACACCATCTTTTCCTTGGGCCTTTTCGGCACATTCTTGTGCATATATTTTACCTGTTTGCCACATCACTTGAGCACCTGTCGACAACACATCATCAAGCGCCAAGGCTACACTATCGTTTATAGTGCGAGCACCAAGGCTTCCGCCCACAACAAGCACCAACTTGCGTGATGCATCAAAGCCTAATTGCTCTTTGGCTTGTTCACGAGTCAAGTCACAATTCAAGATATTGGCACGAACTGGATTTCCTGTAAGAACAATTTTATCGGCAGGGAAAAATCGTTCCATACCCTCATAAGCCACGCATATAGCACCAGCATTTTTGGCCAATAGTTTATTAGTAACCCCAGCATATGAATTTTGCTCTTGCAATAAAGTAGGAATTCCTTTTTTCTGAACCTCTTTGAGCATTGGTCCGCTTGCATATCCACCTACACCCACAGCCAAATCGGGTTGGAAATCGCGCAACACCTTGCGAGCAATGCGCATGCTTTTCCACAACTTATATAGCACTTTCACATTGCGCCACAAACGCTTGCGGTCAAAACCACACACCGGCAATCCCACGATTTCATATCCAGCAACAGGCACGCGCTCCATTTCCATGCGTCCCTCAGCCCCTACAAAAAGGATTTGAGTGTTGGGGTTACGCTTTTTTAATGCATTAGCGATTGACAACGCGGGGAAAATATGTCCACCGGTGCCACCACCACTCACTAAAACTTTATATGTTTTTTTATCTTCCATAAATCGTTCTTACTAAAACAATTATAATTGACTTGGATTTTCGGCGCGCACATTTTCGGGAAGCGCACTTATTTCTTGATTAATATCGCGTTTTTGAGCTGTTCCTTTGCGAGTTGCAAATCGACTCACACTCAACATCACCCCTATTGCCAATGAGGTTATCAATATTGATGTACCACCGGCCGATATCAATGGCAATGGTTGCCCCGAAACAGGTAATAACCCCGAAACAATGCCCATATGGAACAATGCTTGGAATGTTATATACAACGCCATCCCTATCACCAGCATTGCCGGGAATGCACGCGTACACTGCGAAGCTATCCCTCCGGCACGGAAGAGGAGGAATATATAAAGTATCAATACAAATACTCCACCCACAAGCCCCAAGTCTTCAATGACAATGGCAAAGATATAGTCGGAGAATGCCAACGGCAATCGCGATGTTTCGCGCGAATTCCCAGGCATAAACCTCACTACACCACCATGAGCTTGCGCTATATAAGAGAACTGCTCTTGATAATTAGTTCGTGTGATTTTTTGTTGCCATTTGGGTATTGTATCACCATACCACCAACGCTTAAGACGAGGAATGAGCACTTCAGAAAAACGATCGACCGTTTCGCCTTTTTCAATTTGCGAATCGGAGTTTTGAGCCACAAACTCGGTAGTATCTTTCTCTTCGGACTTTTCCATTAATAACTTTACGCCTACAGCACTTCCTGCCAGCAATATGCCTATACCTATTATGGCAAAAATCTTTTTCAACTGAACTCCACCCACAATCATCATTGAGAATGATATTGCCAATAATATAATTGTGTTGGTTGTTCCTTGACGTATCAACACCCCACCAAATATGGCTATCGCAACAAGAGTTGTTATCAATCCTTTACGCGATATCCCCTTGCCATCTTGGAGTTGCGATTTTGACATTATTAATGCTATCAATGCTGCCGATGTGAATTTTATTAACTCGGCAGGTTGCACTGGCAGCATCCCAAATAGACGGAAACTGCGCTTTGCACCATTGATTACATCACCACCAATCATAACATATATAGCACAACCTACACTCACTACGGCCAAAATGGGCACAAGTAATATAAATTTACTATAATGAATGCGTTGCACAAAATAAATAACCAAAAAGCCCAAGAATAGATGCATAAGATGGTCGGTCAATGGTCCTATAATGTCGTTGGTAGTAACCATTGTTGACGATGCACTATATTGCTCTACTACCGAGATTAGGCATAGGGTAATGTATATTGCCCATATATACTTATCTCCGGGAGGAGTTGGAGCCGCTTTTTCCTTCGGCTTGGTTGTTTTGATTGGTTCTTCTGATTTCATAGTTAATCGATTAAAATATTAATTTACTTTTTCATTGATTTTACGATAGCCTTAAATTGCTCGCCTCTATCTTCATAACTTTTAAAGAGGTCAAAGCTTGCACAACATGGTGACAACAACACAGTGTCGCCACTTTGTGCTATGCGAGCACATTCATTGATTGCGTCTTCGATAGAGTGTGTGTCGCTAATAGTTTCTACTTTGTCGGCAAAGAATTCAAGCAATTTAGTATTGTCCTTTCCCATACACACTATTGCTTTTACTTTTTCCTTTACCAATGGTTCAATTTCGGTATAATCATTACCCTTATCTTTTCCTCCAAGAATGAGGATTGTATTTTTGGGTACACTTTCAAGTGCATACCAGCATGAGTTTACATTTGTTGCTTTAGAGTCGTTGATATATCTCACGCCATCAATAGTATCGACATACTCAAGACGATGTTCAACACCTTCAAAGTTAGATAATGCACGGCGCACATCTTCTTTCTTTATGTCGAGAATACATGCCGACAACCCTGCTGCCATTGAATTATAAAGATTGTGCAACCCACTCAAAGCCAAGTCGGCACGAGGCATTGACAACGATGCATTTGGCGCATTAATAATCAAGTTGTTTTCTGAATCGACATAGGCCTTTGATGTTTCCTCTTGCACTTCAGAGAATGGAAACAATTGTGCTTGAGTCTCAATATTTTTTAATTGAGCCTCAATGATTGGGTCGTTTTTCCAGAAGATAAATGCATCTTGCGATGTGAGATTTTGAAGGATGCGGAATTTGGCATTTACATAATTCTGCATTTCATAGTCATAGCGGTCGAGGTGGTCGGGGGTGATATTCATTATCACAGCCACATTTGCCTTGAAATCATACATGTTTTCAAGTTGGAAACTACTCAATTCCACCACATACACATCGTGCTTTTCGTGGGCAACTTGCAACGCCAAACTATGACCCACATTGCCTGCAAGTCCCACATTGACACCTGCATTTTTCAAAATATGATATGTGAGCATTGTAGTAGTGGTTTTGCCATTACTACCTGTAATACACACCATCTTGGCATCGGTATATCGTCCGGCCAATTCTATTTCTGATATCACAGGAATATTTTTTGACGCAATCTTTTGCATCAAAGGTGTTGTAGGAGGTATCCCAGGACTTTTTACCACCTCATCGGCATCAAGAATCATCGACTCGGTGTGAGTGCCCTCTTCCCAAGGAATATTTGCCTCATCGAGTGCTTGTTTATATTTTGGGGCAATTTTACCCATGTCAGAGAGGAATACTTCCATCCCTTTCTCTTTAGCGAGAATAGCGGCACCTACGCCACTTTCGCCTCCACCGAGCACTACTAATTTCTTTGTTTTCATTATCGTATCTTCAATGTCACAAATGTTATTACAGCAAGAAGTATTGCAATAATCCAGAATCGTATCACAATTTTTGATTCGGGAACTGCATTATATGGACGTTGTATCAACGCTTTTATTCCGCTATTACCAGGTTTTTGGAAATGGTGATGAATAGGAGTCATCTTAAACACGCGTTTACCCTCGCCTGTTAATTTGCGCGATAGTTTGAAATAACCTGTTTGGATAACAACCGAGAGGTCTTCAAAGTAGAACAATGCGCAAAGGATAGGCAACAACAATTCTTTGTGTATGATAATTGCACTCACAGCAATGATACCACCTATGGTGAGACTACCTGTGTCTCCCATAAATACTTGAGCAGGATATGCATTATACCACAAGAAACCAATGAGCGCTCCAATAAATGCCGCCATAAACACCACTACCTCACCACTGCCGGGCAAATACATAATATTGAGATAAGATGAATAAATCACATTACCTCCCAGATAGGCTATTATCGCCAATGCTATTGCGGCAATAGCCGATGTTCCCGTTGCAAGCCCATCAAGCCCATCGGTGAGATTGGCCCCGTTGGAAGTTGCTGTTACCATAAAGATTGTAACAAGAATAAACAACACCCATGCAGCAGGAGTTGCCCAGTCGCCCATCCATTGGGTGAACCAGTCATAGTCGAGGTTGTTGTTTTTAAAGAAAGGCATTGTTGTTTGCAAGTCTTTCACCTCTTGGTTTTCATACACTACCTCAACCACATCTTGGCTATTGACATCTTTAACCTCATGATTAAGGCGCATAGTCATATCGGGGCTGAAATACATTGTAAGCCCTACGATAAGACCAAGACCCACCTGACCAGCAATTTTAAATTTACCTTTCAAGCCATCTTTATCTTTGCGTGCCACCTTGATATAGTCGTCAAGAAATCCCAACACGCCAAGCCATATTGTTGAACCTATCATCAACAGCATATAGATATTTGTCAAATCTCCCACCAACAAACATGGAACCAATGTGGCTATAATTATAATAATCCCACCCATTGTTGGAGTACCTGTTTTCTTCATTTGCCCCTCCAACCCGAGGTCGCGAATAATTTCACCAATCTGCATTTTTTGCAATCGCTCAATAATGCGACGACCTATAAAGATTGTAACAAGAAGCGACAACAAAAATGCCACACCCGAACGGAATGTGTAATAACTCATTAATCGAGCTCCAGGGACATCAATCTCAAGTAGATAATCAAATAAATAGTTCAACATATGCCTATAGTTTATTATTGTTCAGTTTTAATAATTTCAGATATTACCTCTCTATCGTCAAAGTGATATTTCACACCCTTAATTTCTTGGTAGTCCTCATGTCCTTTACCTGCGATGAGAATAACATCACCTTGTGTTGCAAGCATAGTCGCAGTGCGAATTGCTTCACGACGGTCAGAGATACTCAATGTTTTGGCACGACCTTCGTCATCAAGCCCAGCTTCCATATCACGCAATATATCGGCAGGTTCTTCATCACGAGGATTGTCAGATGTGAGAATTACTCGTTCGCTACGCGCAGCAGCCTCTTTAGCCATAATAGGACGCTTGCCTTTGTCGCGATTTCCACCTGCTCCCACCACTGTGATGATATTTCCGTTATTGCCTATCACATCGCGAATAGCATTGAGCACATTCACCACGGCATCGGGGGTGTGTGCATAGTCAACAATCGCGGTATAACCCTTGGGCGAGTGGAATGCTTGAAAACGACCGGCTACAGGCACAAGACGACTCATTCCCACCAATACTTTTTCGGGATCCCAGCCCAATAGTATTGAAGTAGCATACACCGCAGTCAAGTTATAAGCATTAAACTTGCCAGTAAACAACACCTCAACTTCTTTTGAGTTAAAGGTCATCAATGTGCCGTCAAGACGGCTTTCGATGATGCGTCCCATAAAGTCGGCTTGCGAACGAAGTGAATATCTTTTTTTGGCAGCCTTTGTGTTTTGTAGCATCACCTCTCCCACCTTGTCATCGATGTTAGTCAATGCAAATGCATCTTTTTCAAGACCATCAAAGAACATCTTCTTTGCATCGAGATATGCATCAACCGTCTTGTGATAATCGAGGTGGTCGCGAGTGAGATTTGAGAAAATTCCTCCCACAAATTTCAACCCAGCAATGCGATGTTGATGAGCAGCATGAGAACTCACCTCCATCACAGCATATTCACAACCAGCCTCAACCATGCGCGCAAGTAGCGCATTAAGGCTCAAGGGGTCGGGCGTGGTGTGAGTTGCAGGCACGGCTTCACTATCAATGTAGTTGCACACTGTTGACAACAATCCAGTCTTGTAGCCCATATATCGAGCCATCTCATATATGAGAGTGGCTGTAGTAGTTTTGCCATTAGTCCCTGTCACACCCACAAGTTTCAATTTTTGTGAGGGGTTATCCCACCATTGCGACGCGAGTTTACCCAAGGCAATAGCCGAATTTTCTACACGCACATAAGTCACATCACCATCAATCGATTGAGGCAATTGTTCACATATGATAGCACCCAATCCCTTGCCGTTTAATTGTGGGATATATTGATGACCATCTACATTTACACCTCTCACGGCCACAAACATCATGTCTTTTGCAGCACAACGCGAATCGCTCACAATGCCACTGATTTCACGGTGAGTATCACCTATGACCTCAATAACATCTATCGATTGTAGTAATTGTGATAATTCTTTCATTACTAAAATATTATAGTTTTAAATATATGATAATCTTAATTTAATTTTATCTCCTTTTGTCGCCATTGTTCCAGCAGCGGGTAGTTGCGACACCACACACCCCACTCCATCAAAATCAACATTATAACCAGCATTTTCAAGGGTTGAGATAGCATCTCTAAGCCCCATGCCCACCACCGAAGGCACGCCCGATGATTGAGTTTTTAATGTATAGTGATTTATTGATTTTAAATTTAATCCATCTTTTACTCTTTCATATTTGGCAGCATTTGCAGCATACATAGTGGGACGAGATGATTTACCTCTTTGCGCTTTGAAATCACTCTCATTACCGAGCAAGCCTCTTGAATACATCTTCAAAGCTATATCCTTCAACACTACGCCACTCGACGCTGCTGCTCCTACTCCATTTTTAGGATGGAACATCATCACAAAACATGAATATTTAGGATTTTCGGCAGGGAAAAATCCACAAAACGACAAGCGTTTACGATTTTCATCATATGTACCTGGTGTGCCGTTGGGGATATCGCGACCATACATATCTTTTGTTATCACCTTTCCGGTCTTTTTGTTCACTCGTGGCTTTTCAAATACGGCATAACATGTACCTGTTTTACCAGCTATTTCCACTCGTTTATCTTTCAATACCAAGCGCGCTGTGCCATGGTCGCCCCACACAACTCGTTTCAACATCTTGGTCAAGATTTCGGCGTTTTCTTCGCTACAAATGCGGTCGCGAATATATGACACAGGTATCACCGAGTCAACTCCAGCACCCGATATTTTTGTCACAAATCGTGGACGAACATACTTACCACCATTTGCAATTGCATTGTAAATCGACAATGTGTATATAGGTGGTATCTCTGTTGCATAGCCATAGGTCATGCGCGATGCATCGATATAATCCCAGTTGGAATTACCCAAATTGCGAATGCGTGGCACGCGTTCACCTGCGATGTGCAAGTTCATTGGTTCAAAGAACCCTATTTCGGTCAAGCACTCTTTAAATTGTTGAGGATATTCAAGGTGAGGCATAACCACTTTTGTCATACCAATATTTGACGAACGCTCTATCACTTCCCATACTGGCATTGATGACACTGGAGAGCAGTCGCATATAGCTGGACCACTTGCATATTTATATTTTTGGCCAGTTTGGATTACCGTGTTGGGAGTAACCCATCCTTTTTCAAGAGCCACAAGCATCGAAATGGGTTTCATTACCGAACCAGGCTCAACACCCACTACTGCGCGGTTGCTTCCTTCAATATATCGACGATGATCGGCTGTATCCATTTCAAGGTTGGCAATCGCCTTGATGTCGCCAGTTTCTACCTCCATCAATATCGCCACACCCCAGTCGGCACGAGTTTTCACCAATTCTTCATTGAGTTCATTCTCAACGATATCTTGCAGATTGATGTCGATTGTGGTTGTGATATCATAACCATCAACAGGTGGCACTTCGGTCCAATTGATTGTGTTGATATTCACAGGCACTACTTTTGCCAATCCAGTTTTGCCATAAAGAAGCGAGTCGAGGTCACTTTCAAGCCCCCACACTCCATGACGCTCCTTGGTGGCTTTTATTTCGCCTACCACACCAATGCTTCGTGAAGCCATTTCACCATAAGGGTTTTTGCGGCGTTCACGCGACTCGAGCACTATACCACACTTGTTCTTGTTGGGGAAGTTAAAGAATGGGAAAGTGCGCAATTTCAAATATTCGGTGTAAGTAATATTTTTCAATAGCGTATAACTTCTTGGGCGTTTCTTTTTTTCTTTATCCAACGGAGCCAATAGATAGTCTTTCCACTCGTCTTTAGTTTTAAAACGATCAAAATGAGCAAGAAGACTATCGACATACTTATCCATTGAGTCGCGATATTCTTTTTCCTTAAACTGCTCGCTTTGATAGTCAATGCGCACAGTATATGTTGTAACATTTGTTGCCAACACGCTTCCGTCGCACGCAAGTATATCTCCGCGTTTAGGATACAACACTTTGCGTTGTTTCAAAATTGAATCGGCTTTGTTGTCCCAATCTTCTTTGTGAGTAATAGTTGTGTCAACTACTTCGCCAATAATGGCTCCTGAAAAAATCAATATACATGCAGCTACCAATGCATATCGAACAATAATTTGTGCTTTAAATGTTTTCATTCTGAATAAGATATTTTAAAAGGTGGTTGTTCTTGTTTTTTCAATTGCAAATTAAGTGAATCGACCATCTCTTGCATTGCCGATTCGCGTATTTTTCCCATATAGATACTGCGTTCCGAGATGCATTGATTCTTCACTATTTCAAGTTCTTTTTTCAATTTATCTATTTCAAGCATACGTGTTTGACATTGATATTTGTTTGAAATATACACAAGAATCATTATCACACACACGAGGATCTTGAGCCAGTGACGCGCAAAAAAGTCTATTGTCAACAATTGGCCATGGATTATGCGCCAAAACCAATTTTTTTTCTTTTCGGTTGTTTCTTCAGCCATATGTGTTTTCATTTTATATTTACAACTTTTGAGCAACTCTTAATTTGGCACTTCGCGAACGTGGATTACGCTCTACTTCTTGTGCCGATGGGACAATAGGTTTAGATGTCAACAACTTAAATGGTGACAAATTGCGACCAAAGAAATCTTTCTCGGTTTCACCTTTCAAATTTCCCGAACGCATAAAGTTTTTCACCAATCGATCTTCCAACGAATGATATGTTATTATCACTAATCGTCCACCAGGGTTGAGTGAATCCAATGCTTGTTGAAGAAACTTTTTCAACACATCAATCTCGCCATTTACCTCAATGCGCAACGCTTGAAACAACATTGCCAATTCTTTTTTCTCTTGACGAGGGTTAATGAGTGGTTTGGTTACCTCAAGCAATCGCTCCACGGTGTCAATTGATGACTGACTACGAGCTTTACATATCACCGACGCTATTTTGCGCGCGTTTTTCAATTCGCCATAAAGATAAAACACATCGGCAAGTTGCTCTTCGCTATAGTTATTTAAAATCCAGGCAGCAGTGCGCTTTGCTTTTTGGTTCATGCGCATATCCAATTGCCCTTCAAATCTAAATGAAAAGCCACGGTCCTTATCATCAAAGTGATGAAACGACACACCCAAGTCGGCCAATATGCCATCTACTCCTTCAACTTTGTGATAGCGCAAAAAGTTTGACAAAAAACGGAAGTTGCTATATACAATCGTAAATCGCGAATCTTCAAAGGCTCTTTTAACTGCGTCTTCATCTTGGTCAAACGAGTATAGATGCCCCTCTTCATCGAGTTTCTCCACTATAGCACGCGAATGCCCTCCTCCGCCAAAGGTAACATCAACATATGTGCCATTAGATTTTATATCTAATGCCTCTAATGTTTCGGGCAAAAGTGCCGGAATGTGATAAACTTCTTGCGACATTGTGAGTTAGTAACTTTTAAACCGTTGTTTGTTATTTTATAGCTTTTTCATTTTAACGTTGTAAAGTTACAAATTTTTATTCAAAATTTACATATTCAAATTTTACTATATTTGCATTTTTTTCAAAAAAGTTATCAACATTTTACGTAATCATCTAATTACTAACGCAATAAAAATAAACGCCGAGACAAGTCCCGACGTTTACATTTGCAAATTTGTATATATTTAACATTTCGCTCTTAATAAGGCCTTCAATTTTTCAACTCCTTGAGTCGCTGTCATGGCCAAAACCTCAACTCCAGCAGGCACAGAAGCCGGATGCAAATCAATATAATATACCGGTATTCCTCGACGCACATATTGCAACAACCCTGCTGCTGGATACACATTTAGAGATGTGCCTATAACCACAAATATATCAGCCTCTTGCACCAAGTCGATTGCTGGCTCAATATTGGGCACAGCCTCTTGAAAAAACACGATATGAGGGCGCACTGCATCGCCATATTTATCGCGAGTTTCAATCGATGTTTCGATGTTATCGGCAGTCAACTCATACACTCGCGATTCATCTTTCATTGACCTTATTTTCATCAATTCGCCATGAAGATGTAACACATTTTTGCTACCTGCACGCTCGTGCAAGTCATCGACATTTTGAGTTATAATTCTCACATCAAAATCCTCTTCGAGATCAACCAGTCCTCGGTGAGCGTCATTGGGCTCAACCTCAAGTAATTGCTTGCGACGAGCATTATAAAATTCATGCACCAATGCTGGATTGCGAGCAAAACCATCGGCACTTGCCACTTCCATCACAGGATACTGCTCCCATAAACCATTTGCATCTCTAAACGTAGAGAGCCCACTCTCGGCGCTGATACCAGCCCCAGTAGAAATAACCAATTTCTTTTTCATAATATCATGATTTGAATTTTAATACAACGCTTAAAAAACAGATAAAATAAAATCTATTTCAACTAACAAAATTATAATAATACCAACTAAATAGCAAGAATATTCGCACAATTCAGAAACTTTGATTAATTTTGCACTATCAAATAGCCATGAGGCTATATATTGTTTAACTAATATCATTTATTTTGGATATAGACCCGTTACCAGCCACGCAGATGTTGGCTCAAATTACAACTATTGATTTTGGGATATCTCAAATCATAGCCCTATCAATTGCTGCTTTAGCTCTACTTATTTCAGGTTTTATTTCAGGTAGTGAAATTGCCTTCTTCTCGCTAACGCCAGCCCAACTTGAAGAAATTGAAGACACCCCTAAAGGCAAAGCTCTCAAGAAATTACTTTCTGTACCCGAACGCCTCCTCGCAACCATATTGATTGCGAACAACACGGTTAACGTCACAATCGTTATACTTTGCAACTTTGCGTTAGGACCTATATTTCAGAATATGCCCGAAGTATTAAGTTTCATTTTGCAAACTGTAATACTCACATTCCTCATCTTGCTTTTTGGCGAAATTCTCCCCAAACTATATGCCAATAGTAATGAATTAAAGTGGGCCAAATTTGCCACAAGCGGAATTTCGTTCCTCACAAAATTATTCAAGCCACTATCTTCGCTGTTGATGTGTAGCTCGATAATTGTCAACAAAGTAGTTACCAAAAAAACTCAAAACATATCGGCTGACGAATTGAGCCAGGCTCTTGAAATAACCGATGTTGCTGCCGAAGAAGAAAAAGAGATGCTCGAAGGAATTTTGAAATTTGGCGACAAAACAGTTGAAGAAATCATGACTCCTCGTGTTGACATCACCGATATTGAAATAGACTCAACCTTCGACGAAGTAATGAAAATCGTCATCTCGAGTGGATATTCTCGACTCCCTGTATATGAAGAAACTCAAGACAATATAAAAGGTGTGCTATATAGTCGCGACCTTTTGCCCTACATTGGCAAAAATATTGAGAATTTCAATTGGCAATCACTCATTAGGGAACCTTATTTTGTTCCCGAATCACGCATGATCGACGACCTTCTTGAGGACTTCAGAAAACTTAAAATTCACTTAGCCATCGTTGTTGATGAATTTGGTGGCACACAGGGGATTGTAACACTCGAAGATGTTCTTGAAGAGATTGTTGGCGACATCAATGATGAATACGACGAAGAGGAGGTTAACTACCAACGCCTTCCCGATGATACATATATTTTTGAAGGAAAAACTCTCCTCACCGACTTCTTTAAAATCACCGACCTCAACGAAGATGACTATGCCGAAATTACCGAAGACTCTGAAAGTCTTGCAGGCATGTTGTTAACCCTTAAAGGTGACTTCCCCAAAAAGAAAGAACCACTGGTATATGGCCGTTGTCGTTTCTTGATTCTCGAGATTAATCACCATCGCATCACAAGTGTGAGAGTGAAAGTTATGCCCGAAAATCAAGTTTAAACCTCTCAATTCCCTCATGAACAAAACTTCTCGCAAGCACCCCACTCTCGTTGCGTTTATAGCAATGCTACCCATTTGGCTATTAGCATTTTTGTGCTCGATAGTGTTGTGTGACTGTTCCAATACTCCCCCAAGCACTCCTCGACAAAAGGCCTACCCTCGCATAAATACTCACGACTCCGCCTTTGTTGCTTTAAAAAATAGCCCCATTCACTTTGAAATCAGTTCGGTGGCTCAAATTTCGCTCGACTCTATTGTCAAAAACGATAAAGAGGGAAAAGGTGCACGATGGATTAATATATTTTACCAACCATATAATGCCACATTTCATTGCACATTTACGCCCGTAAGCCCCTCGTCAATAGCCGAGGTAATCAATAATCGTGAAGAAAGAATGGCGCTTAATGCTGGCAACCACACCTCGGAGTTAATCGAGTTAACAAACGCAAATGATTTCCTCTCCCACATTCTCGTTACCGAGCAAAGCAATGTCACCCCATTGCAATTCATTTCAACCAACAATCAATCGTGGGTAGTATCGGGGGCATTATACCTCAACAACAATAAATCGACCAACATTGACTCTATTCGCCCAATAATCAATGTATTAAAACGCGACTTGATTCACTCACTCAAAACCATCAACAAGCCATGACCTCAATCATAAAGGACAATACACATATATATATAAAGCATTTGCCCTACGAGATTGAGTCATTGATGTCGCTATGCTCTCAATCGATAAGAGACAAGGTTGAGGAAACCAATTCGCCTCGTCGTAAACGCGAAATCGTGGCATCTCACCTTTTAATAAAAAATATTATGGGCGAGAATGTATCTATTGCTCACGATGAAAACGGTGCGCCAATATTAGTGGGTATTGAAGGATATATCTCAATTTCACATAGCGCCACCGAAATAGCTGTTGCTATCAACCCTCATTGCCCCATAGGCATCGATATTGAAAATTGGCGCGATCAACTCATAAAAGTAAAAAATCGCTTTCTCTCTCTGCAAGAATTAGATATATATTCCACCCCACAACTCATGCTCCAAGCATGGACCATCAAAGAGGCACTTTATAAAGTGGCTCAAGCACCAGGAATATCTCTTGCCGACGATATCATACTCCCCACCGATGTCAACAATAACATTGCCATCGTCAAAACTCCAAACGGAGAATGTCAATTTTTGTTTCACATCATTGCATCATCTCCCTCTCGTTGCGTAACTATCGCACATCCACTATAGGATACCTTATTTATAAAATAGGCAAATAAAAAATATAATATCCACGATATTTTATGTAATTTTGCATCGTTGAATTAAAAAAACTTTTTAATGGCTAACTATTTACAAGACCAACGCAAAGTGACCACTCATCGTCTCATTGAGATGAAACAACGTGGCGAAAAAATTGCTATGCTCACTGCCTACGACTATTCAATGGCAAAACTCATCGATGAAGCAGGCATGGATGTAATCCTTGTAGGCGACTCTGCTTCAAATGTGATGGCTGGCAACATGACCACTCTACCCATCACTCTCGATCAAATGATTTATCACGCCAAGAGTGTAGTTAAAGCCGTAAAACGTGCACTTGTAGTGTGCGACATCCCCTTTGGTAGCTATCAAGGTAACTCTAAAGAAGCGCTTGCCTCGGCAGTTCGCATCATGAAAGAGAGCCATGCCGAAGCGGTTAAAATGGAAGGTGGTAGCGAAATTCGTGAATCAATAGAGCGTGTGCTTTGTGCAGGCATCCCTGTGATGGGACACCTTGGGCTCACTCCCCAATCAATAAATAAATTTGGTACATATGCTGTGCGTGCCAAAGAAGAAGCCGAAGCCAACAAACTCATCGAAGACGCTAAAATGCTTGAAGAAATAGGCTGTTTTGCCCTCGTGCTCGAAAAAATCCCTGCTTCATTGGCTACACGCGTAGCTCAAGAAGTAAATATCCCTGTGATAGGTATAGGCGCAGGTGGTGGCGTTGATGGCCAAGTGCTTGTGATGCACGACATGTTGGGTATCAACAAAGGTTTCTCTCCACGATTCCTTCGTCGCTATGCCGACCTTTCAACCATCATCAACGATGCCGTTGCTCACTATATCGACGATGTAAAAACAAGCGACTTCCCCAACGAAAAAGAACAATATTAATCAAATTTTTCCCTTCTATATAATAGTAGAGAGGTGTGTCGATATTGACGCACCTCTCTTTGTTTATGCTGTTTTATCCCATTATTAATCTACCTTCAACGAAATCATATCGTGCATCCAAGCATTTACCACCTCAATATGCTCGGGCGAAGCTTGGTCGAGTGAATTTACGCAGAAAAATAATATTTGAGTATCCTCCTTTATCTTTTTCAACTCGGCCTTCAATCCCTCTATATCATACATATAGGGCGATAATGTTGCCACGCTCTTGCTACGCAACTCTGTCACTGCACGACCTTGTTTTGTGGCAAGCAAATGATGTAGTTCGGCCGAACTATACTGTTCCTTATTGCGAAAACGATGACAAATGTTGTTTTCCAAGCATTGAGAATGTGTTGAAAAGAAATCACTAAACACACTTTTGAAAAACGCATGAGGAGTGTGACCTAAACGCACAAAATGCGAAGCATGAGCCACTCGTGCTGCGTTATACATAAATTTCTTAAACGAAAGCAACTGCTTTTTTCCTACAATGCGACGCACAAATGTTTGCAACACAAGAGATGCTCGAGTTTCGGCCGTAGAAACCCACTTGCGACCATAAAGCACTATCTTGTCATTGTCATAAAAGTCCTTGGGGCTCACCGGACGTTGAAGCATCACATCATCATTGAAAAGTATAAATCTCTCGCTCAAATTGGGTATGCGCCACAATACTGAGGTGATTGACAACGAGTTGAATGTGGGCAAATATTTCTCATAACCTTCAAAAATCACCTTGTGATCAACAACCTCCACAGGGATTTTGTTTTCGGGGAAATATTTATTGATATAATCCTCTACATGAGGGTCTTGATTGTCGGTGACAATATATATTTTATTTATCCATGGAGCAAACCGCAAAATAGACGCTATACAACAATAGATTTCTCCCACTTGATTAAATCGAGTTTCACCTGCCACATCTTTCAAGGTGTTCTCGCGCTTGTGTGTAAGAAATTTAGCACGTTTGGCCTGGTGTGCAGGGTCATTCCCATCTACCCATGTTATTACCGCATCTATCTTATCATTAACCATAAATATAGGATATATTAATTCTCATATTTTGATTTGCGAGGAAATCTATTTTGAAAAGCTTCGTGTATTGAGTGGTGCATTGTAGCATAACGCTCATCACTAATCTTCACATCATTGATACATATCAATTTGCGGCGTGGATGCTCAATGGCTCGACATATCGATTTGCTCGAAGCGATTGCCACCGAGTAATGCCCTTTAGATATGCGTTCATTAATAATCTTTCCTTGAAGATACATATAGTCAAGAAATAGATATTGTGTCACATTTTTCTCGGTGCGAGTGCGTGAGAGCGTTGCAAAAATTTCGTCACGCATCGCCTCATACACTTGTTCACACTCACTACGCAACATAGGAGAACATATGTGTTGCGGACGCAGGAAAACACACGAGCGCTTGCGTCGCAATGCACGGCGTGCCATGGCATCGGAGTTGCGACATATCTTTTTAAACATTCCCGAGGCCAAGATGTGTCGCGACATGCCTATCACCCCCTTGCCTTGACGGAAGAAATCCTCGGGCATGCATTTCCCCACTGGAAACATATCATCATTAAAATAGAGATACTCTTCATCTATATCGTGTATGCGATGAAGGTGCATCTCTATCACATTACTATTAAATGTAGGTAAAAGGTCGGCTGGAATAATATCCTTGTGTAGCACCACATTCACCTCATTGCGATTGACCCATTGAGGCACTTGCGACTCATGCGACACTACTAAGTGGATTTTTCTTATAAACGGCATATTTTCCTCTACTCCACGTAGCAAATATGGCAAAAAACCCCAATTACGAAATCGTTTTTGCATGATTGGGGTATTGGTAAATTGCTCATAATCTTTTTGCCACACGGGGTCAAGACCATCTACATATGTTATTACAACATCCATTACCTTCTTTATATAAATATATTACAAAGATAACACATGTTTTTGGGAAAACACTTGCAGAAGATATAGAAATACTATTATTTTGCAATTTATTTTAAAAATGGTTTATTCACACTCGTTTCATGAGCAAAGTTAGTGTCATCATCCCCGTTCACAATGTTGAGAAATATCTGCGCAAATGCGTGGAATCTGTTATCCAACAATCGCTGACCGATATTGAAATAATATTGGTAGAGAACATGTCGACCGACTCTTCTTATGAAATATGTTTAGAATTGGCCAAACAGGACAGTCGCATAAAAGTTGTCAAACTCGACCGTGGGGGCATCTCTTATGTGAGAAACAAAGGTATCGAAGCCGCAACATCTCCCTATGTTGCATTTGTTGATGGCGACGACACTATTGCTCCCGAAATGTATAGCGAAATGCTTGCTCATGCCCAAGCCAACGACCTTGACATGGTTACTTGCCACCTACTCAAACGCTATGCCTATCGCAAAGATCGACATGTATATAACTCCAATGGGACGGCAAAAGTGTACCCCTCTGATGAGTTCTTAAAACGATGTTTTGAGAATAAAATACCCAACTCGGTGTGCACACTACTTTGTCGTAAATCGCTTTTTGATGGGATAGAATTTCCCGAAGGGGTGTACTTTGAAGATGTAGCAACGATATGGCGTTTGATATTGGCATCAAAAAAATGTGGACACATCAATAAAGCGTTCTACATATACCTTCGCCGACAAGGTAGTATCGTTCACACTATGAACTTCCAAAAGGCCGAAAATCATGCCCGTGCCGATAGGGATAAATTGATATATATCGCTCACAATTACTCCCACCACAACCAAATAAAACTGGGCATGCGACCTGCCCTTGCGCTATTTAAATGCATCGCAAAGATGGTGAAAATGGCCAAAACTAAAAAAGAAAAGGCGCTATGCATGGAATATCGCGATTTTGCAAAGACATTGCCTCACGACTATCCCTTTAGAAAGAGGAAAGACCGTCTTTACCAAAGCCTGACTACTAAACATTGGAAAATATTGTGTACTATTAAGCGAGGTAGAATTTTATAACTCTTACAACTATGGCAAACAATATAACTGAAGTGGACTTTGTGTATCTATGGGTTGACGGCAACGACCCTGCGTGGCAAGCTAAACGCAATGCTATCATAGGGAAAACCGATAGCAATCCGTCGGCCGATTGCAAAGGTCGATATGCCGATAATGATGAGCTAAAATATAGCCTTCGCTCGTTGGAAAAATATGCTCCTTGGATACGAAACATATTTATTGTTACCGACAATCAAGTGCCCAAATGGTTAGACACCTCCAATCCTAAAATAAAAATCATTGACCACACCGAGATTTTGCCCACTCACAGCCTACCATGTTTCAACTCATGCCTCATTGAGCATTACATATGGCGCATTCCCGGACTGTCGGAGCATTTTCTTTATGGGAATGACGACTTGTTTATCAATCGCCCTGTTAAGCCAAGTGATTTCTTTGACAAAAACGGGCTTCCTATAATACGCCTCAACCGTCGTCCATTTAGGCGTCTAACACTTTTCTTCCGCGAAAAAATTCAACGCAAACCCCTCGGCAACTATGTCATCACCATTCGCAACGCTGCCGAGTTGGTAAATAAAAAATATGGCATCTATTATGGAGGAAAAACTCACCACAACATCGATGCTTATCTTAAAAGCAATTACCAACATGTGTGGGAGGTTTTCAAAGATGAAATAGAAGCCACATCAATAAACCACATACGCAGTTCTAACGATATTCAGCGCAACATATACTCATATGTGCCATTGGCCGAAGGGCGTGGACATTTGCAATATGTCACTCAAAAGACATCATTCCGTTTCCACATTCATCGACACAACCACTATCAAAAATTGGAGCGTTATAACCCTATGCTTTTCTGCATGAACGATTCAGAATTTGCCAACGATGACGATAGAGCTCGCGCTACTGCCTTTCTCGAGAAATATTTCCCCGAGAAATCACAATTTGAGAAATAGTCACCATTGTTGAAATGGTGTCGAAATCAAATAATTACGGACACAATCTCAACCTTGTCTCCCTACAATATTTTCTTGTGATTGAATGTCTTATGCCTCCTCTATATCGTTGAGGTCATATCGCTCAAAATACTCCACCTCAACGGTTTTTTGTCGGCCGCTGGCTCTGCCTCGATTTTGTTTCTCTAAAAATTCCTCCCACGACCTCACAGCATAGTGATTTACTTTGATAACATCTTGTAGTGGCTCTCTATCACGAAAACCTTTAGTCAATGGCACTCCGTGTGAATCGACCGAACGCCCACTTATGCGCGCTGCTTCATGACAACCCACCATCGTGCACACTCGTCGAGGGTCAACGATACTTTTCACATGGCGATTGAGATAATGCGTTGGTTGCGAGTGATGTTTAAATCGCTCCATCATCGTTCCCGGCAGTTTTTCTTTAGCGCCACCACTACCATATATCAGCCAATTGATTTCGACCGATGAGAATTCCTCCATACTACGCAAAAACTCTGGTATCGACTTGTCACGCACAGGCACTATAAACTCATCAAGGTCAATAATTGCGAGCCATCGTGTTTCTAAACGATGTCGTTCAAAACAATCATCATAGGCAGCCAATTGTCGGCGATATCCAAGGAAATAACAATAATCCACTAATCCCGACTCTATATATGGAGCAAGCACTTCACGAGTGCAGTCGCTACTCTCATTGTCATAGATATAAAACTTCTCTACGCCCATCTTACGATGCCACTCAATCCACTCCACGAAATAAGGTCCTTCGTTTTTAGCAATCGCACACACTGCCAAATAATATTGTGGCTGTGTGTTATCCTTCTTCATGCGACATCGCAATCGCCAAGCCCTAAACGCACCATAACGCAACAGCCCACGCCATCGATTGCGCGTCATTTTATGTGGAATTACCCCAGCAATAATTTCGGCAAGCACCTTATTCATAAGTCGTTATATTGGAAGTTTTATTGTGATTTTCGAGCAAGACGGAAACGATTATGCGACCATAGATACATCTCGGGACACTCTTTTATCATCTGCTCCAATCGTTGGTAATACAACTCGGTCAATTCAAAGTCGGGCAACTCGCTTGGATTCTCATGCAATCTCACAAACTCGGCCTCGTAATATCCGCGTTTCACACGCTTCACATCAAGAAACCACGCTTCAAACCCGAAATGCTTTGTGAGTTTTTCGGTCCCGGTCAACGCAGGTATTTCATGATTTAGGAATTGCAAATAGAAGTGAGCATCTTTTTTTCGAGGCGATTGGTCGGCAATAAACCCTATTGCAGCCACCTTGCCTTCCGACTTCATTTTGCTTATATCACGCACAGTTTTGCGCATCTCTATGCTTATTGCGCCCATGCGGCCACGCGAATATAGCACCAATTTATTCATCATCTTGTTGCTCAACTCATGATAGATTTGAACACCAAGCATCCCTTCGTCCAAATGCAATGGCAACGATGACACCCATTCCCAGTTGCCATAATGTCCCATGAATACCGATGCCGAGTTACCCTTTTTCATCACCTCTTTCAACCCTTCAACATTGAGAAGTTTCATGCGACGACTCATCTCCTTAGGCGAAATCGTAAACATCTTCAAACTTTCCAATATCGTATCAACAAAGTAATGATAAAACCCTTTTTCTATCTTTATTATTTCCTGTTCTGACTTTTCGGGGAAGCACTCTGTCAAATTTTTTCGCACCAATGGTCGGCGATATTTTGCGACATAATATACCACAAAATACAACGCGTCCGACAGTATATATAACACCCCGAAAGGTATATACGACAATAACTTAACTAAAACCGATAATAAATGGTATGTCATTTTTATAATACTTTTCTTTCTCAAAGTTACACAGCCTCCTCTTTAATCCTAAAGAGAAACAATATTATAATGCAAATTTAATTAAATTCCCGATTCTTTTCACATTTACACCCCTATTTTCGACTTATTGCCAACTTTTATGACACAAAAATAATAGGACTGTCATCTCGACAGTCCTATCACTTTTACACAATTATCTATAAAACAACTATTATTACATTATTCTATTGCAAAGTTAATGATATTTTTAGATTAACAAACTCTTTAATGAATTTATTTTTCAACATTTTTCTAAAAAATCACCTCTTTGCCCCTTTTAAAATTTCGGGACGATATTCAAAGTGCATCGTATCAAAATGATACCATCTTCCGCCCCATATAAAGCCATATTTTTCAAATATCTTTGCTATTTTTTCGGGAAAACGATTTTTATATTTTATCTGCGTATTTTCATTTGCTCGAGGATAGGTCCACAACCAGTAATTAGAATATTTTATCCCCATATCCACGGCAATGCCATAGCTGTGGGCACTTTGACGATTTGAGCCTCGCACCTTGCGCCAATAAAACGATTGAGGTTTCTCTATATATTTACGCAACTCGGGGTGTTTTGCCAACTCAGCAGCTACAGCCTTGAGTTTCTTATCCACTCCATTAACTTTGGTGACTTTTATGTTTGTGCCAAACCAATTCACCGTGGTAAGATTTTTTTGCACAGCGGCCGACGATGCCCCATACATTTTCTTGAAGAACGCATCACTACGGCTTCGTCCACCATCGGCTTGAAATGTTGGCTCTCCCCCTAATTGGTAGGGCATAGCAAAACTGTCCTCAATATCAGAGTTATCAAGTTGCTCTACAAACGACTTTTTCTTGCCGTCATCCCACACTACAGCATAGCCATCGGGAAATACTATTTTTCCATCTTTATATTGCAATTTCTGCTCGGGGTATGCCTCAATGAGCCATTGTGCCTCTTGTGGAATCGAATTGACCTCTTTCATGTTTTCCACTTGCGACACATCGTTTTTGGGGGCAACAACGGCAACCGATTCACCATTGCTTGTGGACACTTGCGATGCTTGAGTGTTATCACAAGCCAATGTGGTTGAACACATTGCCGTCAATGCTAATGCTATGTAAATTTTTCTCTTCACAACCTATTAATCAAACTATATTAGACTAATCAACCATTGATTTAAGCACATTTACATTATGCACCTCAACAGCTGTCAATGTCACAGTTTTATAACGAGGCACATACCATGTAAACTGGCTAAAATGTTCACGCAAATCGGCACTTTTAAAAATATATCCATGACGAGCAAACATTGCATTGCGCCATATACGGTATTGTGCTGGACTTGATGCTTTATACGCAAATTCATCCCACGAATACTTTCGTTGCGACAACCATGCATAGGGATTATCATCACGATAAGCATTTGGACTTGGTCCTGGAACATTTTGCTTTGCTTTGGCCAACTCGGCTTGATGTTGAGCCTCTTGCGCAACCATTTTTTCTTCCATCTTTTTTAGAGCCATTGTGATAGAGTCGAGTTTAGCGTTCTCCTCTTTTTCAGCATTACCGCCAAAAAATCCTTTTAGAGCATCTATATCTATACACGAACTCATCATCATCGCCATAATGGCAATTACTAAAAACTTTTTCATATTATTTTTAAATTTACATTTTCTCTTTGAACAACAAATTTAACCATTTTTTTTTAACACAACACTAATATCATCGTTTATAATATCGCAAAACAAAAAAAACGATTGACTACTGTTAGCAACCAATCGTTTCCTTATTTTTAATTTACTAATACTCTATTAGTACTCATCTTCGTTGAAGAAGAAGTCTTCTTTGCTTGGATAGTCGGGCCAAATGTCTTCGATACATTCATATGTTTCGCCCTCATCTTCCATTTCTTGAAGGTTTTCAATAACTTCAAGTGGTGCTCCCGAACGCATTGCATAGTCAATGAGTTCTTCTTTGGTTGCTGGCCATGGAGCGTCTTCGAGTTTTGATGCTAATTCAAGTGTCCAATACATAGCTATTTATATTTTTGGTTATTATTAGAATTTATATAAGTTTTGTTTTAGAGCCGCAAAATTAGTCATTTTATTATAACTAACAATCTTTATTCCAATATTTTTCTTCTTTTCCCGACGAAACATTGATAAATCGTGCCAAAACGAACAAATAATCGCTCAATCGGTTGATAAATTTCAACACATTGGCATCTACATAAGCCGTCTCACCAAGGTCAATGATGCGTCGTTCACAACGGCGACACACTGTGCGTGCCACATGTGCCATTGACGATGATAATGCGCCTCCGGGCAACACGAAGTTTTTCAAGCGAGGCAATTCATTATCTACCACATCGATTGCATCTTCCAATCGCTTAATATCGGCTTCGCCAAGCCCCCATGCTGGAGCATTCTCCCCCTCAGGGCTTTCGGTAGCAAGATATGCACCTATGTTAAACAATTTGTTTTGAACAAAGGTGAGCACCTCGTTTTGCTCCTTTTCATATTCATAGGCTGTGAGCAACCCTATGTGAGCACTCAACTCGTCAACTGTGCCATAGGCCTCAATGCGTATGTCGTTTTTCTTCACTCGTTGACCTCCAACGAGCGATGTTGTGCCAGCATCGCCGGTGCATGTATATATTATACTCTTTTTCATGGCTTTTTATGGTGTATAAATTGATTCATCATTGCGCAACATTCTTGTGCTGTGGTAGCAACTTTCACTCTTTGCAATAGTTCTTTCTCCATCATTCCCTCATTAATCATCACTTGAAATTGAGCCAATGTGGTGTCGAAGATATTATTTTGATTAAAAACGATTATCTCTTTGGTTTTATTGCCTGCAAATGCCAACGAAGTAAATGTCGAAACAAACTCATCAAGAGTGCCATATCCTCCGGGTAGCACGATAAACAAGTCGCACAAGCGCAACATTTTAGCCTTGCGATCATTTAGGTCGGTTGATGTTATCATTTCATCGTCGCGCACATTGCGCACTCCAAGGCGCGTCACTGGCACAATACCCACTGTGCGACCGCCCGAGGCTTTTACCTCACTAGCCACTATGTGCATGAGTCCTTTATCTACACCACCATATATCAATGTGCAAGAGTGTTCTCCTATCCAACGACCTATGGTGCGTGCCGACTCTTTATATTGCTCATTGATATTCTCGCGCGATGAACAAAATACGGCTATTCTCATAACATTGCTTATATATGAGTAAACACAATGATTCTTATTAACAACTCAAGGGAGCATCAATATGACACTCCCTGTATATTCTCTAAAGATTGTATCATCCCACTATGCGTGGGGAGTTTTTTACTTTTGAGGTGCAGCAGGTGCTTGTGCTTCAGCAGCAGGCGCTTTAGTTTCAGCAGCAGGTTGAGCAGCAGGTGCTTTTTCTGCTTCTGTTTCATATTGACCTTTTGCTTCAACAGGTGCTGGAGTTGCTACTTGGTTGAGTGTGCGAAGTGATTCGCTGCTTTGGTTCATGTCTTTCATAAAGAAAGCCGATGCAATAGCCAATACAGCGATAACTGATGCAAGTGTCCAAGTTGCTTTTTCAATAAAATCGGTTGTGCGGCGAACACCCATAATTTGGTTTGAGCCTGCAAATGATGAAGAAAGACCTCCACCTTTAGATTTTTGAATAAGCACTACCCCAATCAAAAGGAGTGATACAATAACTGATAATACAATAATTAAAATGTCCATATTATAAATTGTTGTTTTTATTGTTTCTTTTTGTCAATATTTAGCAATTTCATCTTTCTTGCGCCTTTTTTCGCTCAATATAACGCTGATTTATCATCAATTTTTGCAAAAAACGCAATTGGTCTGCAAAGTAAATACTTTTTTCTGGAAAATTCAAACTTAAATTGCGGATAATTTCATAAGCCTTTGAATATTTGCGCTGTTTTATGTAAATTTTCGCCAAACTTTCGCTCAACATCGAATCGTCTTCGGTAACCTCGGGCGACAACACTGGTGTGGCATCTTCTTCCTCTACCGCCTTTGATTCAATTGCTAAATCTTCGTTTATCGCAGGGAAATGTCCTTGTTGCTCTCGGCTCTTCAAGATAAACGCGTTGATTAACGCATCTTGCGAGTCAGGCGCCGATAAATCTACATTTTGTGGCACACTACGCTCCTCTTCCTCGGCCAATAGTTGGGCATAATCGGGCGTAGGGTTAAATATCAATCGCTCAAGCAATGCCTCTTCTTTGGCATCACTGTTACCATAATTATCAAGGAAGGTAGAGATAGCCTCGTTGGTTGACACCACTGGATGGCGCTCTTCTTGTGGATAAAATGTAGCCCACAATTTAGCATCTTCACCTATCACCATCGATAGCGAATCACGATCGGGGCTGTTTAACGACAATCGTTGCACCAATCGAGCTTTCACCTCATCGTCAACCTCTTTGTTGCGACTCAACAACATCAAAGCAGGGAGAGTGAAATAGGGATATTGCTCAAGTATCTCCTCTACCCATTGCGGATCGAGTTGCGTTGTGTCATTATCCAATAGCGATGATATGGTTTCTTGCAATGTCATTTTATATTCATTTTATTTCTACCAATTACCAAGGGTAGCGTTAAATATCAGGTCAACCAACTCTTTTGTAATTTGTTGACATAATTCATCTTGCACATCGGTCAACATCTCCGAACTATCAAAGTCGCGATAGGCCGAGAATGATTGGTCGATGTTTTTTCCTTCTACCCTATTGTCGGTATATTTTACCCTTACCGTGATTGTCAATCGCGTTTTTGAGGCATAAGCGTTTTCGGTAACAGCCTGTGGTGTGAGATTATAACCTGTGATTTCGCCCGATAGTTCAAGGTCGGACGCGCTATCAACTGTGCGCAATCGAGTGTTGCGAGTTATATAATCGAGCAACTCGTTTTCAAAAGTTTGTTGCAATGGTGGATACACCAACGCTGCTCTAATAGGAAACTCCGACACATTGATTGTCTTGTACACATTATAATCAAGAGCAGCCCCATTAAACTTATAACTAATGCGACACCCTTGCCATGTTGTAGCCATCACAACCACCAATAATATTTTTAATAATGTCGTTTTCATCACTCTCAACTTATTCAAGACCATACTCTCTTATCTTGCGATAAAGTGTGCGCTCCGAGATATTCAGCTCTTGGGCTGTAGCCTTGCGACGTCCACCATTTCGTTCAAGCGAACGACGAATAGTTTCGCGCTCGGTATCCTCTAATGTCATCGACGACACCTCTTGGCTTTCTACCTCTCTCACCTCGCGTGGCTCATCATCAACACGCAATATATCACCATCATATGATGTGCGTTTAATTATTGCCGACGAACCGCTATGAACATCGAGCAACTGCGGTGCACTTGTAGGTGTTCCGGTTACTATTGTTTTAAGCGTCTCAATTTCGCGTTGTAAGCGGAATATCATATTAAACAACATTTCGCGCTCATCATCATAAGAATGTATCGATTGACGCCCTTGTGTTGATATAGTAGGGGTGTAAATAGTAGCATCTTGAGGTATGTATTGCTCTATCTCGTTGGCAGTAACTTCACTGCCAGCCTCAAACAATGCTATTTGTTCGATTACATTTTTGAGTTGACGCACATTGCCAGGCCAACGATATTGCATTATCATGCGGCGAGCTGTGTCGTCAAATTGAACTGCCGGTGTGCGATATTTTTCGGCAAAATCCGATGCGAATTTTCGCGCCAACAAGGCGATATCTTTACCCCTGTCGCGCAATGGTGGGATAGAGATGTGTACAGTCGAAAGACGATAATAAAGGTCTTCACGAAAACGGCCCTCTTCTACTGCCTTTTGCATGTCAACATTGGTTGCTGCCACGATGCGTATATTGGTTTTTTGCACCGTCGATGAACCCACCTTGAGAAACTCGCCACTCTCAAGCACACGCAACAAGCGTGCTTGCGTAGTCATTGGCAACTCGGCAACCTCATCGAGAAATATAGTGCCTCCATCGGCTTCCTCAAAGTAGCCTTTACGCGATGCTACAGCACCAGTAAATGCACCCTTCTCGTGGCCAAAGAGTTCCGAGTCAATAGTACCCTCGGGTATTGCTCCACAGTTTACGGCTATATATTTATTATGCTTGCGTGGGCTGAAGCTATGCACTATTTGTGGAAAAAACTCCTTACCACTACCACTCTCGCCAGTAATAAGCACCGACAAGTTGATAGGGGCAACCTGAATAGCTCGCGACACTGCAGCTATTAATGCTGGCGCATTTCCCACTATGCCAAATCGCGTTTTAGCTTGATGCACCTCGGGTGATATGTTAGCAAGTTCTATCGGCATTTGCGTAATTCGTATGTTTTATCTTTTAAATACTTCCCTAATTCTTCTAATGAGCCAGAGTGTTGCTCTTGCTCCTCTACCGTGATAGGCTCACCTATCGACACATGAAGCGTAGCGCCTTTCTTGCGAAACACCTCGGCAGGCAATCGCAATGTGCGCAACTGCCAGCACACCACTCCCAAGAAGTTAAACCACCAACTATTGCTACCATGAAAATAGATAGGAATCACCGGAACTTTCATTTGCTGAATGAGGCGAATGATAGTTGGTTGCCACTCGCGGTCGTTGAGCTGGCCCTTGAAATTCACCTTCGACACTGCACCTGCAGGGAAAAAACCTATGGGATTGCCTCGACGCACTTGCATAATGGCGCTCTTGATACCCTGCATCGACACCGCCTTTTTCTTGGGGTCATCACTCGCCAACGCATCTACGGCAATGAAACTGGGGCGCATTGCACTGATATAATTTAATATCATATTCACCATCACCTTAAACTGCGGACGACGCGTGCCTATGAGATTTATCAATGTAATTCCATCCAACGCACCAAAGGGGTGGTTGCTCACCGTGATAAACGCACCCTCGGGCAGATTGTCTAATCGTTGCTCGTTGTCGATACGCAATTTTATATCCAAATCGCGCAACAACCCAGTGGTAAATTCAGCTCCTTGAACATCACAATTATGGTCGTGAATCCAATTCACCTTATCGACCGACAGAAATTTAAGCAACCGATTCACAAACTTCTCCTTGCCCTTAAACCAAGGCACCATCTGCGAGATGTCGTTATAGTCGAGAACCGTGCGTTTTATAGGTGTTTCTTGTTGACTCATGAAATATAATGATAATTATCACCACAAAATTAATCAAAAAGCCGCTAACAACAAAATTATCAATCTTTCACCCACCTAAAACTAACAATTTTTATACCATATAATTCTATTTTCATTATCTTTGCAAGAAACTAAATATTTCAAAATGAAAAAGGCTATAATCACTCTTTCGCTTTTACTCGTCACACTAATATCTTTTGCACAAGATTGGAACGCATGTATCAAAGATGCCGACGAAGGCTTTTCTTATCGACTCATTCGATATGGATTGTGGCAAGATGGACAAATGACAACCCAAGAAGAGCCCACACACATTGAGATACTTGAGTTCCATCCTCAAAACACCACTCTCTCATGGCAAGGCAACGACTTGGGCGACCTTCGTTATAAATATCGTATCAGTGGCGACAAACTATACCTCACCGACATTGACGGCACAGGCCACGACAATATCATCACCCTTGCTCGAGCCTTTGAACAAAAAGGAGAACAATGCATCCTCACCATTGATAAAAATTTCATTTATCGCATATTCTTCTTGAAAAAATCAGAGTAAGATTTAGAGATATTTATTTTAAGTCACGAATTATAACTACCTTTGCAAATAAGATATTTTCAAAATATGTTCTAAATTATTTAACTTAAAAACGTTTTTCACAAAACAAACATTAACATTTTAACAACATAACAATATTGTGAGCTTTTGGGCTCTTATTCTCACATCTGAAAACCGCCAATTTGAAGAAACTCTGAGAATAAGCATCTCTCAAATGTTCATGCCTTATGGGCGTGATTATTTGTGTGCTTTTCTGGGTTTCGGGTGCTTGGCGGTACCTCAGGTGTAGATTGGCAACAAATAATTTCGCCTTTTTTATGATACATATAGGACAACTCATACGTCAAGAACTCGACCGCCAAGAACGCACCCCCACTTGGCTTGCTCGCAAAATAAACTGCGAGCGTCCCAACGTGTATTATATCTTCTCACAACCATCGATTAACACCGACCTTCTCCTACGCATATCACAAGCCCTTAACCACGACTTTTTCCAATACTACACCACCTCCCTCACATCCAATAGCGACCACACACCGTAAAATCTTTTGACACTTCCGTAAAACTTCTTTACGCACAACCACCAACCAATCCAATAACAAACCTTTAAATTTGCAAAGAAATCAATTAATCACTAACTAAAATAATTATAACAATGAAAAAAATCGTAATGGCACTTGTTGCCTTATTCTCTACCATTGGAGTTTTTGCACAAAAAGAATCAATTACAATCAACAATTTCACCTATGCTACAAGTGTAGGAGAAAATTATTCAGTTGCAGTTCGCAACAAAGTTATTGAAGGAGTGTCTAACATGGCTCGCCTTAATATTGTTGAAGCGAATAGTGATGCTGGTTTATCTTCTACTTATGTTCTTGACGGACATGTTGTTTCTTTTACTTGCACTCGCAAAACTGATACAAAAGGAAATATCAACTACACCGCAAAAGTTGCATACCAACTAAAAGTTACTGAATTATCAAACAAAAATTTAATAGCAAATAAAACATTTGAAGCTACAAGCCCAACTTTTCTCTCTTCTTACTCAACAGAAAAAGATGCCGTAAATGCTGCTATCGATTTTATCAGTACTCAACTCAAAGACTTTATTGAAGAAACATTTAAACTTAAAGGTAGCATCGTAGAAATATCTGAAGCAAAGAAAGATGAAGCGAAAAAACTATACATTAATATAGGTAGTGATAATGGTATTTTGAAAGGTCAAAAATTGGACGTATATATTGAAAAAGAAGTTGCAGGACGAAAAGTAAATAAACTCATTGGAGAAATAAAAGTTGAAGCAGTTGAAGCAGGCGACTTGTCTTTATGTAAAGTTACAAAAGGCGGAAAAGAAATCAATGCAGCTATTAACGAAAATCGTAATACGTCTGTTATAAGCAAAGTAAACAAGAACATCTTCGGACTATAATTATATCCCAAAACAATAATGTCGAGGCTGTACTTGGTTTGTAGTACAGCCTCTTTTTAAAACTAAAATCTATGCATAAATTTATACTGTTACTCTGTTCAATCTTATTTTCAATACCATTCTCTACGGCAAATAATTTTTCTCGTAATGTATCTTTCATTTCTGACAATGGAAACGTTTTATCTCTTAAAGTTACGGCTTCTTCTATCGAGAAAAAAACAGTTGTAAAACTTGCCATAAAATCAGCCTTTGACACTTATCTTTTTGGAGGCATTAATGGTATCAATAACGGAGAGCCAATATTACAAGAATCACAACGAACTGAAAACATTGACTATTTCTCTCGTTTGTATGACAATGATAGATACACAGTTTTCTTAAAAGATTTCAAAGAGATAGAAAAACCTAAAAAAAATAGTCTTGGATTTTATGAAACAACAATTATTGTTGGCATATATCATAAGTCCTTATTGAGAGACCTCAATAATAGCAAAGTAATTAAACCTAAATCAGTTCAAGTTGAAAATAATGTACAAAAAATTATGCCAACCATAATGGTAGTGCCATATAAAACTGATTATCAGACCTATAAGCACGTATTAGAAACAGACTTCGACAAACGTATAGCAGTAGCAAAGGTTCAAGAAGAATTTGACAAACAAAAAATTAATACTATCGATTTTGAAGCAAAATATAACGCCATGATGCGTGTAATCCAAATGGAAGCCTCTTCTGCTAATTCTTTTGACGATCAAATCGTAAGAAATAGTGGCGCGGATGTTTACGTAACCGTTGATATAAAAAAAAGCCACGGACACAATACCCCATCAGTTAGTCTAACTATAAAAGCTATTCACAATGCAACAGGAACTGCTCTTGCTTCGGATATCTCAAAAGTAACTGGCTATGCAAACTCAGACTTTGATAATCTTTGTGCATTAGCAATACAAAAAATATCGAAATCATTCCTTGACGAAGTTTGCACAGAACTAAACAAAATTCCTGAGCAAGGCCACACTGCCGCAATCTATGTTTCTATTGATGAAAATTCTTATAAAACACTAGATGACGAGATTAGCGATTCCGGATATGGAATTTCTGATTATATTCGTAAATGGATTAAATCATATGCTGAAAATGGAATATATCATATGCAAGGAAAAACAGCAAATACAATTATATTTGACAACATAAAAGTCCCAACTAAGGACGAAGACGGATTAACTCAAGACATCGCTGATTTTGCAGCAAAATTACGCATATATCTCAAACGTAAAGGCATTAATGCAATTGACCGAGTTGACGGACATTCTATTTATATAACTATTTCTGATTGAACCATATGAGAACTTTAGTTTTTTTACTCACATTATTATTTATAACAACTCCTAATATATCTGCAAAAACGCCTAATTGGGTAAAATCAAAACCTACGAACTCAATGTACTACATTGGGATAGGCATGGCACCTATTTCTGGAGATGATTATATTCAAAAGTCAAAAGAAATGGCTCTAAACGATTTGACAAGTGAAATTCAAATTAACGTTGAAAGCAATTCTCTTTTTCATCGACAAGAAATCAATAAAGAATATTTTGAAGAATTCAAAAATCTAATCAAAACATCAACCTCAGCTAACCTTGAAGGTTACGAACTCGTAGAAACATGGAATGATGGCCAATTTTATTGGTCATACTATCAATTAGACAAACAAGAATATGCTGATATTATTGAAACTCGAATTTCCAATGCGACTCAACATGCCTATGATTTTTGGAGTAAAGGAAACTATCTAAAACAACAAGGCAATATTATTGGAGCTTCTCAATTTTACATCAAAGCGATGAAACAAATTGAGCAATACTCTAATCGTTATCTCCCTTATACCGTTTCTTCTAAACAAACCATCAACCTTCCCGTTGAAATATTTAACTCTCTTGAATCTATTTTCAAAGATGTAAATATCTCAACCGACCCTAATATTATATCATTTGCCCCATTAAGTAATAATGCCTACAATGTAAAGGTATTTGTTACATCAAATGGTAATCCACTTAACGATGTTCCTCTATCCATTTCATTCGTCAAAGGGATTGGGGAAATTCCTCCCAATGCAAAAACAAACGAAAATGGGACAACCGATATTATTATTTCAAACATATCTTCTAAATTAGCATATCAAGAGTTAAAAATTTCTTTAAATCTTGACAAATTAGGATATGATAAAGATAACTTTATAATAAAACAACTTTATGCTAATGCCCCATATACAACTCTTCCCTTAGTTATAGAAGACACCTCTTTGCGTGCAGTAATATTTTCTTTTGACAATAATTGCTCTAGTTTGACAAATTCCGTATCCAACTATCTTGCACAAAATTACTTTGACATTGTCAACGAAGAAGATAGTGCAGATGTTCGCATTGTCATTAATACACAAGTCAAAAAAGGGGGCATTGTAAAAGGAGAGTTATATGACATGGTTGAAACATATGCGTCTTGTACTATAACACTTTCAGAACTAAATACCGAACGTATTATTACCTCTGTTTCAATTAACGATATTCGATCATTAGCTCCAATAAAATCTTCTAAATCAAAAATAAAGACAACTGCTCAACGAGATCTTTTCAAAAGATTAAAACCTCAGTTAGAAAAAATGCTTAAAGAAGCACGATTCACAAAACGAGTTATTGTTAATCCAGAATATGAAAATTTTGAAGACGAATTAGAAGATTTTGAAGAGATTTCATCTACCCCAGACCTATAATGATTTATTAACTTTTAATTATTTTAAAATGAAACGATTTAATATTATTTCAATTGCAATTTCATGTATTTTAATTTGTTCATGCTCTTCTAACAAAAATACTCCAAAACCTAACGATGATGAAAAAGAGCTAGCCCAACTATGCCATTACACAACTGATGACGATTATTTTTATGCAAACGCTTTTGCAGAAAGCTCAGATAGACAGATGGCCAAAGACAAGGCCATTGCAGTTGCTAGAGCTGAATTATCTGCTACATTATCGACTGTTGTAGACTCTTTTACTAAAAGATACCGAAAAGCTGTTAAGAATAATATTAATCCTAAAATAGAAGACCGGCTAATCCTCACTTCTAATACAACTCTACATGAATCCATTGTCATTTGTGATCGAATTACATTAACAAATGACAATATTTTCCGCGCATATGTTACTATTCAATTATCTAAAATTGACGTTTACGAAGCAATGGAAGCCGCGTTCTTAGAGGATGAAGAAGCAAAATTAAGTTTTGACCAACAACAATTTGACAATACAATCAAAGAGATCTTACACGAATAAACATAAGTAATATCTTTCCTCTTAAAAACACAGAGTCAAAAATCCTCTGTGTTTTATTTTTTCTCCCTACAACAACGGTGTCATATATTGGAAGATAGAGAATCCCATCATCTTCTTTTAGGTCATTGTAGTGTATTACGATTGGGGTGTGTTTCTTGATTTTTCAATAGTTTATCCTTGCTCTTGTTGTTTCCACTCGGCTAACTTGCTGTAAATCTTGCGTTTCATCTTTCAAAATCACGTTTTTGCGATTATCAAACCACTACTTTCCCACGTTTTTGCGATTATCAAACCACCATTTTCCCACGTTTTTGCGATTATCGAGGGGAAAATTACAATATTTTGTCAATATTCTCCAAATTTTTTCAACCACATTTTTAACAAAACCCTCTTATTTTCTTCCGATTTCCGTCCTTTCAACGAGAGAAATTCCGTTTTTACAATTATTGAGGGAGAAATTCACTTAAATCGGTGCTATGTAGTGTCACATTTAGTGGCTATTATTGATACTGGAGCAATGCCTTTTGACACTAAATTGACAAGAAAAATACCTCTAAAATAAAAATTTCTCAACTATCAACTTTCAATTTTCAAATCTTTATACTACCTTTGCGACAATTATCAACCTTGGGGGTTGAATTACCCCCTTTAATATTTCGCAATTTATGAAAAAAATTCTCCTAATTATGAGCATGATTTTCGCTTTTGCATTCAATAGCGAAGCTCAAGAAGTGAAAGAAATCGATTACACAACATTTACTAAAGAAATTCTTCCAAAGGCTGAACGCCCCATCGTTCTCGACTTCTATGCAACATGGTGTGGCCCTTGCAAAGCTATGGAAGCTGTGATGGGTAAAGCTGCTAAAGAATATGCTGGACAAATCGATTTCTATCGCGTTGACCTCAATGTAAAAAACAACCAAGAATGGGCCAACTACCTCGGTATTTCTTCAATCCCTACTTTGGTGTTCTACAAAAATGGCAAAATTCACCACGTTGAAACTGGTTACAAAGAGTATATCGAATTTGTAAACCACCTTTCTCGCATTCTTGATTAAGAAAATCAATCGCATATATCACAAAGGGGTGTTGCAATCGCAACACCCCTTTGTGCTTGAATAACCATTTACATTTCCCACACCTTTTGCTACTATACTTGCAACCTATGGGCATAAAATACAAAAAGAGACTGCAACACTGCAATCTCTTTTTGCGCTTCAGGATGGGCTTGAACCAACGACCCCCTGATTAACAGTCAGGTGCTCTAACCAACTGAGCTACTGAAGCAAATATTAACCAACTAAACTTTTTTCGCGCTTCAGGATGGGCTTGAACCAACGACCCCCTGATTAACAGTCAGGTGCTCTAACCAACTGAGCTACTGAAGCAGAAAATGCAACCCTTTTCAAAATTGCGTTGCAAAATTAATCCCAAATTTTGAATTATGCAATATTTTTTGCAAAAATCTTACTTTTATCTTCAATTTTAAGTCTTTTTTGTGGAAAATAGTGCCATTATTGTTATAATATTGCGTAACTTCGTTGCCTATTTATATGTTTTCATCATTAAATCTCAACTTTGCATTATGAGAAAATTCATATCTACCATAGTTATTATGGTGTGTGCATTATCAATATTTGGTTCTACAGCCACCACTCGTAGCGACAAATCGGCGATTTCTCGCAACCTCAATATCTTCAATTCTATATATAAAGAGTTGCAAACTCACTATGTTGACACCATCGATGCCGACAAGTCGATGCGCAATGCTATCGATGCTATGTTGATGGACATCGACCCCTATACCGAATACATCTCTGAAGAAGATCAAGATGAATTTCGCACCATTTCATCGGGCGAATATGCCGGGATAGGTTCGGTAATTCTTCAACGCAATGGCAATGTATATATTTCAGAACCTCAAGAAGGCTCTCCTGCTCAAAAAGCGGGACTTCGCCCTGGCGACCTCATCATGGTAATTGACGGCGACACAGTGCTCGGTTGGAAAAGCGACAAAGTGAGCGCTCGCCTCAAAGGCCAAGCCGGCACTAAAGTTACTGTTACAGTTAAGCGCCCCTATGTGACCGACTCAATCATCACAATGGAGATTACTCGTGGCAAAATACAAGTTGAGCCCGTCCCCTACTATGGCGTAGTGCGTGGCGACATTGGATATATAGCTCTCACAACATTCAACGAGCATTCGGCCAACAAGGTTAAAGAAGCCCTCATTGAACTAAAGAAAAACCCCAATGTGAAGTCAATCGTTCTCGACCTTCGCAACAATGGTGGTGGACTACTCGAAAGTTCTATTAAAATTGTCGGACTTTTTGTGCCCAAAAACACCGAAGTTTTACGCACTCGAGGCAAGGGCTTATTAAACGAAAAGGTATATAAAACCACTACCAAGCCCATCGACACCGAAATTCCTCTTGCCGTGCTCATCAACAATGGCACTGCATCAAGTGCCGAAATCGTATCGGGTGCATTGCAAGACCTCGACCGTGCCGTAGTCATAGGCACTCGCTCTTTTGGTAAAGGATTGGTGCAATCTACTCGCCCACTCCCCTATAACGGACTTTTAAAGGTTACAACCGCTAAATACTACATTCCCAGTGGCCGCCTCATTCAAGCCATTGACTATTCACATCGCAACGAAGATGGTTCGGTGGCTCGCACCCCCGACAGTCTCACAAACGTATTCAAAACTGCCAACGGACGCGAAGTGCGCGATGGCGGTGGCATCACACCCGATGTTACAGTCACCTTCCCCGAAGGCAATCGTTTGGTTTATAATATTGTCATGAACCATTGGGCCTTTGACTACGCCAATCGTTTTGCTGCTACTACTGCATCAATCCCCTCGCCTCAAGAATTTGTCATCACCGACTCTATTTATGACGACTTCAAAAAGTTTATCGACCCCGAAAAATTCAAATACGATAAAGTGTGTGAAACAGGGCTATCAACCCTCAAGAAAGTTGCTGAGGTGGAAGGTTACATGACCGACAGCGTTAAAGCACAATTTGAGATTCTCGAAAAAATGCTTCGCCACGACCTCGACAAAGACCTCAACACCCATCGCAAAGAGATTAGCGAATACCTTTCGGAGGAAATCGTGGGACGATATTATTTCCAAAAAGGTCAAATCATCGAAGCACTTCGCACCGACATCGTTGTTGACTCGGCAGCAACAGTGCTCCACGACAAGAAGAAATATCAATCAATCTTGAAGCCTACTAAAAAGTAGTCACAATATTATATGTCAACACAGCGCAATCTTAGCGAAATATTCGTCACCCCTCAACGGCGCAAAGCCATCGACAAACTCCTCGGTGGCAAATCGTTATGCACATCGGCCTACGCATTGGCAGGTTCGGCGCCCGCGTTGCTTTTTGCAGGCATGACACCTCGCCAATCGCCTACGCTCATCATAGGCGACAGTCTCGATGATGCTGGATATCTTTATCACGATCTTTCGCGCATTTTAGGTGAAGAAGCTGTGTTGATGTTCCCCTCGGGCTACAAACGCGACATAAAATATGGACAGATTGATGCCCCCTCGCAAATTCTGCGCACCGAAGTGCTAAACAATTGGCACACCAACCCCCTCTTGCGATATGTAATCACCTATCCCGATGCCATTGCCGAACGCGTGGCTTCAAAAGATACAATCGCTCGCCACACTCTTCGCCTCAAACAAGGCGACACGGTTGACCCCGTCGAAACTATCAACTGGCTGCGCGATAATGGGTTCATCGAGGTCGATTATGTATATGAGCCTGGGCATTTTGCTCTTCGTGGCTCTATCCTCGACATTTTTGGCTACTCCAACGAGCTTCCCTATCGCATTGACTTTTTTGGCGATGAAATTGACTCAATGCGCACATTCAATATAGAAACACAACTCTCGCAACAACGCCTCGACGACATCTCCATAACATCAAATGTGGCTCAACACTCTCACGGCGACTCTTTGCTCAACTTCATAGGCGACGACACCCTCATCGCCGTGCGCGATGCCCAATACACCTTGAGCCGCATACGCGAAATTGCCGGCGAAACATTCTCTGAAAGTTCGCTCATTGCCAACGAGGGCGACCGCAATGCAATGAATCAAGTAGTTGATGCCGATGAGTTTACAGCTCGTTTCTCACAATTCCGCCAACTCCGTTTCTCGGCCGCAGCACAGCCCGATAGCGATGCCAAAGCATCTATCGACCTCTGCTGCTCTCCCCAAGGCATTTATCACAAAAATTTTGACCTCATAAGCGAGGATTTCAAAAAGATGCTCGCCGAGGGATATACATTATATATATTAAGCGACAGCGAAAAGCAAATAGAGCGTTTGAAAGTGATCTTTGAAGACCGTGGCGATGATATCTCATTCACTCCCATCTTCTCCACTATACACGAAGGGTTTGTCGATCACTCTACCAAAAGTTGCTTCTTCACCGACCACCAAATCTTTGACCGTTTTCACAAATACACTCTCAAAAGCGACCGCGCTCGCTCGGGCAAACTGGCATTATCGCTCAAAGAACTATCATCGATTGAGGTGGGCGACTTCATCGTGCACATCGACCACGGAGTAGGACGATTTGCCGGACTACTACGCACCAATGTGAACGGACGCATACAAGAGATGATAAAACTCACTTATCAAAACGATGATATCATCTTCGTGTCCATCCACTCGCTACACAAACTATCAAAATATCGTGGCAAAGAGGGCGTGCCTCCTAAAATCAACAAATTGGGGACCGGCGCATGGAATCGCATCAAAGAGAAAACAAAGTCAAAACTCAAAGATATTGCCCGCGACCTCATAAAACTATATGCCGCACGCAAGAACGAAACAGGTTATAGTTTCTCCCCCGACGGATATATGCAACAAGAGCTCGAGGCCTCATTCATCTACGAAGACACCCCCGACCAACTCACCACTACGGCTGCCGTCAAAGCCGACATGGAAAGTTCGCGACCCATGGACCGCCTCATTTGTGGCGATGTGGGATTTGGTAAAACCGAGATTGCCATTCGTGCAGCATTCAAAGCAGCGACCGATAGCAAACAGACTGCCGTACTCGTTCCCACAACAGTGCTTGCCTATCAACACTACCACACATTTAAAGACCGCTTGAAAGACTTCCCCGTGAGAGTCGATTATCTTTCACGCGCTCGCACACCCAAGCAAGTGAAGCAAATCATCGCCGACCTTGCCGAAGGTAAAATAGACATTCTCATAGGCACCCACAAGCTCATAGGCAAAGATGTGAAATTCAAAGACTTGGGATTGCTCGTCGTCGATGAAGAACAAAAATTTGGCGTTGCCGTAAAAGAGAAACTCAAACAAATGAAAGTCAATGTCGATACATTGACCATGAGTGCCACCCCCATTCCTCGCACCTTGCAATTCTCTCTCATGGGAGCACGCGACCTATCGGCAATCACCACTCCACCTGCCAATCGCTACCCCATCGTCACATCGGTAAACGCACTAAACGACGACATTCTGCTCGAAGCCATAAACTTTGAAATGTCGCGCAACGGACAAGTCTTCATCGTCAACCATCGCATCGAAGGCCTTTATGACCTTGAAGCAATGGTGCGCCGACTCGTGCCTGATGCTCGCACAGTGGTGGGACATGGACAAATGGCTCCCGATAAACTCGAAAAAGTGATTATCGACTTTGCCAATCACGACTACGACATACTATTGGCTACAACAATCATTGAATCGGGTATCGACATGCCCAATGTCAACACGATTATCATAAATAACGCTCAAAACTTTGGTTTGAGTGAACTGCACCAACTCCGCGGACGCGTGGGCCGTAGCAATCGCAAAGCATTCTGCTACCTACTTGTGCCTCCTCACTTACCACTTTCGCCCGTGTCGCGCCGTCGATTGCAAGCCATCGAAAGTTTCTCCGACCTTGGTAGTGGCATACACATTGCCATGCAAGACCTCGACATTCGTGGAGCTGGCAACCTTCTCGGTGCCGAACAAAGTGGATTTATCGCCGATCTTGGATACGAAACATACCAAAAAATACTCAAAGAGGCCGTTGTCGAACTTCGCACCGAAGAATTCTCTGATGTACTCACAGCCGACGACAACGATGAAAAAGAATATGTGGCCGATTGCGTTATCGAAAGCGACATGGAGCTACTCCTTCCCTCTTCATATGTGCCTCAAGAGAGCGAGCGCATAATCCTTTACAAAGAACTCGACAGCATTGAACGAGAAATTGACCTTCAAGCATTTAAAGAACGACTCGTTGACCGTTTTGGCAAAATTCCACCCGAAACGGCCGAACTGTTACGCGTGCCACGCCTTCGCCGTCTTGCCCGACAACTCGGCATCGAAAAAGTATCGCTAAAGCAAGAACGTATGTATCTTTATTTTGTTGACGAAAGCAACAAGGCCTATTATCAATCGCCTATGTTTGGCAAAATTATCAATTTCATGCAACAAAATGCACGCCGATGCAACATACGCGAAAACAACAATCGCCGTAGCATCTCCATCGCAATGGTTACAACCGTCGAAGCCGCCGTCGATATCCTCACAACCATCCAATCAATGGATGCAATATAAAACAAATTTTTAGACATAAGAACAAAAGATCATAAGGCTAACGCATAGAAACCCCATTAAAAACCTGTCCTTATGTGCTTGTGTATTTTATATCTCATAAAAAACATGTACTTGTGTTCCTATGTCTTTTATGACCTCAATAAACTTGTTCTTTTGTCTTAGATCTTCCTTATATGCTTGTGTTTTTATAAGTGCGGTATTTACGCTTAATTTCTAGCTTTTCGCCACCAAAATTAATCAACAAACCATTTTCTATCTTTGTGGCAGTTAAATAGTTGACGAGTTGCGCTTCATGTAGTTGGTGTAAATTTTGTACCGCCTTCAATTCTATAATAACCTCTCTATTCACTATTATATCTGCGCGATATTCTCCTACCACAATATCATTATAAAACACAGTTATAGGCCACTCCTCTTCTGCCAACAATCCATTTTCACGAAGTTCTATCAGTAACGCTTTTTTATATATTGATTCCAAATATCCTGCAGACAATTGCATTCTCACATTATAAGCACACTGTATTATTTTCTTTATCAACTCATTGCTGTCCATATGGAGGTGTTTTTATGATGATTGAAATACAAACTTAATACATCTTTTTTAATTCTCCCACATAAAAACAAAAGAAAAGTCTTATTTTTTAGACATAAGAACAAAAGATCATAAGGCTGACGCATGGAAACCCCATTAAAAACCTGTCCTTATGTTCTTTTGTCTTATATAAGACAAAAACAAATCTCTATTAAAATCATTTTGTCTATAAAATATCAGGAAACAGCCGCACACCACGTTTAAATCATGTTAAATTTTACGCCATTTACACAATGTATAAAGTATTATTTATACATTTGCAAAAAATAATTAACTACAAATAAATTAATAGTCAACCTTAGCATTATACCATGAAAAGAGTTCTCTTTTTATGGTTTTGTTTTTTGTGTTTTTGGCAAAAATCGCAAAGCAAGACATTACCTTATTTATGAAACTAAAACATTTACTTCTTGCCGCAATTACGGCAACACTCTCGTTGAGCGCTTCGGCTGCAGAAACCACAAGCAGTGTGCGCATCTACATTAACCCAGGGCACGGCTCGTTTACAGGAGATGACCGTCCTCAATCAACTATCAAACATGGTTCGCGTATTCCTATTGGAGCTGATACGGCAAACTTTTATGAGTCAAACACCAACCTACAAAAAGGCTTTGGCTTATTGGAAAAATTAAAAGAATATGGCGTTCCGTATAATTCTTCCATACAAGCTAATAATGCAAGTCAAACCAATCTTCGCATGAGTCATGTGAAGTGTGGAGTTTCTCCATCTTTATCAGTTATTGCAACAGAAGCCCAAACATGGAATGCTGATATGTTTATTTCAATTCACTCTAATGCAACTACTGGTGACCATGATATCCCCACGCACCTCAACCATTGCTTATTTTTACATCGTGGATATGATGGAAATCCATCTGTAAAAGAGAGTGATAAAATGGCAATGGCTTGTTGGCCTCATGCTATGTCAAATAAGCATATGAACTTCAACTGGCTTAATGACCCAACTCGTCCTCGAGATAATAACTATTCAGATAACGCAAGTTATAAAAGATATTTCCCAAAACAAAATTATTATCCATCTGGAAAAGACTCTGAAGGAAATCCTTATTATGTAAAAGGAGACTTAGATTTTATGTATTATGATGGAAGCGAACATTATGATTATACCACAATTAATGGTGTAACTTATAAAGGATACTATGCAGTGCTTCGTCATGCAGTCCCTGGATTTTTGGTTGAAGGATATGACCACACATATCAACCTGGTCTTCACCGTGCAATGAACTGGGATGTGTGTCGCCATGAAGGAGAAATGTATGCTCGTGGTATCAACGATTACTTCGGTTGGGGCAAAAAGGATAGTTTTGGTAAAATCTATGGTATCGTTCGTGACCATTCAGTAGTGATGGACCACCCTTATTATCAAGTAACAAGCTATGTAAAAGATGGTGGTGCAGGAAGTACTCGTGACGCCAACCAAACCATCAACCAAATCGACAACAAAAAACCTCTTAATAATGTGACAGTTACGCTTTATAACTCAAATGGCGTTGCTGTTGACACTTATACTACCGATGACGAATGGAACGGGGCTTATTTCTTTAAAAAGGTAGCCCCCGGCACATATACAATCAAGCACTCACTCAATGGATATAAAGAGGTAACTCAAACTGTAACTGTTACAGCCAACGAGACTAATTACCTCAATATTGACATGCGCGAAGCTAGTGCAGGAGACCCCATACAAGGTCATTATGCATATGGTCTAAAATTGACAAAGGTTGATGAAGAAACTTATACAGCGTCATTCAAGTCAACAGGTGCAATGAGCAATGGTAAAATTATCCTTACCAACACATCAACAAAAGCGCAAACTGTAATCCAAACTGGGGCAATCAAAAAAGGCTCAAACAATGTAACAATTGATGCTACCGAACTCGAAGATGGCGCAAATTATTCTTGGGCTGTTGCTCTTGATAACCCTCAATCAACAGGAGTTGACCTTATTCATAGTGACAACTCAGTTGTATCATCAGGTGCTTGTTTAGGTTTAGCTATTGATAATAGTGAAACAAGCGCCAACTTCGGTACAATCTACACCAATACAGGTCTTGGAGTAGGTATCCAGAAATTCAATCCCGACTTTACTACCGATGGCAAAAAAGTTATAACAGGAAAATTTGGTACTGGAGGATATGCCAACCGTATAACCGTTAACAATGGGAAGGTTTATATCGCAAACTATTCAACCACTAACCCGGGGATTTGGGTATATAATCCATCGGCTTCTACCGCGTCTGCAACAAATATATATTCAACACGAGTTACTGGTGTAACATTCTATGGAGAAGGAACTAATCGTAAAATGTATGCGACTAATCCGTCTAACGTTAGTAGCCGTTGGGCATATGAGTTTAACATTGGAGCAAATGACGCTGTTCAGTCAACATATTCAAAAACCCTCACCAATTTTAATGGTGTTTTATGGAATGATGGTGATATTTTAGCCACTGATAAAGGCCTATTATTTTCACAACGCCGATATACAGGAGGCAATGATAAAGGCGCTCCAGCTTTTGGACTCGTCAGTTTCAACGATGCCATCATTTACGATTCATATGTTTTAGGAGAATCAGCTAATGGCGGGAACAACACCTTACTTGGTACAGAACGAGGTGGTATGGCATTAAGTAAAGACAAAAATACATTTGCAATTGTTTCAGGTATTGCAAGTGATACTGATACCGGAGCAAGCATCAATGTGCATGTTTATTCGGTAGCTTGGAGTGGAAACACCCCATCATTTAGCCATCAATACTCATTCCCTTTAAGTGGTACAAACCGTGTTGACCAAATGGCGTTTGACCATGCCAATAACCTTTATGTTGCTTCAAAACAACAAGGTCTTTTAGTGTATGCTATCAAAAATCCATCGCGTCAAACTGTTACTAATGGTTCAGGAACAATCACCGGTGTCAATCCTCCTGTACCTCTTTATATTGTAGGTAATAGCGATGCTATTGGTAATTGGGATCCAGCAAAAGCTGTTGAATTTACCGACAATGGTAAAAACTATACTATTACACTTAACGCTCCTACAACTGAGTTCAAGATTTCTACAGGTAAAGGAAATGTTTCAGGTGATTGGACTGCATTTGATGCTGGTAACCTCACCACCAATGATGCTATTACAAATGGTGGTACTATAAATTTGATAGCACAACACTCTTATAGCAATTTCGTTCTTCCATGGGCAGGTGTGTGGAATATCACTGTATCAGGTGACCTCTCTACATTGACTGCTTCTACTACAACACCTAAACCACTTACACCTCTTTATATAGTAGGTAATACTGCCGAACTTGGCGCATGGAATACTGAAAACGCAGTTGAAGTTGCTAATGATGGCACAAAATATACCATTACACTCAATGAAAATGTAACAGCATTCAAAATCTCAACAAACAAAGGTGATGCTACTACATTTAATAATGGCAACCTCACACCAGGTGGAGCTATCACAAATGGAGGCACCCTCAATCTTATCGCTGATAAAGATGGAGGCAACATCGCTCTTCCATGGGAGGGTGTTTGGAATGTTACTATAGCAGGCGACCTCTCTACATTGCATGCTTCTACTTCTACTCCCGACCCCAATGTAGGTCCTGGCATAGGTCCTGAGCCAGAAAATGCACCTAATCCTGATGCTGAAACTCCCGATACTCCTGATACTCCTGATGTTGATGAATCTGAAGATGCGCAAACCGAAGGCTATTTTACTTATGATTTATCATCAACACAGAGCGGCAATAATTGTGTATTTAAATTCAAATCAACTGGTGCAAGAAAGAATGGTCGCATCATACTTACTAATAAATCAACTGGAGCTACAATAGAATTCAAAACAGGAGAAATAAAGAAAGGAGAAAATTCCGTAACTATTAATGCCTACGACATTGCAAAAGGTGATTACTCTTGGGCTGTTAAAATCAACAATGGACAAATCAATGAAAGTAAATTACTTATCTCTGATAATTCGATTACTTATCATAATGGCTCTTATCAATGTCGTGGTGGTGTTGCTATTGACAATGACCAAACAAGTGCCAACTTCGGTACTATCTATGCATCAGTTGGTGGTGCAAAAGGTATTCAACGCTATTATCCCAATCGCACTAAAAATGGAGGATTTATCCTTGGAAGTAACTTCTATAGCGGAAATATCCACTCTCCATTTCGTCTTAGAACAAATAGTGGGAAATTGTATATAACAGACTATTATATAGGTCATGGAGGTGTATATGTTTATAATCCAAGCGCTGGAGAAAAAGTAACCAATATATTTACTTCTTCTAATACAATTCCCGCAACAGGTATTGCCTTTACTGGTTCAGGATCTTCTCGCAAATTATATGCATTTGATGGTGCTGCAACATCAATGGGTGCTGCATCTAATGTGTTAAAAGTTAAACGTTACGATATTGGTACTTCTGATTCATGGACAGCAGCATCGGCTTCAGCTCAATTCAATGCAGTTTCGGCTCTTCTGATAAATGGGAATGTAGAAATTATTCCATCTGAAAAAGGAATCTTTGTCTCTCAACAACGTAACTCTAATAGTAACACTGAAGATGTGCCATCTATTGCTCATATTACTCCTGATGGTACAATAACCTTTAATTCTGGTAAAGATTTACCATCGTTAAAAGGTAATTATGGTTGTGGGATGGCTTTGTATAACAATAAAGTGTTTGCAACTGTAAATGGCTCTGGTAATATTGAGATATATCATATTACTTTCTCAGGAAATACTCCTAAATTTACCTACCAATACACAATTACAACCAATAGTGCGACTACAGAAATTAACCAAATGGATTTTGACCATGCTGGTAACTTGTATGCATTCTCTCGTCATGAAGGACTTTTGGGTTACTCAATAAAAATGAATGCTCAACCAATCACCACAAATGCGATGCCAAAATATACAATTGCGGGTATGGCAAATCCAGCTCCAACTAATGTAGTTGCAACTCGCAAATGCTATAGCGAAGGTAGCAACAACACAGCAGGCACAGTAGATGCTGAAATCACTTGGAAAGGTGAAGCCGGTCAATATAGAATTTATTACCAAACAATGCGTCGTGACGCATCGGGCAACCGTGTGGAAGATAACAACACATGGCAACTTGCCGGTACAGCAAATATAGCAAGTGGAGCCACAACAGGTAGTTACACTCATAAGAACCTTGCTCATGGTGGCGACTATGCTCGCATTTACAACTACAAGGTTGTTAATTACTATTCATCAGCAAATCACGAAGGTTTATCAAAATCAATCTCTGGTAAAGGTAGAACCGTGACATCATATCCAACACAGGTGCCTGTAAATGTTGCGTTCACTCAATCTTCGGTAGAAGTTGATGGTGTAACTCAATACACATTAAATCCACAACTCAACATCTCGCTCAACCCTGAAGTGTTCAATGCATCACTTCGCGATGATAATGATGAGCCTGTTAAAGCAACAAAATATGTGATTGTGGTTGATGAAGCAACAGCAAATGTGCTTAATGCTGCATCAAATGTGAAAGAAGTAGGTCGCTTCTATCGTGGTCCTGCAACCATGACTGCAAATAACTGTAACCACTATGTGATAAACGACTGGTATATGGTAGTTGACTTTGACGATGTTACCCCATCGGGCGACCTCTCAAAAGCGACTAAATCACTCGTGTGGAAAGATGTAGATCTCGATTATACATATAAACCACAAGTTTATACAAGTGCAGTGCGCACATTCAACTTCACTCCTAACAATGCCGAATCGGCTGCTTACAAAATCAACCTTCCATCACCTCAATGGAATGCTAATAGCAACGATGGTAGTGGAATGGGCAATGTTGCTGAAGCAATTCCAGTAACTGGTAATATCATTGAATCTCTTGTAGGCAATGAAGACTATCCAATGGGTACATTCCAAAAAATTGGCGATATTGAAAAACCAACAAACCCAATTTCAATTACCGAAGCTAACGTGATTGGTGCTACCGGTTGTATCGATCCGCTCCCTGTAGTAGATGAAATCTTAAATGAGTGGGATATCACTTACACTTTAATTCTTAAAGATAAAGAAGGTAAAGTGATTAGCGAAGCCGTTCAAGAAAGCAATGCAACTAACAAAGAGTTGTATTCAAATACTCAAAAACGTATCGTTGACATTCTTGGTCTTAACGTAGGTCGCGATGAAACAACATCGCCCGATGGACGTACTCGCTACACCTACAATGCTGGAAAGAACGATAACTACACATTGTTAGTTCGCACTACTTATCGCAAAACTGTCGATGGTAAATTAGTCGAAAAGACTAACGAAAGCGAAGCACCTATCATAGTTAATCCATCGTTCCCAAATCCTGAATTAGATGCAGAAAATTGTCCAGGATATGTGTTCTTAGAAGAATCGACACACTGGGATGAAAAAGCAAATGTTGAAGGTGATGATGATGAATATGGTGGTTATTTCAAATACTTCTACGACGTTGCGATGGATATCAAATGGAAAGTTTTTAATGATAATCTTGTGCGTTATATGGGATATTATGGAAAGTCTAAAGATTGGGATTGTGTTGGTCACCCAGTAGAATCAAACATCTGGACTCCTTACCAAGCTGCATCAATTTTGACCGACGAAGTAGTAGGCCGTTACAACAATCGTATCACCAACAATGGTAAAGATTATTCTAAGGCAGAACTTAAAGGTTTTGGTTACACCGGAAGTGAAAATTGGTCGGCATTAGCCACTGAAGCAGGACATTTCCCTATAAAGGTACACTACGTGTGGGCTGGAAATGAAAAATTAACAAATAAAGCGAATGCCAAAATTCAATGGGAATTAAGCGCTAACTATCCTGTGGTTATCTATGATGAGCCAATAATCAAAGTAAGTTCTACTTATCAAGAAGGAGTTCATGACATTTCTGCACCACTCACTCGCAATGCAGTAAGTGGAAAAGATATGTATGTCATCACTACAACCAACCAGAATTATAGAGATTTAGAGATGGATGGTATTATTGAAGTAAAAGACGAGATTACCACTGGTGTAGAAGATGTGAATATGGCAAGAGGCACATTGCGCTTGTATCCTAATCCTGCTAATAGTGTTGTAACGCTTGAAGCATGGACTGTGCTTGACGATGTGAAAGTGTTCACTATTGATGGCCAGTTAGTAAAAGAGGTTGAAGCTGATGACACTCGCGTGAAATTTAATGTTAGCGACCTCCCAACAGGTGTTTACATCATTCACGCTGCAGGTAGAACTACTCGATTAATAAAGAATTAATTTGTTTCATAAATATTTTGGTTTTTTAATTGTATGGGCGTTGCCGTGACGGCAATGCCCATATTATTTTATTGAGGAGGCTATGATTCTAAAGACCTTAAGGTCGTTAGGGACTTTAAAACCATTATGTAATTATTTTTCCTCTTTCCTTTTTCCTCTTTCCTCTTTTTATACTATCTTTGCAAATTAGAAATAAAAACTTATTGTTATGGATATTTTTGATAAAATTGGAGCCGACATTAAGGCTGCGATGTTGGCACGCGACAAAGTGCGCCTTGAAGCTCTTCGCGGCATCAAGAAAGAATTCCTTGAAGCTAAAACTGCAAAAGGTGGCGATGGCACTTTGAGCGATGATGCTGCTATGAAAGTGCTTGTGAAAATGGTAAAACAACGCAAAGAAAGCGCACGCATCTACGAAGAACAAAATCGTCCCGAACTTGCCGAAAGTGAGCTTGCCGAAGCTGCTGTTATCGAAGAATATCTCCCTAAACAATTAAGCGAAGAAGAACTCACTGCCGAATTGAAAAAAATTATCGAACAAGTGGGTGCTACATCGGCCAAAGAAATGGGTAAAGTGATGGGCGTAGCAAGCAAGGCGCTTGCTGGTCGTGCCGATGGTCGATTGATTTCGGCTAAAGTAAAAGAATTGCTCGCTTAAGCAACATTAATATTGACAAATAAAACATTTTAGATATGCTTACTATTGCTCAAATTAAAGAGAATCCTCAATACATCATCAGCCGCCTTGCCGTGAAAGGTTTTGACGCTAATGAAGATATTGCTAAAATAATTGAACTCGATGGCACTCGTCGCGAACTTCAACTCAACAACGACAATCAAGCTGCCGAGCTCAATAAGTATGCTGCCACTATTGGCAAATTGATGAAAGAGGGCAAAAAAGATGAAGCCCAAGAAGCTAAAAATGCTGTTGCTGCTCTTAAAGAGTCGCAAAAAGGTATTGCCGAACAACTTGCCGCTGTTGAAGAAGAAATCAAAAATATTCTTCTCTCAATTCCCAATATCCCTTGCGAAATGGTGCCCGAAGGACGCACTGCCGAGGATAATGTGGTTGAAAAAGAGGGTGGCGAGATGCCTAACCTTGGTGAAGATGCTCTCCCCCACTGGGATCTTGCTAAAAAATACAACCTCATCGACTTTGACTTGGGTGTAAAAATCACAGGTGCAGGTTTCCCTGTATATATTGGCAAAGGTGCTCGCTTGCAACGAGCCCTCATTCAATTCTTCCTTGACCAAGCAGGTGAAGCAGGTTACATTGAAGTGCAACCTCCCTATGTAGTAAACGAAGCATCGGGTTATGGTACAGGTCAATTGCCCGACAAAGAAGGTCAAATGTACCACTGTCAACTCGACAACCTATACCTCATCCCCACTGCCGAAGTTCCTGTAACCAACATATATCGCGATGTAATTCTTACCGACGACAAATTGCCAGTTAAGAATTGTGCCTACTCGGCTTGTTTCCGTCGCGAAGCAGGTAGTTATGGTAAAGATGTGCGTGGCTTGAACCGCCTACACCAATTTGACAAAGTGGAAATCGTGCGCATCGAAAAACCCGAAAACTCTTATGCTGCTCTTGAAGAGATGAAAGATCATGTGCAAGGATTGCTCGAAAAACTCGGTTTGCCTTGGCACATTCTTCGTCTTTGTGGTGGCGACATGAGCTTCACATCGGCAATTACTTTCGACTTTGAAGTATATTCAGCTGCTCAAAAACGATGGCTCGAAGTTTCTTCGGTATCAAACTTTGAGACATACCAAGCTAATCGTTTGAAATGTCGTTATCGTGCCGAAGATAAGAAAACTCGCCTTTGTCACACTCTTAATGGATCGGCTCTTGCTTTGCCTCGCATCATGGCGGCATTGCTCGAAAACAACCAAACACCCGAGGGCATCGTAGTGCCCGAGTGCTTGCGCCGTTACACAGGATTTGACATCATCGACTAATCGACAAATTATCATTATACGACCAAAGGATGCATCGGCGATGCATCCTTTGGTGTTTTTTAAGGAACATTTCTGATTTATCTTAGTCACACAGTTCATTATGATTATTTTTCAAAAAACTTAATTATTCATGAGTAAATTACACTAATTAACACAACTAATTTATAAAAAACCATATATTGGAGATATAAAACCTCTGTATTAACTAAGCCTACATATTATTCGAGAATACAACAAAAGTCATTTGCGAAAAGAACCAAAATGGACCAATTGCAAAAGACCATTTTTATATATCTTTGTGAAATTAATAAAATTTAACCCTAAATTAAATATGTATGTATAACGAAAAAATCGAGGCTTTAATAAAAGTTGCGTTAGCCGATGGAGAACTAACTGAAAAAGAAAAACAAATTTTGTTTAAAAAAGCACAAGAAGAAGGTATTGATCTTGATGAATTTGAAATGGTATTAGATGCAAAATTATTTGAACTCAAAAAGAACAATCAACCTACTACTCATTCTGCTCCAAAATCTGATAAGTTTGGTGATGTAAGGAAATGTCCTGCTTGTGGCGCAATAATGAAATCTTTTCAAACAAAGTGTACTGACTGCGGTCACGAATTTTCAAATGTTGATTCTGTTCAATCTGCAAATAAATTATTTGATTTGTTACAAGCATGTGAGTTGCGTAAATCTCAAGAATTAGCAGCCCATGGTGTTGAAAAAAATCGTCGTTTGGAACAATTGGCAAAAATACAAAAAGAAGGAGAATCAACATTTGCAAAAGTTTTCTCTGGCTCAAGTAGAAAAGAACGAGAAGATGAAGAAAGAGAGGACTTGATAAGAGAATTGAATCGACAAGCGAGAGATATTGAGCAAAAATATATAGCTGAAAAAGCTCAGATTATAAAAACATATCCAGTCCCCAATTCAAAAGAAGACTTGTTGGAAATGTTAGCAATGGCAACAAGTAGTGCTTATGATAATGATGGACGTATTGGGCCTGAAGAGGAAGTTTGGATTCAAAAAACTGACCAAATATATCAAAAGATAATTATATGTGCTGCAGGAGATCAAACAATTTTAGACCAAGCAACAAATATGATTGTTTCGTTAATGAAACGTATTCCAGAAAAATACAAAAATTTCACTCAAATACCCAAAGAGGTTCAATCTAAATTGAAAAACGACATGAAAGCCGCAAAGAAAGCCGCAAATGAAGATAAAAAAGAAGTATTGATCAACTTAATAAAAGGTTGGAGAGGAATTGCAATAGGAGTATGTTTGTTGGTAATGTTAATTGGTTTAGCAGTAGACGGCGGTGTCGCATTCCTCGGATTTATTGGATGTATTATTTTTATAGTGCGGCTTGTTAAAAAATATAAGTCAGAAACTGCTGAAATAAATATATATTAATAACCATTTAAACAACACATAATTATGGGCTTTTTTGGGCGTGGTAAAGGTGGCGGATTGATGAACGTAATCCGCTGCGATCAAGAAGATTATTTGGTGTGGAAATGGCGTCCTCTTGATCAAGAATTAAATTCTACAACTCGTGAAAATTCTATTCGTTATGGCAGTAGTTTGCGTGTAAAAGATGGAGAGGTAGCAGTTTTTGTTTACAAACAAAAAGATGGCACTTGTCAAGATTTCATTGTCGGTCCATATGATGACACAATCAAGACAGCAAACTTTCCTGTATTGTCAAGCATTGTAGGATTGGCATTTGGAGGGGAATCTCCATTCCAAGCCGAAATTTACTTTATAAATTTGGCTGGAGTAGTACAAGTAAAATTTGGAATACCATATTTTGATGTTGCCGATCCTCGTTTTTTAGATTTTACAGTACCTGTTTCAGCTGCTGGCTCTATCACATTTAACATATCGGATTATAAGGCATTTATCAAGGCTCATAGGCTAATTGAATTTGATTTAGATACATTCAAAAATCAAATAGCCGATGCTGTAAAACGCAGAGTAAAGGGTGTGATAAGTAATGCCCCAAGTGATTATGGCTTCCCTGTGGTGCAAATAGAACGTAAAATAGATGAAATTAGTGATCGAATTCAAGATAAGCTCAAAGTCGATTTTGAAGATTTTGCTGTAAATCTTAAACGTTTTGATTTGTCAAGAATGGAGGCTGATAAAGAAAGTCAAGGATGGCAAGAATTGAGAAAGATTACAGCCGGTGTTCAGAGTGATACAATTTTGGCACAAAGTCAAGTGAATATCAAGAACATGCAAGATATGCAGGCTATCAATGCCGAAAATATGCAAGAAACATTGCGTATTCAACGCGAAGAGTCTCAACGAGCACAACGCTTACAAACAGAATCTACATATATTGGTGCACATGCTCTTGACCAACAAACAGCCGTGCTCCAAACTGCTGCACAAAATCTTGGCTCAATGAGTTCTATGGGAGATGGCGGTGGAGGTATGAATCCCGCCGGAATGATGACTGGAATGATGATGGGAGGTGCCATGGGTAGCCAAATGGCCGGAATGATGAATACTATGGGTAATGCAATGAATGGTCAATTTGCCAATCAAATGAATACCCCTCCTCCTATGCCAAATGTTCAATACATGTTGTCGGTAAATGGTCAACAAGCTGGTCCATTTAATATGCAACAAATGCAGCAATTAGTACAACAAGGACAAATGACACAACAAACATACGTGTGGAAACAAGGTATGCCTAATTGGGATTTGGCTGGAAATGTAGCAGAGTTGGCATCATTATTTATGACAAATACTCCTCCCCCTCCTCCTACAGGAATGCCCCCAATGCCCCCAACTCAATAATATTAAAAAATGATGATTATGGAAAATAATTTTAATTCAATAGATCGTCTTGTGGAGTTTGGAATGGGCATAGCTGTTGCTCAACAAATGGTCAATACAATGAATTATGCCATGAGTGGCATGAATGTACCTGGTGTAGGTACAACTTCATCTATTACACTCCAACAACAAGGGTTTTATGCCGCTATTGATGGCGAACAAGCAGGGCCATTAAGTGAGCAAGAGTTGGATTCTCTTGTGAAAAATGGGAAACTCACACCCGACACACTTGTGTGGCATAGGGGTATGAGTGGATGGACTTTTGCTCGCAAAGTGAGTGAAATATGTAAGTTGTTTTTACTCAATAATATTCCATTAAAATGAAAGTTGATTGGATTAAGACAATAATAATATTAATTCTTGTTGCAATGGTAACATGGGGTTGTTATGAAATAAGTAAAGAAAATGACCCCCAGTATTTTGTTGTAACAATAACATCTTTTTTGTTATTATCAATAACAGGAATTCTATCAGTTGCTACTAAATTTGAAAATGGCAGACAAGCAGCCTTAGTAAGGACTACGTCAATAGTGATGTTTATCGTTTTTTTAATCAGTTGTTTGTCTTTTGCTCCATTTGCATTTAGCATTCCAGTATTCATTATTTGTCACGTTGTGTTATTACTTATTTATTTATTGATAATCATCAAACTCAACAACGTGGATTATTAATAGATAAAGAATAATAGGTCTCAAGATTTATATTGTGAAAGTACTACGTTAATGATTTCGTCTCATATAATGGATTATAAATCGAAAAAAAGGACCTCAATCACTGAATTTATGTGATTGAGGTCCCTTTTTATTGACTTTTTAATTTTCATCTGACTATAAATGTCCTATTATCAACTATGCATTGTTTCCCATAGGCCAAAAGATGAGATGTGTTTTCCCTGCATCGGTGACTTTGAGAGTGGCTTGCGCGCTCTCAATCACTGGGATGTTGTGGCTCACGTGGCCTATAGGCACATTAAATGCCACAGGATAGTCATAGGGTTTCACCATGTCGTAAATCATCGTTTCCATGTCACGATAATTGCTATCGCCCTTATACTCGGTAAACTGCCCTACTACCAACCCTCGTAGGCGTGGCAACACTCCACTCAATCGTAATTGATACATTATGCGCTCAATCTTATATATAGGCTCTGACACGTCCTCAATAAACAATATTGTGTCATCTTCAATGATGTCATAAGGAGTGTTTATCAACTCGGCGATTACTGCCACATTACCACCTATTATTTTACCCGAGCATTGGCCCAATCGGTCATATTTATGGCCCTCAAACGTGAATGCTGGAGCCTCTCCTCGCAAGATATCAAACAATACTTTGTTGTCAACATCTTCAGCCCCCTTGCTTATGTGACTGGTCATTGATGCATGAATGCTGGCAATGCCTTTGGTTGACATCAAGGCATGAAGAGCCGAGATATCGCTATAACCTATCACCCATTTGGGGTCGTTTTCGATAGGTAAGCGATTGAGGGCGTCCATCAAATGAACTACGCCATAGCCACCTCGCGAGCAAAGAATAGCCCTCACTTCGGGGTCGAGAAATGCATCTTCCAAGTCGGCAAGTCGTTCCGATGGTGTTCCACTATAATTTCCCCATCGTCCAAGCGTGTGAGGCATCACTTTTACTTTCCAACCTTGTCCCTCAAGCACGGGGATTGAATTGCGCACATGTTCGGGCTTAATGATTCCCGCTGGTGATAATATCGCAATGGTATCACCCTCTTTCAATGGCGCTGGAAAAACTATATTTTGACTCATGATTATATTTATTACTTTGTTTTTTTAATTTCTAACTCACTATCACTTCAACTCCTTCTTCTCTTATTATGGCAGCAATTGCCTCAAGCTCCTCACGCGACACTTTTTCGAGGCTCTGCTCGGGTGTTTTGCGATCAATGGAGTAAATCATCACTTGGCGAGGCGCAATGCGCTTATAGGCCTTTATTAGCGCCTCAATCTCGACGGGGGTAGTGTTGTCAATCAACTGACCTTCGTGCGTGCCTCGCAAAAACATTGTTTGCACCACACATTGACTGCCAAATTGTGCTATTTGCTCTATCACTCCTTCGCTTGTAAAAGAAGGTGAGGCTGGTTGGTCAATGAGGCGCATTGTTGGGGTTATCGCCGAGTCGAGTTTGAGTATATTATTATCCACTTTGCGCAGAGCCTCCACAACTTTTTCGTTGTCCAATTGGGTAGAGTTGCACAATACACTTATTTTCACCTGTGGGAAATATTTATCACGCAAAGCGATAGTGTCGTCAATGATTTCAGCAAATTGAGGGTGCAATGTAGGCTCCCCATTCCCCGAGAAGGTGATAACATCGAGTTGCTCGTCGGCCTCTTTCATGTTCTTGAGTTTTTCTTCAAGTTCTTGACTCACCTTTTCTCTCTTGGGCAAACCAGTAGTCCCTGCTCCTTGCGAGTTATATCCGGCTTCGCAATATACGCAGTCAAACGAGCATATTTTGCCATCGTTAGGCGAAAGATTTACTCCCAATGACACACCCAATCGACGGCTGCGAATAGGTCCAAATATCGTTGAATGAAATAATATCGTTACCATTATTATATCAATAAAAATTCCTCTATATTTTCGGGAGTAATAACATTAAACGAACTATTAGGATAAGCTGTAAAGAAAGCCTCGGGACGCTTTGCTTTAGCCTTTGGATTCCATTTAAATTCATATGTATTTACAACTCCATTTTCCTCCTCAAGGTAATCTATTTCTTTTTGTTGCATCGTGCGCCAAAACCATGTTGTCCCAAAGAACTCTCTTATCGAATTCATTTTCATTCTTTCTGATATAACAAAATTCTCCCACAACATTCCGGCTTCCTCATTCATTCGTTGCTCCAAAAATGAGAAATTACCTATCACAGCATTTCTTATCCCATTATCCCAAAAATATACTTTACGACTAGTTTTCAATTCGTTACGCAAATTTCGTGAAAATGAATTAAGTCTAAATATTATGAAACTCTTTTCTAATATATCTATATAACGTTCTACTGTTTTAGAGTCAAGACCTATGAGCCTTCCAAGCTCATTATACGATACTTGCGACCCTACTTGATAGGCCAACGCTTGCAACAATCGTTGCAATTTATCGGGCTTGCCTATCGAATCTAACGATAAGATATCCTTGTATAGCACACTATCGCTCAATTCTTTTAAAATCATCCTTTCATTTCCAGGATTGGTCACAACCTCGGGATAATAGCCAAATACCAATCGATGTGGTAGCATGCGTTTTTCCTCTATAAATCCTACATTGTCAACCATTTCTGAAAACATTAAAGGCGACATATGTATTTGACGTTTACGACCTGCTAATGACTCGTTGACCTTATTTGCTAAATCAAACGAAGAACTCCCTGTTGCAATCACTTGCACTCCCGCTATTTGGTCGGTTACCAATTTTAATTTTAAACCTATATCGGAAATGCGTTGAGCTTCATCGATAACGACTATTTTATTTTGACCTATGATAGCCTTTAAACGCGTTGATGTTATATTTTCAAAAAGACCTCTCACATCGGTCTCATCTCCATTTAACCACAACACATTTTCTTGCCCAGCAAACATTTGCATCAACAACGTAGATTTACCCACTTGGCGAGCTCCCATTATTATTATAGCCTTATTGGATCCGAGTTGGGCAGTAATTAAGTTTTTTATTTTGCGGTCAATCATTCTATAAAATTTATACTGCAAATTAAATAACTTTTTTTGTAAAATCCAAAAATCTTATAATATTTGAGGATTTTATTCCGAAAATCTTATAATATTTAGGGATTTCATTCCGAAAATCTTAAAATTCCATTGTTGCAACACAACCATAGGATATGCTTCTATCATCCTATTTTAATTGTTCAAACATCCAATCCCACAATGCGTTGGTTTGCTCGGCATATAGCCAGTGGCCATTATTTTCGCCTATGATAAGCGACTTGGGCGCTGTGATGATGTTATAGGTTGATTGAGTTGTTGTGGGAGCGCAAGTCAAGTCGTTATATCCCAAGAAATATTTCACGGGAGCAGTGAGATTACGCGCAAAATTAGTCACATCGTAATATCTTGCTGTTTTAAGTTTTTCGGGCGTGCAATTATCTTTATTCTTAAACACATGAGGCCATCCACCGGCGCGTCCATGAGTATAACCCTCGAGGTCACAAAGCGCGGGGAAATATGCCACAGTAGCATTGATGCGATTGTCGAGAGCCGATGTCACAATCGACAAAGCTCCTCCTTGACTACCTCCAAAGGTGCCTATCTTGCCATTAAATTGGGGTAATGTCTCAATAAAGTCAATGCCACGCACACAGCCCAAATACACGCGTTTATAATAATATGAATAGCGATTATCAAGGTTATAAGTAGGATATGAAGCAAGCACTCCACTTCCAAGGTCGCTATATATTGTAGTGCCAGTTATATTTACAGGAATGCCATGAATGCCAAATTCGAGAACAATAGCGCCTTGTGCGGCATGGCCTATATCGCCCGATTTCTCCCCTACTCCAGCTCCTGGGAAACGAAGAACTGCTGGGTATTTCCCCTCGGCTTTAGGCATCGTCAAAATGCCATACATGCGGGTGTTGTTGATATTTCGATAAGAGATATGATATACATTCACTTTATCGGTACAACGCTCGGGAAGAAGGGTCATAGTAGGTTTTAAATCCACTTTGCGAACAGCAGCCAACTGCGCATCCCAAAATTTCTTAAAGTCATCGGGTTGAGTAACCGTAGGTTGCAATTTATCGGTATCATAACCGACAGTTGCTATTGATGAATATTTCTTACCATCTTTCTCTACCACAGCTTTTACTCGCAAATATCCAGGCTTTTTCATTGAGCCTAAGTTGATTTCGCCCTCATTACCTTTAAGAGTAATTGACTTTGTGATGTGAGGCGTCATCAAATCTTCGCTCACCTCATAATTTACCACCGCATCATTAAGTGCCATGCCGCAGTCGGTAACCATCACTTTCACCTTGGCTTGCTCTCCTACACGATAAAGAGCATTGCTATGATTAGGCACTATATTCACCTGCACTTTTGTGGCACGAGGTTGCGCCATCACACTCATTCCCATGATAATCATCATGGCAAAAGATAATATAAACTGTTTCATATGGGTTAGTTTTTTGATATTTCTATTTTTAAAAAAAATTCAACATCAAAAGTAGTAAAAAAATACTCAATAAACAAGCGAGCAACCCACATAGGATTGCTCGCTCAATATTAGTAGAGATTAAAGAGTTAGAAAATTCTCAACTTTCAATTAGGATCTTACTTGATGTAAACTTTTGTTGTTTTCTTACCTTGAACCTTGATGAATGTACCATTTGATGGGTTTTCAACTTTCACACCTTGGAGGTTGTAGTATTCAACAGGAGCGTTTTCATCAAATTCAACAGCGTTAACGCCAGTGAATTCAAGGATTTGCATTGTACAGTTCACAATGTCAACTTGAACTTTACAAGTACCTGCTACACATTTCCATGATTGTGAGCCACCACCCCAGTTATTAGTCATAGAATAAGTAGTGTTAGCTTCAACCAATTGATCTGATTCGAGTGCACCATAGCGAGTACCAGCGTTTACAGCATCCCAACTATCTCCAAGAGTAGTAGCGAATTGGAAGTAACCGAATCCATTATCGGCATTATCTATTTCAAACTCACCTTCATACACCCCATCTTCGGTGTGAGTGAGCACAACACCTTCGCTTGTTGACCAACTGTAACCATTTACATTACCAATAGCATAGATAACTTCGGGATACTCAACCTTACCAGTCAATGTGATTGTCATATTTTCGAGGTCGATAGTTACATCGTAAGTGTCAACAGTAGCTCCAATCTTAATATTTTGGTCACCTTTCTTCAATGTAGCAGGTTCACCTATTGCGATAGGATTATTTACTACATCGTAGCAATTAGTATTAAATTCACTCCAAGAACCTTTGCTTGTAGAGATTTTGAATTCAGCATTTGTAAATTCTACGCCTTCCATTGTGTAAACGCCATATTGACCTTTAATTTCAAGAGGATTTGCTGGATCCCATGCGCCGTCATGACCTACCATGTAGATTGTAGCAGGGAAATTATCAGGACGTGGAGTTTCTGTTTTAGCTGTCAATTTAGAGAAGTCGTCTGCAACGGTGATAGTCCATACACCAGCCCATGGAAGAACGATGTTTCCACCATCTTTGTTAACAGAGAGGTTAACTGTACCACCATTTGTGATTGCAGCATCAGCAGCGAGGTTGCCTGCATTAAATTCATCCCATGAACCTTTACTTGTAGAAATTTTGAATTCAGTAGTAGCTTCAGTGAGAGTGAATGTGTAGTTCTCGCCATCAAAAGTAAATTCAGCAGCATTTGCTGGATCCCAGTTACCACCAACATTAGCACCAGTAATATAAAGAGGAGCAACAGCTTCATAACTTACAGCATATTTAGAGGCTGCAGTAGTTGTGAACTCGTTGTTTTCGCGTGGGAGAGAGAATCCTTTCAAATATTCGCCAGAGTTACCACAAATGTAGATGTTGCCAGCGAGGTCCCATGCAATATCATAAAGGTTGCGACCAATACCATGAGCGATAACATATTTTTCGGTCAATGTAGGAGTATTATCGGCAGCATATGTAATGTCATAAATAGTAAATGTAGAAGTTGAAGAAGAGATAGCAATTTGAGTGTTATCAGGGTTCAAACGGATACCAGCGCCACCACGATATTTACCACCATCACCTTCAAAGTATTTCACATCACCATTAGCATCAACATATACCAATGCAGGGTTAGCATCAGTAGGAGTTTGGCGCATTTGACAATACCAGAAACCACCACGGTTGTCATATTCTACATTAGTAGTTTGAGGAGCAGTAGTTGCTTGAGGAATAGCAGCATGTTGAACAGGAGCAGGAAGAGTTGTTCCATTGCCTAATGTATATTCATCAATTCTTGAACCTTTCCAGCTATAAACCCAAAGACCTTGTTGAGCCGAAAGAGCCATCATTTTGAGGTTTTCGCCCGAACCTTTGATATCGAAGCCCAAGTTAGGACCAGCCACGAAGTTACCAGTAGCATCGTTGAATGCATAAGTTGCTGCATCAACCGAACCTGCACCTAAAAGAGATGTGAATTTATCTTCAGCAATAAGAGTTGCAGCATCTTGAGCATATGCGATATATGAACCAGCGTCGTTGCAACGAGTCACAAAGATGCGACCATCTTCAGCAACACGCACGCGAGCCAAGTCGGCACCTTCTGTTATAGAACCTGAAGCTACTCGTTCGTCAGCGATAAAGCCACCCATAAATGCATATAAGCCTGTTTGTGGGTTTCTCACTGGTTGCATGTCGGGGGTGAAGATGTAAAGACCATTACCACCTCCATTACCACTCCAATAAGTGGCACTTATTGTGCGAATACCTTCAGTAACATAAATATTACCAAACGCAGCACTTTCCATGTTGTTATCAACATCTACACCACGTGGATGATAGAAGCGATAAGCAGCAAATTCTTTAATACCATCTTGAGCGGCACCTGTTACTTTAATTTCCCAAGTATAAGTGTCGGTTTCTTGACCTGCGAGGTCAACAGTTGCTGTGTGAGCGCCTTTTGTAACACCTTCGAGAGCTTGAGTAATTACAGCCTCACCTTGGCTATTTTTAACGATAACTTCGGCTGCTGTAGCATCGGCATTGAGAGAGTAGTTGATAGAAATAACACCATTTTCAACTGTGCTTGTCAATGCATAAGCATATGGGTTAGCATTACCTGCCACAGGAGTAATAGTTGGAGTTGCTTCATAGTTTACAGCATATTTTGAAGCAGCCTTTGTTGTAAAGTCATTATTTGCACGAGGGATAGAGAAACCTTTTAAGTGTTCACCCGAGTTACCACAAATATAAATATTGTTTGCAAGGTCCCACGCAAGGTCATAAACATTTGTACCAATACCATGAGTAACTTTATATACACCTTCTAACTTTGGAGTATTATCCTCTGCATAAGTAATGTTATAGATATCAAATGTAGTTTTTGATGTCGCGATAGCGATTTGTGAAAAATCAGGATTAAAACGAATACCGCCACCTCCGCGAACAGCGCCACCTGCACCTTCAAAGATTTTTTGAGTGCCAGTAGCATCTACATAAATCAAACATGGTTGAGTAGCACTAGGTGTTGTACGATATTGGCAATACCAAACACCTCCACGATTATCATAAGTCACGTTTGTTGCTTGTGGTGAAATTGTATAGTTTGAAACACCTGTAATTGTTGTTGGTGTAGGAAGTTTTGTTGCTGTTCCTAAATTATATTCATTTACAACAGAACCACTACATGAAGTAAAAGCCCATTGTTTATTATTTATTGAAAGAGCTAGAAGTTTCAAATTTTCACCTGAACCTTTTATATCAAATCCAAGATTACCACCTGCAAGGAATGTTCCATTTGACAACTTATATTCATATGTTGTAGCATCAATAGAACCACCACTTAACAATGAGTTAAACTTGTTGGTTTTGATAAGTGTTTCAGCATCTTTTACATAAGAGATATAATTACCTGCTTGGTTACAACGAGTAACAAAGATGCGTCCATCTTCAGCTACACGCACGCGACATAAGTCAGAACCATATGAGGGAACCGATGCTGTATATCCGCCCATAAATGCATAATTTCCAGTAACTTCATTTTTTACTCCAGTCATATCTGGCTTAAAAATGTATAGACCATTTCCTCCTCGAGTACCACTCCAATAAGTTGCAGATGTTGAAAGCATTCCTTCAGTAACATAAATGTTACCAAACGCAGGAGATTCCATATTGTTATCAATATCTACTCCACGAGGATGGTAGAAACGTATGTCGGTAAATGTCTCCATTTTGCTTTTCGCAGCACCTGTAACTTTAATTTCCCAAGTGTAGGTGTCGGTTGCTTGACCTTCAAGGTTAACAGTTGCTGTGTGAGTTCCTTTTGTTTTGCCAGTGAGAGCCTGATTGATTACTTCATTTCCGGCTTTGTTTTTCACAATTACAGCCACTGCTTGAGCATCAGTATTAAGAGAATAACTGATGTTGATAACACCATTCTCAGCCGTACTTGTCAATGCATAGGCAAATGGGTTGGCAGTACCCGATGCAGGAGTAACGGCCGTTTGAGCCGAAGCCCCCAACGCCATCAATGCCATTGACGCAACGAATAATTTACGCAATTTCATAAAATGATTTTTTTAGTTAATAAATATTATTTGTATTTTTTGCAAATATAATACAACACAACCACTTACGCAACGCAACATTATTATTTTCACATTCTTAAACAATCATGTGCAAACTTTTTTTGAATAGTCGCGCAAGTTACTTGCCCTATTGGATTTAAATTTCTACTATTCAAAAAAAACATTCCACCATATTGTGTTTTTTCAATAAATATCATATCTTTGTGTGGGCAAAATTTTTGTCACAATAAAAAGATTATTATCACTTTTTAAATAAGACAATGGACTATAGTTTATTAGACTTTCTCACGCTACTTGGAGCCGTAGGTATCTTCCTATATGGTATGACTCTTATGAGTGACGGCCTTCAAAAAGCTGCAGGTAATGGGCTTCGCAACATCCTTGGCGCCATGACTCGCAATCGTTTCACCGGGGCTCTCACCGGTTTTTCAATCACAGCATTAATTCAAAGTTCTTCGGCCTCAACCGTGATGGTTGTGAGTTTTGTAAGTGCTGGTCTCATGACACTTGCACAATCTGTCGCCGTGATTATGGGGGCCAATGTGGGTACTACCGCAACTGCTTGGATTATCACCCTATTTGGTTTTAAGGTAGATATAGGAGCCTATGCAATCCCATTAATTGCATTCTGTATTCCATTATTATTCTCCAGCCGTAGCCGTCGCAAATCAATCGGCGAAATTATCCTTGGGTTTGCCCTATTGTTTATTGGGCTCGACTGGATTGAAGCAAATGTTCCCGACCTCAAATCAAGTCCCGAAATATTTGGTTTCTTGACTCAATATGCCGATATGGGCTATGTTTCAGTACTCCTATTTGTATTGATAGGTATTGTAGTTACAATGATTATTCAATCATCATCGGCAGCCATTGCAATCGTGCTAATTATGTGTACCAAGGGTTGGATTACCTTTGACCTCGCTTGTGCAATGATTCTTGGTAGTAATATCGGTACCACAATCACCCCTATCATAGCATCGCTTGGAGCAAATCTTGCAGCAAAACGAGCCGCTCTTTGCCACTTAATGTTTAACGTTTTAGGTACAATATGGGCGCTGGCTCTATTTATTCCGTTTACCGACTTGACTATATGGGTTACCGAAAACCTTGGACAAGGCGACCCCACATCTCTATACAACTACAAGGGTAACGATCCTGTTCAAATTGCTATGATGGCAGGTTGGGCTTCATTTGGTCTTTCAATTTTCCACACAATTTTCAACCTCATCAACCTTTCAATTATGATATGGATGACCGACCTTTATGTAAAGGTGGTGGAAAAAATCATGCCAAGCAAACATAAAGGCGACGATGAATTCCAACTCACTTACATCTCAAGTGGTCGTGTTGGAGCATCGGAATTGAATATTGCTCAAGCCGAAAAAGAAATTGCCGTATATGCTAAACGCGTTAACCGCATGCTTGATATGGCTCAAGACCTCGTTCATGCCAAAGAAGCAAGCGAAGAGTTTAACAAACTCTATTCTCGACTTGAGAAATATGAAGAAATCTCTGACCGCATGGAAATTGAGATTGCCAACTACCTTAATCGTTGTGCCGAAGGTCGTCTATCAAGCCAAGGTAAACAACGCATCGCCGCTATGCTCACCATCATTTCAGAAATTGAAAGTATCGCCGACAGTTGTTTCGGTGTTGCAAAAATCCTTGCTCGCAAACAAGAAGGCCATGCTTCATTCAACAATGAAATTTATGAAAACATCGACCGCATGTTTGCCTATGTGAAGAAAGCAATGAAAAACATGCTCGTTGTCATAGCCGACCTTGAAGATGTGCGCGAAGAAGACATTATCGTTTCTTATAACAACGAACGAGAAATCAACAACATGCGCAACAATCTTCGCGTTGCAAACATTGAAAATATCAACAACCAACACTACGAATATCAAGCCGGTATTTACTACATGGACCTCATTGGCGACCTTGAACGCACTGGCGACTATATCATAAACGTTATTGATACCGTAAAAGAGTGGTTCCGTAAAAACAAAAACAATTAATCGCGAAAAGTAAGATTTAACGATTTATAAATTGGGACTGTGTCAACGTTATGAACGTTTTGACACAGTTTCTTTTTTGTCAATTTTTAATTATCTCGTATCTTTGTCACATAATAACAAAATCTCACCTATCGATGCTACCCAATTGCTATATTTCAGGACGATATGAAGCTGGTTGCGATGAAGCCGGACGAGGTTGCCTTGCCGGTCCAGTATATGCCGCGGCTGTTATTCTCCCCGACGACTTCCATCACCCACTTCTCAACGACTCAAAGCAACTCACCGAAGCTCGTCGTGAGAAACTCCGTCCTATCATCGAGGCCGAGGCAGTAGCATGGGCAGTAGGCATCGTTACGGCCCAAGAAATCGACAAGATTAACATCCTCAACGCATCAATACTCGCCATGCATCGCGCTCTTGATGGATTAAGCATCGTGCCAGGTGCTATTATTGTTGACGGCAATAGGTTCAAACCATATGGCGACATTGAGTGGCAAACATTTGTGAAAGGCGATGGACGATATGGCAACATTGCCGCAGCATCAATCCTTGCCAAGACTCATCGCGACGAATGCATGTGTAAACTTCATGAAGAGTTCCCACAATATGGCTGGAACATCAATAAAGGCTATCCCACTAAAGCCCACCGAGCAGCAATAGCCACCCACGGCCCCTCACCTCTACATCGTCAATCATTCCGTCTCCTCGACCCTCAATTAACACTATTTTAAAGCCACACATACACCGATATAACAAGAGATGCTCCATACAAAGTGCATCTCCTATTCTACATATTTATGTGAGTCCACTATATCATCTAATATCGTGATTTTATTGACTCATATCGGCTCAATTGCGCTGAACTCATCTTTTTCTTTTTGAGTTTTAGTTTGGCTGAATAAACCTTTGCACTTCCCAGTGCTTTTATTGCGTTTACCGAGCGTCGGTCATCATATTCAAGATACTGTTCAACATATGATTCAAACTCATCAAGGTCTAAATCTATTTTTTCAGCCTCTTCGGCCGCAGCTTCGGCTTTCTCAAAATCATATTCATCTTCAGCTGATGAAGCATCTTCTACATCTTCGTGCGTGGGTTCTTCTTGAGCCGAATTTTGAGACTTTGATTCCTCTGAACTACCATCGTCTTTATCGCTTGATGCTGGTGTTTCAATTACCGATGAAGTATTGGATGGTGTCGTTTTTTTATATCCACTTGTCCACAATCTAAACCCTACCGACTCTCCATATAATCCATCGGCATATTCACGATTTCCCATCGACTTATAAAACATAAATTCTTTTTCTTGACCAATCGTTCCCGATAGAACAAATTTCTCAAAATTATCATCCTCTGAGTTGTCTAATGAACCTCTTCCCATATTCATTTCCAACTTGGAATTTGCTTCATATTTATTTGTAAATTGCAGTTTTGCACCCCAACCCACTTCTCCATCATAGATTTTATTAAGTCTTAATTTCACCTTAATAATAAATTCTTGGTTACCATATTTACTATCAGTTTCCTTACTTACATAAATGAGTTTATATGTTCCGGGAACTACCGAAACACACTCACTCAATTCACCATCTATAGGCGTATTTTCTCCTATAACAATATCTTTGGTATATTCGCCATATGCCAACTTCACATTTGCCGAATCTGCCGCATTGTTACCTCCATTGCACCCGCAAATTCCTACAAACAAGAATACCCCTAACACCATCAGCAATGTATGCTTTATTTGTCGATACATAATATTTTCTGTTTTTATTAATATGGTACAAATATAGCCATTTAAAACATATATTACCCAACCTTTGCTATCATTATTTTATTACCACCTCAATAATTACTCGATTAATTACGCTTTTTTTAATTATTAATTATCAATTATCTTGTATCTTTGCACCACAATAATATTAAAATTGAGTAAACATGAATCGTGTTTTAATTATCAATGGACCTAATCTCAACCTCCTTGGAGTAAGAGAGCCAAGCATTTATGGGAATCACTCAATGGAGTCGTATCTCGAATCGCTTCGTGAAACATATAGCAACTCATGTGAAATTGAATATTTTCAAAGCAATCACGAGGGTGCAATCATTGACAAATTGCATGAAGTGGGATTTGATACCGACTTGAAAGGCATTGTGCTTAATGCCGGAGCATATACCCACACTTCACTCGCTATTGCCGATGCAATTTCTGCTATTCAAGTACCTGTGATTGAGGTCCATATTTCAAATGTTCACTCTCGCGAGGAAGTGCGTCATCGCTCAATGATATCAGGCGTGTGTCGAGGCGTGATTGCTGGTTTTGGCATGAACAGTTATCGTCTTGCCATTGAGGCCATTATGACTCGCTAAACTACAAAACTATGCAAGAAAAATTAGAAGAATATATTCTCAACCACATTGACCCCGAACCCGAGATGATGCGTCAGCTCAATCGCGACACACATATATATCATCTCTATTCACGAATGTGTTCGGGACACCTACAAGGGCGTATGCTCAAAATGTTTACTCGCATGATTCGCCCTCAACGCATTCTCGAACTTGGCGCTTTTACTGGATATTCAGCCCTATGCTTTGCCGAGGGAATGCCTTGTGATGCCGAACTACACACAGTGGAAATCGATGACGAAATTGAAGATTTCATTCTTGAGCGATTCAATGCATCACCCTATGCCGATAGAATGCACCTTCACATTGGCGACGCAATGGAAATTGTGCCCACGATTGAAGGTGAATTTGACCTCGTATTTATCGACGCCAACAAGCGCAACTATATTGACTATTACAATATGATATTGCCTCGCGTGAGAAAAGGTGGCTTTATCCTTGCCGACAACACCCTCTGGGACGGAAAAGTTATCGAAGAAAATCCTCGCGACCCTCAAACACTCGGCATCCTCGAATTTAACGATATGGTAGCCCGCGACCCACGAGTGGAAAAAGTTATCCTACCACTCCGCGACGGCCTCACCCTCATCCACAAGTTGTAATTTTTTATCTATATATTTGTTTTTATTCCAAATATACAGTAACTTGCAAAGCATAAGGATAATCCGAAAACCTTTAATAGAGTAGGAAATTAATCTTAAAACTTTAAATTATGAAAAAAGTATTTTTAGCAGTAGTAGTGACTATGATGTCATTTGCAGCAAGCGCACAAGTGTGGATGGGTGGATCTCTTGGTCTTGATTTCACAAAACCCGATGAAGGAAAAACTGTTACAACATTCTCTATCGCTCCAGAAGTGGGTTACTCTCTTAACGATAAATGGGATGTAGCTATTGCTCTTAACGAATCATTTGTAGCATATGATGATGTGTTTGCCAATTCTATTTCAGTTGAACCTTATGCTCGTTTCACTTTTGCAAAAGCAGGTATTGCATCTTTCTTTGTAGATGGTGGTTTTGGTATTGGTGCTACTGAATTAGACCTTGATGGAGGATTATTAGACGATAGTACTACTGAATTCTATATTGGCTTGCGCCCTGGTGTAAAAGTTGCTCTTTCTGAAAAAGTTGGTCTTGTGGCAAAACTTGGATTTTTCGGATATCAAAGAGTAGTTGATCAATATAGCAACTTTGGCCTTAATATCAACAACAATTCATTGTCTTTTGGTATGTATTGGAATTTCTAATTCCTTTATTTCTAACATAATAAGCAAGAAGCTGTATCAATTGACACAGCTCCTTGCTTATTTTATCGAATAGTCAATAAATTACTTCACAAAAACTTTTGAGGCTTTTGAACCTTGAACTTTGATGTAAATGCCGTTTGTAGGCTTGTCAACTTTCACTCCTTGGAGGTTGTAATATTCAACTTCCAAATCGTCAACACCTATCATTTCTACTCCAGTGAGATTTAATATCTTCATCGTGTTGTCGGCAAGATTTACCTCTATTGTGCAATCACCTTTCATGCATTTCCACGATTGAGTTTCGGCAGTCTTGTTGTAAGTCATGTTATAGGTCATGCCTGCTTCGATTTCTTCATTTTCAACTGTTGCCCCATAGCGAGGTCCAGCATTCACAGCAGTCCAATCAGCCCCAAGTGTAGTAGCAAATTGGAAGTATCCATAACCATCTTCAGCATTATCTATGTTGATAGAGCCTTCATACACGCCACTTTCTTTTTGAGTAAATGGCACACCTTCGCTTGTTGACCATTCCAATCCATTAACATCACCTATTGCATAAATAACCTCGGGATAGTCGGTAGAGATAGTTGTTGTGGCATTTGTAATTGTTTGTCGCGCTGGATTTTTAATTGCATATACCAATAAGCCTTGTTGTCGTGATGCAATATAAAGGTTGTCGGCATGGTCAAAGTCCATTTGTCCCACCTCGGTTGTTCCAACCAAAGGAATTGAGTATTGATATGTAAATGAAGGTGTATTCCCGTTCCATGCAACCGAATAGATTATTGCACTTAAATTAGTATTAGAGCTTTCGGCTTTACCATTTACGATAGCAAAAGTCTTTAAATCGGACGATATTGCTACGCCTCCTCCTTGGGTACCATTTAAGGTTGCCGATAACACACTTGAATTGAATAATTCAGTGCCATTTTCGTCAATAAACACAAATGCAGGTGCTCCCGAAGTGTTGTTGCCCGAATATCGTGTTTGAGAAATAAAACATCCTTTTGTGGTGGCATACATAGAGCAGTTAGTATTAAGCACCACTGATTTTGTCCTTAATTGTGTAGGAGCTTTAGTCCATGTATCAGATGTGCCTAAATCATAGCGCAACACGGTTTGTGATTTGTTTGCCGTTGGAATATCTTCACTCACCACATACAATTTTCTATCGGCACCCTCACCTGCCATTGATAATGCATATACATTACCCCCTGTTACAGTTGAGCCATTTTTCACTTGTCCACCAGTTGAAATTGTTCCAGCAAAGACATTGCTCACCGATGCACCCACCGATGGATTATACATCCACACTCCAGCATGTGCATCTTTCAAATCACCAATATATAATTTACCTCCATTAGCAGTCAACCCAAGAGGAGAAGCATAGTACGATGAGAAACTACTGCCCAAAATCTTTCCTCCATTTTTTGTAAAATCGGGATTATATCGTTGAACACCTTGAGCATATCCTGTTGAAGCATAGATTGTTCCAAAGTTAGGACTCGATTGGTCTTTATCGATAGCAACGCCAACTCGTGCTAATGTTGACCCCGAGGTGTAGGTAACCGAGTTATCACTATAAAGCAATCGGTAGCCCAATGATGTGGGGTTGTCAAATGCCACAGACCATGAGTAATCGGCATTTGCTCTTAATTTAGAGGCATTTATCGTTACTGTATTATCACCTTGTTTTACCTCTCCAGTTTCAAATACAACTTGGTCGTTTGTTGCTTTATCGGTCAAAATCACTTTTGCGTTCTCCATGTCGCCAGTCGAACGGAAAGATGCTGAATAGGTCAAGTCATCGATTTTTGACAATTTGAGGTCGTAGGCAAAGTGTCCTTGCACAGCATCGGCCGATGTAATAGAGCGCATATCGATGTCAATATAGTTGGTTTCATTGGCAACAACAGTAACAGTCTTGGTTACATCTTTATACCCATCGAGCGAGTGTTTGATTGTATAAGTGCCGGGGGCAACTTTTTTAAACATATACACCCCATTCCACTCGTTATCGGTTGTATAAGTGTCTATTTCTTTTCCGTCAGAGTCACATAGTGTTACTCTCACATTATTAAGAGGTTGCTTATTGTCGATAGGGTCGATATATTTGTTGGCATCGAGCGTGGGATTCTGTATGATTGAAAAATATTTATGATTCATCGTAACCGATTGGTCGCGCACGACACCATAAATTTTTCCATAACTATCTTTCTTGCCCCATCCAAAATAATCATTAATACCTCGAGCATATAACTCACCCTCGTGACGGCACACATCATCGTTCATAGCGCGGTGCATAGCAGGACGATAAGTGTGGTCATAACCTTCGACCAAGAACCCTGGAATTTCATGATTTAACACACCGTAATATCGTGTATAACCACCCGAATTATTAGGATCGGTATATCCATATTGAAAAGTTACATCACCCTTAATCCAATAAGGATTGCCGTCGGCGTCTTTGCCCGATGGATAATACTTGCGACCTGAATAAACCTTCCCATCGTTATATACTACTGTAGGATTATTTAGCCAGTTGAAATGCATGTGCTTGTTCTTTATCGCATGATTCCAACATGCCATTGCCATCTCATCGCTTCCATCTACATAAGGAATTCCATCCCAACCACGATGAAGGAATAGCAGTTGATTAAAATTGGTATGCCCTGTTACATCATCGCCTGTTCCAGTATTTGCATTTGAGTGAATAGAGATAAAAATATCAGCATTCATTGTCTTTGCCTCTTGTGCAACGGTTGATAACGCTGGAGATGTTCCCGTTGTGGCATGGCTCATTCTTATATTAACCTGATTTTTGCCCGTAATGGGTTTTGACGGATCGTAAGGAACTCCATATTCTTTTAACTTATCGAGCAATCCATATGCTTTTTGCATATTGGTATTTGACTCATAAAATCCTGCAGTATCAGCCCCTGCTGCACCATGCCCCATGGTTGCCATTGGGCGGTCGTTGCCAGTATATGTTCCGTGTCCAGGATTAATGTAAATGCGCACTTGATCGACAGTTGCGTTAGGGTTTGCAGCCGATGCGCTAATAGCAAATAATGCAATCCACAATAGTAACAATTTTATTTTCATGAAATTAGAGATTGGAATAATTTAATGTATTTTTGAGCGATAACTTGTGATGCGAAACGATCATGTACCGAACGATGTAGCATTTCTCGGTCGGGAGTGGTTTCAATAGCCCATGCAATGCCATCGGCGATGCTTTGTGGCGACTTGCTTTCGGCAATATAACCATTTATTTTGTGGTCGATTATATCTTTGCGCCCATCGTGAGCAAAAGCTACAGGAACACAACCTGCAGCCTGCCCCTCTATAAGTGTTGCGCCAAGGGTTTCATAATTTGATGTTGATAACACCACACTTGCCATTGCATAAAGGTGTCGAAGAGTTTTATGGTCGTTTACTCGTCCTATGTGGCTATATTTTATTTTTATCTTTTCCAACAAAGATGCATCGCGTATATCGCCAAACAACACCAATTGACACTCTTGTGCCTTCGCAGGATATCGTTCAACAAATGTGTTGACGGCTTCAATAGCATAATCAAAGCCCTTAATGGGGTCATCTAAACGAGCTGCACCCATCACTATGAGTTTGCGATTTTGAGGCAAACTTAATAATTGATCGGGCACTTGCAATGAGGGTTGTGTCTTATAAAATTCTACTGGGAAAGCATGGTGAATAACCGATATATTGGCATCATGCAAAAGTTGACTTTCACGCGCTTTATCGGCCAACCACTGACTCACGGCTACAAAGTGAATATTTGACTTTTCATAAAGATTGCGCTTGCGTAACCATGTAGCATGCGACAAATCGTTTTTCACTCTTCCTCCACATATAAACTGACAATTGCCACATTGTTGCTTATATCGGTCACATTCAAGAGCATGATGACACGCTCCAGTGAGACACCACATGTCGTGCATTATCCACACCACGGGCTTGCCCATTTGCGTCACCGCTTCAATTTCATTAAGCGACATCATGCCTTGGTTAATCCAGTTTATCACAATCACATCGGCATTTTTCACTAATGGATGCGAGGCAACCGACACACCATGCGAGGCTGTTGAAATCTTAAACAGATTGGGCTTTGAGAACCCATTACGCAAAAATATATTGATGCGCTCGGTAAAGAAAGCCACATTGCGACGACGACGCGAGCACACTTGCTCCACCTTGTCATCATCGCTCGACTTCATCAACACAAGCAAGCGAGCATCAACACCCTCTTGTTGCAATGCTTGCATCAATCGATAGGTTACTACCGAAGCTCCTCCAAGCGTGTCACTATGATTTATGAGCGTAACTTTCATCGTTTAAGTCTCACTTTTATCTTTTCGCGTTTAACCACTATAACAATATATAATGCTATAAGGATGGTATTGATTGCAATATTTAACCAAAAGTATTGAGTAGTGGCAAAGTGTGATATCGCAAAGAGCACTGCGGCAACGACTACATATGAAAATATGCGTCGCACCTCATATTTGATTGGATTTACCTTATTCCCTATAAAATATGAGCAGACCATCATCACTGCATTACAAGCCAACGCCGCCCATGCACAAGCAATATAACCATACACTGGCACACATGTGATAATTATTGATATCATCACAACAAATCCTATCATAGTGAACACTACGGCCCAATAGGTTTTGTCAATATTTTTATACCACAACGAGAGGTTAAACACTATGCCATAACACAACTCGGCTGCCAATAAAATGGGTACTACTACAAGCCCCTCATAATATTTGGGTGATATTATATACTTGAACACATCGAGGTAGAACATCACTCCGAGGAATATCAATAAGCCAAATATGACAAAATATTTCATCGCATCGGCATACTCCTTATTCTTCTTTGCTTTATCCTCATTCTTTTTTGAAAACATCAACGGCTCGTAGGCAAAACGGAAGGCTTGGATGAACATTATCATCACCATTGCTATCTTATAGTTTGCTCCATAGATACCAAGTTGATAATTAGCGATAGTTTGGTTCTCAAATAGATAGGGATAAATAATCTTATCTATATTTTGGTTCATAATCCCAGCAAGACCCGCTATAAGCAACGGAAATGAGAATGTGAGCATCGTGCGCAACAATTTGCCATCAAAAGCAAATCGCTCGGCTACAATTTCGGGCAACAATAATAACATTATTATTGCCGAGCTCATGATGTTAGCAACAAATATATACCCCACTCCATAGGTTGGGTCATAGAACCACGAGATTGTTTCAGGAGCAACCTTCCATAACCATGGACAAAGCAAAATGAAGAATAGATTTAGGCCTATGTTAAGACCTATGTTTACCAACTTCAAAAATGCAAATCGTATGGGGCGTTGCTTAAAGCGCAGATAAGCAAAAGGAATTGCCGTGAACGCATCAATAGCAACGGTAACACCCATCATCAACACATACGATGGGGTCGATGAATATTTCATTGCAGCACTCACAGGCTCAATAAACATCCACAACAATGCAACAAACAATATTGAAGAAAATCCTATTGATGTCAATGTGGTTGTGTAAATCGATGCCAAATCATGCTCATTGCGGCGAGCAAAACGGAAGAAACCCGTTTCCATGCCATATGTGAGAAAGACCAACACAAATGCCACATAGGCATAAATATTGGTAACTACTCCATATTCTTCGGGCACAAACACTGCAGTGTAGAGAGGCACAAGGCACCAATTTAGAAAGCGCCCAATGATACTACTCACACCATAAATTGCAGTATCTTTTACTAAACTTTTTATTCCTGCCATAGTTTTTTAAAACAACGAACCCGAGTCGATGCGTGAATGACCTAAATGCGTATAGGCCAAGTCGGTCACCTCACGCCCACGAGGAGTGCGTTTTATGAACCCTTCTTTTATCAAGAACGGTTCATAAACCTCTTCGATAGTACCAGGATCTTCACCAAGCGCAGTTGCAATGGTTGATAATCCCACAGGTCCACCCTTGAATTTTGTTATTATAGTGGTAAGAATCTTATTATCAATCTCGTCAAGACCATATCGGTCAATATTTAATGCCTCAAGCGCATAACGAGCAATCTCGGGGTCGATAGTGCCATTACCTTTCACTTGAGCAAAGTCGCGCACACGACGCAATAAAGCATTGGCTATACGAGGTGTGCCACGCGAACGCATTGCAATCTCATGTGCAGCCTCGCCAGTGCATTTAACCTTTAGCAATGCTGCCGAACGCAATATGATGCGTTCAAGCACCTCATGGTCATAATATTCCAAGTGACAATTTATGCCAAAACGCGCACGCAATGGTGCAGTCAACAAACCGCTACGAGTTGTTGCGCCAATGAGCGTAAATGGCGATAAAGTGAGTTGCACACTTCTTGCCCCTGGCCCTTTGTCAATCATTATATCAATGCGATAGTCCTCCATTGCCGAGTAGAGATACTCCTCAACTACAGGACTCAAACGATGAATTTCATCAATAAACAACACATCGTTTTCTTCGAGCGAAGTCAATATGCCAGCCAAGTCGCCTGGCTTGTCAAGCACTGGTCCCGATGTTATCTTCATGCCCACCCCAAGCTCATTGGCAATGATGCCCGAGAGTGTTGTTTTTCCAAGCCCTGGAGGTCCATGAAATAGTATATGATCGAGCGATTCGCCACGCATACGAGCTGCCGTAACGAATATTTTTAGGTTTTCCACGATTTTATCCTGCCCACTAAATGAGTCAAACTCCGATGGACGCAAGGCTTTCTCAAAATCGCGGTCACCCTCTTTTGCTCTTATATCAAAATCTGACATTTAAAAATTTATAATTAAAAATGAAAAATTATTCTCTGTTGTTTTGCTTCGTGAAGTTTTAATCTTTAATGATAAGTGTTCTTATTTTTTCAATTACAACTTGCGAAGGGATGCCTGCAAGGCAATGGTAATCGCCTTTGCTACATGGTTTGTCGCCAAACATCGAACAAGGACGACATGTCATGGGCAACTGAATAGTATTTGACTCCAATTGGCGCCACCCCTTAAACCCACAATAAGGATGGGTTGCTCCCCAAATACTCACCACAGTAGTTCCCACAAGTGATGCCAAATGCATATTGGCCGAATCCATCGACAACATCACATCAAGGTGACTCATCAATGCCATTTCTTGAGCAAATCCATAATGTCTTTCGGCAACCGACACCACTCGTTCATATTTCTGAACTATTTCTCCAAGTTGGGCTTGCTCGGCCTCGCTACCAAACAAAAATATCTTTGCATGAGTTATTTGCGAAAGGTCGGCAATTACTTTTTGCATCAGTTCAAGGGGATAAACTTTCCCTTTATGCTTGGCAAATGGTGCAATGCCTATCCATATTTCATCCTCATCTTTTGGTGCAGTTATATCGGCAAACACCTTTGAGTCGGCTTTGCCTTTTCCATATAGCCCCTCAAATTGCTCTTGCATAGGGAGTCCCATTCTGAAGAATGTTTCACGATAGCGCGAAATCATAGATGTAAGAGGCAACATCACTTTATTATTGGGGCGTATCAAGGCTCGGCTGTTACCTTGCCCTTCATTTATGCACGAAGTGGGTATGCGATGAAGATGACACAACAAACGCATCATGCGTGAGCGTTTATCATCTTGCAAATCAACAAATGCATCAATATTGTAATCGCGTCGCATCTCGTTTAGCAACGCACGCATTCCTCCAAAACCCTTATATTGATTTTTCACATCAACACCTATGACTTTAAGGTTTTTAGGAGCGTTAACAAAGATAGAAGTCATCGAAGGGCGAGTGACAAGATAAAAATTCACCTCGCTATAATATCGACACACACTATACACAACCGGAATAGTAAGCACCACATCGGTTATAGCCGAAAAGCGCACCACAAGCACATTTTTCAGCCCACGACGATTATTTATTCTATCATTTGTTGCCATTTTCGGTATTTTATAATCAACAAAGATAACGAAAATAATTGAAAATTGAGAGTTTAGTATATAGAATTATTGCTAATTCAATAAAAACAAGAAGTTCTATCTTCCAGTTGCTTTTTCTTATTTTTTAATTCTCTATAAAACCTTTCTTTTTTGAGAAAAATAGAGGGAACACCCCACCGAGCATTCCCTCAAATATTCCTTAATTATGTCTTATTTCGACTTTTCCCCTAACACCTTGAGAGCATCAACGGCTTTAGCTTGCCCTTGTTTTGCAGCCTCACGAATCCATTTTACCGCCTCGGTGTAATTTTCAATAACACCATCGCCATAATAATAACATAATCCAAGATTATATTGTGCAGAGGCGTATCCTTGTTCAGCCGATTTACGCCACCATTTCACTGCCTCGGTATAGTCTTGTACAACACCTTCACCATTTGCATAGCAATTCCCAAGATTATATTGAGCTGGAGCATCTCCTTGCTCCGCCGCTTTGAGATACCATTTTATTGCTTCAGTATAGTTTTGTGCAACACCTTCGCCATCAGCATAACAATTTCCAAGATTACATTGTGCATAAACATCTCCTTGCTCCGCCGCTTTGCGCCACCATTTCACAGCCTCGGTATAGTCTTGTGCAACACCTTCGCCTTCATCATAGCACCCCCCAAGATTGTATTGCGCTTTAGCATCTCCTTGCTCCGCCGCTTTGAGATACCATTTCACTGCCTCGGTATAGTCTTGTACAACACCTTCACCTTTTGCATAGCAAATCCCAAGATTATATTGAGCTGTAGCATCTCCTTGCTCCGCCGCTTTGAGATACCATTTTATTGCTTCAGTATAGTTTTGTGCAACACCTTCGCCATCAGCATAACATTTCCCAAGATTGCATTGTGCAGCAGCATGTCCTTGCTCCGCCGCTTTGAGATACCATTTCACTGCCTCGGTATAGTTTTGTGCTACGCCATTGCCATTATCATAGCAAATTCCAAGAGCGTATTGAGCTTCGGCATATCCTTGCTCGGCGGCTTGGCGATAGCATTCTACTGCCTTGGTATAATTCTCGGCATAGTAGTATTCTTTACCTTTTGTATTTAGTTCTTCGGGGGTTTGTGCAATGCTACTAAAGTTTATCATCATTGGGAAAATTAAAATTAATACCTTTAGTTTTATTTTTTGTGCATTTATTGTTTTGCGAGTTATATTACTGCAAAAATAATATTAAAAATTGAGGATTGAAAAATCACTCCAATGCCTCTTTGCGGTCGTGGTGGAGTTGTGCTATGAGGGCTTCGAGAGAGTCAAAAGCCTGTTCGGGACGGATGAATTTGAGAAATTCTATTCTCAATTCTTTGCCATAAAGGTCTCCGTCAAAGTCAATTACATGCGCTTCTATTGAAATAGGGGCATCGGCAACATCTACCGTTGGCCTACGACCTATATTTAACATCGCACGATATGTTTTGTCGAGGTGTGGCATATGAGCATCAACTACATATACCCCTGTGGCTGGTATGAGTTTCTTCTCATCATAAACCTCAACATTGGCAGTAGGAAAACCTATTGTACGCCCAAGTTGCTTGCCCTCTACTACCTTCCCAGTAATTGCATAGCGATAGCCCAACGCCTCATTTGCACCAGCAACTGCACCCTCTTTTATCATTCGACGAATAGCCGACGAACATATTCCACTACCATATTCAGGGGCTTGAATAACCTCAACGCCCACCTCTTTACCAAGTCTTTGATACTCCTCAAAACTATCGACACAATCACACCCAAAACGAGTGTTAAAGCCTATTATCAACATTCTCACACCATAATCACGACCTATCATTTCAAGAAATTGGCGCGCCGTGAGTTGACGCAATCGGTGGTCAAAATCGAGCATTATACAAGTCTGTGTTCCACATTTTTGAAGCATTTCAATGCGTTCATCAACCGAGGCAAGTTGTTGAGGAACATCTTGAGGACGAATAATCGACAACGGATGTTGCGCAAAGGTTATCACCGACGGTTCAAGCCCACGATTAGAGGCTTGCGACAACATGAAATCAATCAAAAATCGATGTCCGCGATGCACACCATCAAATGTCCCCACCACAGCAATGCGAGGGGTATCGGTGTCGATATTTCCTTTGTGCAACAATTTCATTTATAGTGCGTTGAGAAGTTCAAAAAATTCACTGCCGGGGGTTACTAATAGAATTTTAAAACCCAACTCGGCTGCTGCGTCAAGATTTTTTTGTGAATCGTCGAGGAAGAGTGTTTCTTCGGGCTTAATTCCCAATTTTTCCACAACAGTGTGGAAAATTTTAGCATCGGGCTTGATGCTTCGTGCCTCAAACGATGTTACAATGCCGTCAAAATAATCCTCTCGTTCCAACCCCTCTTGACGAAAATCCTCGGCAATGCGCGAGCGCCACATAATAGAGTTGGTATTTGAGAGCATATATATTTTATATTGTTGTTTTAGTTGGCGCAACTGCTCAAGGCGATACTTGGGTATTCCCACTAAGAAATCGCAAAACGCGCTATCAATCTGCTCGTCAGTCACTTCGCCATCGATAAATTGTCGCACAGCTGTGCGAAATTCGTCCTCGCTAATAGCTCCCTCTTCGAGTTGAAGAAAAGGCCCTTTTTGGCTATACTCACCGAGAAAACTATCGGCATCTTTCATGCCAAGGCGCTCAAATGACGCCACGCAATTCAATCGGCGTATATCCATTATCACGCCACCAAGGTCAAACAATAGGTTTTTTATCATAACAAAACAATTATTCTTTGTTTTCTATTTCAGCAGGAGGCAGTTTGAAATTAATGGGCAGTGCAAAAAAACAACGCACTATTTCACCATTAACCGTGCCAGGAATAAACTTTTCAGGGATATTTTTAACCGCTCGCACAACCTCTGCATCAAGTACTGGGTGTTGCCCACTAACCACTTTTATCTCGCCAATACTACCATCTTTCTCTACTATGAATTGTACCACTAAACGACCTTGGACATTCGCATTGATAGCCGTTGTTGGATATTGAATCGCCGAGGCTATATATTGCATCAATGCTGCTTCTCCACCTGGATATTGGGGTTTTGTCTCTGTTACTGGATAAACTTGATTTTCTTCTTGCTGAGCATAAACGCTTTGTGTTGTAAAAATGCTTATTAATGCAACTAATAAAACAGATAATGTGAATTTATTCATAATTGCAGAGTGTTATTTTTATGATATTAATCCATAATACAAAAGTAGTAAAATTGTGATATATAACCTATTTTTTGCCACATTTTATCTTTAGAATGGGCATGTTGTTGTGATTTTAATCTCTTGTTGCGTCATTGGGTGGATAAATTCTACTCTTTGGGCATGGAGATATAGCCGTGATGCATGAGTACCATAGAGAGTGTCACCTACTATGGGCGCATTTAGTCCGTCGGGGTGTGAGGCATGGACACGCAACTGGTGTGTACGCCCCGTTATGGGATAAAAATGTATGCGAGTTTTACCCTCGCTACGACCAATCACCTCATATCGAGTTATCGCCTGTTTGCCATGGGTGCGACTCACAATTTGGCGAGGACGGTCATCGGGATTGAGTATCAATGGAAGGTCTATTGTGCCACAATCGTGCTCCACAATACCGTCGAGTATAGCCACATATTGTTTCTTAACTTGTCGTGATTCAAACATTGCTTGCAATGCCTTGTGAACATCTTGATTTTTGGCAAAAAGCAACAACCCCGATGTAGCCATATCAAGACGATGCACAACTTGCATATCACACTGTGGATAAAGCTGTTGCACTCGTTCTTGCAGAGAGATTGCCGATATCTTACCGGGCACAGAGAGCATTCCCTCGGGCTTATTTACTGCTACTATCCACGCATCATCATAAAGCACCTCAATATCTTGTGGTTGCAATGATTGCTCAAGAGGGTTGGGCTCTACATCAAGCCCTTGCAACATCCAGCCCAAAATGGGTTCACACTTGGCCTTGCACGAAGGGTAGAAATGACCATCGTGGCGTATCTCCTCCTTTGGCGAACGGCCCACCCAAAATTCGGCCATGGCGATGGGCGTATATCCTTGAGAATAGGCATACTGCAACAATTTAGAAGCAGCACATTCGCCCGCACCTGCTGGGGGGAGTCCTTGTGGAGTAGATTCAAAAATATCACAAAGGTCGCGACTCTCGCCTCGAGCATTGAGCATCACAAAATTTCGAAAAATACGCAATTGAAGAGCCTGACTGCGTTGCTTGCGCGAGGCTTTCCATTGAGCAATTTTCATGTCGCTATCGGCAAGTTGTGTTTTGAGGTTTTCAATGACCTGTTGCCAACGACTGCGAATGCGTTTTAGTTCGGCCTTTTGGAATTGACTTTCGGCAATGAGAACGGTCTCGTCAATGCCCTCACGACGAAGGTTATCACGATTGATTTTAGACTGTTGCATCAACTCACGATAGGCGTCAATTTCAGTTTTTGATTGAGAGTTTGCTTCTAATAATTGAGCAATAAGAGATTGACGGACAGGACTTTTTTCTTCATTCTTAATTTTGCGATTAATCTCTGAAATTTCGGCCTCTTCGGGTGGAAAAAATCCATCAAGAGAGAGCAAGTCGTAAACAGCCGGCACAAAATATTCATGATTATTTCCATGAGCAAGATTGCCCGAAAAAGCAGCAAGAAAACCCACCTCATCTGCTTGTTTTACCACAAGCACACCCATCATTTTCCCTTGCGACAACTCATCATTCCAGTCGTGCCGAGTTGCGAGATAAGCGCGCAATCGTTTAGCAGCCAGCACACATAGAGGATGAGGCTCATAACAAAAAGGGAATGTGAACAACTCGGGCAGAGTTATCCCTTCCAACTCATTTGAAGAAAAACAATGGAAACGTTTATCGTTGCTCATTTCATAAATAATTCATTGCAAAGATAGCATAAATAATTGTGCTTGTGGGGTTAGAATGCTTGTTTATTCAAGAAAATTATTAACTTTGCAGATTATAATGATTTATAATCATTGTAAATTAGGTTTTTTGTATTAAAAAATAAATATTCCACCATATGAATATGCGATTTTTATTTATCTCTCTAATGTCTTTGATAGGCCTTTGTGCCTCGGCAATAACTGTTACTTCTACTCCAGGAAATTTGAGTGAAGCAGTTGGCGAAAACATCAACGAAACATCGCTCATAGTTTTGGGCGAGATGAATGCTGCCGACTTTGAATTTGTTGCCGAAAAAATGAAGTCTCTCACCACTCTTGATTTGTCAGATGCTACGATTGTGGCATATTCGGGCAACCCTATTTTGCTCGGTCGCACCGATTATCCTGCATATACTATCCCTGCATATGCACTTGCTGGCACTCAAATTCAAGCAATCTCTTTCCCTAAAAACTTGCAAACAATAGGCGAAGGTGCTTTCTCTTCATCTAAACTTGCTACCATATCAATCCCCGCAACGGTTAAAGAGATAGGATTGGGCGCATTTGCTAATTGTGATGAATTGACCGTGTTGGATATTCCTTCAACAGTTGAAAATCTTGGTTCACATGCCTTTGTTGATTGCGACAAATTGGCGACAATAAATCTTGGTGTCTCCAAGGTTAATGCCTCAACTTTTGCTCGTTGCAAATCACTCAACAATGTAACTGCTACTTCTCTCAACGAAATTGGCGAAAAAGCATTTACTGGATGTGTTTCGCTCAAAGATTTCAGTTTTGCTCCCACACTTAAAATTATTGGCCCTGGTGCATTTCAAGCAACCGGATTGGAGTCAATCAACTTCTCGGCAACCGAGTCGCTCGACTCTATAGGGGCTTGGGCTTTTGCTCAATGTGGTGACTTGACTACTGCTGTGATGAACAATAACACCTCAAAAATAGGCGAAGGTGCTTTCTTTGACAATGCATCGCTTGTGGCATTCAACCTACCCACATCATGCACCGTTCTTCCCGACTATATTTTCAAGGGTAATATAAGCATCGACACAACCTATATGCTAAATCACAATGTCACCTCAATAGGTAATTATGCATTAATCGATTTGCATCATGTAACATCGTTCACTTTGCCCAATTCTCTCCAATACATTGGCGACAATGCTTTTGAAGGATGGACATCCTTGAACCAACTCAATGCCGAAGGCATCACCGAAGTGCCTGCCCTTGGCAATAATGTGTGGGAAGGTGTTGACCAATCACAAGCCTACCTCACCGTTGAAAAAGATATGACCGATGCTTTCCTTGCGGCAGATCAATGGAAAGAATTCAACATCAATGAAGCATCATCGGTTGAAGGTATAGTTGCCGACAAACTCACTAATCGTGTATTTGCAACCTTTGAAGGATACAACCTCATCGTAAAAGCCGATAGCGAAATTAAAGAAGTGAGCATTTATGACTCATCGGCTCGCCAATTTGCAATTGAGGCAGCCCATAGTAACGAAGTTGTTATCAACACATCTAATTGGGATTGTCCTTTCTATATCGTAAAGGTAATTCTTGCCGATGGCTCAATGGCAACATTAAAGGTGGCGCGTGGTAATTAATTATAAACAATCAAGCATTATAAAATAGATTCTGAATTTTTCGACCATTTATGGGAAAAAATAAACTAAAAAAGTTTAGGGATATGGAAACCATCGACTTCGTGTTTCAATATCCCTTCGCTGTATTAAAAGAACAAGGATTTCCTTTGAAAGGAAATTGGCACAAAGAGTTTTTTAACAACGACAACCCCATCGTTCTCGAACTCGGTTGTGGCAAAGGTGAATATGCCGTGGGGCTTGCTCGCAAATTCCCCGACAAAAACTTTATAGGCATCGACATCAAAGGTGCTCGCATGTGGACTGGGGCTTGCCAAGCACGCAACGAAGGGCTTAAAAATGTGGCTTTCCTACGCACCAACATTGAATTGTTGCCACATTTCTTTGAAGCTGGAGAGGTGGCCGAAATATGGATTACTTTCCCCGACCCTCAAATGAAAAAAGTGCGTAAACGCCTCACTTCAACCCGTTTCCTTGAACTTTATCGCGAGGTATTGAAACCCGAAGGCATTGTGCATCTCAAAACCGATAGCCCATTCCTTTACACATACACCCATCTGCTCGTTGAACTCAATCAGTTGCCTGCTATTGTTGACACCAACGACCTATATCACTCCGACTATGTGAGCGATATTCTCGAAATAAAGACATTCTATGAGCAACAATGGCTCGACCGTGGGTTGACTATCAAATACATCAGTTTCCCTCTCGACCACACCACCCAGTTGCAAGAACCCGAAGTGGAAATTGAATTTGACACTTATCGCAGTTTCTCGCGTGGCGAACTCCAATGCCCCGAACTCTGCAACCCCAAAGTAACTCCTAAAGAATAATCTTAAAAACATATATAATGGAACGCTTATATCCGGCATTGATTATTGATGCACTTAAAAATGTGCGTTATCCTGGCAATGGGAAGAATATCGTAGAACTCGACATGATTGAGGACGATATTCGCATCGATGGTAACAAGGTATCGTTTTCGCTCATCTTCGAAAAACCTACCGACCCATTCATCAAATCGCTCGTAAAGGCAGCCGAAACGGCTATCCTCACATATATATCTCCCGAAGTGGATATCAAAGGTAACATCGCAGTAAAAACTCGCAAACCATTACCCGAAAAACCAGCCAACCCACTCCCTGGTGTAAAAAACATCATCGGCATTTCGTCGGGTAAAGGTGGTGTGGGCAAATCAACTGTAGCAAGTAACCTTGCCGTGGCTCTCGCTCGCGAAGGTTACAAAGTGGGATTGCTCGATGCCGACATCTTTGGCCCATCGGTGCCTAAAATGTTTGGCGTGGAAGATGAACATCTATTCATGCATAATGTTGATGGTCGCGACCTCATTATCCCCATCGAACGATATGGAATCAAGTTGCTCTCAATAGGCTTTGTAGTTGACAAAAACGCGCCTGTATTGTGGCGTGGTGGCATGGCCTCAAATGCGCTCAAACAACTCATCACCGATGCTGATTGGGGCGAACTCGACTATTTCCTCATCGACATGCCTCCCGGCACAAGCGACATTCACCTCACTCTCGTGCAAACTCTCGGAATCACTGGCGTGGTTATCGTGAGCACACCTCAACAAGTGGCACTTGCCGATGCTCGCAAAGGTATCGCAATGTTTATGGGCGACAAAGTAAATGTACCCATCTTGGGATTGGTTGAAAATATGGCGTGGTTTACTCCTGCTCCTCATCCCGAAGAGCGTTATTATATCTTCGGTCGCGAAGGTGGCGTGGAACTCGCTAAAGAACTTGGCGTGAAACTCCTTGCTCAAATCCCTGTTGTGGGAACTATATGCGAAGGTGGCGACAATGGCACCCCCATTGCACTTGAAGATAGCATCGCTGGGCAAGCTTTCATACATCTTGCTCACGAAACTATCGATGCTATCAATACTCGCAACAACGACCTTCCCCCTACTGTAAAGGTTGATGTATCAAAACGATAAAAAGCCTCATTTTGCATTATGAAAAAGTGGATAATCACAACATTGGCATTAATGCTAATACCTATTCTTATAGTGAATCTACGCAAAAACGACAATCGAGTTTTAGTTATCGAAGATTCACCATTGGTTGTTACAAGTGGCTCATTGCAACATCTCGACCTCTTTTCACCCGAGATGAACGAAACTATCAAAGTTGATATATGGACTCCCAATGGTTATAATGAAGATGTGAAATACCCTGTCATATATATGCACGATGGCCAAAACCTATTTGATGCTAATTCCACTTGGAATCATCAAGCATGGGAAATTGACTCGGTGATGGGCAAATTGATTGCTGCCGATAGTATTCGTCCTGCGATTATTGTGGGCGTTTATAGCGTTGATACAACTCGTTTGAGCGACCTTATGCCCGAAAAACCGCTCAAATATCTCAAAACTGATAGCATTAAAACATTTATTGACTCATATATGTGTAAAGGGCTTTATCGTGCCGACGAATACCTCGCATTTATTGTCAACACCCTTCGCCCAGTAATCAATGAGAATTACTCTACCGATACCACAATGCAAGCCACAGCGATAATGGGCTCAAGCATGGGTGGATTGATATCTATCTATGGCATGTGTGAATATCCACAAGTATTTGGCTCGGCAGGTTGTCTTTCAACACATTGGAGTGGTGCGATAAATCGCAACGAAGATTTCCCTGGAGCAATGCGTCAATACTTGATAGAATCATTGCCACGCACTGGTGAACATCGACTATATATGGACTGTGGCGATAAGACAATCGACTCGGTATATATCCCCTACTTCCATGCAATGAACGCTCTTGCCGACTCACTCGGATATAAAAATGACCGATTAATGACACCTTTCTTCCCCGGTCATGCCCACGAAGAACGCGCATGGGCCAGCCGCGTAGCCGAGCCAATGAAATTCATCTTAAAGAAATAAGATTATGCAATAATATAGCAGTTGACCCACTTTTCTAACAGAAAGGTGGGTTACTTATTTATAAACAAGAAAAGCGGACGGAGAGTGTCCACTTAATTAGCTCATTTATAGCTTCTCTATACATATCAATCACAAAAAATGAACGAACTTGCGTGCAAATATACACAAAAAATGAACGAACTTTACACATTTCTCACACAAAAAATGAACGAACTTGCGTTTTTTTGTGTAAAAATGTGCTAGCGCCACCTTTTGGCAGCAACTTCTTTAGAATGTATAACCTAATTTTTAGTTGTGCATGGCATCGAAGAAGTGCCACATGGCTATGCCTCCCGATACCGATACATTGAGCGAATGTTTTGTGCCACATTGTGGTATTTCGATGCACACATTGCAGGCATCAACTACAGCTTGATCTACGCCATTAACCTCGTTGCCAAACACAATGGCATATTTCTTCCCTTTTTCAACCACAAAGTCTTGCAAAGCCACACTATCTTTCACCTGTTCAAGACAGCATATTGTGTAACCTTCGGCTTTTAACTGCTCAACGCAATCGAGTGTCGATTCATAGTATTTCCATTCGACCGAGTCTTCGGCCCCAAGAGCCGTTTTGTGTATTTCATTGCTTGGAGGGGTTGCTGTGATACCACAAAGCATCAATCGCGAGATGAGAAACGCATCGGATGTGCGAAATACCGACCCCACATTGTTGAGGCTGCGTATATTGTCTAACACCACCACTATAGGCAGTTTTTCAACTTGCGATTTATATTCATCAACCGACACTCGGTCAAGATCCCATATTGTTTTCTTCTCCATAACAAAAAATCATTTTTTAAGTCGTTGGCGGGTGAAATATGATGTAACTTGCGAAGTCACCAAACCCACAATTATTACCAACCCCAACACTATCAATAGGTCGGTGGCCACAACTCTCACCGGATAGGCATCTATCACCAACTGTGATGGGTCGCCATTGAGTTTTATAAACTTGCCAAACTGCTGGGCCAAGCATAAACCTACCCCAAATATAATACCAACGATGCCACCAACAACCGATATCAGCCACCCTTCAAGCATAAAGATGCGAGTAATCATTTTGCGACTCGCGCCTAACGCATTAAAGGTTGCAATATTATCATCTTTCTCAATGATGAGCATTGAAAGCGTAGAAATGATATTAAACGACGCTATAACAAGGATGAATGCCAACATGAGAAATGTTATCCACTTTTCAATTGAAATCATTTTAAATGATTCTTCTTGTTGCGCATATCGGTTTTTAACCACATAACCATCGCCTAATATTGATGCCACACGAGCTTCAACATCATCAACTTTTGCATTATCATTAATCGATAAGTCAATCGCCGACGCTTCGGTAGTATATTCAAGCAGAGTGCGAGCATTTTCAAGGGGCATAATAACGCGGTCGGCATCATATTCGGGTTGATTTACCTGAAATACTGCAGCAATAGCAAGCGAATCGGCACAAAAGGCCGCCATTGGATTGGCCACATTAATGTTTCCCGTGCGAGTGGGAACATATATCCCCACATAGCCATAACTACTGGGGCGAGCTTGCAATGCGATTGCCGTCCCCACACTCAATGTCACATAACTTGCGTTGCTATCACATAGCAAAAATTCGCCATCAATAATTGTAGAGTCAATCTCATATACTTGCGCATATTGAAGGGCAACAGCCTTGATGTTAACCGGTTTTTGTTGATTATTAAAAATAGCAAATGCCTGCTCTTCGATGGTGGGAATTGCACATTTAACACCCTCTATATCATTCACTACGCGAGCCAATGAGTCGGCATTTGCAATCACTTTGCCCGAGGTGGGAGTGATTTTTAGTTCGGGGTCGATGCGCGATAGCGAACGAGCCGCTACATCTTCAAATCCATTAAACACCGAGAGCACACACACGATAGCCATTGTAGCAATAGCAACACCCACAACCGAAATTAATGAAATAACATTAACCGCGCTGTGGGTTTTCTTTGAAAAGAGATATCGTAGAGCTACTCTCAGCGAAAACATTGTGCCTATGCGTTGTTTTTGAGTAGATTGTCGATATTTTCGATATAATCGAGCGAATCATCAATAAAGAATGACAACTCGGGAGTTTTGCGAAGTTGAAAACGCACTACTTTGGCCAACTCATAACGAATTTCGCGAGCACTATTGTTGATGCTTTCAATTAGCGCCTGCGCCTTATCTGAGGGGAAAATTGAAAGATAGGCGCGAGCAATGCTCAAGTCGGGCGAAACCCTTACGGTGCTCACCGAGATAATAACGCCATGAGTTTTAGCCGTTTGACGGCGAAATATTTCGCTTAATTCTTTTTGTAATAGTCTTGCAATTTTTGCTTGTCGTGTAGATTCCATAAATTTAATTAAATGTAATAATTTTGCTTACTCATAGGGAGCTTATTTTTGTTGCCACAAACATAAATTCACACTTCCCCATTTTAAAAAGTTTACAAATATAGCACAAGAAACAAAGAATTGCAAACAGTTCAACCCGTTATTTTTTAAAAGATTATAAATAAGCCTCGTTTATTTTCTAAATTTAATTGATTTACATTATCTTTGTACCTATGGAAGAAAAGAAACAAAAATTTAGTTGGATAAGACGATATATAAAGTTGCCCTTCATATGCGTGGTGGCTTATTTGTTATTTGTACTATTCTTTAACGAGAATTCAATAGCACGAAGCATTGAACTCAATGAGGTTATTGATAGTATGAAGAAAGAAATTAAATTTTATAAAGACACAACCAACTATTATATCAAACTCAACGAGCAACTTAGCAACAATCCCGAAGCTATGGAGCGAGTGGTGCGTGAAAAATATCATATGAATCGCACCAATGAGGATGTGTATATTTTTGAAGAATAATCAATTTTCGCCACAATGAAAAAAGATAATAACACGAATGCAAAGAAACACGAAATAACAGTAACATCTAACACTGTTTTTTTGTGGTTTATCACAATAGGTATGCTTCTTATTGCAGCCGGCACAGTAATGCCATTATTAATGCAAGATGCCTCAAGCGACTTGTTTAAGTATGTTTATGGAGGCGGTGCTGCAATGCTCATCATAGGGCGATTATTTACATCCTACAAAGGTGACAATGTGCGCCTAAAACGCCTATATCGCATTGAAACATGGAGTGCGATATTCTTTTGTGTAGCCGTGTTTTTTATGTTCTACGAAGGAGCGGGAGCGCGCGATTGGTTGGCATTTACTCTCGCTGGAGGTGCAATACAAATCTACACCTCAATAATGATACCACGCACTATTGCCAAAAGTAAGTAATATGCGTTAATAAAGAGTAATTTATAGGCTATTTAACGAGTATTTCGTAACTTTGCCCTCAAAATGGGATATAATCTCACAATAGACCAAGGAAACAGCGCCGCAAAAGTGGCAGTTTGGGATGGAACCGACATCATTTTTGATGCCAGTTTTAAGCAATTTAACAACGAGGAGTTGAGCGATTTAATCAACCGTTTCCCGTCGATTAACCAAGCTATTTATTGTTCGGTAGCCCAAGACGGAAACGAAATCATAGAATTTCTTAACAGCCGAAATATTAAAACAATATTTCTCGACCACAACACATTGCTCCCCATTTCAAACAACTACCTGTCACCTCACACATTAGGACGCGATCGCATCGCAGCTGCAGTGGGTGCTTGGAGTGAACACAAAGGCAAAGATATCCTTGTCATTGACATGGGAACTGCCATAACCTACGATGTGGTAACAGCCAGTGGATGTTATGTGGGTGGAAATATTGCTCCAGGAGTGAGCATGCGCCTTGAAGCCCTTCACAACTACACACAGCGACTACCCTTGGTAGCCCCCCAAGGAGAAACTCCTATGTGGGGATATGACACCACAACCGCCATACGCTCGGGCGTGTTGAATGGTGTAGTAGGAGAAATATGCCATTATCGTCAACAATTATCGAGCGACCATGTAGTGATGCTCACTGGAGGGTCGGCTATGATTGTTGAAAATATGCTCGATTTTAATGTTGAAATCGACTATCATTTAGTATTAAAAGGATTAAACAGTATATTGATATACAATGAAAATAACTAAACATCTATTAGCATTGGCTCTCATCTTGAGCATGTCAATGGGAATCGTGGCTCAAAACGCTATGACTCCATACTCTCGTTACGGATATGGTATTCTTCAAGATAACACTACTTCAACCCAACGCGCTATGGGTGGTGTGGGGTATGCAATGAACTCGGGTCGCCAAATCAATGTAATGAACCCTGCTTCATATGCATCAATCGACTCCCTCACATTCCTCTTCGACATGGGCATCAGTGCAACTGCACTTTGGAGCAAAGAAGGCGAGAACAGCGGAAAGAATTTTGGTGGCGGACTCGACTACATCACAATGCAATTCCCCCTCGGCAAATACATGGGCGCAAGCATCGGTTTGCTTCCATTCTCTTCGGTAGGTTATTCTTTTGGCAATGAAATTACTCATGGCTCTAATGCTTATGAAGGGCGTGGTGGTCTAAACCAACTATATGCTGGATTGAGTGGCCGTCTTTTCAATCACTTAAACATCGGTGTGAACGCCTCTTACCTATTTGGTACAACAATAAACGACATATATGCTAATACTGGCACAGGGTCAACCCTCTTTGAACGCGTAATGCAAATTCGCGATTGGCGCATTCAAGCCGGTATTCAATATGACTTCAATATCGGTGAACACAATCGCTTCACCCTTGGAGCCGTGTTTACTCCCGAGAAAAAACTTCTTGGCAAAACATGGGGTATGAGCTATGATGTGGATAACGACTCTGAACCAGTATCATTGGGCGAAACCAAAACTAACGACGGATATTCACTCCCTAATTGTTGGGGTGGTGGTATCAACTACCAATGGAAAGACCAATTGATGATTGAAGCCGACTTCACCTACCAAGAATGGGGCAAAGCCAAATATTCGGCTCTCAAAGGTTTTGACGATGAAAACTCTGAAATCCTTAAGCAAGACCGTTTTGACAATCGTTGGGAAGTATCGGTGGGCGCACAATATACTCCCCGCCCTCGTGGCAACTACTTCCAACGCGTTCAATATCGATTGGGGGGATTCTATAACCACGACTATCAATTGATTTATACCAAAGACCTCAACAGCAATCTCACTAAAAATAACATCTTGGAATATGGCGTTAGTGCCGGTGTGGGACTACCTGTGAATGGCTTCAAAACTATTGTCAACATTGGTTTGGAATATCGCCATCGTCAAGCCTCTCCACAATCTCTTATCAAAGAAGATTACCTCGGTATCACTCTCGGCGTGAACTTCAACGAGATGTGGTTCTGGCAAAACAAGATTCGCTAACCTATGCGAAAACTGTCGCACATAAATTCCCTTCAATCACTCCCTTCAATAATGGCAATAATCATTGCCATTATGATTGTGTCGTCGTGCAACGAAAAAGATAGCACCGTCAAGCCCGATAAAAATGCAAGCGAAACACCTACAATGTTTACTCGCGATGTGGAAACATTTATCTCCGACTCGGGCGTAACACGCTATCGCATCACAGCCCCCATATGGTATATGTATGACGAAGCCAAAGTGCCCCGCTGGACATTCCCCAAAGGCTTGTTTCTTGAGCAATTTGACAACCTCTACCGTCAAAGCGCAAAGGTGGATTGCGACTCGGCAACATATTTTAGCCAAAAACGCCTTTGGCGATTAGACGGAAATGTGGTTATGGTAAATGCGGCTCGCGACTCGTTTTTAACCAAACAATTATTTTGGGATCAAAACAAAAAACGCATCTACTCCGACAAGGCATTTATACGCATCGTTAATAAGGATCGCATAATTGAAGGATATGGCTTCTCTTCTAATGAGCAGATGACCGATTATCTTATCAAAAAGCCCACTGCTATATTCCCAGCACGCAATCTGCGCAAAAGCATGCAAGGCTCTGATAGCACAAAGGCTCAACCCATGTCTATCGAAAAAAATCCAACTAATAACACAACCTCTAAAACATCAGAGAACCCAAATAACAACGCAAAAAACAATAATCTCAAAATGGCAACTTCGGTCGATGAAGCCATTTATGATTAATCCTATTTATATAATATGGAACCTCTAACATGGCTTATAATAGCATTAATATCCCTTATATTCTCGGGGCTTTTCTCGGGTAGCGAAATCGCATTTGTTACATCCAACCGAGTGAGAGTCGAACTCGATGTAAAAAAAGGAGGATTAAGAAGTAAAATCATTAATCGCTTTTATTCCGACCCCGAGTTTTTCATTTCAACCATCTTGGTGGGGAACAACATTGTACTCGTTATATATGGTATGGGGGCTGCTGCATTGCTCGACCCTTGGATTAAAGAACACATTACCGACAATGATGCACTGGTTTTGATATTGCAAACCATTATTTCCACTGCAATAATCTTGCTCACTGGCGAGTTTTTACCCAAAACAATGTTCCGCATCAACCCCAACTCTTCTCTTAAATATCTATCAATACCCGTTGCATTTTTCTATATTCTTCTATACCCTATCTCAAAATTCACATCGGGATTGTCTAAATTCTTGATGCGACTTTGTGGTATCACTACAAAAGATTCTAAAACAGGAATGCTCTCGGTGGGCGACCTCAACCAATATCTCGAAACTACAATCGACGACATTGAAGAGGAACAAAAACCCGTAGAAAACGAGGTGAAAATATTTCACAACGCACTCGATTTCTCAACCATCCACCTACGCGACTGTATGATTCCTCGCAATGAGATTTTTGCCATCGATATCGACGACACTTCACGCGAAGAATTGAGCGAACTATTCACCACATCGGGACGCTCCAAAATCGTGGTATATCAAGAAGATATCGACAATGTATTGGGATATATACATGTGAGCGAACTCTTTGACACCACCAAAGATTGGAAAGAAAACCTCAAACCCGTAGTGTTTGCTCCCGAAACCCTGCTTGCAAACAAAATGATGCGTCGCCTTCTTGCCGAAAAGCGTTCAATGGCAATCGTTATTGATGAATTTGGTGGCACATCGGGGCTTGTTACCCTCGAAGACCTCGTTGAAGAAATATTTGGCGACATTCAAGACGAACACGACAAATCAAAAATCATTGAAAAAGAAATAGCTCCCGGAGTGTGGGAATTTTCGGGCCGTGCCGAAATCGAATACCTCAACGAAAAATTCCATCTCGACATTCCCGAAGATGACGAATATCAAACTCTTGCTGGATACATCCTCGTAAAAACAGGTGCAATACCCGCCGAAAACGAAAAAATCAAACTCAATAATATTGAATTTGAAATCTTGGAAAAATCGGCCAATCGCCTTGAATTAATCAAAGTTTCCATCATTTCAGATGATAAAAACGAAGAAAAATAAAAAAATTACGGCAAAATATTTGCACAGATAAAATAAAGTCACTACCTTTGCAACGCAAAAATCAAGGTGCCATAGCTCAGTTGGTAGAGCAAAGGACTGAAAATCCTTGTGTCCCCGGTTCGATTCCTGGTGGCACCACTTGAAAGGGAAGTTGAGAAAATCAGCTTCCCTTTTTCGTTATACTTAATTTGATGTTTTGATAGTTTTACGCTATTGATAATCAATGATTTACACAGCATATTGAAATCTATGCAATTCTGTTAAAGTCAAAAAGTCGAAAAAAGGGAACGACCTGGTTAGTGTACATTGTGGTGTACATTGAAAAATTTCAGTATTACGGAAACCATTGGTTCATCATCTTTCTATTCTTAAATACGAAACAAGAAAAGAGCTATGGTGAAACTAAAATTCATTGTTAAGGACGGTTCCCTGGTCCTAAGAA
>JAZTZO010000044.1:0-80424 GCA_045637505.1 Muribaculaceae bacterium | reverse complement strand
TCTCCTTTTTTTGTATTGCTTGTTTATCTACAAATTCACTCTTTGGGGCTACGCGCCCCAGCCGTTTGGCAAACCTGCGGTGTTTTTCATGTTATTATTTTTTTTACCGCAAATTTTGCACTTCGATTTTGAATGTAGGCTATTGATACGCATAGATTTATGCTGAAATTAATTTCGGCAACGAATAAAGTACAAGCCAAAAAAGTTAAAATGCTTTGCGATATTTATCGTCGGATGAGTCCTCAAGTATGCTCAAATATGAATTATATCTTGATTGAGATATTTTAGCATCCTCAAGAGCTTGGAGTACAGCACAGCCAGGTTCATGGGTGTGAGTGCAGTTGCCAAATCGACAATCTTGGGCTATTTCAAATATTTCGGGGAAGAAATGTGCTACCTCATGCCTGTCAAAATCAATTGTGCCAAACCCTTTTACCCCTGGGGTGTCAATGAGGTAGCCTCCATTGGGTAATGGGAACATTTCGGAGAATGTAGTGGTGTGCATGCCGGTGTCGTGTGTGGTTGAAATTTCGGCAGTGCGAAGATTTAGACCAGGAATTATTTGATTTATTAATGTCGATTTTCCAACACCTGAATTACCCGAAAGAAGGGTTATCTTATTTTCGAGTGACTCTTTTAGTTCATTAATACCTTCGCCAGTTATAGCCGATACCTCAATGACTGTATATCCTATTGAACGATATAGGTAACTCCATGCCTCAAGATATTCTTTATCTTCGGCATCGGTAAGAAGGTCGATTTTGTTAATTACAATTGTAGCGGGAATGCGATAGGCTTCGGCAGTTGCTAAAAAACGATCAACAAAGGTAGTAGATGTTACGGGATGGGCAAGTGTTACTATTAATAACGCTTGGTCAACATTTGATGCAATTATATGAGCCTCTTTTGAGAGGTTGCTAGAACGGCGTATTATGTAGTTTTTGCGAGTGTCAATGCTTGTAATAAACGCAGAGCCATCGGCGTTAGGTAAAATTGTTACCAAGTCGCCAACTGCTATGGGATTTGTAGTGCGAATACCTTTAAGACGAAAATTACCTTTGATTTTGCAGTTAATTTCTTCTCCATTGTCGGTTTTTACGACATACCAACTACCTGTATTTTTTATAACTAATCCGTGCATTAATTTTAAATAATTGTAATTACGATGTAAAGTTACTCATTTTTATGATTATTCGCCAATAATAGTACATACTATCTTTCGGTTGCCTCCATAATTACGAAATTCCATAAGATATATTCCTTGCCATGTGCCAAGGTTTAACCTATGGTTGGTAATTGGTATAGTGATTGACTCGCCAACCAGTGTGGTTTTTGCGTGAGCTGGCATATCATCATCGCCCTCATAAGTGTGTTTATAATACGACTCGCGTTCTCTAACAAGGTGGTCAAGTATCGCGTTTAAATCTATCCTTACATCAGGGTCGGCATTCTCATTAATAGTTAGGGCAGCCGATGTATGCTTTATAAATATATTAAGAAGCCCCAATTTAGGAAGTGAGGGAAGTTGTCGCTCAATTTCAGCGGTAATTAAGTGGGCCCCTCGTGGGCGTGCAGCAAGTGTTATTTCAAATTGAGAAATCATAAACGATGTATTTATTATTTGCAAAAATATACAAAATAATACAATTATTATTGCCTCGGGCGAAAAATATGAGTAATATAATGATGTAGATGCGCTATAAATGCCTGTGTTATAGTGGTTAATGTTCTTTGAGGATGAAAAAATAGATGAAAAAGTGTGTGTGTTTCAGTTATTTTTTGTAACTTTGCACTTGAAAAAGATTTGAATATTAATATTTTAGGTTTAACAAAACGAAAAAAAATGAACACAGAAAAAATCGGTACATGGGCAGGTCTTATCTGGAACGCCCTTAACGAAGTTGAAACTTTAGGTTTTAAACAAGTTAAAAAAGCTACTAAATTGAAAGAAAAAGAACTTTATGCAGCAATGGGTTGGTTGGCTCGCGAAGGCAAACTAAACATTGTTGAAAATGCTGAAGAAAAAGAACTTTATCTTTCACTCGTGAAATAAGAAACTTCTAATTTCTTTATAGAATGGGGAGGTATCCAGTGGATGCCTCCCCATTTGATTTTGATGAAATGTCTATAGGGGATTCTTTATAAATGCAATGCGTAGGGATAATTGGAGTAATATATGGCTGAAATATTGAACTATGGAGAAGAAAAGTGTAATTTATTGGTCATAATGGATAATTTTTGAACTTTTTCCTTATAAAATTTGTAAAAGTCAAAAGTATTTACTATATTAGCATAAGCAATAAAAAAGATACTAACCATAAATATTACAACGATGTTTAATTTTGGACCATTAGGAGATTTTGTAGTATTTGTACTTGCAATAGCTATAATTGTAGGTTGTGCAATCCTTGGGCTTTTAGCAATAATAGTAGAATACATCTGGGTGCCAATAGCAGTAGTTATGTGTATTGGACTTGTTTCTTGTACTATTAGACAAAGCTATATAGCAATAAAATCACGATTCAAAAAGAAAGAAGTCGAAAAGAGTTAAATTAAAAGTATTGACATAATTTTTTTACACAATAACGAACGCAATCTTAATAAAGACTGCGTTCGTCTTTTTGGGGGTGGTGCGGAGGGGGTATCTTTGGATAGTTAAATTACAAAGATTTGGTTACACGGCAAGATACAACCGTTAATATGCATGTTAACATTCAAGAAGCAGAAGAATCTAAGGTATAACAAAAGAGCTTGAAAGTTTAAACTTTCAAGCTCTTGAGCGGAGAGGACGAGATTCGAACTCGTGGTAGGATTACTCCTACGACAGTTTAGCAAACTGTTGGTTTCAGCCACTCACCCACCTCTCCATGAGGTTATGCGTTACTGATTTTTCAGAAAAGCAATGCAAAGTTAGATAAAATAATTTAATTTGCAAGCAATTTTTAAGGATATTTTTAGTAGCATTTTTTAATGGTGTGAATATTAGTCTTTTATGGATGTAAATTTTTTATTTTCAATTTTACTGATTAAATTTGTGGGTGTTTTTAATTAAATCTATATAAAATAAATTATATACAATAATGGCTGTTAAGAAAGTATCAAAAGGGTTAATATACTTATTCATATCATTTATAATACTTGTTATAGGGGCGATAATTGCATATGTGTATTTGTGTGAAAAGTATGAAGGTGATGACCAATGGATATATATTGACAAGAATTGTAGTGAGTCGCAACTTAAAGACTCTTTGATGTCAAAACTTGGAGATGATTTTGGTGCAAAGGTATATCAATTATGGTCATTGCGTGATGATTATATCGCAAATAATCAAGGTGCTTATAAAATAAAGAGTGGATCTTCGGCATGGAAAATTAGTAAAGATATTTCAGAAAATCACCAAACTCCAGTAAAGGTAATCTTTAATAATGTGCGAACAATGGAGCAATTGGCTAACCGTGTGTCGAAAAATATGCAATTTAATGAGGCTGAATTTCTTGCTGCATGCGACTCGGTATTATCTCAAAAAGGATTTAAGAAAGAGGAGTTTCCTGCGGTGTTTTTCCCCGATAGTTATGAGTTTTATTGGAATGCAAAGCCTACTTTGGTAGTTGAGCGATTGCTTAAGTATTATGATAAGTATTGGAGTGATGAAAATATCTCTAAAGCAAAATCAATGGGAATATCTCCGTTAGAGGTGTCAACCATTGCGTCAATAGTGGAGGAGGAAACTAACAAAGCCGATGAGAGACCAAAGGTGGCGCGATTATATTTGAATCGTGTTAAGAAGGGAATGAAGTTGCAAGCCGATCCTACGGTAAAGTTTGCTATAGGAGATTTCTCATTGCGTCGCATTAATCAAAACCACTTAAAAGTAGAATCGCCATATAATACATATCAAAATGCTGGGCTTCCTCCAGGTCCCATTCGTATAGTGTCAAAGAATACGCTTGAAGCTGTTCTAAATGCACCCGAGCACGAATATATTTACATGTGTGCAAAAGAAGATTTCTCGGGTTATCATAATTTTGCAGTTGATTATGAAACACATCAAGCCAATGCTCGTCGTTATCAACAAGAGTTGAATCGCCGAAAGATTAAGTAATATATAATAACCAGAAAGAAATTATGGGAAATCAATCAAAACTTGTTGTGCTTCGTGAATATTGGAACGATGTTGAAGCCCATATCGCAAAAGGTGTGCTTGAAACTAATGGTGTTCCATGCATTATCAACAACGAAATTATGTCGAGCATATATCCGTTGTCATACACATCTTTTGGTGCAATCAAGTTGCTTGTGCGTAGTGAGGATGCCGAACTTGCCGAACAGTTGTTGGACAATGAAACTAATCTTTGTTTAGAGGATTGACAACAGTTGATTGTGTTGCTTTTTTATTTCGTCTTTTAGATTTGCCTTTAAAGTCCTTTTCAAGAATATACCTATTATAGTATGATAGGACTAATGTTGTTAATGGTAGGGCAATGATCAATCCTATAAATCCAAATAATGAACCCCAAATTGATAGAGAAAGCAGTATAATCGCTGGATTTAGCCCCATAGTCTTACCCATAATTTTAGGCACCAAAAAGAGATCTTGTATCACTTGAACTATTACATAAACGGCCATACATTGCCACCATATGCTCCAAAAATCGCATCCCAAATCAACCGAATACACCAAGCATAGCAATGTGGCTGGGAAGAATGATATAAATTGAAGATAGGGCACCATATTGAGCAATCCAATGAAAAGACCAAGCACAACGGCCAATGGTAATCCAATGATTAAAAATCCTATGCTGAACAATATCCCAACCGAAAATGCAACTAATGATTGTCCACGAAAATATAGGTTCATGCTTGTTTTTATATCGTGACCAATACTGAAGGTGATATGGCGATATTTAGGAGGAACCATTCGTTTAAATCCCTTCATTAATTTCTCATAATCAAGCATTATGAATATGATATAGAGGATTACGATAAACCACCCGACTAACCCCATCACGAAATCAACACCACCCGATAGGAAGGAGAATGTTGCATTTAATATTTTTTCAATATTTTGTTGAGTTATAAACTTTGAAATTCCTTCAAAATCAATGGCGTTGCGTATAAATACATGGAATTCTTCGGGTAGATATTCAATGTTGGCATTAGTCTTGGCATACTCTTTAAACATTATTGCAATGTCTTGAGTCTCTGTGATGATTTTGGGAATAAAGATATAGCCAAGGGCAATAATAATTGACAGACTTTCGAGGAGGGTGAGGGTTATTGCCCAAAATCTACCTTTTAAGCGAAATAATTTTTTGTTGAATTGAACCATCGGCTCCAATATGTATGCCACAAGGCAAGCAATACAAAAAGGTAGTAATACATTGGAAAGGGTATTTACTAACCATAGTATTGAGCCGATAATTACGATTGCAATAATTATTCTTACAACTCGATCAAATGTATATGGTTGACTATTTGGCATAATTTGTTGATATTATAAATAATAAAGTGAATTTGGTTGCGAATATAGCAAATTAATTTTTATTCAACGATGCTTTTGATTAACTTTGTCGTGAAAATAAATATAAATCAATCATATTAACAAAAATGACAGAAAAAAAACAACAATTATTGAGCGACAAAGCTTGGATTAGATGGTCGGCATTGTTGCTGTTGGCGATGGCTATGTTTTTTAGCTATGTCTTTATGGATATTTTGTCGCCAATTAAAGATTTGATGCAATCTACTCGTGGATGGGATTCGACTGCGTTTGGAACAATGCAAGGGTCAGAGACATTCTTGAATGTGTTTGTATTCTTCTTGATTTTTGCAGGTATTATTCTCGATAAGATGGGTGTGCGGTTTACCGCATTATTGTCGGGTGCAGTGATGTTAATCGGTGCAGTGATAAATTGGTATGCAGTTACCGACATGTTTATCGGAAGTGGTCTCGAAACTTGGTTTAATAATAACTTAAATTATATACCGGGATTTGATGAATTGGGTATTTCGCCATTTTATGAAGGTATGCCAGCCTCTGCTAAATTTGCTGCCATTGGCTTCATGATATTTGGTTGTGGTGTTGAAATGGCGGGTATCACAGTGAGTCGGGGTATCGTAAAATGGTTTAAGGGACGCGAAATGGCACTTGCAATGGGGTCAGAAATGGCGCTTGCTCGTTTGGGTGTCGCTACATGTATGATATTCTCTCCATTCTTTGCTCGATTAGGAGGTGATATTGATGTGTCTCGTTCGGTAGCATTTGGTGTTGTTCTCTTGATGATTGCTCTCATAATGTTTATTGTGTATTTCTTTATGGATAAGAAATTAGATGCACAATCGGGTGAGGCTGAAGAGAAAGAGCCATTTGAAGTTAGAGATATTAGCAAAATCTTGAGCAGTGGAGGCTTTTGGTTGGTTGCAATGTTGTGCGTATTGTATTATTCGGCAATATTCCCATTCCAAAAATATGCTGTGAATATGTTGCAATGTAATTTGTCGTTTACAGGTGTTGAACAAGGTTCGTTCTGGGCATCAGAACAAGTTACTATAGTTCAATATTTTATTATGTTGATAGTAGCAGCAGGCGCATTTGTTAGTAATTTTGCTAAAAATAAATCATTAAAATTCTCAATGTTGGGCGTGGCTATTATTGCCTTGATAGTGTTCTGCTATATGGGTTATATGCGTCAAAGTGCCGAAACAGTTTTTGCTGTGTTCCCATTGTTGGCTGTAGGTATTACACCTATCTTGGGTAATTATGTTGACCACAAGGGAAAAGCTGCAACAATGTTGATATTAGGAGCAATATTACTTATTGTGTGCCACTTGACATTTGCATTTGTGTTGCCAATGTTTAAAGGTAGTTCTATCAGCGGATTTATTGTAGCATATGTTACTATCCTTGTGTTAGGCGCAAGTTTCTCTTTGGTGCCTGCTTCATTGTGGCCAAGTGTGCCTAAATTGGTTGATCAAAAGATTATTGGTAGCGCATATGCATTGATCTTCTGGATTCAAAACATTGGTTTGTGGTTGTTCCCATTGTTAATTGGTAAAGTTTTAGATAAAACTAATCCCGATATTACTGAAGGTTTGGCTAATGGTACTATTTTGCCCGAGCAAGCTGCAACAATGTACGATTATACCGCACCACTCATAATGTTGGCCTCATTGGGTGTCGCAGCGTTGATTATAGGATTGATTTTGAAACGAGTGGATAAAGTGAAACAACTTGGTCTTGAAGAACCAAATATTAAAGAATAAACATTGATAATCAACTAAAATAAAATATGGCAGCCATTTTAATGGTTGCCATATTTGTTTATTATAATAAGAAAATTATTTGTTATCTTAATGAATGAAGGGCATCGAGCATCGCTTTTAGTTCGGAACGCACTTTTTTTAATCGTTCAATGGTTTTGTGTCGTTGAGAGACATTTGAATGGTTGTGTTTTATTTGTTCTTGTGCTGCATCGAGTTTTAGCCCTTTCTCTTTTACAAGGTAATACACCATTCTTATGGTTTCTATGTCGGCTGGGGTGTATAATCGGGTGCCATGCTGATTGCGCTTGGGCTTGATGATGGTAAATTGATTTTCCCAATAACGCAATGTTGATGCTGGAATATTTAACACCTCGGCAACCTCTTTTATTTTATAATATTTTTTATTGAAATCGTTGTTCATAAAATTAAACATTGGTTGATATTGCAAATTTCGCAAAAAAAAGAATAAAAGTCAAATTATAATGAAAGGTTTTTAATAATTAAAAAAGACTCTTTTTGTCTCATATAAATTATGTGGTGGAGATGAGATGTATAAATTTAACGATAAATAGGCTGATAAATTGGATAAAAATACTTATTTTTGCAGATTAGAAAATAATTTAAAATCAATATTATATGAAGAAAATTTACTTAAGCGTTATTTTGGCTGGTGTTGCAATGTTGACCTCTGCTCAAAATAAAATTGATTTGGTTGGTCAAGGTTTGATTAAACAGCAAGCCTTTATTGAAAAATTGGGCGATAAGGCTCTATTAACAAACGATAAAGAAGAAAATCACACCCTTCAACCATTTGGTAAAGATGTAGAGCGCATTGTAGTGCTTGTTGACTTGGAAGAAGATGCTGATATCGCTGAATTGGAAGCAACTGGAGCTATTATTCGTTCTAAAATTGATAATCTTGCGCTTGTAGAGGTTGATTATGATAAAGTAATAGAATTCTCAAATTTGAAATCTATTAAGACTTTGTCAATGCCTAAAATGACCAAGTCAAAAATGGATCAAGCTCGTGCAAAAACAGGTGTAAACACTGTTCATCGTCCATTAGGCCAATTGACACAAGCCTATAAAGGTAAAGGTGTGGTAGCAGGTATTGTCGATGTAGGTGTTACTGCAAATCACCCTAATTTTATGAATACCGATGGCAGTTCACGTGTAAAATCGGCATGGACTATTGCCGGACAAAATGGTAGTGTGACTGCATATAACACAGAAGACAAATTGAAACAATTTACTACCGATGTATCAACTGCAACGCATGGTACACATGTTTCAGGAATTATGGCTGGTAGCTATAAAAATTTAGCCGATACCATCAACTATTATGGTGTAGCAAGTGAAGCCGATATCTTGTTGGTGGGTTTGGGTAACAGTGCTTACGATAGTAATATTCTTTTAGGCTTTGAAGAAATAATTGGGTATGCCGAAGAGAATGATCAACCATGTGTTGTAAACCTTTCAATGGGTAGTAGCAATGGTCCTCATGACGGAACTGATTTGTTTAGCCAATATATGGATAAGTTGGCCGAGAGAGCAGTAGTGTGTGTGGCTGCTGGTAATGAAGCTGATATGGGTATTGCTATTACAAAAACCTGTACAGAAGCCGATAAAAATGTTAATACATTCTTAATGCCATTGACAGCTCAAGGTCAAACTGGTACAATTGAAGTGTGGAGCAATACAAATCAAGAGTTTAAAGTGACACCAGTGCTTTATGACCTCACAACAATGGCTTTGGTATATAAATTGCCTACAATATCATCAAGTACTAATGGCAAGTTACAATATGTTTCAACAACAAATGCCGCTGATGCTGGAGATGTAACATCTGCTTTCTTTGACGAAGCATATAATAATAGTTGGGTAGGATATGGTTCAAAAGTAGATGCATACAATAATCGTTATACAATGAGCATGCAATATTATTTATTGCTAAATACCGTAACAAATCCTAAAGGGAATGTTGTATTTGGGCTAATGGTTGAAGGTAATGCCGGACAACGTATCGATGTATATTGTACTTCTCAATATACAACTTTAGCTTCTAATAATATCCCAGGTTGGATTGCAGGAGGCGGTGATGGCTCAATTACCGATGTATCATGTTGTAAAAATGTAATTTCAGTTGGAGCTTATTCAACTCGTAACTCATGCCCAGTGCGTGTAAATGGTTATATGTATAATTTTGCTCAATATTTTGCAGTTGATGATATTGCTGAATTTTCAAGTTATGCTACACTTGTTGATGGTCGCCAATTGCCTCATTTCGCAGCTCCTGGAGAGGTTGTTGTATCGTCAATGAGTCCATATTACATGACATTGGCACTTCAGCAAGGAGTCTATGAAAATGAGTTTATGTTGGTAGGAAAAACCATGTATAACAAAAAAGATTATTATTATGATTACATGCAGGGTACATCAATGGCAAGTCCTTTTGCTGCGGGAACTGTTGCGCTAATGTTGCAAGCAAACCCCGATTTGACTAGCGCCGAAGTGCGTGATATATTGATTGAAACAGCAACAAAAGATGACAAAGTAAATAAAGCAAAAATCCCAATTCAATGGGGCGCAGGTAAAATTAATGTATTGGATGCTGTAAAAAAAGCCGTTGAATATGGAGCAGGGGTTGAAGATGTAGTTGCTGATAAAAATGTATTTGTTTCGACAATTGCTCAAAATCAATATGAAGTAACTTATATTGGTGCAACATCAGTAAATGCAGTTCTTTATAGCATTGCTGGACAAGCGGTTGTTAATGTTTCAGCCCAAGGTGAGACTGCTGTAGTTGATGCTTCGTCGATTGCAAGCGGTGTATATGTTCTTGCTGTAGAAGCCGATGGAGCTAAATATACAACTAAAGTTGTTGTGAAGTAATCTTTTATATAACACAACTAATAAAAGCCATTATCGGTTTGTCCGATAATGGCTTTTTTCTTATTTTTGTGGAAAATTGAATCTTAAAATGAGAAGATATATACTGTTTTTATTTATAACAATAGCATCATTTGTATTTGCTACATCTAATCTTGATAATAAGAGTAGGGCCATATTGTCGCAAATTAGGGATATTGCTCAAAAAGAAAACATTTTGAGCAATGGCTTAAAATCAGTACCTTCAAAAGAAAGTTTGCTCGACTCGATATATTATCCAGTAATAATTAAATTATCAAGTGATTCGGTTATAGAAAATTTGAAATCTTTAGGGTCGGTGATATTTAGGCAACGAGAAAATTTTATATTGGCAAGTATCCCTTATAGTAAACTTGATGAGGTATCGCGCATGCCATTGGTTAATCAAATGAGTTTGTCATCACCTATGGCATTGACTTTAGATGAAGCCCGTAAAATGACTAATGTTACTACAATTCAACAAGGGATGGGATTGCCACAACCATATGATGGGACTGGTGTTGTAGTTGGGTTTTCCGATACTGGATTTGATCCCTCTCATCCTAATTTTAGAGATGGGCGATTAGCACAATTTGTTCATTATGATGAGTTACATGCGTTGAGGTATGATATGACGACATCGCAAGAAATGTCGCAATTTGCCGATTCTACTAATTGGCATGCAACTCATGTAGCTGGAATCTTGGCTGGTGGATACAAAGGTGTTCCATATTGGGGAACAGCTCCCGGTGCCGACATTGTAGCAACAACCAGCTCATTATATGATATGGCAATTTTAGCTGGAGCAGAAGATGTTTTGGAGTATGCCAATAGTTTAGGAAAACGCGCAGTTATAAATATGTCATTGGGTCATTACTTGGGACCTCATGATGGATCTTCGTTGTTTAATCAATATCTCGGTTTGTTGGGTGAAGAGGCTATAATATGTTTGTCATCGGGAAATGAAGGTAAGAAACGCATTTATATCCCATTTGATGCCAAAACAGAAAACGATGAGCTCAAAACATTTATATATGATAGTAATATTCAGAATGGAGTAACATTGCAAGGAGGTGTGGATTTCTGGGGAACTGATAGTACTGGATTTAAAGTGGCTCTCACCATTTATGACCGCAACACAACGAGTTTTGTATATACTTCGCCATATGTTGAACCCGTAGCAGATGGTACAACTTCTTGGGGAATAGCATCGTCATCATATGCAAATGGTGAAGATGTATCAAACCCTTTGTTTGAGAGTGAATTAATAGGGGCGATTAGATTGTATTCATCACTAAATACCGATAATAATAGATATAACGTGTATGCAACGGTTGATGTTAAAAATATGCAATTTGACACATCGGGTGTATTAGGTCGATATTGTATTGGCTTTATTGTAAAGCCTACTAAAACCTCACACATTGATGTCTATGCCGATGGCACAAGACTGATGCTTGCATCAATAGGGGTTGAGGGTTTTACAAATGGAACTCCTAATAGATCTATCTCTGACCTTGCTTGTGGCGAGAATGTAGTAGTTGTGGGCGCAAGTAACTCAAGAAATATTACGCCAAAGGTTAATGGGGAAGAAGAAACATATAATTTTAAAGTGGATAATGTTGCTTCATTTTCAAGCTATGGAATTCTTGACGATGGGCGACAGTTGCCTCATTTTTGTGCTCCAGGTAATATGATTGTATCTTCGATGAATTCAAAGTATAATCTACCGTTGAGTGCTTATGAGCAACGTTCGTTAGTCGCCAAAGAAACAATAGAGGGAATGGATTATTATTGGATTGCCGAATGTGGCACATCAATGGCTTCTCCTCATGCCGCCGGCATTATAGCATGTTGGTTGCAAGCTGATTCAACTCTAATGGCTCAAGATGTAATCAATATAGCACAAATGACGGCTAACCATAATTATAGTGATTATCCTAATCCTAAATGGGGAGCGGGAAACATTGATGCATATGCGGGGCTCAAAGAGGTCTTGAAGCGAGCTGGAGTGGGAAATGTATTGCTCAATGACTCTCCTAAAATGTTGTTACGCTCAACAGGATGGCGTCAATTTGAGGTTGATGTGCCTCAAGCAGAGATTAAAGGAGTGCAGTTATACTCATCGTTGGGAAAGGTTGTATATACTGGAAATAATAATCTGCTCAATGTGTCATCTTTGCCTCAAGGAATATATATTATTAGGGTTTTACATACAAGAGGAGAAGAAATAGACCGCATTTTGATAAAATAAGTGATAACAACTACCTTTATGTGAAAAAAATGTGTTATTTTTGTTAGATAAAACATTATTTACTTGAAATGAATTTAAAAAACCTAATAACTCGTACCCTTTCAGGGGCTATATATGTTGCATTAATAGTGCTTGGTGTTATTACCACCCAATGGGCATTTGTAGGACTATGTGTGTTGTTAACATTCTTGGCAACTAATGAATTTATAAAGATGACAAAACCCGAGGGACAAAAGTTAAATCATTGGGTTGATGTCATTGGTGCAACTTCACTTGTTGCTTTGGTGAGTGTATTAGGTATAATCAATGAATCATTGTGTATAAATGCTGGTGTTGTAGCATTATTGATATACTTGTTGCTACGATTAATAATACAATTATATAACAAAAAAGAATCGCCAATTAATAGTTTGGCCTATTCAATATTTGCGTTTGCCTATATAGTAGTTCCCATGTTGTCAATGGGAGTTGTATATGAGCAATCACAAGCATTGTTGATGTTGATATTTGTGATGATATGGATGAACGACACCGGAGCATTCCTTGTGGGTTGCACAATAGGAAAACACCGATTGTTTGAACGCATTTCTCCAAAGAAATCGTGGGAAGGTTTTTGGGGAGGAATGGCGTTTTCAATTTTGTCGGGTGTTTTATATTATTACTTAATTGATAAAACTAATAGTTTGACATTCTATATAGTAATGGGAGTAGTTACATCAATCTTTGCAACATTTGGCGACCTTGTAGAGTCAATGTTTAAGCGAAGTATTGGGGTAAAAGATTCGGGTAATTTGATTCCTGGTCATGGAGGAATTCTTGACCGAGTTGATTCCTTGTTATTTGTGCTTCCTGCTATGGTATTATATCTTTATATCTATTTTGTAATTTAAAAATAAACAATATAATTATGAGCGATCAACGTTATAATATGCGAGGTGTTTCGGCCTCAAAAGAAGATGTTCACAACGCAATAAAAAATGTGGACAAAGGTCTATATCCCAAGGCTTTTTGTAAAATCATACCAGATATACTTGGTGGCGATGAGGATTATTGTAATATAATGCATGCCGATGGAGCAGGAACAAAATCATCGTTGGCTTATGCGTATTGGAAAGAAACTGGCGATTTGAGCGTGTGGAAAGGTATTGCACAAGATGCGTTGATTATGAACATCGATGACCTCCTTTGTGTAGGTGCTACTGACAATATTTTGGTGTCATCAACCATAGGTCGCAATAAACATTTAATTCCTGGCGAGGTTATAGCTGCAATTATTAATGGCACCGAAGAATTACTCTCTGAATTGCGTGAGATGGGAGTGAGTGTATATTCAACAGGTGGAGAAACAGCCGATGTAGGTGACCTTGTTCGCACGATTATTGTGGATAGTACTGTTACATGTCGCATGAAACGAAGCGATGTTATCAATAATGCAAATATTAAAGGCGGAGATGTAATTGTAGGTTTAGCTTCATATGGTCAAGCATCGTATGAAAAAGAATATAACGGTGGTATGGGTAGCAACGGCTTGACATCGGCTCGCCATGATGTATTCAATAAAACAATTGCTGAGAAATATCCCGAAACTTATGATGCTGCAGTGCCTCAAGAATTGGTTTATTCAGGTTCAGTAGGATTAACCGATGAAGTTGCCGATGCTCCTATAAATGCAGGTAAACTTGTGTTGTCGCCAACTCGTACTTATGCTCCAGTAATTAAGGCTCTTCTTGATGAAATGCGTGATAAAGTGCATGGTATGGTTCACTGTTCGGGTGGAGCTCAAACAAAAGTAATGCATTTTGTTGAAAATAAACATGTGATTAAAGATAACTTATTCCCTGTGCCACCATTGTTTGATTTAATTAGTCGTGAGTCAGGAACTGATTGGGCCGAAATGTATAAGGTGTTTAATATGGGACATCGTATGGAAATCTACCTTGCCCCCGAAGATGCTCAACGAGTTATTGAAATCTCTGAATCATGGGGTATTCCAGCTCGCATTGTTGGTCGTGTAGAAGATGCCGATAAGAATCATCTTACTATTATTTCAGAAAAAGGAACTTTTGAATATTAATATCGGTTGAGCATGCTATGAGAGTCGTTGCTGCATTTTTAATGTCGATGACTATTCTCGTTTCAGCGATTGTGAGTGGTTGTAGTGGAGCGGGAGGTTCAAATGCTCAAGCCGATACAGTAGATATATTGCCCGATACTATTAGGGTAGCTACATTATATAGCCCAACGTCGTATTTCATTTATCGTGATGCGACTTTGGGCTATGATTATAGTTTGGTAAAACAGTTTTCTGAAGACAATAAAGTCATATTCGATATAGTTATTGCTTCAAATATGAATGCAATGATTAAAATGTTAGAGGCAGGAGAAGTTGATTTGATTGCATATGAAATACCCATAACCTCTGAATATAAAAATCGTGTATTGCATTGCGGATTTGAAAATACCTCATCACAAGTATTGGTTCAGCCAATAATTGGTGACACGATTCAAATTAAAGATGTAACACAATTAGTTGGTCGTGATGTGTATGTCGAAAAAGACTCAAAATATCAACAACGAATTGAAAATTTGAATAGTGAGTTAGGTGGTGGCATAAATATCCACATTGTAGATAAAGATACATTAATAACCGAGGACCTCATACGTATGGTGTCAAATGGTGAAATCTCATTGACAATTGTGGATAGTGATATAGCTCGTGTAAATAAAACTTATTTTAAGGATTTAGATATTACACTCAAATTGAGTTTTCCTCAACGTGCGTCGTGGGCAGTGGCTAAATCAAATGAGGATTTAGCAAAATGTATAAATAAATGGTTTAAACAGGAGTCGCCAAGGCGTATTCATGCCGAAGTCCATAAGAAATATTTTGAGTTAAGCAAAACCGAAAAACGACCTTATACGATTGATTTTTCCAAGGGGTATATCTCAATATATGATTCATATTTTAAAAAGTATGCCAAGGAAACAGGTTGGGATTGGCGCTTGATGGCAGCACAAGCCTATGCTGAAAGTCGGTTTGATTCTACGGCAGTATCTTGGGCGGGAGCGCGTGGGATAATGCAGATAATGCCAGCAACGGCTCGTGCATATGGACTCACAACTCGCATTGCTCATATTGATGATAATATAAGAGTTGCATCTCAAATATTAAAAAAACTCGACAATTCATTGTCAAAATATGTTGAAGACCCACAAGAGCGATTGAAATTTGTGATTGGTGCATATAATAGTGGAATAGGGCATATATATGATGCAATAGCTTTGGCTAAAAAGTATGGCAAAAATCCTCAAATATGGGATGGGAATGTGGCTGAAGCAGTTCTCATGAAGACAAAGCCCGAATATTATAATGATCCAGTGTGCAAGTATGGATATTTTAGAGGAAGTCAAACTTATGACTATGTTAATGATGTAATGGAATTTTATAACAAAAGTAAACGACACATTCCTTTGTAATGTTATATAAATGCTTTATATTTGTAACAGATTATTATAATTTTTAACCACTAAATTAATTTTTATATGAAAAAGAGGTATTTAAGTGTAGCTGTTGTAATAGCTTTGGTTGGCTCAATGATGTCAACATCTTGTATTGGTAGTTTCTCACTTACCAATAAGTTGCTTTCATGGAACAAATCAATAGGAAATAAATTTGTAAACGAACTTGTATTTATCGCATTTTGTATTGTTCCAGTGTATGAAGTTACTGCATTGGCCGATGTATTAGTGCTGAACTCAATTGAATTTTGGAGTGGAAACAATGCGTTAGCAAAGGGAACAAAAGTAATAGACGGACAAGATGGTCGTTACTATGTCGAATGTGATGGAAAAGGATATACAATTAAGAGTGAAAATGATGGCTCTGTAGTTCGCCTTGATTTTGACCAAGATGAACAAACATGGAGTGCAACAGTAAATGGCGAAACACACAACATCCTCACCTTCGTTGATGATTCACATGTAAAAGTTCCATCAGTAAATGGTGGATATGAAGTTGTTGAACTCACTCAAGAAGCTGTTTGGGCTTATCAAGGTAAAGTTGCAACATCTCAATTTGCCCTCAAATAAAATTATAGATACTTAAATTTTAAAAATATAGGTGAAGAATAGCCATAATAGCTGTCCTTCACCTATTTTGTTATTTATTTTGTGTATCTTTGCGTAATAAATCAACCACTAATATTGCTTGAGAGATGAAAAAAGTATCGTTGTTAATCCCTTTTTACAATGAACAAGAAGTTTTACCTATGTTATATGATAGGGTAAAGACTTTGATTGATAGCAACTCAATGTATAACTGGGAAGTATTATTGGTTAATGATGGAAGTTCCGATAATAGCTTATGCGCTGTGAAACAAATGCATATGCGCGATTCTCGCTTTAGGTATATCGATTTGTCTCGAAATTTTGGGAAAGAGATAGCTATGTTAGCTGGATTGGATTATGTAACTGGCGATTGCGTGGTGATTATGGATGCCGATTTGCAACATCCACCCGAACTTATTCCCGATATGTTAAAACTATGGGAAGAGGGATATGATGATATTTATGGTAAACGAAATAATCGCGGTAAAGAGCCTTGGTTGAGAAAAAAACTATCATTGCTATATTATCGTTTATTGCAAAAATCAACAAAAGTCCATATACTACAAAATGTTGGGGATTTTCGTTTATTAGATCGCATTTGTGTTGATGCTTTAAAGTCTATGCGAGAAACACAACGCTATACCAAGGGAATGTTCCAATGGATTGGATTCAAGAAAAAAGAAATTCTGTTTGATCAAGAAGATCGTATCGCCGGAGATTCTAAGTGGAATTACTTTAAGCTTATGGGGTTAGCAGTTGAAGGAATAACCTCATACACAACTTCTCCGCTGAAAATTGCGACAATAATGGGGCTAATCGTTTCATTATGTGCATTTTGTTATATGATATATATATTCTTTAAAGCGCTATTTATTGGTGACCCAGTGGCAGGATATCCTACAATAATGATTGTGATGTTATTTCTTGGTGGAGTTCAATTGCTTTCTTTGGGTATAATTGGTGAATATGTTGGTCGCATATTTAATGAAACAAAAAATCGCCCGGTATATTTTATTAGAGAAATTGACGGAGAAAAGCATGTTGAAAAACAAAAGTGATTTTGTGTTTATGAAAAAAATAAAAACCATTCTCAAAAATCCCCTATTTTATATTATACTTTTGCTGCTTCTCACGGGCGTGTTTTTCTATTTACGTTCAATAAATAGAGAACTTTATTGTGACGAAATTATGTATGGGTATAAGCTCAATGCTACCAAATATGGAGAGTATTGGACATCGCCTGCTACCGCTTTAGATGGCGAGATAAAGACTGTTAGAGATGTATTATCTTCACAATATAATCATTATTTCTATGGCAATGGACGGGCTATTTCGCACTCTATTGAGCAACTTTTTACAGGAGTTGTAGGAGTAAATGCTTTCTATCTGGTTAATACAATTTTGTTCCTTGCAACGATAATATTATTTGTAAGGAAGTACATGCAACGAGGTCAATACATATCGTGGTTGTTAGTTGTTATTGCATTTCTATATTTATTCCCATATCCGAGTAAATTATGGTATTCTATAAATTTGGCTCCTAATTATTTGTTCCCCTTGTCAATGACATTATTGTTGTTTTATCAGTATGATAAACTTAAAAACAAAAACATTAAGGCATCAAAGATAGTGCTATTTTCAGCGCCTATAGTTGGACTGTTGGCTGGTTGGTCAAACGAGGCATTCTCCGTTCCAGTATCGGGTGCATTTTTAGTGTACTATTTATTAGGATTAAAAAAGAATAACCATAGGGTGTTATTGTCGTTAATTCCATTATGGGTTGGAACCGCATTTGTAGTTTTCTCTCCGGGAGTAATTGCACGATTTATGAAAAGTAGTGGAAATGACGGTTCAAAATTAATTGATGTAATTGCTCGTGCTGGCGATAATTTATTGCAGTTGAAGATCTTTTGGATACTAATTATTATAGCTATTATATTTATTATTTGGAATAGAAAAGTGCTTGTTGAGGTGCTCAAAAAGAATTTAGTTATAGTATTTTCAATAATTATTGGCTTACTTTTTGGCCTTGTAGCAAATACAGCGGTTCATTCATTTACTGCAATAGAATTCTTCTCATTAATATTGATATGTGTTTTGGTTGCACCTTATGTTGCTAAAATAAGATATAGGAAACTAATAGCGTTTATTTTTACAATCCTATTTTGTGTTCATCAATCTATGATTGTTGCAGCCGAAAAAACACAAGTAGATATGCAAAGAGCATTGATAACTGAATTTACATCAAATAAAGATGGAATGGTGTTGTATGATAATTCTTATATTTCTCCTTTGGTAAAACCATTTGTTACTATATGGGAGCAACAAGGCCACACGTTATTACACTCCAAACCTTTCAAATTTAAGTATGGCGATAGGAATATATATATATTGTCGCAAGAAGACTATAAGGCATTCTCTACGTTTAATGAGATGTCGTCAAATCGTAGGAAGATTGATGGCGATGGCGATTTTTATTATTATGGAGGTGCATTGTGTTTAACATCAGCTCATAACATAAAAAAGAATCAAAAGTTTGTAATGAGAATACAAGTAGGTGATGAGCCATCTAAATACAAAGAGGTTGATGTAAAACTCAAGTTTGAAACTACACGATGGGGGTATTTCTATGTTGTAGATTACCCTAAAGATGGAAAACTATTGGGAATATATTTGAAAAAATAGTTGATATGCAAGTATTATACGAAGATAACCATATTATAATAGTCAATAAAGCTCCAGGTGAAATTGTTCAAGGTGATAAGACTGGAGATGAGCCTCTTGTTGAAACACTTAAAACATGGATTAAGGAAAAATATAATAAACCAGGTAACGTGTTTTGTGGAGTAGTGCATCGCCTTGATCGCCCAGTTGGTGGAGTTGTAGTTTTTGCAAAAACATCTAAAGCGCTTTCGCGTCTTAATGAAATGTTTCGAAATGGACAGGTTCACAAAACCTATTGGGCTATTTCGCGCAATAAACCTCCCAAGAGTGATGATACATTGACACATTATATTTCTACAGTAGAGCGCAATAATAAATCCTATGCGTCACTTGCTCCTAAAGCAGGTGCTAAGGAGGCAAAGTTGATGTATCGACACATTGCCTCATCCGATCGATATCATTTGTTAGAAGTCAATCTATTGACTGGTCGCAAGCATCAAATTAGAGTACAGCTTTCGTCAATAGGATGTCCTATTAAAGGAGATTTGAAATATGGCGATAAACGTAGTAATCCCGATGGGAGCATTTCATTAATAGCTCGACACATAGAGTTTGAACATCCGGTATCACATCAATTAATATCAGTAACTGCGCCGGTGCCCGATGATGTATTATGGCAAGCTTTAGCCGAAAATGTAACCCCTTAAATAATTTGAAATTAAAGAACTATGAATAAAGAAGATTTAAAAATAGTATTTTTAGGAACTCCCGATTTTGCAGTTGAAAGCCTTCGCCGCATTCATGAGGGAGGATATAATATAGTGGGAGTAATCACTATGCCCGACAAGCCTGCTGGCCGAGGACATAAATTACTTCATTCGCCAGTGAAACAATATGCTGTGGCTAATAATCTTCCATTGCTCCAACCCATAAATCTTAAAGACCCTCTATTTGTAGAAGAATTGCGAGGACTTGGAGCTAACTTGTTTGTTGTTATTGCCTTTCGCATGCTCCCCGAGGTTGTATGGTCAATGCCCGAACTCGGTACATTTAACCTTCATGCTTCATTATTACCTAAATATCGTGGAGCAGCACCTATAAATTGGGCAGTAATTAATGGTGATACCGAAACAGGTGTAACAACATTCTTCCTTAAGCATGAGATTGATACTGGCGATATTATTCGCCAAGAACGAATAGAAATTGCTCCTACCGATAATGTGGGGGATGTTCACGATCGTTTGATGATGCTTGGTGCTGATCTCACTATAGATACCATTGAGCATATTATTGCAGGCGACTTGAAAACGATACCTCAAGATGATATTTTGCAAGGAGAAGAACCCACTCCTGCTCCTAAAATATTTAAGGAAACATGCTTAATTGATTGGAATAAAGAGGCTATAAATGTACATAATCTTGTGCGTGGACTTTCGCCATATCCTGCAGCATGGACAGTCTTTGAGCAAGAAGGTCGTGAACCTATTACAATGAAGGTATTTGAAACTGAAATAATAGATTGGAATAATCCATTAACTCCAGGGAAGTTTACAATAGAGGCAGGGCATCTTTATGTGGATTGTGTAGATAAACGCATAGAGATATTGTCACTCCAAGCAGCAGGTAAAAAACGAATGCCTGCGGCTGATTTCCTTCGAGGTTTAAAATGATACCTCTTTTATGATAGTATAAAAATACTCTCCATTTTTGTGGAGAGTATTTTTTTATACGGGATTTATATAGTTTAGAAACTAAATTGTGTCATGAGGCATGCTCGCCGAGCCCAATTGCTTTCGCCGTTGAAATTTACTCGTTTGCCAAAGTTAATTTCTGCTGCAACTTCAAATCGTGGAGTAATATCCCAAAAGACGTTAAAGGCGCTATAAAGTCCATATTTGTATGTGTCGCCCGATACATTATGCTTGGGCAAAAAACGTTCTTGACCAAAAGTTGCTGTGGCATATATATTTGGGCGGAAATTGTACTGAACTGCTCCATACCATGCAAATGACTTTGGCGCATACATTTCGCCTGCGACATTGGGATTATTTATTAAGTCGTAGTTGCCCATGATGAGATCGCCTGTGAGACTTCCATATCCATGTCCAATGTTGCCAGTTGCATATATTGTTAGTGGTTTTATTGGCCTAATTATACTACTCAATTGCAAGCCCCAACCAATCTCATGTTCGTTACTCCCATTAATATTGTCATGATAGGGCAGCACTCGCATTATTCCCGATAGGCGTATATGTTCGTTGTTACCCCATCCAAATTGTCCAAATGTGGCAATATTGGGTGCCCAATCATCAACTTTGCTTGTTGAGATATTATCATATCCCACTTGTGATTGAGGTGTCTCAACCGATGCTGCTACTGTCCAATTTTTGTTGAAAGAATGCATCCAACGTAATAGAACTGCCGTAGTTTGAACCTCGGCTTGAGGCCCTTGGGCATCGATGAGTATAGGAAATGCTGCTGGGTCGCCAAAAGTTGAGTTAGCATATCCTATAGTCCAGTCATTGACAGTTGCATATGCCTTTTTAAGTTTCATTCCCACTTGGTTATAACCATCAAAATTAGTTTCGATATAGAGTTGATAATCGCCCAAACGATGATTATTGCCTATTACTCTAAAATATAATGCTGTGCCCGCAGGAGTAGTCGCAATCTTTCTGCGTGCTATATCATTGCGAGGTACTGATATTGCTTCAGGGATAAAACCGTTATAGGGAATTACACCTCCCCAATCATACCAACCTCGCATTCTTACAACTCCACCTATCCCCATTGCAAATTTATTGTCTTTGCTCATAAATAGGAAATATGGCGCTCTTGGGTCTTGAAAATGTCTAAATTGATCAATGTAGAACTTGTCGAGAACTGCTCTCACCGAGTCGGGGTGGGGTGTTTCTCCATCACCAAAAGAGGTGATACGATGACTATTTTTCAATGAATCAATTTGAACCTCTGTTTGGTGTTGTGTAAAGCCATTAATGCTGCAAAAAGCAATGACCGAGACCATTAAAATAATCTTTTTCATACCTATATACATTTTAAAATAAAATTTGTGTCACATCACACAATATAACAATCAAACAATGTAATAGGTTGTATGATGAGTTTTCAACAAAATAATAGGAACAATTGTTATAGAGTCAAAACCAAATTTAAGTATAACTAAAAAATAGAAATTTTATGAAAACTAATTATGTTAATTTTTGGGGAACATCTCGTTGGTGGTGGGTGTTGCTTGTTGTTGGAATTTTGTTGGTGATAGAAGGATTTGCATATTGGCTTTTCCCTTTCGTTGGCTATAGTGTAGTATCTATGTTGTTCGGGTGGATGTTGATTATTATGGGCGTGGTGCAGTTTTGTGTATCATTGAATATCAATCGACCTAAAGGTTGGGGGTGGTGGCTCGTTGGTGGCATTCTTGACATATTTTTAGGGTTTATGTTGGTGCGAAGTATTGTGTTGACCGAATTAATTTTGCCGTTTGTTTTTGCATTTGTATTTTTCTTTTGGGGATTAAAAATGTTTTTTAGTGCGATAATAGCTCGTCATAGCCGTTATTGGTGGTTGAATCTCATTAATGGAGTCATATTATTAATAATAAGTTATTGCTTTATTGAATCGGGATTTATACAAGATGTAGTGATGATTAGTCTGCTTTCCTCAATTGGTTTTATTTACTGGGGATTTTCAGTGATGATAATAGCAAATGATATGCGCCCCGAGAAATAGACAATAGCATTTTATTGGTATTAAATGAGAGTATTGCCAGCTGATTCATGTAATTGGCTGGCAATAAATGTGAAAAAACACATAATTAAATATAAAAAATTATGATATGGTTTTTATTTGTAATAAATTTGTGTAAAATTATAGATTAAACTTTTTACCATAAGTATAGTCTATGATAGTAAACAGAAAAATTTAAACCATAAAGATATGAAAATGTTTAATTTTATATTGGTAGTATTGTCGATGATTGCTATACCCTCTGTGGCTATGGCTGACAATTATTTTGATGATGATATATATTATGACGCATCTAAAGCGACCAAAAAGAAAGCTAAGACCGAAGGTGTGTTGGTGGAAAATCAGTCAACCGTTGTACTTACTCACCCCGGTGATTATAGCATAGAGTTAAATTATAATGGTTCAATACGCGATGTAGATGAATATAATCGTCAAGGCGCGTATTCATATATGAACTCCGATACATTATATAGTGATTCAATATTAAATGTAGATGGGTACACTTATACCAATCGCATTGAACGTTTCTATAACCCCGATATCGTATCGGGCTCAGGTAATCAAGAATTGATTGAGTCATATAGCGCTAATCAACCCGTAGTAAATATTTATGTCGATAGTTTTTGGGATCCATATCCAAGTTGGTCATTTGGCTATACTTATCCATGGTATTCATGGAACTACCCTTATTATACCGGAGTGTGGAATCCATATTGGAGTTATTATGGGTGGTATAATCCATGGTACAATCCTTGGTATTGGGATTCATATTGTTATCATTACCCATATTATGGTTATCATAGCCATTATTATCCAACATACTATCGTCCATCTTCATCGGGCTCATATCGCCCTCATCGTCCATCGAGTGCAGCACGCTCGGGTCGCACAGGTTCAGTAGGACGTCCTGGATATGATCGCAATAGAACAGGTAATAATGGTTCGTCTAATCGTGCTGGCTATACATCAACTCGTGGACGTGGTAGTGATATAGGAACGTCTTCAAGTTCACGACCAAGTAATATGTCGGAAGGGCGTGGAACTGCTCGCACAACCCCTAATCGTAATGGCATAAATAGGGGTAGCGCTATGGAACAAAATAAATCAAATAGCTCATCAAAAAATGAAAATGTAGGCCGTTCAAATAGAGGTAGCAATCGCAATAGTAGTGTTTCTACTCGTTCACAATCAAGTGGCAATTCATATTCTCGACCAAGCAGTAGCTCGAGCAACAGCTCATATTCACGACCAAGTAGCACTTCAGGTCGAAGCAGTGGTGGATTTTCGGGAGGTGGAAGTCGCGGTGGAGGCGGAAGTCGCGGACGCCGTTAATTAAAATAGATTGATGTATAATTTGAAAATTATAGGATTATGAAAAAGATATTATTAGCAACAGTATTGAGTATTGCACCATCAATGTTATTAGCTCAAAGTGCTATTGATGCATATCAACTATCGCAAGGTGATTTAAAGGGGACAGCACGTTTCGTGTCTATGGGGGGCGCATTTGGAGCTCTTGGAGGCGACTTATCTACATTAACTCAAAACCCTGCAGGGATTGGGGTGTATCGTAGTAGCGAAATTGGCGTTACTATGGACATAAATATGCAATCTACTAAATCCAATTCAATGGGATATTCTTTGTCGGAAAATCAAACAAAGGTATATTGCCCCAATTTTGGTTATGTAGGTTCGATTAAATTGAATAATGAAACAATGCCCATATTTAATTGGGGTATATCATATAGTCGTGCAGCATCATTTGATCGTCTATATCGTGGAGGTACACCTAATATTTCTACATCAATAACTAATTATATCGCTGATTTTTCAAATGGCTATAATCCTAATGATTTAGGCATGACAAATGATTATAATCCATATTGGAGTTCTGATGCCGATTGGTTGAGTATCCTTGCATATAATTCATATATGATTAATCCTATTGGATACACAAGTAACTATAACGGTCTATTCCAAGATGGGACTGCTGGAGATGCAATGTTTGCAGTAAGAGAGAGTGGATATGTTGATGAATATTCTATAAATCTTGGTGGTAATTTTGTTGATATGGTATATTGGGGTTTGGGATTGGGAATTACCGACCTTGATTATATGAATCAAACATTTTATGATGAAGAATTGGCCGATGCACGAATCTCGGGACCAGCCGGACTGACAACCGTTAATGGTGATGCATATATTTCGCTTGATAACCTTAAACATATAAGTGGCACTGGAGTGAATTTTAAAGCAGGTTTAATTTTTAAACCAGTTAATGAATTTAGATTAGGTTTTGCTGTTCACACTCCTACCTATTATGATTTACATCATGATTATGATGCAGTATCATCGTTTGAATATACATCGGGTATTGAAGGAGGTGATTATACCGAGCTCGCTATTTTTAATTCAAAACTCAACACTCCATGGCGAATAATGGCAAGTGCTGCAGGTGTAATTGGGGGGCGCGCAATATTGAGTTTCGATTATGAATATAATGCATATAATGACATGTCGGTTAAAGATGGATATGGCTACTCATTCTATGATGTAAATGAAGATATTGATACATATTATAAAGGACAAAATACTTTTAGAGTTGGTGCTGAATTCCGTTTAACACCCCAATTTAGCGTTCGTGCGGGATATAATTATCAAACAAGTAATGTTAATGAAAGTGCTCAAGATGGTTCTGATTATGTATATACTTCTGGCACTGACCCTTCATATACATTTGATAATAAGACTCAATATATAACTTGTGGATTGGGCTTCCGTACAGGAGGTTTCTATATTGATGCAGCTTATGTTCATAAAGATCGTGAAAGCGAATTCCATGCATTCAGCGACTTTAATGGATATGAAGCACCCACAGCAACAATTAAAGATAATAATAACTCAATAGTTTTGAGTATGGGTTATAAATTTTAAAAAAAATATTGTAACTTTATAGCGTATAAGGATAGTGTTTTCACTATCCTTATTTGTTGCCAATGAATGACGATTTAAAACATATTGACCTTGAGAATGAAGAGTTCCAAAATGCGTGGAAACTCATTAAATATACTCATAGCTCGGTTTTCTTAACAGGGAAGGCTGGGACTGGTAAATCTACATTCTTGCGTTATATATGTTCTAAAACTAAAAAGAAATATGTAGTTCTTGCTCCTACCGGTATTGCCGCAGTAAATGTTGGAGGACAAACGATGCATTCTTTTTTTAGAATACCATTCAAACCATTATTGCCAAGTGACCCCGACTTTGCAGTAAATCGATTACGCCAAAGATTAAAATATCCCAAGGCCTTGTGCAAACTCATAAAGAATCTGCAACTTATTATCATTGATGAAATATCAATGGTTCGTGCCGATATTATTGACTTTATGGATAAGGTGTTGAGGGTGTATTCGGGTAATATGCGAGAGCCATTTGGAGGAAAGCAGTTGTTACTTGTAGGCGATATATTTCAATTAGAGCCTGTTGTTACGGGCGATATGCGTGATGTGTTGCGTAAGTTTTATCCCAATTCATATTTCTTTAGTGCATTAGCTTTCCGTGAACTTTCGTTGGTGCCTATCGAATTGCGTAAAATATATCGTCAGAAGGATACTAATTTTATTGCAATGCTCGACCGAATAAGAGTGGGATCGCCTTTAAAAGAGGATATCGCTATATTAAATTCTAGAGTCAACACTGATTATAGTAATGAAGACTCTAAAATGATAATGCAACTTGCCACTCGGCGAGATATGGTTGATGCAGTAAATGAGGAGAAATTAGAGCAATTACCTGCTCAAGAAGTGATATCTGAAGGTATTGTAAAAGGTGATTTCCCCGAAAATTCGTTGCCTACATCAAAAGAACTTGTATTAAAGACTGGTGCTCAAGTCGTATTTATTAAAAACGACACAGAGAAACGGTGGGTAAATGGTACTATAGGGAAGGTATATATTGCAACTGACAATCGCATAGAGGTAGAACTTGAGAATGGCTCACGACATGAAGTTGAGCGTGAAATATGGAGCAATATAGAATATCAATATGATGAGAAGACTCAACGAGTAATTGAAAAAGAGATTGGTTCGTTTACTCAATACCCTTTAAAATTGGCATGGGCATTGACTGTACACAAAAGTCAAGGTCTCACATTTAATAATGTTGTGGTCGATTTTGGTCGAGGAGCTTTTAGTAGTGGCCAATCTTATGTGGCTTTAAGTCGCTGTACTTCACTTGAAGGATTAGTATTAAAAGGTGCATTGTCAGAGCGAGATATTTTTATTAATCCATCGATAGTCCAATTTAGCAAGGAATTTAATAACCCTAAATTGATAGATGCTGCTATGCAATGGGCAAAGGCAGATGCTTTGTATCAGCAATCGTCGGTTGATTTTGAAAATGGAAATTATCGCGATTCGGTTGTTAATTTTATTGAGGGTGTAAAGTCTCGAAATGAGTTGATGCGCCCCTCGGTGTCGAGATTAATTAGTCGCAAGTTAAGTGTCATAACTTCGTTGAAAAAAGAGGTAGAGGAGTGCAAAAAAACGATTGAAGCACATAAACAACGATTCCGTGAACTTGCTCGCGAATATGTGTTGATGGGAAACGACTGTTTGCAAGAATCAATGGATTACACTCCGGCAATAGCAAATTTTAATAAGGCGATATCTCTATGTGATGATTATGTGCCTGCATGGTATGGTAAAGGAACTGCTTTGATGGATGCAGGTGATTATGAGTCAGCTATCGATGCCTTAAAAAAAGTATATGAGTTAGATGAAACTCATTATAATGCTACGTTTCAATTAGGTAACATTTATATGTCACAAAATAATTATTTTGAGGCATTGGAGTGGTATTTGATTGCATTAGCAAATGGTGAAAAAGAATCGGCTATTCATACGCGACTTTCCGATCTTTATGATGCAATAGGCGATGAGGATATGGCAGAGAAACATGCAAAACTTGCACAAAAGTATAAAAATTATTCACGAAGTAAAAAAAAGAATAGATAGTTATGAAAATGTTTAAATTATTATTGTTGACAGTTGTGTTGAGTGTATCTTCAACATTGTTTGCTCAAGAACCACTCGAATTTAACCCTCGCTTTGATGACGATTCAAATCGCGAAATCGTAAATCCCAATGCCTTATGTAATAAAGGCGAAGAGCCATTTTTCGTTTTTTTGAGTAAGTTTAGAGATGATGATTCATTTAGACAACTTCGAAGCGATTTAACCGATGATACTTATGGTGATTTAGTTGCGATTAATAAGGAAGATTTGCCCGAAGATGAAATGTTTGAAATTTTTGAAGAGCAATGGATTCTTGTTGATGATGAGGGAACACCTACTTATTTTCCTTTAACTGCATCGTGGTTTGATGTAGAAGAGGATAGGGTGTGTTTTGCTGAGGGAGAAGCATGTGAAGATATGTCAATCGTTGTTGAATTTGTATATATATTTGAACGAATTGATGGGAAATGGTATTTAACAAGTTATCTTGAACCAGCTTCTGATGAAGAATAATATCATTGATGTATATATATAAATAATGGAGCCTATTGGCTCCATTTATTTTTGTATTTACGAAAAAAATTTATCGAGGAAGAACATTAACCTTGAGTTTGTTGTATGCTCGTTCAGCTTTTTCGCGTGCTGCTTCAACTGTTTCGTCTGTGGCAAGAATTACTGCCATGCGACGATGACCTTTTACCTCGGGCTTGCCAAAAATTCGCATTTGAACACCTTCTTCGGCCAATACCTCTTCAAGGTTGTCCATCTCGATTTTATCGGTGTTACCTTCTACAACTACTGCGCGAGAAGCCGATGGACCATAGAATCGAATTGCAGGAACGGGAAGACCAAGTAAAGCACGAGCGTGTAGAGCAAATTCACTCATGTCTTGTGAAATCATTGTTACCATACCTGTGTCGTGTGGACGTGGCGACACTTCACTAAATATAACTTCGTCACCTTTGATGAATAACTCAACCCCGAAAATGCCATAGCCACCAAGTGCATCAGTTACTTTTTTAGCAATTTCTTGAGCCGAAACAAGTGCATTGTCGGTCATTGGTTGTGGTTGCCATGAATAGCGATAGTCGCCATCGATTTGGATGTGTCCTACAGGTGCACAGAATGTTGTGCCAGAGCAGCTGCGTACAGTTAAAAGGGTGATTTCATAATCAAATTTAACGAAACCTTCAACGATAACGCGACCAGCACCAGCACGGCCACCTTCTTGTGCTGTTTTCCAAGAGTTTTCAATATCATCAGCTGTTTTGATTACACTTTGTCCGTGTCCCGATGAACTCATAATTGGTTTTACTACGCATGGAATTCCAATTTCTTCAACTGCCTTTTTGAATTCTTCGTAGTCCGATGCAAATCTGTAAGGAGATGTTTTTACACCTAATTCTTCAGCGGCAAGACGACGAATACCTTCTCGATTCATTGTCAACCATGCAGCGTTTGCAGTAGGAGTTACGTTATATCCTTCTGCTTCAAGTTCTTTAAGAACTGGTGTTGCGATAGCTTCTACTTCAGGAATAATATGGTCGGGTTTTTCCAATTCAATGATTTCGCGGAGTTTTTCACCATCAAGCATATTAAATACATGACAACGATGAGCTATTTGCATAGCTGGCGCACCTGGATATTTATCGCAAGCAACAACTTCAACTCCATAACGTTGCAATTCGATTGCAACTTCTTTACCTAATTCTCCACTTCCAAGTAGAAGTGCTTTTCGACCTACTGAGGTCATTACAGAACCTATTTTTGCCATAATAACGTGTATTTATTTATAATAATTTATTCTACATTCATGTTAGCGGCCAATCGTTGGCGTACAACTTCATACATCATAACACCTGCTGCAACCGATACATTTAAAGAACCAATGTTGCCAAATTGAGGAATAGAAACCATTGTATCACATAAACGTAGCACCTCGGGCGAAATGCCTATATCTTCAGCACCCATAACAATAGCAACCGGACCAGTATAATCAGCTTCGGTATAAGAGATTTGTGCTTTTTCTGATGCTGCCACAATTTGATAGCCGTTGTCTTTTAAAAATCTCACCGCCGATACTACATTCTTTTCGCGACACACGGGTAGGTAATGTAATGCGCCTGCCGAGGTTTTAATTGCATCGGCATTTACTGTAACACAGCCTCGTTCGGGTATGACAATTGCATTAGCTCCAACACACTCGCATGTGCGTGATATTGCACCAAAATTGCGAACATCTGTGATGCCATCAAGAACTACTATAAATGGTAACATGCCATCTTCATATACTTGTGGAACCAAGTTTTCAAGTGAATGATATGTTACAGCCGATAGAATTGCGACAACTCCTTGGTGGTTTTTTCGAGTAATTTTGTTAATTCGTTCAATGGGAACTCGTTGAGTTACAATCTTATATTCATGTATGAGGTCAAATAATTCACCAACAAGATCGCCTTGTAAATCCTTTTTAATTAGAATTTTATCTATATCTTTACCGGCTTCGATAGCCTCCATTACGGCACGAATGCCAAATATATATTCGTTACGTTCCATATATTGTACCTATTTTTTCTGATTCAACAATGATTTAGCATTAGCTATTGCCGTTTCTTCAACGCTCGAACCACTTAACATGATTGCAATTTCATTAATGCGTTCATCATGAGTTAGCTCTCTAATGTGAGTATTGGTAGTGTCGTTGTTATCTTCTTTATACACTTTATATTGCCAATTGCCTTTGGCGGCAACCTGCGGTAGGTGGGTAATTGCTATTACTTGGATGTTTTGGGCTATGTTTTGCATCATTTCACCCATTCGATTTGCTACATCACCCGATACTCCAGTATCTACCTCGTCAAAAATTATTGATGGTAACTGCATTTTGTTGGCAATAATAGATTTGATAGAAAGCATTAAGCGAGATATTTCGCCACCCGATGCTGTGCCATCAACAGGCATGAGGCTTTGATTTTTGTTAAAAGCAAATAAGAATTCAACATTGTCAATGCCATGTGGTTGCAATGATGTAGTGTTGGTTATTGAAACCTCGCATTGAATATTCTTCATGCCCAATGGAAGAGCACGCTCTTTAAGTAATGTTGCAAATTTTTTAGCTTCGTTTTTACGGGTGACCGATATTTCTTTGGCTATTTCTAATGCGTGTCGTTGTGCTTGTTTGGCGTTATGTTCAAGTTGTGCTAAATGTTCATCGCTATTATCTATTGCATTGAGTTTCCCTTCAAGTTCTTCTTTAATAGCAATTAGTTCTTCAACACTATTGACTTTATGTCGTTGTTGAAGCGCATATATATTATTTAAGCGTTGTTCAATGTAATCAAGCTCATTAGGGTCAGCGCTGAATTTATTGTTAAACTGGTCGAGCGTATCAGCAACATCTTGTATTTCAATACGAGCCGAGTCTAAACGCTCTGCAAGAGTTGCTATATCGTTATCATACTTCGTCAGATGTGAACAATTGTCAGTAGCATCTTTTAGTAGTGATAACGCATTAACATTATCATTTGATAGTGACGAAAGGGTGGCATCTAATCGAAGTTTAATTTCGGTTAAATTAGATAAAACTTCTCGTTCCTTTTCAAGTTCAACTTGTTCTCCAGCAACAAGTTTCATCTCTGAAAGTTGCTGCAATTGAAATTTTAAATAATCTTTGTCGGAATTGTTCTTGTTAATGAGTTCTCTCGCATTCTTTAGTTCTTTTACTGCATTCTTAAAAGCATTATAGCGAGATTGATATTCGTGTAATAACTCGTTATTGTTGGCAAGAGTATCGATAATGTTAAGTTGATATTCGTTTGACGAAATCAGCCTATTTTGATGTTGAGAATGAATATCAACAAGTTGAACTGCGATATATTGAAGTTGAGAGAGTGAGACAGGGGAGTCATTGACAAATGCTCTTGTGCGCCCAGTAGGCAGAATTTCCCTGCGCAAAATGCATTCATTTGCGTCCCATTCAATATCATTCTCTTTGCAATATTTTTGTAATGATTGGAATTGTTTTACCGAGAATGTCGCTTCGATAATTGATTTTAGTTGAGTGTTGCGCACAACTTTTGTGTCGGCGCGTTCTCCTAAAATTAAAGATAATGCTCCGAGAATAATAGATTTTCCAGCCCCAGTTTCACCTGTGATAATATTAAGCCCTGGGTGAAAATCTATGTCAATCTTATCGATTAGCGCATAATTTGAAATGTGCAATGATTCAAGCATTCTCAGAGATTTACTTATTTGTTCCTGTCTTTATTTTAGTTAATCGGTCGTTTTCAGTAGGGTATAGATTAGACAATATCTCATATGCATTGTCTCGCTCGGTTTGTGAGGCTTTGGTGTAGAGATTCACCAATTCATCGAGTTTTGCATCTTTAAACATTGATAAACCCACCGACATTGGTGCCACATCATAAATCTTGTTGAGATACTCAAGTGTAGAACTAATTTTAGCGCGACCTTTATCGGGGCTTAAAACCATTTCATCAAGACCTAAACGATGGTACTCATAAAGAAGAGTCCTCATTATAGAGGTATTAGGTTCGGTATATGCTGCCAAAACCGATGGGCGATTTTTTGTATCTTCAAATGCTTTCCATCCACTTTCGCCCGATGATTGAGCCATTTGCACCACATTTTGGGCCTTTTCATAGAAAATATCACCACCCTTGGGTGAGAAAGAGTCAAAGTCAATGGCAAGAATCATGTAGGCATAAAAATTTAATATTGCCGTGAGATTACTTTCCATATTGTTTTCCGAGAAAATTAGAGGCTCATTTTCTTGATAGGTAAACTCTATTTTAGTGTCTTTGAAATTGATTAATGTTGTGGTATATGTGCTATTATATACTGGGCGCGATGATTGAATTTGTAAGTCTCCAACCATCGTATTATCATTGTATTCTTTAATGGTGAAAAATAGTCGGCAATTGATTTTCTCATTGATGCTAAATTGAGCATTAGAAAACTTATTAGTGTTCATATACTCGTTAATAGCTTCTTCTAATGTTTTAAAAACTTGTTTGTTTGCCGCTTGAACTTGGTCGGCATTAACTTCAACTTGGCAATTTAACTCTTGTCCACTTACTGAAAATGTAAGTAGATTAATTATCGAGCAAATTAGAATTGTGATTATATGTCGAACAATTTTCATTTCTTTAAAATGGAATCAATAATATCTTTTGCAACTTCCACCTTCGATTTTAATGGAAATTCCAATTTTTTGCCATTAGAAAAATATGTTGTTATTTTATTAGTGTCGGTTCCAAAACATGCTCCCGAATCTTGCAACGAATTAAGCACTATCATATCAAGATTTTTGCGATGCAATTTATCAAGAGCATTTGATTCTTCGTTGTTTGTTTCAAGTGCAAAGCCTACTAATTTTTGAGATGGTGCTTTCATTGCACCAAGAGCTGCTGCAATGTCGGGATTCTTAATCAATTTAATTACAGGGATTTCTTCTTTTTCTCGTTTGATTTTAGAATCAACATATTCAGCTGGTGCATAATCGGCAACCGCTGCACACATGATGCCCAAGTCGCAATTTGGATAGATATTTACGCATTGGTCATACATTTCTCGGGCTGACTCTACCTTTATGACATTAATGTTGGGCGTTGATGTTGTAATTGAAACTGGACCGCTCACGATTGTTACATCTGCACCACGACGAGCCGCTTCTTCAGCGATAGCATATCCCATTTTGCCCGAAGAGTAGTTGCCAATGAATCTAACAGGATCAATTTTTTCGTATGTTGGACCTGCAGTAACTAATACCTTTTTACCTTTTAGATCTTGTGATGAGGCAAAAAACTTATTGAGATATTCAACGATAGCTTCGGGTTCTTCCATGCGACCTTTACCTATGAGATGACTCGCTAATTCTCCTTCTGCGGGCTCTATTATATGGTTGCCATAACTTTTTAGCAACTCAATATTACGAATTGTAGTTGGATGTGCCATCATGTCAAGATCCATTGCTGGTGCAATGAATACTGGGGCCTTGGCCGATAGATAGGTGGTAATGAGCATGTTGTCGGCAACGCCATTTGTCATTTTTGCTATTGATGAAGCCGTAGCAGGTGCAACTACCATAGCATCCGCCCATAACCCAAGGTCAACATGACTATGCCATTCGCCTGTGTTGGCAGTGAAAAACTCGCTAACAACAGGTTTGCCACTTAAAGCCGATAGCGTAACAGGAGTGATAAATTCTTTTCCCGAAGGTGTTATCACAACTTGAACTTCAGCGCCTGCCTTAATCAATAATCTTAAAAGTGTTACTGATTTATAGGCAGCTATGCCACCCGATATTCCTAATATTATGTGTTTGCCTTTCAGCATTATTTTGAACGAAGTTTAATATTTGTAAATACATCTTTGGTGTTTTGAGGAAAATCACCTTGCATAATCCAACTATAATAGCCGATATCTTTTTTCAAAACATCTTCCACGAGTTGCCCTTTATATTTCCCAAAGTTAATTACCTCTTGGCGTTTATCATTATATATGACGCGACCGGCTAAATCTACATTTCTATTTTGAGATGAGAATTCCGATAATGCCTCCATGTCATTTGGGAGATCGTCATACATGTCGAGCTGTGCTTTTAATACTTCATATGTCGCACGAGTATCAGCACTTGCCGAGTGAGCGTCATTTAATTCTTTTCCACAATAAAATTTATATGCAGCAACAAGTGTGCGTTGCTCTTTTTTGTGGAAAATTGTTTGAACATCAATGAAACGAGGTTTAGTAAAATCAAATTTTACACCTACACGTTGAAACTCTTGGTCAAGCATTGGTATGTCAAATTTGTTTGAATTAAACCCTGCAATATCACACCCCACAAAACTTTGAGCTAAATCTTTTGCAATTTCTTTGAAAGTGCGACAATTAGCCACATCTTCATTGGTGATGTGATGCACAGCAGTTGCTTCGGGTGGAATAGGCATTTCGGGATTGATGCGCAATGTGCGCTCTTTCTCCTCGCCGTTGGGCATAATTTTAATCATTGAAATTTCTACGATACGGTCAGTGGTGATGTTTGTACCAGTAGTTTCAAGATCAAAAAATATGATTGGCTTTTTTAAGTTTAGTTCCATCTTAATTAAAATTCAGCAACAGTCATTGGCATAAGCAACATCAATAATTCACTATTTTCTTTGTCTTCTGAAGGAAGGAATACGCCTGGACGGCTTGGGTCAGATAATGAGATAACGATGTCACTTGTAGGTAATGTGCCAAAGATTTCAATCAAATAAGGAGCACTGAATCCAATCACCATTTCATCTCCAGTGAAGTCACATGGAACAGACTCCCATGCCGATGTTTGGAAGTTATTATCTTGTGCTTTGAGAATTACTTTGTCGGGAGTGAGTTTGAATTTTACCAATCCGTGCCCTGGGTCCACAAATACACCTACACGACGCACTGCGTTAAGGAACGATTGACGATCAACAGTGAGTTTGTAAGGGTTGTTTGTAGGGATTACACGATTGTAGTCGGGGAAATTACCTTTGATAAATCTACAGTTGAAGGTAAATGAAGCACTTTCAAATGTAGCGCTTTTGGGCTCAATGGTTACATTAACTGTTTCTTCCTTGGCAAATACATTTTTCAATACAGTTGCAGGTTTGATAGGAAGAATGCATGACCCAGCAACACCGGGAGCCGATAGCGCATTGCGATATTTTACGAGTTTGCGAGTATCGGTTGCGACAAATGTAATAGCATCGGGCTTGATGTCCCAAAGGATACCCATCATTTGTGGACGAAGGTCGTCGTTACCTACAGCAAACAAGGTGTTATCTATACCATCGATAATTTGTTTGGTTGGGCAAGTGAACTCAAGGCGTCCCATCTCTTCGCTATCATCGTTGTTAGATGGATATTCGTTGCCATTAAGAGCAATGAGGCTATAGTTACCACTTGGATAAGTAATTTCAACGGCTAAGTTGTTGTCAATTTCAAATGTAATGCCTTGGTCGGGCATTTCTTTTAATAAGTCAACTAAACGACGGGCGTCAATACAAAATTTGCCTTCGCCTTCAGCTTCTGAAACAGGCACGCGAGCAGTTAGGGTGTTTTCAAGGTCTGACGCTGTGATTGTTAATTGATTCCCTTCGAGTGTAAATAGGAAATTGTTGAGGATTGCTAATGCGTTTTTAGAGTTGATAACTTTGCTTACTGAAGAAACATAGCTATAGAGCGTTTTGCTCGGTACGTTGAATTTCATATTAGTATATTTTTGTGTTTATTATTGTCTAATTTATTAATTTACAAATATAGGAATTTTTATTGACAAAATCGCATAAATCGCGCAAAATTCGGAGTGTGAATTTTGTGGAAAAATATAGATGGAATAAATGTATAGTTGACGGATTAAAATTGAGGCTTTTATTGAGGGTTTTGCAATAAAAAAATGGCAAGTTATGTGATGAAAAAAATATGTGTTACAATAGTTTATAAGAAAATAAAAAAAAGTGAAGCACAAGGCTTCACTTTTTTGCTATCAATGAGAGATGGTTTACCAAATAACCACTCGTTCAGTTGCAGGTCTAAACATCTTATCGCCTTCTTTTACTCCAAATGCTTTGAAGAATTCTTCAAGGTTGGGTAATGTGCCATTTACGCGCCAACGACCAAGTGAATGTGGGTCGGTTTTTGTGCGAGAAAGAATTTCCTCATCGCGAATGTTGCCAGCCCACACATTTGCATATGCGAGATAGAAACGTTGTTCGGGAGTAAATCCATCAATATCTTTGCGCTCTTTGCCTTTGAGAGAGTTTTGATATGCTGTATATGAAACACGCAAACCTCCTTGGTCGGCGATGTTTTCACCAAGAGTGAAGCGTCCATTGGCATGAGTGTCGCCAAGAACTACAATACTATCAAATTGAGCAACAAGGACATCAGCTAATTTATTGAATGCTTCTGCATCTTCGGCAGTCCACCAATCTTTTAGGTTGCCGTCTTTGTCAAATTGACGACCTTGATCATCAAATCCATGAATCATTTCGTGTCCAATAACTACGCCAATTGCTCCATAGTTGAGAGCATCATCGGCTTCTGGGTCAAAGAATGGCGCTTGAAGGATACCTGCGGGGAAACAAATTTCGTTTGAAAGAGGACTATAATAAGCATTAACAGTTTGAGGAGGCATATACCAGCGAGTTTTATCAACAGGTTTGCCATAATCAGCAAGACTAAAGTCAACATTATGTTTTATTGCTGCCTTTACATTGTCCCAATATGATTTTGATGGATCAATAGTTAATTTTGAATAATCTCTCCATTTATCGGGGAACCCAATTTTAACGGTGAATGTTGAAAGTTTCTCTTGTGCTTTAGCTTTTGTTGCATCGCTCATCCATGTGAGGTTGTTGATGTGTTCGCCAAGCGCAACTTTGAGATTTCCAACAAGTTCAAGCATTTTGTCTTTAGATGATTGGGGGAAGTGTTTTTCAACATAGAGTTGTCCTACGGCTTCACCAAGCATATTATTAGGAATGCTCAATGCGCGTTTCCAACGAGGTTGTATTTGTTGCACGCCGGAGATAACTTTTGAAAGTTCAAATTTTGCATTGATAAAATCATCGCTAAGGAAGTTCGCAGCCGATGAAATGTATCCTGCTACGATATAATCTTGTATAGCTTGAATATCTTCGTTCTTAAGGATGTTATCAACGGCAGTTAGAGATTTAGGTTGCCCTACAATAACAGTGTCAACTTCTAATCCTTGTTTTTGGAAGTAGCGTTTGAGATCAACGTTGGGATATTGTTTGGCAATGTTGTCAATTGTCATTGGGTTATAACTTGCCATAGGGTCGCGTAATTCTTCACGGGTCATTGCGGCTGTGGCCAATGCAGTTTCGATTTTCATTACATTGTCAACTACTCTTTGTTGTGCAGCGTCATCATAACCTACAAGGCGAGTAATTGTTTTAATATATGTTTTGTATGCTTCGCGTATGGCATTGGTGTTTTCGCTATCCTCAAGGTAGTAGTCTCTGTCTCTAAGACCAAGACCACCTTGTTGCCAGTACATTGTATTCATGTTTGAATTCATCATGTCGGCGTCAACACCTGTGCCAAAGAAAGCATCTACGCCTATCATTGTGGCCATGAGGTCAATAATGTCTTCGCGTTTTGTGCTTTTGATTGTTTCAAGGTCTTTGATAATTGGCTTTGCGCCTTCTTGGTTAAGGCGAACGCTATCCATGCCTAATGCATATAAATCGCCGATTTGTTGCGCAGCCGATCCTTTTTCGGCATTTTTTGAATCAAGACCTGTGACAAGTGCTTTTACTTGTTCACGAGTGTTTTCTCCGAGTTGGTCAAAAGTTCCAAAACGAGAATACTCTGGTTTCAATGGGTTGGCTTTCATCCAGCCACCACATGCATACTCATAGAAATCTTCTTGTGGAGCAACTGAATCATTAAGATTAGCTCGGTCCACTCCCTTGGGTGATTTAGTTGTGCACATTGTTATCGTTGATGCAAAAGCGATAGACAAAACTGCATAAGTTAATTTCTTCATTTTGTCATTGTTTTTAATTAGTTATTATATTTAGATTTAATTTCCTCAAGTTCCATTGATGCTAATTCCCACAAACTCATTGCATTTTCAAGTTGTTTGTTTTTTGATGCGTGGTGATTGAATATTTCGGAATCAATCTCTCCTGATGCAATTTTTGTTTCAATTTCGGCAATTTCATTTTCGAGTTTGCCTATTTCGGCTTCAGCGTCTTTTACTTTTTTCTCGGCACGCTTAATCGCTTTCTCGTGTTCGCGTTGTTCGGCATAGCTCAGTTTTGTTGGCGATAGAGTGGGGGATTGACCAGATGGTGGTGTTGCCAATTTTTTTGGGGATTCTTCATTTGCCACAGGCTTTTGAGCAATCTCAAGTTCGGCGAGCGATGCGATTTTTTTCTTTTCAAGAAACTCATATATTCCACCAAGGCATTCCTTAACCTTTCCACCACCAAATTCATATACTTTTTCAACTAGCCCATCGAGGAACTCACGGTCGTGAGAAACCACAATAACCGTGCCATTGAAATCCTTAATCGCTTGTTTAAGAATATCTTTGGTGCGCATGTCGAGGTGATTGGTCGGCTCGTCAAGAATAAGGAGGTTTACAGGCTCAAGCAATAGGCGTATCATAGCCAAACGAGTTTTTTCTCCTCCTGATAATACTTTGACTTTTTTATCCGAGGCCTCCCCTCCAAACATAAAAGCTCCGAGTATGTCGCGTATTTTTGTGCGAATGTCTCCAACAGCAACCCTATCAATAGTATCAAATACCGATATCTCTCCATCAAGAAGTTGGGCTTGATTTTGTGCAAAATATCCAATTTTTACATTGTGACCAATCTTCAATTCGCCAGTAAAGGGTATCTCGTTCATGATACATTTTACCAAGGTTGATTTGCCCTCGCCATTTTTTCCTACAAAGGCGACTTTTTCGCCTCTCTTGATGGTAAATGTTGCGTTGTCAAAAACTTGATGCTCGCTATAGCATTTGCCTACATTGTCGGCAATTATAGGATAATCTCCCGAACGTGGTGCAGATGGAAATTTGAGGTTGAGGTGTGATGTGTCAACCTCATCTACTTCTATTCGGTCAATTTTTGCAAGTTGCTTAATGCGACTTTGCACTTGCACAGCTTTTGTTGCCTTATATCTAAATCGTTCAATGAAATCTTCAGTTTCTTGAATTTGTTTTTGTTGATTTTGATATGCGCGCATTTGTTGCTCAATGCGTTCTTGGTGTAGAACTACATATTTAGAATAATTTACGGCATAATCATAAATTTTACCCAACGAGATTTCAATTGTGCGATTGGTTACGTTGTCAATAAATGCGCGGTCGTGTGAAACTAATACTACAGCATTGGCTTTGGTGATGAGGAAATTTTCAAGCCATTGAATTGATTCAATATCAAGGTGGTTGGTAGGCTCATCAAGAAGTAGGACATCGGGGTGGGTGAGAAGTAATTTTGCGAGCTCAATTCTCATGCGCCATCCCCCACTAAATTCTGCGGTTGGACGATTAAAATCTTCTCGTTTAAATCCTAACCCAATAAGCGTGCGCTCCATTTCGGCTTCTTTGTTCTCGCTCTCTTCTATAGCTATGTGCTCGTTTAGAAGTGTCAGGCGATCAATGAGGTCTTGATATTCTTTACTTTCGTAGTCGGTGCGTTGTTGTAACTCTGCGTTAATGTTGTTGAGTTGTTTATGCATCTCATCAATATGCGAAAAAGCTTTGCTCACTTCTTCAACAACTGATAGAGTATCATTAAGATCCATTTGTTGAGGCAGGTAGCTTATGGTGATGTCATTAGGCTTAGCCACGCATCCCGATGTGGGATTTTGTAGTCCAGCAATTATTTTAAGCATGGTTGATTTCCCTGCTCCATTTTTACCCACTAGAGCTATTTTGTCCTTCTTGTTGATGACATAGTTGATGTTGTCAAACAAAGACTTTGCGCTAAATTCTACCGATAAGTTTTGTATTGATATCATTTATTGAGTTGCATAATTTATCTTATGCAAAGTTAGCAAGTTTGTTTACTATTTACAAATAAAAAAGGATGTCGATTTACGACATCCTTTATAGATTTTGAAAATTCTGTGCGAATTATTCAGCGCTTTCAGCTGTTTCTTCAGTAGCAGCTTCTTCAGCAGGAGCTTCAGCTTCGGCAGCGGCAGCAGCAAGTTCAGCTTTTTTCTTTGCAACTTCTTCTGCTTTTGCTTTGTTTTTAGCTTGCTCGTCTTCAAGGCGTTGTTTAGCATCGCTTGCTTTTTTGCTAGCTAAATCTGACTTGATAGCTTCTGTTGCAGCAGTTTTTTTGCTTTTCCAAGCGTCAAAGCGACGTTGAGCTTCTGCTTCATCAAAAGCACCTTTTTTTACGCCACCTTGGAGGTGTTTCATCAAAAGTACACCTTCGCTAGAAAGGATTGTACGCACTGTGTCGGTGGGTTGAGCACCGCAGTTTACCCAATACAAAGCTCGTTCGAAATTCAATGTTATTGTAGCAGGATTAGTGTTAGGATTATAAGAACCTATCCTTTCAATAAATTTACCATCTCGTGGTGCTCTGCTATCGGCGATCACAATAGGATAAAACGCATAGTTTTTGCGGCCATGACGTTGTAATCTGATTTTAGTTGCCATTTAAATAAAAAATTAAAAATTTGGTTTTGTATTGATTTTGCGACTGCAAAGGTACACAAAATATATTGTTCTGCAAAATATTATTGTCCTTATTTTTATTATTGAAAATAATTGAAACACTCAAAATACATATATATATCTAAAAAATCCTTTTTAAATATTGTGCAGAACAGTTTATTGCTTTTGTCATTGTTGTTTTACATAAGGAGAGATAAGAACCTTGAGTGATTATTATTTAAAATCGATGTTAATCACAAAATTCTTGCTCTGCAATTGCGATAGATTCAATCTTTCCTATGTCGTGCCATTGGTATCTTTCGCAAGGGGTATATCCCATGATTTTCAACTCATTACATTTGTCTATATAGAATGGCGTAATAGAGAATTTAGGCTCATTACTATATTCTTTGAGTTTGTCAAATATAGTAGGCGATACGATGTGCACTCCACCAAAGGCAAGAAGTTTATCGGTTTCATTTGCGATATAATTAGCGGGCTTTACCTCGCCTGTTGATATATTGGTCCATCCACGCAGTTGATTTGCTTCATCAATGTAGAAGTATCGAGCAGTTTTTCGGTCGGCAACTAATAGAGTTGCATCGGCTTTACATTCAACGTGTTGTTTTACCATTTTGTGTAAATCAAAATCGGTAAGAATGTCGGCATTATGAATTATTATAGGCTCTTTTCCATCAAGCCATTGTTGCGCCTTGAGAATTCCGCCACCAGTATCAAGCAACAACTCTCGTTCATCGCTGATGTGTATGGTGATACCAAAATTATTGTTTTGCTTTACAAAATCAATGATTTTTTCTCCAAAGTGGTGGATATTTATCACTATTTCGCTAATTCCATGTGTTTTAAGGCGATTTATCACACGCTCAAGCATAGCTGTGCCACCAACTTCTACAAGCGCCTTGGGGCGGTCATTAGTTAATGGACGTAGTCGGGTGCCGAGTCCAGCAGCAAAAATCATTGCTTTCATAGTAGCCTTATAGAGTTGCGTTGAATGTTTGTTCTATGTTTTGTTCGCGATGTAACAATTCAACTTTGACATTGAATTTTTTGTTAATATGTTCTGCCATATGTTGCGCACTATATACCGAACGATGTTGGCCACCTGTACAACCAAAGCAAATCATCAAGTTGGTAAATCCACGTTCGATATATCGTTTCACGGTAGAATCAACAAGGGCATAGGCATGGTCAAGGAATGTCAGAATTTCCCCATCATCTTCAAGGAATTGTATCACTTGTTGGTCAAGGCCAGTATATGGTTTATATCGTTCATATTTACCAGGATTGTTTACTGCACGGCAGTCAAACACATATCCTCCGCCATTGCCCGATGCATCATTGGGTATGCCTTTTTTATAAGCAAAACTCATAACTTTTACTGTTAGAGTGTGCTTTTGTAAATCATCACTAAATTGTTTCATCTCACATAATTCTTTGAGAATTTTACTCAAATAGGGGTATTCGGGATATGGCTCTTGTAAGAGTGTTCGCAAATTGGCTACGGCATATGGAACACTTTGCATAAAATGAGGTTTCTTTTCGAAATATCCACGGAATCCATATGCTCCTAAAACTTGTAGAGTACGGAACAAAACAAAGTGGCGTAATTGTTCGTGGAAATATTGGGGGTCAACAGGCTTGTATTTACGTAGAGCATCGATGTATTCATTGATAAGCTCATTTCGTAAACTATCGGGCATATTGGCTTTTGCTTGCCATAGGAACGATGCAACATCGTAGTAGAATGGGCCTTTGCGTCCACCTTGAAAATCGATAAACCAAGGTTCGTTGTCAACAAGCATCACATTGCGCGATTGAAAATCGCGATACATAAATGTGCTTGATTGGCTACGCATTAATACCTCACTCATTGTTTGGAAATCATCTTCAAGTTTATCTTCTTGAAACTCTAACCCAGTAGCCTTGAGGAAGCAATATTTAAAATAGTTGAGATCCCACATTATGGTGCGAGTGTCAAACTCGGCAAGGGGATAGCATTTATTGAAATCAAGCCCCACTGCTCCTGCAAATTGAACATCGGGAAGCATGCGTATGGTTTTTATCAACAATTCTTTTTCTTCGTTGCTGAATGATCGTGTAAGACGGCCTTTTTCAATTGCTTTAAATAGAATGTCATCGCCCAAGTCTTCTTGTATATATGCCATGTTGTCATCGGCAACAGCGAGAACTTGTGGCACAGGTAGATTTTTGTCTTTAAAATGATTGGCTAAATATATAAACGATTCATTTTCTTCTTTGCATGTGCCAAGAACTCCAATTATTGATTCCTTACCTAATAATCGATAATATCGACGATTTGATCCCGAGGCGGGTAGCTCAATGATTTCTGTAGGTTCTGAACCTATAACTTTGGTATATAATTGTGATAAAATAGTTGAATTCATATTAAATCTAATTTTATTACTGCAAAGATAGTTGATTATTTTCATTATTAAGGTACAAATAAGAAAATTTGATACTCATTGACTTATATAAAGCTAAATGTATGTGATATTTTTTTAGTATAGTTGGATTTTTAATGCTTAAATATCGTATCTTTGTAGAAAATATTTCAAAATGCTTAAGTTCTTAAAAAATATATTTCAGTTAATATTATCTCCTGGGAATGGTTGGGAAGATATTTCTCACGATGGGGAGGATCCCAAGGTCTTAGCCGCTAAAGGATTATATCCTATTATCGGATTTGCAGCAATAATGGCGTTTGCGCAATTTTTTTATAACGAAGAATTGAGTTTAGTAATATTGCTTCAACGAGCAATAATTATTTTTGTGCAATTTTTTGCTACATATTTTATTGCATCGTTGGTGTTTGCTTCGTCACTACGTTTTTGGGTAGAAGGAACTCCAAATGAAAAAAAATATACTACGGTAATAATATATTCATTGTCGATATTGTCAATAATTAATGCAGTCCAAAGTTGCTTGCCGGTTGAACTCTCGTTGGTTTATTTCTTGTATTTATATGTAGCAATTGTTTTATGGAAAGCTGCGAGATATTTGGCAGTTAAAGAGAAATTTATAGGCTATTATGTTATAATGGCTATTTTATCGATTTTGGTTCCTCCATTTTTGATTGGTTCAATATTTAGTTTAGTAATTGGATAAGTCGGGTTGATATGAAATTTAGTAAAGATGTAAGTATAAAGAACAAACGTGCAACGTTTGACTACAACATATTAGAAACTTTTACGGCTGGAATCGTATTGACAGGTACTGAAATAAAGTCTATTAGGTTGGGAAAAGCTGGGTTGACCGATACTTATTGCTATGTTACAGATGGCGAAGTGTGGGTGAAAAATATGTATATAGCCGAATATTTCTATGGCACATATAACAACCATGAGCAGCGCCGTGATCGCAAGCTATTGCTTAATCGCAAAGAAATACGTCGTCTTGAAAAAGATGGCAAAGAAGCAGGTTTTACTATTGTTCCATTAAAATTATTTATTAATGAACGAGGATTGGCTAAATTGGTAATAGGCTTGGGTCGTGGTAAGAAAGAATATGACAAACGTCAGTCAATAAAAGAACGAGAAGATAAACGAGCGATAGCTCGAATGTTTGAAAAAGTTTAAATAGGAGTTGAAATAATTAATAATCGGTCATCATTTGCAACTGTTACACCATAAAGACGATACTTGTTATCGTCTTTTATTTTTAATCTTTTGCGAAGTTCATCGGCGCTCAATATAAAATTTCTCACAGCCACATTTGCACGAGGATAATCTTTTGTAATCTCTTTTATTGTGCGTGATGAAAACGGATATATGCGTTCAATCTTATAGCAAACGCCTGGAAAATCAGCAATTATTGGGGCAGAAGCATACAAGTGTGTATGTTGATGTAATTTTATTGCATTGTACTGTTGTGATAGAGTCTTAGATGGTTGCATCTTCATTACAGCAGGGTATGGCTCATAGATATATTTCATGTCTAGGATATTGCCATATTGAGCTACAGCATCGACTTCGACATCGTGGTTGTATGCAAAATCGCATTGGTTGGTAATGCAATGTAGTGTTGGCGTTGCTTTAGGATTTTTGAAGTCCACAACTGCGACTAATTCCTTGCACTCTTGGCGAGTTCCTATGGCGTATAAATCGGTTGTCTCGGGAAGTTCTCGCAACATTTGTGTTGCATCAAGCATGGGAGATGCTTTTATGATTAATTTATCGCAATGTCGCTTGATGAGGTCAAGCACCTCTACTACATTCGGTTGGCAGTCAGTGAGGGCAAACAAGCGTTTTCCTCCATCTCCACGACGAGCTGGGTCAATGAATATTGTATCAAAATGTTCGGTAGAATTTTTGAGATATTCTACGCTGTCTGCATTAATGCCAGTGAAATTAGTGATGTTAAGAGCCTTTGCATTTATTGATAAAGCGTGTGCTACATCTTCGTTGAGGTCAATGGCTGTAATATGTTTAGCCTTTTGAGCAAGATGAAATGCATCAATGCCAAGTCCTGCGGTCATATCAAGGATTGTTTCTCCTTCATTTATTAATGTAGAGTGAAATTCGGCAAGGTCATCTGAAGTACATTGTTCAGCCGATAGAGTAGTAGGGAATATGAAGTGAGGGACTTGGAGTGTGTTATGTAGCTTTTTAGCCGCCTTCTTCCTACACTCAATTTGCATTATGGCAAACTCGTATGAAGATGCATCATCTTTTTTACGACAACTCAACCTCAATTTTGTTGTGTCATCATTGCGATGCTCTTCAATCCACTTAATTATCTCCTTACTTAATTCCTTTACCACGACATATAATTTATAATCGTTTGCAAAGTTAAGAAAATAAATAGGATATTTTATTTCTCATTAGTTCTAAATTTAGGCTTTTCACCTAATATTACATCAACGAATAATTTCACTCGAGCAAAGAACTCTCTGCCTTCGTTTTTTATGCGTTTGGTTATTATGTGTGATGGTTTGGCATTGTAGCCAATAGCGTCAATTCCATTATGAGAAGCGAGGAATATTGCCCGTTCATTGTGGTATTCTTGTGAAATAATAGTAATACTATCTACCCCATAAATCTCTTTGGCTTTTACGATAGAGTTAAGTGTGCGTGTTCCATCGTAATCAAGAATTATAACACTATCGGGAACCCCATGAGCTACAAGTGAATCGCGCATGGCAATTAACTCGTTATATCCTCCACTTTGACGAGATGAATAATCGCCACCGCTTGAAATAATTCTATCAATTTTGCCTGCCTTGTAAAGATTGGCAGTAGCTGTGATGCGATTGATGTAATAAAAGTTTGGAGCGCCATTAGGCACGCGAGGAGATGTGCCAAGTAAAAGCCCTACATTGCGATGAGGAATGTAGGCGGTGTTGTCAAATGTTTTGTCCTTGGTTTTACACTTCACCAATAAGTAACACCCTACAATTACGATGGCAATAGCAATAATTATCCCCAACAAAACTTTTCCTATACTTAATCTCATAAAATTGACGTCTTGTCACAACCATAATATTAGCAAATACTTTCGATTACACCAAATTATGTTTATGAGTCTGCAACTACTTTACCGTTTAGGTTGAAATTTATTATGTAAATTTCCGTTCAGCTCTTTCTGCAGCCAATCCAAGTTCAACATAAAAGCTGACATTATAGTTATTACATTCTTCTATAAGTGTTTCATATTCTTGTTCAATCTCTTTACGAGTCATATATATCTTCGATTTAATTAATAATAGTTTGAATTGTTTATCACTCTCATTCTCAAAATCATTATATATGGGTTGAATTGCATTTGCGAAATGTTTATCAAACAATTCCTCAATTATTTTAAGATATTTCAAGTTTAATTCTGTCATAGGGAATCCTGAAGCATATATATGTAGTTTTCTAAACAAAAGATTTTCATCTTTACTTTCCAACAGAAAATTCATCATAAGTTCTTGACCGCTCTTTTTCGAGCGTGGTGATAGATGCGAATATTTATTTTCTATTTCTTTTATTTTAGCTAAAATCCATTCTCCAACAATAATGGGAAATGTATTTTCTAATTTTATATTGTATTTCTTTGCTTCATCGATCGCTGATTTTCCATAGACTTCCATGAGATATAAAAATTCTTCTTCTTTGTAATTCGAATTAATATGTTCAAACGCTTTTTGCTTTAATTCTCTGATACTACAACGACTATCTCTTGCAGTCGTTTCCAATGAAAATATTCTCTCTTTAGCATCTTCATCAGAAAGATTTGCTAAACACACTCCCAGAGACTCTATTTCAACGGCATTGTTCGGTTTAGAAATTTTATATTTCTCCCAATATGTTTTGGGATTAAGAATATTATTGACATTAATTACTACATTTTCTTTTTCATGTTGATTATTTGCTCCATTATTTGTTTGTTTACTTTGACTCGTTTTTTCTTTTTCTTTTGCAAAATATATCAATGTAATTCCTAATGCAATCCAGAAACATGGTCCAAAAATACTATTTCCAGCTAATCCAGCTCCGATAAAACTTAATCCCCCAAGTATGAGGCAAATCCAACCAAAAGTTTTCATGAATTTTATGCTTTTGTTAATTAACTTTATCTATTTTTTTTTGAACATAGAACCGCAATTAAACCAATAATAACATTCAACAAAGAAAGGGCAAAAGCTATACCAAAACCAATTTTACGTTTACTACCTAAATAGCCAACTCCAAGAGCTAGCCCGACGGAAATAACTAATAAAAATAAAGTATCCATAATAATTTTTGTCCAGGTAACCTAATTTTTCTATGTTTCTCATCTCCCATTGAAACGGTTAAAGTTTAGACATAAAAAAGGTGTGGAGATTGTATCTTGTTTTATCCAAATCTCAGGTCTTGGCGTACCTATGCGACAGATAAAACAATAGCCCCACACCGATTTGCTATATATTTTGCCAATCACAGCAAAGTATTAGCTACCAATGCAGTGCTATTGCCAATCTTATCTTCGTCGCATTTTCAAACCGCCAAGTTCGAGATATGAAGATAAAATTTCAATAACACCTTTTTCGTTATGTAATAGTTTCAAAAAGTGTTATCTCTATAACACCTAAAACCATTGCAAATGTAAAGAAAATTTTCAAATAACGAGTTAAAAATAGCGAAAATTTTTGAAATGGTAAAGAAAAGATTAGTTGTAATGACATTAGGGACCTAAAAGTCGTTAGAGCATTAAGGCCATTAATTGCCATATGGCAAACAAAATAGATTCAATTTGTGTTATTTATTTGTAACCCAAATTCAAGTTTTTATTATGACGACTATAATTTTTTCACATCCGTGGCAAGGGAGTTTTAATCAGGCGATTTTAGATGGAGTTGAAAAAAAATTGCGTGAAGAAGGGCGATCTTTTCAAGTAATTGACCTTGTAAAAGATGGGTTTAATCCCACTATGATGGCCACCGATTTGGCTTTATATAATAGGGGCGAGGCTGCCGACCCTATTGTGGCAAAGTATGGCGATATGCTTCAAGGTACCGATGAGCTGATTATCATTTTTCCAATATGGTGGGGTATGATGCCTGCGATTTTCAAGGGATTTCTTGATAAGGTGTTGCTAAAAGGTGTTGCTTACAATTATTCAGATGAAGGGGCAATGCTACCTGCGTTTGAAATTAGTCGTACATTATTAGTTACAACATCGCAAGGTCCCACACCTCTTTATCGTCATTTTATAGAGGATACTCTTATCTCGTTTGTCCTCAACTCTGTGGGTATAACCGGTGTGACATGGCTAAACTGTGAGAAAACAGCACATGGCTCACGAGAAAATCGTGAAATCTTCCTCAAAAACATAATAGCAAAAGTGTAAATGAATTGAGAATTGAAGATTGAGAATTGAGATGTCCCACATTTCGCATTCTACATTCAGCGCTTCGCATTAATTAAAGTCGTCCGTTATCGTTGTATGAGAAATAACTGGTGGGAGTGATGATCAGATGATCAAGAACATTGATGTCAAGCAGTTTGGCAGCTTCTTTTGTCTTGGTTGTAATGCGGTCGTCGTCGGGACTTGGGCGTAAATTGCCCGAGGGGTGATTATGAACGAGTATAATCCCCGATGCAAGTAACTCAAGGGCGCGCTTTAATATTAGCCTAATGTCGGTTATTGTTCCCGAAACCCCACCTTTGCTCATACATTCTTCATATATAATTCGATTGCTTCGTGATAGGTAGAGTACCCAAAATTCCTCATATTCAAGGCGCTCAAGTTTAATACGCATTATGTTGTAAATGTCGGTAGAGCATTTTATTTGCGGATCAAGTGCGGCGTCTTCGTCGCGAGTGCGTAACCCCAACTCAAATGCTGCTGCGAGAGAAATAGCTTTGGCTGTGCCTACACCTTTAAATTTCTTCTTCATTTCGTGTATGGATAACCGGCTTAATCGCGACAACCTATTATCGCATGACGCAAGTATCTCTTGACTCATTGAAATGACTGATTTACCAGGAAGACCACTGCCAAAAATGATTGCAAGCAGTTCGGCATTACTCAACGAACGAATGCCTTGAGATAAGGCTTTTTCGCGAGGTTTATCTCCTTCATCAAGGTCGGCAATGCGACCCATGAATCGATTTTCGGGTTCTTTGAGTTGTTCGCTCATAATATGTCATTTACCTTTCCTAATTGCAACTTCTTCCTCAATGTTACGCCCGCGGCGCAATAGTATTTTTGTTGTAAATGCTTTAATAAATCCCCATCCATAACCACAAAGTTGCAAGATGCTTGCAGGAACTGCCTTAATTGCGATGATGAGAGATTTGGTAGAGAATAGGGCCGTGATAAATATTGCCAATAGATATGCTGCTAATGGAAGAATACACCACCATTTCCAAAATATAGAAAGCAATATCAATCCCACTGAACCTATGACAAAAACTGCGGGTAGTGTGTGTACCAGTTTCAGAGAATCGGGATAAAGTAGTTTTAATGTGATGCGCGACATACCAAAAACATAAACTTGACGTGTAAATAATCGCATATTTACACGGCGTTTATGATATACATATGCTTCACGAATTAACCCTATAGAGAATCCTGCTTGACGGATGCGAGTGCTCATATCAATGTCTTCAGAGAACATTTCCCTAAAACCACCTACCTTTTCATATACTTTGCGTGAGTACCCCATGTTGAATGTGCGAGGTACGAATTTTTCTAATTGAACCTTTCCTCCTCGAATGCCACCGGTAGTGAGGAATGAGGTCATAGAATAGTTAATAGCTTTTTGAGTTGTGCTAAACGATTCGTGAGCCGCATCGGGTCCCCCGAAACAATCAAGAGGGTTTTTATCAAGAGCGTCTGACAATGTCTTAAAATAATCGGGAGGAATAACACAATCCGAGTCGAAGAATATAAAATAATCACCTTTAGCGCGTTCAAGACCATGATTGCGCGCTATCGAGCGACCTTCATTCTCTTTATAATAATATGAAGCATTAACTCGATTGGAATATTCTTCAACAACCTCTTTGCAAGGAGCTGAAGAACCATCTTCAACAATTACAACCTCAAAGTCTTTGCATGATTGATGAGCAAGACTTTCCATTAAATCGCGAACTTCATCAATGCGATTATAAACTGGTATTATTATCGAAAATCGTGGCATATTTATAGGCTTTTATATGGATAATATAAGAGGATTAACTCATTCTTGATTTATAATCTTCATATGTGTATTGTCGCAAATATTCACATTCACCATCGGCTCGGCATAACACTATGGATGGGTGTTGTATGCCGTTAAACATATTGGTCTTTACGGTGGTGTAGTGATTCATATCTTCGAGTGTCAATTTGTCTCCTATTTCAAGTGGCTTTTCAAAACTCCAATCTCCAATGAAATCGCCACTGAGACAAGAATTCCCTCCAAGACGATATGTTGGAAGTGATTTGTTAACCTCAACGCTTTCGGTAATTTGGGGCTGATAGGGCATTTCAAGGCAGTCGGGCATGTGGCACGCAAATGACGCATCAATGATAGCGGTTTTTACACCTTGATTTTCTACAACATCCACTACCGATGTTATTAAGTCGCCAGTGCGCCAAGTGAATGCACTCCCAGGTTCAAGTATTACATCAAGCCAAGGATAACGACTCTTAAATCCTTTCAATAGCGAAATGAGGTGCTCAACATCATATCCTTCGCGTGTCATGAGGTGACCTCCTCCCATGTTTACCCATTTTACTTGTGGCAGATATCTGCCAAATTGAGTCTCAAAAGCCTCAAGTACTTTTTCTAAATCGAAAGAAGTCGATTCGCATAGAGCATGGAAGTGCATACCCTCAATACCGTCGGGTAGTTTGTCGCCAATTATCTCGGCTGTAACACCAAATCGTGAGCCTGGTAGGGCAGGGTTATATATGTCAGTTTCAATCACTGAACATTGTGGATTCACTCGCACTCCAGGTGATACATGGCGTTTCCCCTCGGTGGAATTGTGCTTAACTACATCATTTTTAAACCGTTCCCATTGATTGAGCGAATTGAAAGTGATGTGAGTGCTACCTTCAAGATAGCGACCTATTGTTAATGGGGTATAGGCTGGACAATAAGAGTGAACTTCATTTCCCAAACAATCAAGAGCTAAATCCATTTCGTTTAGCGAACTTGCTGTTGATGCAGTGCAATATTCTTGAATTATGGGAAAAGTGCGCCACAAAGCATTTGCTTTAAATGCCATAATTATATTTACTTCGGCCTCTCGTTTCACTCGGTTTATTAATTCGAGATTGCGACGAAGTCGATTTTCATATACTATATAGAACGGAGTGGGTATTTCGTTTATTTTCATTATCCAATTATCTTAAAACGTGCAAATTTAAGTAATAATGTTTTTGTTCCGGTGTTGGTAAATTCAACAATAATGCGTGCATCAGCCGATGAGGTGTCAATCGTTGTGATTCTACCAGTCCCAAATCGTTGATGTTCAATAGTCATTCCTACCGAAAGATTGCTTGCTTCGTGAATATCACTAAAGGTTGTCCCTATAGAGGAACCTTGTGTTGGTGCAATTGCTGTTTTGCTACGAGATTCTTTTATCGGCTTCAAATTGTTTGGAACACGATAAGTCTTTGTCTCAGAATGAAAAGAAGCTCTGTAATTTTCAATGGGATTTGTGAAATTATTGTTGCCACCTATTGCCGACCCCGAACATATATTTAGATATTGGGGGTCGATGTCGCGAATAAATCGAGAGGGTGAACAACCTTTGGTTTGTCCATTGCGAAAACGAGAAGAGGCATATGATAACATGCAAAATTGTTTTGCTCGAGTTATTGCTACATACAACAATCGGCGTTCTTCTTCAATTTCACTTTGGGTAATACACATTGAAGAAGGGAATAACTCTTCCTCTACACCCACTATAAATACATTGCTAAATTCCAGTCCTTTAGCAGCGTGGACTGTCATCAATGTTAACTTTTCGCCGTCACCATCTTGTGTGTCTTGGTCAGTTGCTAACGACACTTCACCCAAGAAGTCATTTAATGTTATACTATTTTCATCCCCCTCTTCAAGTTTGTTAGAGATAAACTCTTTTACACCATTAAGCAACTCGTGGAGGTTTTCTTGTTTTGAAATGCTTTCGGGAGTTTTATCCGATAAAAGCATACTTAACAATTGAGTCTCACGAATAATATGTTTTGCTATTTCTTCTGCGTTCTTCCCTTCTTGATTTAATTCAATAAATGATTGAATCAAATCTCTAAATGCAATAAGTTTTTTAATGGTGCCTGAATTAACTCCGGGGTTAAATTGTGCTATATTGTTGATTACATTCCATATGCTCACTCGATTATCAATAGCACATCGCACAAGTTTATTCAAAGTAGTGTCGCCAATTCCGCGAGCAGGGAAATTGATTACACGCTTCAACGCTTCATCGTCATTAGGGTTTATTGATAGCCTAAAATATGCAATGGCATCTTTAATCTCTTTGCGTTGGTAGAAGGATAGCCCACCATATATGCGATAGGGGATATTGCGTTTGCGTAAAGATTCTTCAAGAATTCGTGATTGAGCGTTGGTGCGATATAGTATTGCAAATTCATCATAACTATCGTGTGATTGCATCCTTACTTGTGATATGCGATTGGAAACTAAAAACGCTTCTTCGTAATCACTATAACTTTGTACAACTTCAATCTTGCTGCCGATGTTGTTTTTTGAGAATACTTGTTTGCGAATTTGCTCGGTGTTTTTATCAATAAGCGAGTTGGCCGCATTGATAATAGTTTGTGTAGAGCGATAGTTCTGCTCCAATTTGAATATTCGCAAATCGGGATACGCATTTTGTAAATTAAGAATATTGCGAATATTAGCACCTCGAAATGAATATATGCTTTGAGCATCATCGCCCACAACACAAAGGTTGTGGCTTTCTCGAGTGAGTTGCGATATAATCAAATGTTGTGCGAAATTGGTGTCTTGATACTCATCAACAAGTACATAACGAAAATATTCTTGATAATGGCGAAGAATATCGGGATTATCGCGAAATAAAACATTAGTATAATAGAGCAGATCATCAAAGTCCATCGCTCCGGCAACAAAACAACGCTGACAGTATCCCCGATATATTTCATGTGTCCGAGGTCGTTTTGCACGACGGTCAGCCTCCATTATATCGTTAGTTTGAGCATAAACTGTAGGGGATATCAATGCATTCTTGGCCATTGATATAGCGCTCAGAACTGTAGATGGCTTATATATCTTGTCATCAAGGTCAAGGTCTTTGATGATTGATTTGATTAGCGATTTTGAATCGGCCGTATCGTAAATTGTGAAATCGCTCTTAAATCCTAAGCGCTCGGCATTTATGCGTAGTATGCGCGCAAAAATAGAGTGAAATGTACCCATCCACAATTTTGACGCAGTAGCTCCTCCGGCAACGCTCTCAATGCGTTCACGCATTTCACGAGCAGCTTTATTGGTAAATGTCAATGCCAATATTCGCCATGGTTCATAACCATGGGCCAATAAATGCACGATTTTATATGTGAGTACACGCGTTTTGCCCGATCCAGCGCCTGCAATAACCAATTGTGGCCCATCGAGATACAAAACAGCGTCTTGTTGCTGTTGATTTAATTCTTTAATATAATCTTCCATTCTATGCAAAGTTACTCTCTTTGTTGAGTGAATGCAAGAAATTTGACATTATTTTTCAAACAAATTTATTGAGTGTCGCATCATATATCATACCTATGACGGCTAACTTCTTTATAAGCTCATCTTTGTTGATGTTTAAATCTTCGCATAGAATATCAAGCGATGAATAATTGTCTCGCAACTTAGTGTTGATATAGCTAAATAATATAAAAGGGTCTTGAGGTAAATTTTCCATATTTAAATAATTTAAGTACAAAGTTAAGGATTTTATGTCATTTAATTAAATTATGAATAAAATAGGAGGAGCCACACATTAGTGGCTCCTCGATGAAATATTATATGGATAATATAATTTTATTTAGATACAACAATCTAATTGGTTTGATAATTATTCTGTTTGATGCTATCCAATTTTTTGTTAGAATTGATATCATAGATAAATTTCGAACCACGATACTAACCATCACTCCATTCGCCCATATCTAAATATAAGGCATGTTTATTATCTTTTGACTGTAATAAATAATCAATAGCATTAGTATAGGTGAGCCCATCTATTTCAACGATAGCTAAGGAATTATCCGAAAGTTCGCAAAGAAAACGATAGGGTTGTGTAATGCCGCCATTAGAAAAGTAAGTTTAGGCTCTTTAATACTATTATATATAGCGAGATTTTGTTGAAAATAAGACCCATTGCGTTCACAAGTTTCGTTTATTAGCTTATCGTCACAATTTTTGAAAAAATAGTGCTTGCCATCAAGAAAAGTAAAGCCACAAGTTATTGAAATAGGGCAATTATATCCTTTTTTTAATTTGCCTCGCGTTACATAATCATTAGCTACTTCGTTCGAGTTAAATTTTAATAGTGCGCTCCTATTGATTATTATACGATTGCTTTTAATCTTATAGAAAAAGAGTTTTTAAGGGTTTAAGTAAAGAATTATTAGGGTATTTTGTTGAGTATAAATTTACTACTCTCAATAAAATTTTGTAACTTTGTGAAAAATTAAAAGTTTTATGGCCGATACATCATTATTATCTCGCCTTGACGGCATTGAAGCTCGATTTGAAGAGGTTAGTACGCTTATTACTGACCCTTCTGTGATAGCTGATATGAAACGTTATGTGCGACTTACAAAAGAATATAAAGAATTAGAAAAATTGACAGCAGCAACTCGTCGCTATAGGAATTTAATAGGTAACATACAAGAGGCTCGTGAAATTCTTGATACTGAAAATGATGAAGATATGCGAGCTATGGCAAAAGAAGAACTTGATAATGCCAATGCAGAGTTGCCAAATCTTGAAGAAGAAATTAAATTACTCTTAATTCCTGCCGATCCCGAAGATGGTAAGAATGCTATTCTTGAAATCCGTGGAGGTACTGGTGGCGATGAGGCAGCAATTTTTGCCGGAGACTTGTTTAAAATGTATAGCAAATATTGCGAGTCAAAAGGGTGGAATGTTGCAATTACAAGCTTTAGTGAAGGTGCAGCCGGTGGTTTTAAGGAAATCGTTATGGCTGTGAGTGGCGAAGGTGTGTACGGCACATTGAAATATGAAAGTGGTGTACATCGTGTACAACGTGTGCCTGCTACCGAAACACAAGGGCGTGTGCATACATCGGCAGCAACAGTCGCTGTATTGCCCGAGGCCGAGGCTTTTGATGTAGAAATCAACGAAGGAGAAATCAAATGGGACACATTCCGAAGTGGTGGTGCCGGTGGTCAAAATGTAAATAAAGTAGAATCGGGAGTGCGTCTTCGTTATATGTGGAAAAACCCAAATACTGGAGAGACCGAGGAAATTCTTATTGAATGTACCGAAACTCGTGACCAACCTAAAAACAAAGAACGTGCTTTGAGCCGTTTGCGTACTTTCATATATGATAAAGAGCACCAAAAATATATTGATGATATAGCATCACGACGCAAAACTATGGTGTCAACTGGTGACCGTTCGGCAAAGATTCGTACATATAATTATCCACAAGGTCGCATTACCGACCACCGTATTAATTATACGATATATAATCTTCAAGCGTTTGTGGATGGCGATATTCAAGATTGTATTGACCAACTTATCATTGCCGAAAATGCTGAAAAACTAAAAGAAAGTGAACTCTAAATAAATTGTAAATATGAAAAGAACTGAATTAGTTGAAAATATACGTCGCAAAGGTTCTTTCCTTTGTGTAGGTCTTGATCCCGATATCAAAAAAATACCTCAACACCTATTGAAAGAAGAAAATCCATTGTTGGCTTTCAATAAAGCAATAATTGATGCAACTGCTCAATATGCAGTAGCTTATAAACCTAATCTTGCATTCTATGAAAGCCTTGGCGTTGAAGGTTGGGTTGCAATGGAAGAGACTGTGAAGTATATCAAAGAAAAATATCCCGACCAATTTATTATTGCTGACGCAAAACGAGGTGATATTGGTAATACTTCTCAACTTTATGCTCGTAGCTTCTTTGAGCATCTTGATGTTGACGCTATTACAGTAGCTCCTTATATGGGAGAAGATAGTGTAACTCCTTTCCTTGGATATGAAGGCAAATGGGTTATTCTTCTTGCCTTGACTTCAAACAAAGGTAGCCACGACTTCCAGCTAATAGAAGATAAAGAAGGTAAACGCTTATTTGAACATGTGCTTGAAACCTCGGCTAAATGGGCTTCAAGCGATGAAATGATGTATGTTGTTGGTGCTACACAGGGAGCAATGTTCCAAGATATCCGCAAAGTATCACCAAAAAGCTTTTTGCTCGTTCCTGGCGTAGGAGCTCAAGGTGGAAGTCTTGAAGAAGTTGCAAAGTATGGCATGATTGAAGACTGTGGCTTATTGGTTAATTCATCACGAGGCATTATTTACGCCTCAAATGGTGAGGATTTTGCCGAAGCTGCCGCTCGAGAATCAGAAAAACTTGCAAACGAGATGCACGAGTTGTTAAAAGCTCATAACATCATTTAATGACAAAATGCATCTATATTTAAGAAAAAAGGTGTAATTTTGTAATCTAATTTATTGAAACTAATATATAACGTTATAATTAATTTAATTTTCAAACGAAAATGACTATCGACAATTACAAATTTGCCGGCAAAAAGGCAGTCGTCAGAGTGGACTTCAATGTACCCCTCGATGAAAACGGAAACATTACCGATGACACTCGTATTCGTGGAGCTCTTCCTACACTTAAGAAAATTCTTGATGAAGGTGGTAGCTTAATCATCATGTCACACATGGGTAAACCAAAAGGTAAAGTAAATCCTAAATTCTCTCTCGCTCAAATTAAAGATGCAGTTGCTGCTGCTCTTGGTCGTGATGTGAAATTTGCCGAAGATTGTGCTAATGCTGCTGACGCTGCTGCTGCATTGCAACCTGGTGAAGTTCTTTTGCTTGAAAACCTTCGTTTCTATGCTGAAGAAGAAGGTAAGCCTGTAGGTATTGATAAAGAAGATCCTGCTTACGAAACAGCTAAAAAAGAAATGAAAGAAAGCCAAAAAGCATTTGCTAAAACTCTTGCAAGCTATGCTGATTGCTATGTAAATGATGCTTTCGGTACAGCCCACCGCAAACATGCTTCTACAGCTGTTATTGCTGATAGCTTTGGTGAAGATGATAAAATGCTCGGCTACTTGATGGAAAAAGAAGTTCAAGCAGTTGATAATATTCTTAGTGATATCAAACGTCCTTTCACTGCAATTATGGGTGGTTCAAAAGTATCAACCAAAATTGGTATCATTGAAAACCTCATGGATAAAGTTGATAACTTGATTCTTTGTGGTGGTATGACATATACTTTTGCTAAAGCTCAAGGTGGTAAAATAGGTCTTTCTATTTGTGAAGATGATAAACTTGACTTGGCGCTTGATATTATGAAGAAAGCACAAGAGAAAGGCGTAAACCTTGTTCTTGGTACTGACTGCATCGCTGGAGATAAATTCAGCAATGACGCAAATACTCAAGTTGTTTCTTCTATGGATATCCCTGAAGGATGGGAAGGTATGGATGCTGGTCCTGTGACTCGTGAAGCATTTGCTAATGTTATTCGTACAGCTAAAACTATCCTTTGGAATGGCCCTGCAGGAGTATTTGAATTCGACAACTTCGCAGGTGGTTCAAAAGCTATCGCTGATGCTATCGTTGAAGCAACCGAAAATGGTGCATTCTCACTTGTTGGTGGTGGCGACTCTGTAGCTTGTGTTAACAAGTTTGGTCTTGCCGACAAAGTTTCTTATGTATCAACTGGTGGTGGTGCTCTCCTTGAAGCTATCGAAGGTAAAACACTTCCAGGTGTAGCTGCAATCAAAGGCTAATCATTAGACAAATACAATATATAAAAGTGGTAAAACTTTATAGTTTTGCCACTTTTGTTTTTTAGCACAAAACAACTCGATATAGTTTAATGTTATAAAATAAAATTATAAATATATTGAGTTATGAAACGTGTAGTTTATATTTTAGTCGCAATTTTAGTGTGTTTTGGAGTCGGTTATACGGCGAATTTATTTCAGGCCGATTCATTAGCAACATGGTACCCATCTCTAAATAAATCAATTCTAACTCCACCCAATTTTGTATTTCCTATCGCGTGGGGCATTATATACCTATGTAGTGGAATCTCAATTGGTCTGGTGTGGAATAAGCAAGAAATGTTTGACTCGGGCTTGGCGTGGATTTTTATCCTTCAATTAGTTTTTAATTTTGCATGGAGTTTCTTGTTTTTCTACCTTCAAGACCCTTTTAGTGGACTCATAGATTTAATTTTGTTGGATTTAACTGTGCTGTTTTATATTATAACGTGTTACCGTGTTAATAAGGTTTCGGCATGGCTATTTACACCATACGTATTATGGTTGATATTGGCAACATATCTAAATATCTTTATTATAATAAATAATCCCTTGTAGGGTATTAGATGCCGAATAGTTTTTTTGCGTTGTTAGTGGTGTTAATAGCAACCTCTTCGGTTGTTAATGAAAGATGTTGTGCAATATGAGCTGCAGTATGAATTAAATAAGCACTTTCGTTGCGTTTTCCTCTATGAGGAACAGGTGCTAAATATGGAGCATCTGTTTCAAGTAATATTCGGTTAATCCCTATTGTAGGAAGTACATCTCGTAACTTTGAGTTTTTAAACGTAACGATGCCGTTTATCCCAAAGTAAAAATCGCCACATTTTCTAATGCGGTCAACATCTTCATCAGTCCCTCCAAAACTATGGAATACTCCTTGAGGTTTAGTTTTTATACCATCAAGAACTTCTAATATTTCATCAAGACCTTCGCGGCAATGGATAATTACGGGGATGTTTGATTCAACCGCCCAATTAAATTGTTGTTCAAGAGCTTGCATCTGCTCATCGCAATAAGTCTTGTCCCAATATAGGTCAATCCCTATTTCACCCACTGCGATATACTTATTTTTGTTTTGATTAAATTCGGTTTTGACCTTGGCCAAATCTTCTACCCATGAATCTTTAATTTCAGTTGGGTGTAGTCCCATTGCCATTAATGTGTTTTCGGGAAATTGAGAGTGCAAACTTTGCATTGGAGCAATTGTTGATAAATCCACATTGGGAAAAATCATTAGTTCAACTCCTGCTTCTATGGCTCGAGTGACTGCATCTTGAGGACTTGGTTTAAATTCCTCAAGGTAGAGATGGGTATGTGTATCTATTAACATTTTATGATTAATGGTTGCGGCCAATAGCTTCTTGAGCTAATTGACGGAAGAATTCCATGTCTTTGTCGCTCAATCCCACTGTTTTTAATGCATCAACTGCTTCTGATGCAAATTTTTCCATTAATTCTTTACATCGATTTGCAAGATTTAGTTTGTCATAAATGGCTTTTACTGCAGAAATTTTTTCTTCACCATTAATCTCGGTGTTGCCTATTAGCGACTTAATAGTGCCAGTTGTGTCCTCATTTAAGGCCGATATGAGAAGCCAAGTCTTTTTATCGTTAAGGATATCACCACCGATGTTTTTGCCAAATATTTGAGGGTCTCCATATGTGTCGAGGTAGTCATCTTGTAATTGAAAAGCCAACCCTAATTTCATACCATATTTATAAAAAGCATTGCGTTCCGAATCATATGCTCCAGCTGCGATTGCTCCCAATTTGCAAGCACAACCCAAGAGAACTGACGTCTTTAGGCGAATCATTTCAAGATATTCTTCAACCGATACATCATCTCGTAATTCAAAATCCATATCATATTGTTGCCCTTGATACACTTCCATAGCTGTAGTGTTAAAGAGGGTAATGATATCCCACGATTTAGTGCCATCACCTTTAGTCATAAATTGAGTTGCAAGGGTCAACATTGCATCCCCCGAAAGTATTGCTGTTGCTTCGTTCCATTTACGATGCACGGTGGCTTTACCTCTACGCATATCGGCATTATCCATCACATCATCATGAAGTAGCGTGAAATTATGGAACATTTCTACTCCTATTGCTTGATTTTTTGCAGCTTCAATATCTCCTCCCAATACGTCACATGTAGCAAGTGTGAGTAATGGACGTAACCTTTTACCGTTCCCCTCAAGTGTATATTTGATGGGTTCGTATAATCCACGAGGTTCTTCGGGATATTTGATTTTACTGATTGCGTTATTTATGTATTTTACCAAATATTCAGGGCTAAACATATCAAAATTTATTTAAGGGTATTATGGAATTCGGTTAATGCTTTTTCGTCGTTTTTATATTGTTTTTCTATTGCGTCAATTAATTCTTGACAATTTTCCTCTAATTTTACCTTGTTTGCAAGTTGTTTTGGAGTAGATACAAGTGTAAACAATTTAGCTTGTTGATCAATGTCAAGGCTACTGCTAATTGAGTCGAGTGATTTGATATAATTGTTTTCGTCGCTCTTGTAAATTAATGAGAGCGTGTTGTTTATATCTTTAATGAATATAGTCGGATTATTAATAGAGGATTCAGATAGTAATTCGTTAATTGTAACTTGAGCAGCATGCTCGGGCGTTGCCACTGTTGCAATGCTAAATGATAATAAGTTTTCGCATGAATCTTTAGCAATAGATATTATTTCGTTGCATAAAGAATTGTTGTCGATTATTGAATCATGTAGAACGATTAGCGAATCGGTTAAATTATTGTTTTTATAGTATGCGATTTTCCCAAGCATGTCCTTGGCATTGTCATGATTGGAACTATTGCAACTAATAGTCACAACAGAAATGATAATGAAAATAGATAAATAAAATTTTGACATAAGGTTTGTGTAAATTTATGTTGCAAAGTTACAAAATTTAATTGATAAAGATAGGCGTGTTAAATCAAATTATATTAATCTTTTTTGTTTTCAAGAATTGCAAAATTATAATAAAAAATGCGATTTACATAATAATAATGATATAAAATCGTAATTATAAAAGATTAGTATTAAAAACATAGTGATACGCTTAATAAAAATATTAATAATGATTTTGTGCATAGCATTTAATGCAGATGCTGCATTGTCATATTCTAAGACACTAGAAGATAGTGCGCAAAAAGGCGATGCTAATTCACAATATTTGCTTTGTCATTGTTATATTGATGGGTTGGGCGTGAAAAGCGACTATGAAAAAGCTCTAACTTGGTGTGAGAAAGCTGCAAACCAGGGACATACCAATGCATTGACTCAAATGGGATATTTCTATTTTAGTGGCAAAGGTACAAAGGTTGATGATAAGAAAGCTTTTCACTATTTTCATGAAGCCTCAAAGAAAGGATGTCCCGAAGCTCAATTTATGATGGCTCGATGCTTCAAAGAGGGTCGAGGTACATATAGAAATGATCGTAAGGCATTTCAATATTGTGAAAAGTCGGCTAAACAAAACTACATGTTAGCTCAATGGTTTTTAGGTGAGTGTTATTATAGAGGAGAAGGTGTTGAAAAAGATGTAACAAAAGCCGAAATGTGGTTTAAAAAGTCGGCACAACAAGGATTTGTTCATGCGCAGTATTCGTTAGGAATGTATTACAAAAATTGCCGTTCATCTCAAGAGTATCAATCCCTATCAAAACAATGGCTGGAGAAAGCTGCTGCACAAAATCATAAATTGGCACAGGCCGAACTAAAAAGATAAAAGCATTAACTCGCCGTTAATGCTTTTTTGTTATGTTCAACTCTTCAGCTATATATTGTGCAGTAGGGGAGTTGCCTAATGCAATTTCTTCGGGTGTTCCTGTTGCAATAATTTCGCCTCCGTTTTTTCCTCCGCCAGGGCCCATATCAATAATGTAATCGGCACATTTGAGTACATCAAGATTGTGCTCAATAACCAACACGGTATTGCCTTTTTCAACAAGACGATTCATTACACCCAATAATGTATTTATGTCTTCAAAATGTAACCCAGTAGTAGGTTCGTCAAGGATAAACAATGTTTTGCCAGTATCTCGTTTTGATAATTCGGTAGCGAGTTTAACACGTTGATTCTCCCCACCCGATAGCGTTGACGATGGTTGCCCAAGCTTTATATATCCCAGGCCGATATCTTGTAGCACTTTTATTTTGTTGAGGATATTAGGAATCCCAGCAAAAAATTCAACTGCTTGATTGATTGTCATATCAAGAACATCGGCAATTGATTTTCCTTTATATCTCACTTCAAGAGTTTCACGGTTATATCTTCGACCTCCACACACCTCACAAGGCACAAGAACATCGGGTAAGAAATTCATCTCAATTGTGCGATAGCCGTTACCGTTACATGCATCACATCGTCCACCCGACACATTGAACGAGAATCGCCCTGGTTTATATCCACGTATTTTAGCTTCGGGTAGATTGACAAACAAGTTGCGAATATCAGAGAATACCCCAGTATATGTAGCTGGATTTGAACGTGGCGATTTTCCTAACGGCGATTGGTCAACAGTGACTATTTTGTCGATATTTTCAATGCCAACAATCTCTTTATATGGTAGAGGTTGTTGATTTGACCGATAGAAATGCTGACTCAATATTGGTTGTAAAGTTGCATTTATTAAACTTGATTTTCCACTGCCCGATACACCTGCAACGCAAGTAAATGTGCCAAGTGGTAAATGTAAAGAAACATTTTTGAGATTGTGACCACTACATCCAATTAATGATATTTTCTTCCCATTACCTACACGACGTTGAGCAGGGACGGCAATAGCCTTCTCGCCGGTAAGAAACTGTGCGGTAAGTGTAGATTCTTTTAGCATTTCTGACGGAGTCCCTTGAAATACGACCTCTCCACCTTTTCGGCCTGCACGAGGCCCTATGTCTATAATATAGTCGGCATCGAGCATCATATCTTTGTCGTGTTCAACAACAATTATAGAGTTAGATGCGTCGCGAAGTTTTTTAAGCGAATTGATTAGCCTACGATTGTCCTTTTGATGCAAACCTATGCTTGGCTCATCAAGAATATATAGCACATTTACCAATTCCGACCCTAATTGAGTTGCAAGTCTTATCCGTTGACTTTCTCCTCCTGATAATGTCGCTGAGTTTCGATTTAACGAAAGGTAATCAAGTCCCACGTCAACAAGAAATCGCAATCGAGTACCTATCTCTTTCAGGATCTCATTGGCAATTATTGATTGTTGAGGTGTTAATATATTTTTTGCTTCATCAACCCATATCAATAGGTCAGAAATGTCAAGACGAGATAGGTCGGCAATGTTTTTGTCGCCAATAAAAAAGTGTCGAGCCTCAATATTCAATCGATCTCCATTGCACTCATGGCATACAGCTCGTGAGAAGAATTGTCCGCTCCATTTTTGTGCGGCAGCACCTGCCTCTTCATTTTGCTGTAGCTCAATATATTTTATCAGCCCTTCATATGATTGAAAATAATTAGACAAACTCATGGTGTCATTTTTTATTGTCAATCTTTCAGTAGTACCGTTTAATATATCGTTAATTGCCTCCTCGGGGAGTTCTTTTATTGGTGATTTTATTGTAGCACCATACTTTTGGCATATAGCATCTATTTGCCAAAAAATCATACTATTTTTATATTTTCCAAGAGGAATTATCCCTCCGTCGTATATTGATATAGATGTATCGGGGATAATTTTATCTCTGTCAATAACATTTTCATAACCTAGACCTTTGCAACATGGACAAGCCCCCTGTGGCGAATTGAATGAAAAGTTATGTGGCGCTGGCTCTTTATATGAAATTCCACTAATGGGATCCATTAGCATTTGGCTATAATGATATACCTGATCTTCATCAACATCATATATCATCAATTGTTTCCCTCCTTGTTTTAGTGCTGTGGATATTGTATTTCTCAATCGTGAGTCATCTTTTGTTGACGCTTTTAGACGATCAATTACTAATTCAATTGAGTGGCTTTTATAGCGGTCAACTTTCATCCCTAAGGTTATCTCTTGTAATTCGCCATCAATTCTCACAGTTAGATAACCTTTTTTGCGTAATTGTTCAAAAAGTTCCTTGTAATGGCCTTTTCTGTTTTTTACTATGGGCGCAAGGATATATATTTTCTTTCCGTCAAACTTGTTTAGAATTAACTCAACGATTTTATCTTCGGTGTATTTAATCATCGGTTCACCCGATATGTAACTTCGAGCTTCGCCTATTCTTGCATAAAGCAATCGCAAAAAATCATAAATCTCGGTGGTTGTACCTATGGTGCTTCGAGGATTTTTATTTGTTGTTTTTTGCTCAATGGCAATTACTGGGCTTAATCCCGAGATATAATCAACATCGGGACGCTCAAGAGTGCCGAGCATATTACGAGCATAGCTTGAGAATGTTTCAATATATCGGCGTTGCCCTTCGGCAAAAATTGTGTCAAATGCCAACGATGATTTTCCACTCCCACTTAATCCAGTAATCACGGTTAATTTGTTGTGGGGAATGGTCACATCAATGTTTTTGAGGTTATGGACGCGAGCGCCTATAACCGTCAGACTATCGATAAATTCTTCGTTAGATGTAGATTCAGTATTCAACATTCCTTGCTATTATTTACCTATCCATATAGGATTATATACAGTCTTATTTTGAGTTGATCTATAAAGCGATTCCTTTTTTGTAACTTTTACTTTATAGACTTTTCCCGTGCGATTATGGAGATACTTTGCTTGAATCCAAGGGTTTTGTTCGCGTAATTGAGCAAAAGTAATTCCATGTTGCTTTGCCCATGTGGGCCAATCTGATACTGCTGTATTTACCTCAACGATATCACACTCCACGGGTTGATATAATTGGTCGGCAGTTACATAAAATCCATAGTCGCGAGGATTCTCAAGAATTAGTTTGTATGCAAGAATTCTAAACATATATCGAGATGTTTCCGAAACCAAGTGAAGGTCAAAAGCCGATGACACTTGTTGTTTTGCGAGTTCCGAAGTGATGCGACCATTACCAGCATTATAAGCACAAGCAACCGATTCCCAATTGCCATATTTTTCGTATGAGTCTTTTAGGTATTTGCATGCTGCTTCAGTGGCTTTTTCTATATTTAATCGTTCATCGACATATTCATTTACCTCTAATCCATATGCTTTTCCTGTTGCTGGAATAAATTGCCACAAGCCAGCCGCTTTAGCAGGAGAGTAGGCTCTCACATCAAGCATACTCTCGGTACATGCTAAATATAAGAAGTCAAGTGGAAGCCCATTTTTTTCAAGAATAGGAGCTAGGATAGGGAAGAAACGATTTGCTCTTTTGAGTGTTAATAGTGTACTTCCGTGAGTATATGACAATGAAGTGAGCTCTCGGTCAAGTCGTTCAAACATGTCAATGCGATCAAGATTAATTTTTTGACCGCCAAAAGTTATCGACTCGGGTACTATTGGATTTACTACTTGTGAAAAATTGCGTGTTTCTTGTGCATTAATACTTAAAATTGCGAAAAGTGCAATTGCGCTGAAAATGAATTTTTTCATGATTTTATTCTGTTGGTGTGGTTGAGTTTCCTGTTACACCACTATATTTAATAATATTAATATCTCCGTTTAGTTTATATTTTTTACCATCGGCACCTTCGGCTTTGATTACATAATAATACACTCCCGAAGGTACATATTTGCCATTATATTTGCCGTCCCAACCTTGTGCAGGGTCAGTAAATTCGGCGACTTTCACACCCCATCGGTTGAATATATAGCACTCAAATGAGATGAGCGATTTATAACTCACCTTCCACTCATCATTAACACCTTCCGATGCATCGGGCGAGAATGCATTGGGACATTCAAGACGTGATTCCCCCACAAATACCTCATATGTATCACTATAATAGTTGCAACTGCCTGCCGCATTGCTTGCCACAAATCTCACATATGTAGTGCCATGTTCACGAAATGTATATGTGGTAATTGGCTCGTTGATGCGCATAGTGATGTTTTCAAAATCGGCATCTGTAGCCATTTGCCATTCTTGAAATATTGTTGCATCGGTGCAAATTGCTTTAAATTCTATTTCACAAGGAGCCGAACCACCTAGAGGCGTTTCATCTTTTTGCTCGTTATCATTTTCTCTTATTGTTTGTGTTGCTGATGTTTTTGCTTCAACGGCAAGAGTGTTGAAATACTCGCTTGTAATAGATTCTTCCATGCCCCAAGCCTTGAGATATTTGTCGCCCGATAGGGTGAATTCGGTGTTGCACAAAGGAGCATTAGTGCGAAATGCAGTATTTAAATAAGGATAAGATTTCTCGGCTACTACTTGGTCATAAGTTTCGCTTGTTTCATTATACTCAAGAGTGTTGTAAGTGAGTTTTATGTCGCGATTTAATTCTTTTGCCTGGCCATTGATTGTGTAATAAACAATGCGTTTTGCCGAGCCTTGGAATATTAATTCGGTCATGTCGCAATCTTGTTCGGCTGCAAATCCCAATGAATTAAGAGTGAGCGAATGTTGCGAATGGTCAACAACCCAGCAATAATATCTGTTTGAACCCTCTTCAATGATATAACCCATATCACCACTACTAGTGAGGTTTAAAGTATAAGTTTTGCCACTTTGTTTCACTCCGGCAACCTCTTCGGCATAACCACCACCAAGATTGCTATATTTATACCATGTCACTGGCGATGTTGTTGAGGCAGTATATACCATTTGCACGCCATTGAGGCTGTTAAGCACATATATATGATTTAGCCCGGTAGAAGCCTCGGGTTTTTCTGTGATAACCTTGTGAGTGGTGCCAGTGAATGATATGGCAGCATTTAGCGCAAAAAATGTGATGAATGAAAATATGGTAACGATTAATCTATTCATAGAGATAATAATTTATTCGCAAATTTAATAAAATCACTCACGATAAGCAAGTGATTAAACATCATTAATATTTAAACGATATTATTTGCGATTTATTTCAATTATTCATATTCTCAATTTACTGATATATATGTTAATTGAGTTCTTGATGACCAATAATGTAATTAAAGTCTTAAACTATTAATGATAAAATCCGTGATAATAAGTGTTAGAATTTTAAGATATGAATTTTTTATACTAAATTCGCAATATGTTATCAATCATAGGTCAAGTAAAGAATTTTTTATCCCAGTTGTCGTTTCGCACTGGTGTTGTGTTGGTAATATTGTGTGTGATATGCTATATCGTTTCGTTTGCACAAATGTTATTGCCCATAAGTGTTGCAGCAAAAGGTATATTGTGGGTGGCGTTCTTTGGATTGGCAAAAACGTTTCAATATAGTGCGCTTGCAGTGTTAGGCGTAGATGGGGTAAAACGTGTAAAACAATGGTGGAAAAATAAAAAATAATATGAATATGAAATTGCGATTATTATTGTTTGTAATAGCACTTGTGATGGTTTTTTTACAAGGACTGCAAGCACAAAATGTGAGGTTGTCAATTCTTCGCTCATCGGGGTCGGTTACGCATCAATGGGTGTATATGCCGTCGGGTGAAATAGTGACGCAACAAGGGTTGCAAAATAAGCAATATTCGTTGATTAAACTCCCTTCTGAAACTTGTCTTGAATCGGAATTTATTGCTATAGAAGGCTGCGACATGGGATTGACAGTTCGCCATTATGTGTCAACCAAAAGAACTCACCCCATAAAGATTGAGTTGGTTGATGAAGCGAATGATGTTTTATATTCATTTGTCAATGAAGGTGCCGACGTGAATACTTCAACCATGACTTCTGCTGCCGATGTTGCTATAGGTGTGCTTGGTGGAGCAAGAAAAGTAAAAATAAGAGCGTCACTCTCTGATGCCTATAATGATACCGAGGCTATTGATATTCTTGAACTTGAGTTGTATTCTAAAAATGGCACCGGAGTTAACGAAGTAGAATCACAATCAGTAAAAATTATTGCAGAATCACAACATGTAATTATTGAAAGCGATATTGCCTCAATGGCTCAGATTTATTCAATAAGTGGCACACTTGTAAAAGAAAATGCGATATGTGCAGGCACAAATCGCATTGAATTATCATCAGGTTTTTATTTGCTAAATCTATTAGGAAAAACCTATAAAGTAATCGTTCCTTGAGGGAACTTCTATGAGTTCCTTTAATCAATGAAACGTGAGGAGAGTTTGTCGTAGGCATCAATGCGACGATCACGCAAGAATGGCCACCAACGACGCACATTTTCAGAGCGTTCCATGTCAATATCAATAATCGCAATTGCTTCGGCATCGTTAGGTGCATTGTAAAGGAACTCTCCTTGAGGCCCAGCAACAAAACTGCTTCCCCAAAACTGTATTCCATTAGTGTTGCTCGATGGGTCGGGTTCGTGTCCCACACGATTGACCGATACGACAGGGAGACCATTAGCTACGGCATGAGCGCGTTGAATTGTAATCCATGCTTCGCGTTGACGAGCTTGTTCTTCGGGAGTGTCGCTACTTTCCCAACCGATAGCAGTGGGATAAATAAGCAATTCGGCACCACGCAATGCCATCAAACGAGCAGCTTCGGGATACCATTGATCCCAACATACTAATACTCCAAGACGACCCACAGATGTGTCTATTGGCTCAAAGCCTAAATCTCCAGGAGTGAAATAGAATTTTTCATAATAAGCAGGGTCATCGGGAATATGCATTTTGCGATATTTGCCAGCAATAGAGCCGTCTTTTTCAAAAACAACAGCTGTATTGTGATATAATCCAGGTGCACGGCGTTCAAAAAGAGATGTCACGATTACTACGCCAAGTTCTTTAGCAAGAGATGAGTAAAAATCGGTAGTTTCTGATGGAATTGCTACAGCAAGGTTGCAATTATCGGTTGACTCTACTTGGCAAAAATATAGTGAATCGTGAAGTTCTTGATTAACGATTAATTTAGCTCCTTGTGAAGCCAATTCGCGCATTTTTTGAGCTAAACGAATGCGATTGTCGGCAATATCGGCAGTGTTGTGTTGTTGTATGATGCCGATGCGTAATGTTTTCTTTGACATATTATTAAAATGTGTAAGTCTTATAATATTTCTTTAGGGAGTTGCATTGTGACGCAATGAAGAGAACCATGTTGTTTAATTAAAGCGTTACAGTCAACCGTAATAATCTTGTGATATGGAAATGCTATTTGCATTATTTGTGTTGCCAATAAATCCTTTTGAGGTTGGTTGTATATAGGCATAATTACCGATTTATCCATAATCAAAAAGTTGGCATATGTTGCAGGCAGTCGATATCCGTCTTCATCGTAAATGGGGTCGGGTAGGGGTAGCTCAATGAGATTAAACTTATTTCCTTCGAGTGTAGTAAACTGCATCAATTGTTGTTTCATTGATTGCAATGCCTCGTAGTGAATATCGTTCGCATCATCAGTGCCTACATATACAATTGTGTCATTGGGCGCGATACGGGCGAGGGTGTCGATATGACTATCGGTATCGTCGCCTTCAAGGAAGCCATAATCGAGCCACAGCATTTTCTTTATGCCCAAAATTGTGGTTAGATATTGCTCGATTTCTTGTTTAGATAAATCACCATTGCGATTGGGAGATAAAAGGCATTCCGATGTGGTTAGAACAAGTCCATTGCCATCACTTTCTATCGAACCTCCTTCAAGAGCAAATCCCATGCAATTATTATAAATGCCAGCTATGGCTTTTTGCTCAATCATAGCGCGTGTGATGAGATTGTCTTTGTTTGATGCAAATTTTAGGCCCCAACCATTAAATTGAAAATCGTTGAGAATAAAATTTCCATCATTGTCACAAGTAGTAATTACACCAAAATCGCGCGCCCAAGTATCGTTTGTGGAAATTTCAAGATATTTAATGCGCGATTGATCTATATGGCTTAAATGTTTTTTGGGAACGTCAACGTTGGGCGCAACAATTATTACATCAGTCTCTTGAATGATTGCTTTAACTATATCTATATAGCATGTTGTAACTTCTTCGAGCATATATGCCCAGTCGCTATCTTCGTGAGGCCATGATAGCAATATTGCACCAAAAGATTCCCATTCGGCAGGTAGCCGCAATTTATTGTTGTTATTCATCATAATCTTTTAAAGAATCCCAAACCGAATCTTGCGACATTTTATACTCTTCGCAATAATCAAGAAATCCATTTTTCTCGCTGCTCCCTACTACATGACACCATTCTCTATATTCTTCATGCAAAGAATCTTCTTCTGTAAGCATCTTTTTAAATTCAGCTTCTGCAATATCAATACTTCCATATTGTTCTAATAAGGAGTTGAATAGTTGAGTTATATCATTCATAATACAGCGAATTTTAGTTAGAATATCAATATGAACCTCGGTTGAGATATTATTTATACTTCAAAAATAATCTAAAATCTCTAATCAACAAAATTTTTGCTACACATTCATCAATATCTTTAGTTATATAAATTCCATTGTTAGTTAATATTAATATATGTGTGCAATATTATTGCCCGGGGGTAGGGCTAAATTTGCAATGTGATTAGTAAAGAAGAATAACCACTAAATATAATAACTATGATAAATTCAAAGAAACATCAATCAATTGTGATTTCACCTCATGTGATAAACACGATAAATTCATTGCCCCAGGAGGAAAAAGTTGCAGTGGCTACTGCGTTCGTGAGTGAAATGATTATGGGAGTAGATCCCGAAAATGCTTTGTCTCCATTGCAGACTATGCTTTATGGGATTATAAAATCATATGTAGAGCGCGATTCAATGAAGTTCAATCAAGATTATATGGTTGTATAGTTTTATCCATAATCCATATATCCATAATATGAAGGCGAGAAGCATAATTGATTCTCGCCTATATTTATAACTATATTATTTCCTTATTGGATTATAGTAACGAAACTGAACGTTGGATAAACGAGTTCAACGCTTCGCCTTTTAGTAAGCCATTGCCGAGGAGCGCAAGGTCAATCAACTGTTTTATAATGGGTTGATTTGATGCGTACTCGCTCATGATGTTAGTTTCGTCGGTGCGAAGTGATTTAACTGCTTCTTCAAGAGATGTGATATTTGCGTTGTCTTCTTCGCTCATTGTTTTATCCTTATTAGCATCGCGAATTTCAGTGATTTTTGCGTTATTGTCGTTGATTGATTTAGTAATAGGTGCAAGTTTTTCAGCAATGTTTGCATCGGCGTTTTCGCGAATCTTGGCAATGAGAGGGTGCTCGGTATTTACAATGAGATTGTAGCTATCGGGCATTTCTCCATAGAAGTTCATTCCTGGTTGGAATGCTGCCATCTCCTTCATACGACGCATATATTCGTTTTGAGTGATGATAATAGGAGAGTCAGTAGCACTCATAGCCTCAAATGTTACGATAAATTGAGCATTATCAACCGTAGGAATTTGCGAATTGAAAATTCCGGTCAACATATTGCGTTGGTCGGTTGTGAGAAGAACTTCTTTTTTGTTTTCTTTGCGAATGAGATTGTCAATTACATCACTGTCAACACGCACAAATTGAGATTTTTCAATTTGTTGTTCTAATAGGCCAATGAAATGGCAGTCGAGTTGCCCATCCATTAAGAGTACGTTATACCCTTTTTCGGTAGCTGCATTAATATAGGTATATTGAGCTACTGGGTCGGTAGTGTATAGATGGATGAAATTGCCATCCTTGTCGGTTTGAGTTGATTCAATAAGTTGCTTATATTCTTCGAGTGTATAGTATTTGCCTTCGGTGTCTTTTAGGAGCGTAAATTTCTTGCCTGCTTCGCGGAATTTTTCATCACTCAGCATGCCATATTCAATGAATATCTTAATGTCGTCCCATTTCTTTTCAAATTCAACGCGGTCGGCTTTAAATATATCTTCAAGGCGTGAAGAAACTTTCTTGGTAATATAAGTTGAAATTTTCTTAACAGCAGCATCGCTTTGAAGGTATGAACGAGACACGTTAAGAGGAATATCGGGTGAGTCAATTACCCCTTGGAGCAACATTAGGAACTCAGGAACAACCCCTTCAACAGAGTCGGTTACAAATACTTGGTTGCAATATAGTTGTATGCGATTTTTGTTGATGTCAAAGTTGTTTTTGATTTTAGGGAAGAATAATATCCCTGTAAGAGTGAATGGGTAATCTACATTCAAGTGAATCCAAAATAGAGGATCATCTTGACCTGGATAAAGTTCGTGGTAGAAGTTTAGATAATCTTCATCTTTTAACTCGGTAGGCTTCTTCATCCACGCAGGAGATGTTTCATTGATTACCTTATCCTTGTCGGTGTCAACATATTTCCCATCTTTCCATTCTTGTTCTTTGCCCGAAATGACAGGAACAGGGAGGAATCGACAATATTTTTTTAATAAAGTGTCGATGCGTGATTGTTCAAGAAAATCCTTGTTTTCATCATCAATATATAGAATGATATCGGTACCACGAGATTCTTTGCTGATTTCTTCCATAGAATACTCGGGAGAACCATCACATTCCCATTTCACAGCTTTTGCACCATCTTTGTATGAAAGTGAGCGTATTTCAACCTTCTTCGCAACCATGAAAGCTGAATAGAAACCCAATCCAAAATGTCCAATTATAGCATTGGCATTGTCTTTATATTTTTCAAGAAACTCTTCTGCACCCGAGAACGCAATTTGGTTGATGTATTTATCAATATCTTCGGCGGTCATACCTATACCTTTGTCGCTTACGGTAAGGGTACCTTTGTCTTTGTCGAGCGAGATTTTTACATTTAATTCACCTACTTCGCCCTTGTATTCGCCACATGATGATAGAGTTTTAAGTTTTTGAGTTGCATCAATAGCGTTTGAAACTAGCTCACGAAGGAAGATTTCGTGATCGCTATAAAGGAATTTTTTGATTACGGGAAAGATGTTTTCGGTAGTAACACCTATATTACCTTTTTTCATAATTATATTGTTTGATGTTTTTTGAATGTTTTATGATATATAATATTTTATTCAGTTTTAGTTATTGAATTGTTTACTATTGAAGTGGAAATTTTGTCATTTTCTTTGTCATAGTCAACAATAATTGTGTCACCAACTGACACTGCTTCACTTATTATCAGTTCGGCCAATTCATCTTCAAGATATTTCTGAATAGCTCGCTTTAATGGGCGTGCGCCATATTGAACATCATAACCCTTTTCGGCAATAAAAGTTTTGGCTTCATCCGATATTTTTAGAGTGTATCCAAGTTCAGTTATTCTCTTTAAGAAACCAACAAGTTCAATATCAATAATCTTAAAGATAGCTTCCTTATCGAGAGAATCAAATATAATAATGTCATCAACACGATTCAAGAATTCGGGCGAAAAAGCCTTATTAAGAGCCTTCTGTAGAACAGAATGAGAATATTCTTTGTCGATTTTTTGTGTGTTAAATCCTATGCCCGAACCAAATTCTTTCAATTGGCGAGTTCCGACATTAGATGTCATAATTATTATCGTGTTTTTGAAATCAACTTTTCGGCCAAAGCTATCGGTTAGTCGACCTTCATCCATTACTTGTAACAAGATGTTGAACACATCGGGGTGTGCTTTCTCTATCTCGTCAAGAAGCACAATTGAATAAGGACGGCGACGAACTTTTTCGGTGAGTTGACCACCTTCTTCATATCCTACATATCCAGGAGGTGCTCCTACTAATCTCGATACGGTGAATTTTTCCATAAATTCACTCATGTCAACTCTTATGAGGTTGTCGGCCGAGTCAAAAAGATATTCGGCAAGTTTCTTTGCAAGATGAGTTTTACCCACACCAGTAGGCCCGAGGAACATAAATGTACCAATGGGTTTGTTTGGGTCTTTTAGCCCTATGCGATTGCGTTGTATCGCTTTTGTTATTTTGTCAATAGCATTGTCTTGTCCAATGATTTCGCTTTTTAAAGTCGGCGACATTTTGACGAGTCGTTTACCCTCGGCTTGTGCAACGCGTTGAACCGGTACTCCAGTCATCATTGCAACAACTTCGGCAACCTTGTCTTCGTCAACTGTTTCACGCTCTTTGTTGAGGTTTTCTTCCCATCGTTTTTTTGCCTCTTCGAGTTCAGCGCGAAGTTTGTGCTCTTTGTCGCGAAAAGCAGCAGCGCTTTCAAAGTTTTGGGCTTGAGCAGCTTTAAGTTTGCTTTGAGCAGTTTCGTCTATTACGATTTCAAGATCTTCAATCTCTTTGGGGACGGTTATGTTTGTAACATGCACTCTTGAACCTGCTTCGTCAAGAGCGTCTATGGCTTTGTCGGGAAAGTTGCGGTCACTTACATAACGTTGTGTGAGATTAACGCAGGCGCTAATGGCTTCGGGGGTGAAGTTTACATTGTGATGCTCTTCGTATTTGTCCTTAATGTTGTTTAGTATTTGTAGAGTTTCTTCAGGCGTAGTTGGCTCAACAATTACTTTTTGGAAGCGACGCTCCAAAGCGCCATCTTTTTCGATGTTTTTGCGATATTCGTCAAGGGTTGTCGCTCCAATGCATTGTATCTCACCACGAGCCAATGCTGGCTTGAGAATATTGGCAGCGTCCATTGTCCCTTGAGCATTACCTGCTCCTACAATTGTGTGAAGCTCGTCGATAAATAATATAATATCTTTGTTTTTAGAAAGTTCGTTGAGAATTGCTTTGAGACGTTCTTCAAATTGTCCGCGAAATTTTGTTCCAGCAACAATGGTTGCCATGTCTAATGCAATGACGCGCTTATTGAATAAAAGTCGTGATACTTTGCGTTGTATAATGCGTAACGCAAGGCCTTCTACTATAGCAGATTTTCCAACGCCTGGCTCTCCAATTAGTACAGGATTATTTTTCTTTCGGCGACTAAGAATTTGAGCTATGCGCTCAATCTCTTTGTCTCGTCCTATGACTGGGTCAAGCCTATTTTCTTCGGCAGCACGAGTCATGTCAATCCCATATTTATCTAAGACGGGAGTGTCATTACCTTTGTGTGTTTGGGTTGTTTTTTTTGCTGGGGTAGCTCCATCATTATTTTCTTGTGACATAATGTCATCTTCTTCAAAGTCCTCATCCGAGAAGCCTGCGCCCATAGTGGGCAATTCTGCTTCTTTCTTTAAGCAATTATATAGGGCATCGTAATTAACTCCGATATTGATAAATGTTTTCAAAAAATCCATGTTTTGTGTTTCTGAATTGTGAAATAAAGCAAGGAGAAGATGCTCGGCGTCAACATATTCGCTTTTTAGCATGCGAGCTTCAAGTGTGCTGAGTTTAATGATTCGTTCGGCTAAAGGACTAGCAATGATATTTGCTTCTGTCAAATTTGTGTTACAATGAGCAACACTATCAATTTCATTCCTAAACTGAGGAATAGAATCAATGTTTGATGCTGATTCAATTAATCTATATGATTTGCTAGAACGGTCGCTTGTTAGCGCAAGAAATAGATGTATCGGTTCTATTTCTTGGCTATTGTGGCGAATAGCCTCATCTCTGCTTCGTTCGAGTATGTTTTTATATTCAGGTGTGAATTTTAATTCCATATTATTCTAAAAAAAATAACCTTTTGCGTTATTTGTAGAGCAATTATTATGCCAAAGATAAGGTTTAAAACTGAGCCATTATTAACACTTGATTTAAAAAATCAAAAGATGGACTGAAAATTTAATTTTTTGCAAAAAAAATGTTATCTTTGTATGATAATTTTTGTATAGTTAAACCGAGAGGACAAGTAACAGTCTATTTGGTTAAAATATGACTAATTTAATCATCATTATAATAAAATGCTGGAACAAGATCGAATATTAAAGATCAATATTGAAAATGAAATGAAGTCGGCATATATCGACTATTCGATGTCGGTTATTGTGTCGCGTGCATTGCCCGATGTGCGAGATGGTTTAAAACCCGTGCATCGTCGCGTGCTTTATGGTATGAATGAGATGGGTAATACTTCTGACCATCCCCATAAGAAATCGGCTAACTGTGTCGGTGAGGTAATGGGTAAGTATCACCCTCATGGTGACTCATCAATTTATGGTACTGTTGTGCGCTTGGCGCAACCTTGGGCTTTGCGTTATACATTAGTTGATGGTCATGGTAACTTCGGTTCGGTCGATGGTGATAGTGCTGCGGCTATGCGTTATACCGAGGTTCGTTTGGATAAAATTGGTGAAGAAATGCTTCAAGATATAGAAGCTGACACCGTTGACTTTCAACCAAACTATGACAACTCTCGCAAGGAGCCAACAGTATTGCCTACACGTTTTCCCAATTTGTTGGTTAATGGAGCGTCGGGTATTGCTGTAGGTATGGCTACAAATATGCCTCCTCATAATTTGACCGAGTCAATTAATGCATGTGTAGCCTTAGTGGATAATCCCGAGTTGACTATTCCCGAATTGATGCAATATATTAAAGCTCCCGATTTCCCAACCGGAGGTACAATATATGGCTATAATGGGGTGAAAGATGCTTTTGAAACTGGTCGTGGTCGCATATTGATACGTGCTAAAGCAGAAATTGAAGCCGATGCTAATCATGAAGACATTATAGTTACTGAAATACCATACAATGTAAATAAAGCAGAATTGATTAAGTATATTGCAGAGCTTGTCAATGAAAAGAAAATTGATGGTATTGCTGACCTTAATGATGAAAGTAACTATAAGGGTATGCGTATCGTTATCCGTTTGAAAAGCGATGCTAATGCCAATGTAGTGCTTAATAAATTATATAAAATGACTCAAATGCAAGCATCATTCAGCGTGAATAATGTTGCATTGGTTAATGGCCGTCCTAAATTATTGAACTTGAAAGAATTATTGCAGTCGTTTATTGACCATCGTCATGATGTAGTAATTCGTCGTACTAAATTCCAATTAGGTAAGGCTCAAGAAAAAGCACATATATTGCAGGGGTTAATCGTTGCTTCTCAAAATATTGATGAGGTAATACATATAATTAGATCTTCTGCAAATATCGATGAGGCTAAGTCTCGTTTGAGTGAACGATTTGAATTGACCGATGCTCAAACAACTGCAATCGTTGAAATGCGATTGAAGCAGCTCACTGGTCTTGAACAAGATAAACTCATTCAGGCATATGACGAAATTTTGCAACTGATTGCAAGTTTAGAAGAGATTCTTAATAATGATGTAGTTTGTCGAAATCTCATTAAAGAAGAGTTGATTGAAATTCGCGATAAATATGGTGATGAACGCCGCACAGAAATTGACTATACTGCTGGTGATTTCAATGCCGAAGATTTCTATGCCGATGATGAAATGATTATAACAATCTCTCATCTTGGTTATATTAAACGCACTCCATTGGCTGAATTCCGTGCTCAAAATAAAGGAGGAGTGGGGGCTAAAGGAAGTGATACTCGCGATGAAGACTTTATTGAGCATATCTATTCAGCATCAATGCATAGTTACATGTTGTTCTTTACTCAAAAGGGTCGTTGCTATTGGTTGAAGGTATATGATATCCCCGAAGGAACCAAGAATTCTAAAGGTAGAGCTATCCAAAACTTGCTAAATATTGAACCAGATGATGCTGTTAAAGCATTTATCAGAATAAAAGGTTTGGGCGATAGTGAATTTGTGAATAATCACAATTTGATTTTCTGTACTAAAAATGGTATAATAAAGAAAACAAAACTTGAAGCATATTCACGTCCTCGTGCTAATGGTGTTAATGCTATTATTATTCGTGAAGATGACCAATTGTTGCAAGTAGAGTTGACCGATGGTAATTCTGAAATTCTTATTGCAAATCGTAATGGCCGTGCTATCCGTTTCCACGAAAGTAAAGTGCGTGAAATGGGACGTATGTCAACAGGTGTACGTGGCATGAGCCTTGATGGCGGTGACGATGAAGTTGTCGGAATGATATGCATGAATGCTGATTCAGAAAATAATGTCATGGTGCTTTCAGAAAACGGCTATGGTAAACGTTCGCTATTGGATGATTATCGCATTACCAACCGCGGTGGTAAAGGCGTTAAGACAATGAATGTTACCGAAAAAACAGGTTGCCTCGTTGCAATAAAGAGTGTAAACGACGAAAACGATTTGGTGATTATCAATAAATCGGGTATCACATTACGCATTCATGTCGCTGACTTTAGAGTGATGGGACGTGCAACTCAAGGAGTAAGAGTAATTAACCTTGAAAAACGTAATGATACTATTGCTTCAGTATGTTGCGTTGATACTGATCCAGAAGAAGAAGTTGAACAAGTAGATGGAGAAGTATTAGAAGGTCCTGTTATGGATGAAGATGTGAATGAAACCGATGAAGTTGAAGATACTCAAGAGGAATCAGAAGAATAATATTAACAACTTAAATACAATAAATTATGAAAAAAATTAGTATTTTAGGCTTATGCCTTGTTGCTGGATTTACAATGTCAGCGCAAAAAAACCTTATGAAGGAGGTTGAAAGTACTATCAAATCAGGTAATTTTGATTATCCTACAGTAAAAGCTAAAGTTGATGAAATAACAACTAATCCTGAAACAAAGGATGATGCAAAAGCATGGATGCTTGGTGGTAATGCTGCATTTGCTCACTATGATGCATTGTTCTTGAAGGCACAAATGGGTCAAGAGGTAGATAAAAAAGAATTAGCAAATGCTTTGGTTGATGGTTATGACTATATGTTTAAAGCATTGCCTCTTGATACAGTTGTTGATGAAAAGGGCAAAGTGAAAACTAAAGAGTCAAAGAAAATTACAAAAAGTATAATAGAAAATCATGCAAGTTTATTTAGCGCAAGCGAAAGTTTGATTCAAATGGGCGAAAATGAATTAGCATATAAACTATTAACAACTTATGTTAATACTCTTAATGATGCTAGATTTGCTAAAATTAAAGAGAATTTGAACCCAGAGTTTTTAAAATATGCACACTTCTATAAAGCTTATGTGTCATTAAATACTAATAAGTATGAAGAATGTTTGGCTGATTGCGATAAAGCGTTAGAATTTGGTTATAATGAAAAACAATTGTTTGATGTGGCTTTAGGCGCAGCATTTGCATCTCAACCTCAAAATCTTGATGCTGCTTATAGCTATGCTGAAAAAGCTTACGGCTTATATGGAAAGCAAGATGCTAACTATTTGAAAAACATTATTAATATTAATGTTTATAGAAAAGAATATGATAATGCAAAAGCGTTTTTAAATGGTTTGTTGGCAGCAGAGCCAGCTAATGCTGAATGTTATAATCTCATGGGTTCAATTAATGATGCAGAAGGTAATCGCGATGCTGCTATTGAAAATTTCAAAAAAGCGATTGAATGCGATGCTTCATTAGCTGAGGCTCATTATAATTTAGGCAAGGTGCTTGCTGATAAAGCTTTTGCTATTAATGATGGTCTTGCTGCAGATATTTCTGTAGCTGAATATGAAAAAGTTTATAATACTCAATTGGTGCCATTATTTAAGGAAGCTACAATTTACTTAGAAAAAGCTTATGAATTGGATGAGCAAAACCTCGGCTCAAAAGCTTTAATTTACTTGCGCAACCTTTATAGCAATTTGAGAGATGAAGAAAATCTCAATCGAGTAAACTTGATGTAATATTTTAATGTTATATATAACAAAATATTAGTGTCCGATAAAACTTTTTTTGATAGAATAAAAAATTAGGGCTGATTCCATTTGCAGGATTCAGCCCTTTGTGGTTATTTTGGTTTTGCAACAAACTTTATAACCATGAGCAAAAGTAAGCATTTTATCGGACAG
>JAZTZO010000043.1:0-31867 GCA_045637505.1 Muribaculaceae bacterium | reverse complement strand
CTCTCCATAGGAAATGGTCAAAGAGAGCAAACTTTGTGCGACGAGTGTTTCGCTGATTCCACAATTGTGGATTTTTGCTTTCAAGTAGCTTTATGATTTGATATAACATATATGTGTAAATACCTATGTCGGATTTGCAACTATACGATTTTATTCCAAGTTTATTAGCTATTTCAGGAGCATATTTACAAACGATTGAATCATATATAGGAAAACCAATATTGTTGGGCATACTACACTGTTGCATTAAGAAAAAGAAATATTTTGACAATATTGATGGTGCTTCGGGATAAGTAATGTGATTATTACTAAATGAAGTTAATCCATAATGCCCCATAAAAGCTTTTTCTATTGGCGCATTGCTATTTTTATTTGCTTTTATATAAGAAGAAGTATATTTGGTTGTAAATGCATCTAATTTTTCTGCTAATACATTATCACTATGATTTCCATTTCCATCATCACATAAACCCCAAATTTGCTTGGCTAGATCAACTAACCCAAATTGTCGCATTCTAACGATGTTTGTTCCGTAAAACAAATCAATCAATGCAAGGCGTTGAATAATTAATGTTATTGACAATTTGCGAGGGCATTTGCCATTAAGATATGAAAACGTATTTTTTATGGCAACATAGTCTGTGGCTTACGAATCTAAATCGCAGGATAACAAATCGATATCATCATCTATCTTTTTGATATCTAAATCGACATTAAGCATATCGCTTATTACATCGTTGATTTCTAAAATCAAATCTTCTGCTTCTTGTGTTAATTTATCCATATTTTACATATTTTATTATTAATCAATTCCTTAAATATCGCAAAGTCATCTCTTTCTTAATAAGAGAGATGCGAAAATTGCCAATTCATTGATAATCTTCTATCTATCTCACCGTGAAACACTCTCACCTGCCGTGAAACATACATTTCACGCAATAAAAAATCTTAAAATATTTTTATAATTCATTGATTTTAACTAAATTTGCACACAGTGAATCTCTCTTATTAAGAGAGATTCACTTGGATAACTGGGTCGAATAGGGCAATTTTAAGTTGAAAATTGAAAGTTGTTCTCGCGCGGAAACCGCTGAAAGGCGCTGAATTTTTGGGATAGTTTTTACCCCTCCGTCACTTCGTGACACCTCCCCTAAAATTTCCTTCGTAAATTTCTCTCCCCTTGCTTTTGCAGGGGGAGTACGACATAGCTGGGAGGTGGTAAAACCTAAAAAACTATTTTTGTGCCAATAGGTCTATAATTACCTAAAAAATCTTGATGTGTGGAGAGTAATGATTTTTTGAGATTTTTTTGTGCGAGGTATTGCGAGATTAAAAAATTAGTTGTACCTTTGCACCGTTGAAATAAACATGGTGGACGTAGCTCAGCTGGTTAGAGCGTCGGATTGTGGTTCCGAAGGTCGTGGGTTCGAGCCCCATCTTCCACCCCCAAGGAGAGTGTATCAATGATGCGCTCTCTTTTTTCATTAAAGATTTATATATTCTCACGCTGAAACCGCTGAAAGGCGCTGATATTTTTTGGGACAGAATGACAGAAGGATTGTTTTGACTGATTTTGTATTAAAGACAAAATAACATAAGTATATGTTATGATTATATTAATTTTATGAATAATGAGATAAAGGATTTGCTTGATTATGAGGCTACGCGAATAAATCATATTGATTTTATCGCTGATGATCCTGTACAGTTTCCTCGACGATTTGAGCGGTTGCAAGATATCGAGATTGCTGCGTTGCTCTCTGCTACTATTGCATGGGGTAATCGCAAGATGATATGCAATAATTGCAATAAGATGCTCGAGTTGATGGATAATCAACCTTATAATTATGTTATGGATAAGGGTTATGAGGAGTTGCCCGACATGAATATTCACCGTACTTTTTTCTCAAGAAATCTTCGTTACTTTCTACGAGGTTTAAATCAAATATATACTAAATATGATTCATTACATGATTTTGCCAAAGCGATAGCCATTAATAAATCGGCGTTCCCTTCATGGAAATTGGTGGAAGAAATGAATAAGGTATTTGTTGATGCGAATAATGGAGAAAAGGATAGTCGCTGTCTTCCTGGCAATCTTGAAAATACGGCACTAAAGCGCATTAATATGGCTTTGCGATGGCTTGTGCGCAATGATGGCATAGTGGATATGGGTGTGTGGAATGTGATTACACCTGCTCAATTATATATTCCTCTTGATGTGCATGTGGGAAATGTGTCGCGCGACCTTGGGTTGCTCACTCGCAAGGGAAATGATCGCAAGGCGACAATAGAACTCACGCATGAGTTGAGAAAGATGAGACCCGAAGACCCAGTGTGGTATGATTATGCATTGTTTGGTATAGGTATAAACAACAAAAAGGATATAAAAAGGATATAATTACATTAAGATAAAAAAACAAAATCATAAAGATATGTTGCAATTTATTACACACAAAAACGAACGATATAGCATTGAAGAACAGGTGAAAATGGTTCTCGATGGAGGATGCAAATGGATTGAATTGAATGTGGATGATGCTACAACCGAAGAGGTTAAGGCAATCATAGAGAATTTGATTCCATTGTGCAAGGAGGCCGATGCTATATTGGTGATTGATGATTATGTTGATGTTGTAAAAGAGATGGAGGTTACCGGCATACGCCTATGCAAAGATGCAAAAAATGTGGGCGAGGTGCGCAATGTGCTTGAAGGTGGCCCTATATTAGGTGTAAATGTGATTACGGCTGGCGATATATATGCTTTGAAGGGGATTGATGTGGATTATGTAGCTATGGAGGTAACCGAGTCGCATGGGCTTGACACGATTAAGAAGATTGTGAGCGAGGTGCGAGAAGCGGGGATAAATATGCCTATTGTGGCTGTTGGCGAGATAACGGCTGAAAATATTGAAGAAATAATGGCAACTGGTGTTAATGGGGTTGCTATGAGTGATGCGATTGTTAATGCCGAAAACCCAACAGAATACACTAAAACGATTTTGACAAAACTTGGTGTAGCACTTGGCTGATGTATTGCCTCTTCGAGGCAATACTACGGCCACATACTAAGCAATCTTTTGAGGTTGCAAATATAGAAAGGGTTGTTATTACCACCTCCCCATCGCTGGGTACATAGAAAATTGAGGTAACAGGGATGTGATTACCAATTTAATTAGTTATATTTGCAATAAAAATATTGATTGATAATGAAACAAGTATTAGTTTTTCTATTATTGGCAATTTCAATTGCAATAAGCGTCAATGCTTCAGAAAAGAAGGTATATATATTGCCTATCGATAACGAAATAGGCTCAATGACATGGCAACACACTCGACATGCTTGTGAAGAGGCAAAGGCTATGAATGCCGACATGCTTATCGTACACCTAAACACATATGGCGGGACACTTCAACATGCCGACTCAATAAGAACGGCTTTAATGAATTTTCCCAAACCAACCATAGCATTTATTGACAATAATGCAGCATCGGCAGGTGCATTGATTGCACTTGCTTGCGATTCAATATATATGCAGAGAGGGGCAAGCATGGGAGCTGCAACGGTAGTTAATGAAAAAGCCGAGGCTCTACCCGATAAATATCAATCGTATATGCGTTCAATAATGCGCGCTACAGCCGAGAGTCATGGGAAAGTGTTCTCCCCTACCGATTCATTAGGGAAATGGCGTCGGAATCCACTCATAGCAGAGGCGATGGTTGATTCGCGCATAACAATACCCGGACTTATTGACTCAACGAAAGTGCTTACTTTTACCACCTCAGAGGCGATAAAATGGGAATATTGTGAGGGGGAAGCTACGACGGTGAATGATATCCTTCAGAAAAATCACATATCAAAATATACTATAGCCTCTTTTGAACCCGATTTCACCGACTGGCTCATAGGTTTCTTCTCAAACCCTGCTGTTCAAGCGATACTAATAATGTTTATTGTGGGGGGGATATACTTTGAGTTACAAAGTCCTGGATTGGGATTCCCTACTGTAGCAGCAATAGTTTCGGCTGTGCTGTATTTCCTTCCTTTATATATCACTGGAATAGCAGCAAGTTGGATTATTGTGTTGTTTATAGTGGGACTGATATTCTTGTTAATAGAAATATTTGTCATACCTGGAACTGGTGTAACAGGGTTAATAGGAGGATTAGCAATGCTTATAGCTCTTGTAGGTGGTATAGCAGATAGTTTTACGGGAAATGAATTTAGCATATCAAGCCTATGGGACGCAATAGTAATTGTGGGGATAGGCTGCGTGCTTGGGGTAGTTTTGATTATATACCTAACTTCAAAGCATGGCCCAAAGTTTATCACACGCCACTCGGAGTTGCAATTGTCGCAACGAGTAGAAGATGGATATATAGGTGTTGATGCTACGATGTCGAAATATGTAGGACTTACTGGGACAACACAAACAGACATGCGTCCCGGAGGGAAGATTACAATAAACGGAGAAACATTTGATGCTGTGGCTCTTAATGGCTCATTTATAGAGGAAGGATGCAGTATTAAAGTTGAAAAATTTGAAAACAGCCAACTTTATGTTGTAAAAAATAGCGCTGAATAAGTTATGGAATTAGACCGCACGATAGCACCCGAGATAAAAGACTTTGAGATGCTAAAAATACCTCAATGTCGCACACTATCACTTGACAATGGGATAAAACTGAATGTTATTGACCACGGAGAATTTGATGTAAACCGCTTGACATTTTCGTGGAAAGGTGGAGCAAATGATGTGGATAGTTTTGCGTCTTTAATGCTAGCATCGGACTTAATGCGCGAAGGGACTAAATTGAATAGTGGTGCAGAAATTGCCGAAACATTTGACTACAATGGTGCTTGGCTGAAGAGTAATTTTCACTCTCATCACTCGTCGTTGATATTACATTCACTCAATAATAAATTTGATGCGGTATTGCCAACTTTGGTTGAAACAATAACACAGCCGATTTTTCCTCAACAAGAATTTGAAATCAATAAGGAGAAATTGGCAAAACGTAAAGAGATTAATCTGTCAAAAGTAGCATATCTCAGCAATTTAAGCAATCAAAAACTAATTTTTGGAGAGAATCATCCATGTTCGGTTGAAGAAAGACCCAATGACATTAGGAATATTGCAATCGACAATGTAAAAGACTTGCATAAACATATATTTACACCTAACGGATGTGAATTATTCCTTGCAGGAAGAATCACACCCCAAATAGAAGATTGTATTAATAACAATATTGGCAAATTGCCTCTTGCAAAAAACACATTTGAGCAAAGAATAATCGCGTTATCTCCTTCAGATAAAAAACTCGACATAATAGAGGTGCCCAATTCAATGCAATGTGCAATTACGATGTCAATTCCCACTATTTCACGTTCACATAGTGATTATATTGACTTGAGGCACACGATAATGGCTCTTGGTGGTTATTTTGGCAGTAGATTAATGACCAACATTCGCGAAGACAAAGGTTATACATATGGTATATCGGCAATGTTAATGGGACATTGGGAAGGAGGAGTAATGACTATATCAACCCAATGCGATAATAGTTATGCCAATGCTGTTATTGAAGAGGTAAAAAAAGAGATTGAAAATCTTAAACAAGACAATTTCAATGATGATGAGTTATTGAGATTGAAAAGATATGCAATGACACAAATAGCAGGCATACTTGATTCACCTTTCTCCATAATGGACTATTACGAGAATGTGCGCCATGTGCTGACTCCAATTGATTATTTAGAAGCATCGCAACATTCTATTAAAAATTTAACTTCACAGCGCATCGCTTCGTTAGCTCATCAATATCTTAACACCGAGGAACTGCACATTTCGATTGCTGGAGCCCCAAGAGCAGTTTAATAGACTGTGATTGTGTGAATTATAAAGTCCTCAAAGAAGTATATTTGCATATATAAATTATATATATTACCTTTGCAGTGATTCGCTGAGTAGGGGGTGCCTTAATATTACGGGCTGAGAACATACCCATTGAATCTGATCCGGATAATGCCGGCGTAGAGAACTTAACAAAATCAAAATGAAAAGAAAAAAAATGACAGCTGCTACCCTATTGGGGTTAGTAAGCATTGGCGTTTGTGCAAACAATGTAGCACAAACCGACACTTTGGAAAGTGTAGAGTTAAAGGAGCTTTCAGTAGTAGCAACCCGTGCTAACGAAAAGACTCCTATTGCGTTCACAAATGTGACAAGTGAAGAACTTGCAAAGATGAATATCTGTCAAGATATCCCCTATTTGCTATCAATGACACCATCGGTGATATCGACAAGCGATAACGGCTTGGGAATAGGATATACATCATTGCGAGTGCGTGGTACTGATGGTTCACGAGTAAATATCACGACTAACGGGGTGCCCATTAATGATTCAGAAAGCCATAATGTGTATTGGGTCAACATGCCCGATTTAACATCATCGGTAAAAGATGTGCAGATACAACGCGGTGCCGGAACTTCAACAAATGGAGCTGGTGCTTTCGGTGCAAGTATCAACTTATTAACATCAACACCGTCGATTGAGCCATATGCACAAATTGATGGGACTTATGGGATGTATAATACACATAAAGAGACATTGCGACTTGGTTCAGGGCTAATCAATGAGCATTGGGCTTTTGATGCTCGATTGTCGAACATAGGGACCGATGGATATATTGAACGTGCAAAAGTGGATTTATACTCTTATTTTGCTCAATTAGGGTATTATGGCAAAAACACCTCGGTGAGATTGCTCGGCTTTGGTGGCATAGAAAAAACATATCATGCTTGGGATTATGCATCAAAAGATGACATGAAGAAATATGGTCGCCGTTACAATCCTTGTGGTTTATATTATGATGAAAACGGAAATGTTGCATACTATGACAATCAAATAGATAATTATGTGCAACACAATATTCAACTACATGTAAACCATAACTTTAACCATTATTTGCGCCTTAATGCAGCCTTGCATTATACTAAAGGAGATGGCTACTATGAACAATATAAAACAAATAGGTCATTAGTAGAATATGGTTTAGTGCCATTTTATATTAATGGTGAGGAAGTGGAGGAAAGCGATCTTATTAGAAAAAAAGCGATGGATAATGGATTTGGCGGAGGTGTTTTCTCTATAAATTATAATAAAGGGATAGTAGATGCAACAATAGGTGGTGCGCTAAATCATTATACAGGATGGCACTTTGGCGAGGTGTTGTGGGTGAGAAATTATATTGGTGACATAGATCCAAATCATGAATATTATCGCAACAAAGGGAATAAAACCGACGGAAATATTTATGCTCGTGCCAACATTGATATCACTAAAGGTTTGACCGGTTATGCCGATTTACAATATCGACACATCAAATACACGATAAACGGTGTTAGTGACACATATGATTGGAACTATAGTTCAATGCAAACACTTGATGTTGATGAAACGTTTGATTTCTTTAATCCTAAAGTGGGATTAAACTGGAAAATCAACCCAAACAATCGCTTGTTTGCATCATTTTCAATCGCGCAAAAAGAACCCACTCGAGATAATTACACCGATGGAAATCCCTCGGAATACCCTAAAGCTGAAAAACTTTATGACTATGAATTAGGCTATAACTTTGGTAATTCATGGATTAGTGCTGGCGCGAATTTATATTATATGGATTATCGCGACCAATTAGTGTTGACAGGGGCGTTAAGTGATACGGGAAACCCTATGTCGGTAAATGTACTTGATAGTTATCGCGCTGGTATTGAACTTTCGTTAGGCATAAAACCTTGTGAATGGTTTAATTGGAAGATTAATTCAACATTAAGTCGCAATCGTATAAAGAATTTCACCGAAAGCATATATGAAGATGAATGGACCAATCCAATAACAATAAACCATGGAGATGTAGCTATCGCATTCTCGCCAAATTTCACTTTGAACAATAGTTTTGATTTCAACTGGAACAATTTTGATGCATCACTACAATCTCAATATGTTTCAAAACAATATATGAGCAACACGCAAAGTGAAGAGCATGTGCTTGATGCATATTTTGTCTCTAATTTGCATTTGGGATACACTATTAAATGTGAGCTTTTAAAACAAATGCGTGTGGGAATAAGTGTATATAATATTTTCAATGAAGAATATGAGAATAACGGATATGCTGGTTCGGGATATTATGTTGACGAAGATGGCAATAAACAAATATATCGTTATGCTGGATATGCAGCACAGGCTCCTATACACATAATGGGAAGCATTTCAATAAATATCTAACACTTATTTATAAATTATATCGCCCCCCCTACTCACAATTGCGATATAATGTAATCATACATTGATTAGGCTCAATTTATTTGAGCCTAACTTTATTATAAGGAACTCTATAGAGCTTCAAATAATTTCATGATAATTCTTCAAGGCACAACTATATTGAACAATATTAGTGTCCAATTTTAAATTTGAAAATAGAATGATTATAAAAAATTAGATTAAAGGGGTTACTAAAAGTTGTATAAGTGATATTTTTTTGCGAAATTTGCAAGAAATATTTTTTTCTAAAAAATTGACATATATATTTCTAACTAATAATTGCATATTTTAATGAAAAAAAGTGCTTTGCAACAAGCTCGTGCAGCTTATCAACCTAAGTTGCCTATCGTGCTTACAGGTGCCGTTAAGGCTGTAGAAGGCGACCCTACTCAATCAGTTGCCGATCAAGAAGACATCAAAAACTTGTTTCCTAACACTTATGGTCTTCCTGAACTAAAATTTGAAAAGAACGCAAATCCAACGGCTGGCAAGCCTCTTAACGTAGGTGTAATCCTATCAGGTGGTCAAGCTCCTGGTGGACACAATGTAATCAGTGGTCTTTTTGATGGTATCAAAAAAATTCACAAAGACAGCAAACTTTATGGCTTCTTAATGGGTCCTGGTGGTTTTGTTGATCACCAATATAAAGAATTGACCAGCGACATCATTGACGAATATCGCAATACTGGTGGTTTTGATATTATTGGTTCGGGTCGTACTAAACTTGAAACAAAAGAACAATTTGACAAAGGTCTTGAAATCCTCAAAGAACTTAACATCAAAGCACTTGTTATCATTGGTGGTGACGACTCAAATACTAACGCGGCTATCCTTGCTGAATATTACAAAAGCATTGAAGCAGGTGTTCAAGTTATTGGTTGTCCAAAAACCATTGACGGTGACCTTAAAAACGGTTTGATTGAAACTTCATTTGGTTTTGACACAGCAACAAAAGTTTATTCTGAAGTTATCGGTAACATCCAACGCGACTGTAACTCTGCAAAAAAATATTGGCACTTCATTAAATTGATGGGTCGCTCTGCTTCACATATCGCTCTTGAATGTGCTCTTCAAACTCAACCAAACATCTGTATCGTATCGGAAGAAGTTGAGCAAAAAGAAATGACTCTCGGTGATGTTGTAAACTATATCGCAGGTGTTGTTGCAAAACGTGCTGAAAACGGCAATAACTTTGGTACAGTTCTTATCCCTGAAGGTCTTATTGAGTTTATCCCAGCAATGAAAAAACTTATTGCTGAATTGAACGACCTTCTTGCTCATAACGCAGAAGAATTTGCTGCTGCTGAAAACCAACGTCAATATATCATTGACCATCTTTCAGCTGAAAACTCTGCAGTATATGCATCTCTTCCAGAAGGTGTAGCTCGTCAATTGAGCCTCGACCGTGACCCACACGGCAATGTTCAAGTATCACTTATTGAAACTGAAAAATTGCTTAGCGAAATGGTAGGTCGTCGTCTTGCAGAAATGAAAGAAGAAGGCACTTTCGTAGGTAAATTTGCAGCTCTTCACCACTTCTTTGGTTATGAAGGTCGTTGTGCTGACCCATCTAACTTTGATGCAGACTATTGCTACGCACTTGGGTTCAACGCTGCTTGCTTGATTAATGCAGGTGTAACTGGTTATATGTCATCGGTTCGCAACTTGACAAAACCTTCTGTTCAATGGATTGCTGGTGGTATCCCCATTACAATGATGATGAACATGGAACGTCGCCATGGTGCAATGAAACCAGTTATCCAAAAAGCGCTTGTGCGTCTTGATGATGCTCCATTCTTGAAATTTGCGTCAAAACGCGATGTTTGGTCGGTTGATACTTGCTATATGTATCCAGGTCCTATCCAATACTTCGGCCCAACTGAAGTTTGCGACCAACCTTCAATGACTCTTCGCTACGAACAACAAGGCAAATAATTTCACATATTATATTCCTAAATTACAGCTTGCAAAAAATCCTGCTTTAGCAATGTCGCTAATAGCAGGATTTTTATTTTGTAATTTCAATGCAATATGTTTCTGGAATACAAATAATCAATATTACTTCTTTTTAACACCCTCAACCCTACCCGACGAATGATAGGTGCGCTGGTAATAACTTTGAGATAATTGGCTTTTCACGACACCTTTGCTTGATGACGCATGAATAAATGTGCCGTCACCGACATATAAACCAACATGAGACACCTTATTTTTACTTTTGCCAGTAGCAAAAAACACCAAATCACCAATTCTCAATTGTGATTTCCTTATGGCTTTACAAAACTGATGTTGATCCTTTGAAGTGCGAGGCAATTTAAAATTATAGACGGCTAAATAGACCTCCATTACAAAACCTGAACAATCAGTACCATCAAGTGTGTGACCTCCATATTTATATTTTGTACCAAGCCATTTTTCGGCTTCTTTGATAAGATTTTTATCTGATTTGGATTTTTTATCAACATTCTCAACTATACTTTCATACCCATCTTCGGATCTTAATGACTTTGAAGTGGAGCAGCTTGACATAAACAAAACTGCAAACACAATTGTTAATGATTGATACAAAATTTTACTATTTTTCATAACTTAAAAAGTATATATTTTCACTAATTTCACAAATATACTGTAAAAAAAGTTTTAAATATAGTGGTTTGCTATTAAATTAATTTAAGATTAATGATTTTTGTTTTGTCTCCCACAATAATAAATTATATTTGTCGTCATAAAGTTAAATTTTAACATAACAGAAAAATCATTTTAACAAATAAACTTATGAATGTATTAGGAAAAATCACATTAGCATGCTGCTCATTATCTTTAGTTGCATGTACAATGGCGGCACAACCTACTGATTTCACTAAAGCTGCCGAAAGCACAATCAATGGTGTAGTTAGCATCAAATGTTATGCGACACCTCGTAGTTATGGTTATGGCGGATATGACCCTTTCAGTGACCCTTTCTTTGAATACTTTTTTGGGCAACGTCGTCAACAAAAACGCCAACAACCCGAGCAAGAACAACAACAAACTGGGCTTGGTTCGGGTGTAATCATTAGTAAAGATGGATATATCGTAACAAACAATCATGTAATTGATGGCGCAGAACGATTGGAAATTGTACTCAATGATAATCGCACATTTAATGCCACAGTTGTAGGGACCGACCCTAATACTGATTTAGCATTAGTGAAAATTGATGCTGAAGACTTACATGTTATACCCATGGGTAACTCTGATGATTTGAAAGTTGGAGAATGGGTGCTTGCAGTAGGTAATCCATTTTCTTTCACTTCAACAGTTACGGCTGGTATTGTTAGCGCCAAGGCTCGAAACATCTCTCAAATAACCCAAGGACACTCAATGGGAATCGAATCATATATCCAAACTGATGCCGCAGTAAATCCAGGGAATTCGGGAGGAGCATTGGTTAACTTAAATGGCGAATTAGTGGGTATTAACACTGCCATATATTCAAAAACGGGCAATTACGTTGGATACTCGTTTGCGATTCCATCAACTATTGTGAAAAAGATTGTTGGTGATATTAAAGAGTTTGGTGCAGTGCAACGCGCAATGCTTGGAATCTCATTTACTGAGCTTTCAACTAAAATGGCAAAAGAAAAAGATATCACTGCCGTAAACTATGGCATATATGTGGCAAAAGTAGAAGAACGCAGCGCCGCTATGGAAGGTGGCATACAAGAAGGTGACGTAATTATTGCTATTAATGGTGCACCAACTCGCACAACTGCTCAAATGCAAGAACAAATGAATAAATTTCGTCCTGGCGATAAAGTGACCGTGAAATTTATTCGTGATAACAAAGAGAAAACTGTAACAGTAACTTTACGCAATAGCCAAGGTAACACAAAACTTACTAAAGCCAGCGATATTTTTGATTTGGGATGCGCATTTAAAGAAGTTCCAGCCGAAACCCTAAAACAACTTGAAATTAGACATGGTGTACAAGTTACAGGAGTTAAAGACGGTAAATTTAAAGATGCAGGTATTAAAGACGGATTTATCATTCTTGACATCAACAACTCACGCACTACATCAAAAGAAGATATCGAAAAAATATACAAAGAGATTGTTAAAAGCAACGACTCTGATAAAGTAATGTTTATTACAGGCATTTACCCTACAGGTAAAAAGGTTTACTACGCAGTAGATTTATCAGAATAGAGCATAATCAAAATAACCCAAAGTGCTTATCGCGATAGGCGGTAAGCACTTTTTTATTGAATAAATGCAACTTTTTAAGTAAATTTGCGTCTTATAAAGAAACAACATATAGTACATAATAATGGAACTTATTAAAATTGAAGAAGTAACCAAAAGATATGCTTCGCATACAGCGCTCGACAAGGTGTCGCTTTCTATTCCCGAAGGAAGCATCTATGGATTACTTGGGCCTAATGGTGCAGGCAAAACTACATTAATTCGCATCATCAACCATATTACTGCACCCGATTCGGGAGTAGTATATTTCAATGGCCATCAACTTACGGCAGAAGATGTTGTAAATATTGGATATCTACCTGAAGAGAGAGGGCTATATAAAAAAATGAAAGTTGGCGAGCAAGCAGTCTTTTTTGCTCGACTTAAAGGACTCTCAAAACAAGAAGCGACTATCAGACTTCATGAATGGTTTGACCGTTTTGATATCAGCAATTGGTGGAATAAAAAAGTCGAAGAGTTATCAAAAGGGATGGCGCAAAAAATACAATTTATAATAACAGTATTACACCGACCCAAATTGTTGATTTTTGATGAACCTTTCTCGGGCTTTGACCCAATAAATGCCAATTTACTAAAGAGAGAGATATTAAAACTACGCGAAGAAGGCTCTACCATTATTTTTAGCACTCACAACATGTCGAGTGTAGAGGAATTATGCGATCATATTACTCTAATCAACAAATCCCACAATATATTATCGGGAAAAGTTGAAGACATTAGACTTCATTATGGCAAAAATAGATATGAAATTGCATTTAATGGAGATGCCCCCTCATTAATACAACAATTAGAGCCAATGCTTCTAAAATGCACAACGATGCCACTCGAAAATAATTCTACAAAATTACTTCTAAACTTCAAGGACGATGTAAAACTTAAAGATATAATTAATATCGCAAATAACAACAGCGAATTGATTAGCATAGTACCAACAAAACCTTCAATGGACGAAATATTTATCCAAACAGTAGAAGAATATAATAAATCACAACTATGAGTTCTAAAATAGGAATAATAATTAAACGTGAATATCTTGAACGTGTTTCAAAAAAGAGCTTTATATTCACTACAATATTAATGCCACTATTCATGGCTGCAATTATGATTGCGCCAGCATTAATTACATTGTTTAGCACACCCGAATTAAAGCACATAGCAGTCATCGATGATAGTGGAATAATTGCGCCTACACTGCAAAATGGTGAAGGTGTTGAGTTCATTTCAATTAATGAACCATTAGAGGCAGCCAAAGCAAACGAAAATCTCGACGGGATATTGGTCATTAACAAAGATGTCTTGACCGACAATAATAGTGTCTCATTATACACTCACGATGCTTCATCAATGATGGTAGAACAAAACATCACAACCCAAATAGAGAAGACAATTGAAAACATTAGATTAAACAATTACAACATTGATAACCTCAGCCAAATCATTAATGACATAAATGCGAATATAAATCTTACCACTTATAGAATAAATGAGGAGGCTGAAGATAGTTCTTCATCTTCAACTGTATCATATATCATAGGTATGATAATGTCGTTACTCCTCTATATGTTCCTATTGTTATATGGACAATTAGTTATGACAAGCATAATTGAAGAAAAGAATAATCGTGTGCTTGAAATAATGGTATCTTCGGTTAAACCAGGGCAACTTATGATGGGGAAAATATTGGGTATCGGAGCAGTAGCGCTAACGCAAGTTATGATATGGGGAGTGCTTATTGTTTCAATGTCGGCATTTGTATTGCCAGCGATATTACCTGCCGAAATTCTTGGTGAAGTAAATGGCTTTAATGCAGGTTCGCTAAATGCATCAGCTGCTAATAACGATATTGAAATGCTCCAAGCATTATCAATTATAAGCAATGTAGGTTATGTGCTTAACATATTCATATACTTGATTTTATTCCTACTTGGAGGATTTTTATTTTATGCTGCCATGAACGCTGCTATAGGGTCGGCAGTTGATAATGTACAAGATGCAAGCCAACTCCAAAGTGTTGTAATGATTCCTATAATTTTAGGATTAGTAATGTCAATGTCGGTAATTAATGACCTTAATTCTACATTTGCAACAATACTCTCAATGATACCGTTTACATCACCTATGACAATGATGACACGAATCCCATTTGGTATTCCTACATGGGAAATCATAACATCACTTGTTATTCTATATATTTCATTCATAGGAATGGTGTGGTTATCGGCAAAAATATATCGAGTAGGCATTTTCATGTATGGCAAGAAACCATCAATAAAAGAACTTATTAAATGGATAAATTATAAATAAACACACAAATATCACCGATTAATGCCAATTTTTTCGTATATTTGCAAGTCAAAATTATCGGTAAAATAAAATGAGACAATTAAAAATTACCAAATCTATCACCAATCGTGAGAGTGCTTCACTTGATAAGTACCTTCAAGAGATTGGGCGTGAAGACCTTATAACTGTAGAGGAAGAGGTTGAGCTCGCTCAACGCATCAAACAAGGAGACCAAGATGCGCTTGATAAACTTACTCGTGCTAACCTACGTTTCGTTGTATCAGTGGCAAAACAGTATCAAAATCAAGGTTTAAGTTTGCCCGACTTGATTAACGAAGGAAATCTCGGCTTGATTAAAGCAGCACAAAAGTTTGACGAGACTCGTGGTTTTAAATTCATTTCATATGCAGTGTGGTGGATTCGCCAATCAATTCTCCAAGCTCTTGCTGAGCAATCTCGCATCGTAAGATTGCCTCTCAATCAAGTTGGTTCTCTTAACAAAATCAGCAAAGCTCTATCTAAATTTGAGCAAGAAAATGAGCGACGTCCTTCTCCCGAAGAACTCGCCGAAACACTTGATGTTCCAGTTGAAAAAATTGCTGACACATTAAAAGTTTCAGGACGACACATTTCAGTTGATGCTCCTTTTGTTGAAGGAGAAGACAATAGTCTTCTTGATGTGCTAACCAACGATGATTCACCAATGGCCGACCACACTTTAACTCAAGAATCTCTTTCTAAAGAAGTCGATCGAGCATTGCATCAACTTCACGAACGTGAACGCGAAATCCTTAAGATGTTCTTCGGCATCGGTTGCCAAGAAATGACTCTTGAAGAAATTGGTGCAAAATTTGACCTCACACGTGAACGCGTGCGTCAAATCAAAGAAAAAGCTATCCGTCGACTCAAAGGACAAAAGAGCCGACTATTAAAAACCTACTTAGGGAACTAATCTCAATAAGAGATATAAACAAGAACAAAATCAGAGCAAGTTGTTGATGTTTCAACAACTTGCTTTCGTTTAATGATGCCTTAATATCAAAAAAAAACGATTAATTGACTCAAATTTTACCAATATAATGATTCATACCAGTATAACTCGAATATTTCAAAGAACTTCATTAATTATCAATTATTATTTTGTATCTTTGCAAGAGATAGACTTTCTGATATGAAGCGTTGTTTTTCAGGCATATCAATAATTGTATTACTAATGATTGTATTAAGTTCAATCATTCAGTTTCATCATCATGATGAAACTGGTCGCATAATTTTTGCCATAACAACAATTTGTAGTCACGAAACTGACAGCCATAACAATGAACACGCAGGCATAATATTAGGGTGTTGCCATTGCAAACATCATGAGCACAATAGTCATGATAGAGACTCGAGCGATGATTGTTCGGCGCACCTTGGCGACTTTCAAGCTACTAAACAGACGTCATTAATAATTTATAACCACGCTACTCTTCTTTTATACGCAATATTTTACGAGTCTGAGGTTAACACACTTAGCCAATATTACGACACAAAAAGCTATCACTTTGACACAACTCTTCCAATAACAAAAGGAGTTATATCCCCCAACGGGTTACGCGCACCACCTTATTGCTAGGTATCTCTTATGTAAATTCCTGACAAAATTCACAATCAGGAAATCGAAAAAAAATATTTAGCAACTAAAATCACATATCATATGAAAAATTTATGGCATAATATTGCATTATGCACTACTTTAATTTTATACATCTCTTCATGTACTCCATCTGCAAAAGAAGATGGTTTGGGACATCACCACGATCATGGTAGCCATGGCGCGAATAATCACGGCAATGAAATAGTGTTATCTTCAGAACAAGCTAAAAAATTTGGAGTATATAGCCAAATGGTAAAGCCACGTGATTTCAATAATATCATAAAAGTATCGGGACAAATAGAATCGGCACCAAGTGACCAATCAATCGTGTCGGCAACAGCTCCTGGGATAATTAAATTTACATCGGGAATCGTTGAAGGAAAGAAGGTAACAAAAGGAGCTGTTATTGCAAACATTTCATCTAAAAACATAGCCGGAGGTGACCCTAACGAAGGTGCCAGAATCGCAGTAGAAGCAACAAAACGTGAGCTTGATCGCCTCACCCCTCTTCATGAAGAAGGATTAGTTACAACAAAAGAATACAATGTAGCGAAACAGGCTTATGAATCAGCCAAAGCAGCCTATTCAGGCTCTCCATCGGGAGGCTCTGCTAAGGCTGCAACCTCTGGAGCTATCACTCAATTATTGGTAAAAGAGGGTGAATATGTAACGGCTGGGCAACCGATTGCAACAATATCGGGGTCAACTCGTCTTACTCTAAGGGCAGATCTTCCTGAAAAATACTTTAATTATCTTCCAACTATCACAACTGCAAGTTTTAAAGCTTCATATGCAACACAAGCAACACACCTTAATGAAGTAAATGGCAAATTAGTATCAACTCCTACAACAGCCACAGCACAACAATCGGGATATATTCCCATTCATTTCTCTTTCGACAACAATGGGTCGGCAGTACCTGGTGCATTTGTAGAGGTATACTTAATTGGTAGCACAAAACCAAACAGCATAGTATTGCCTTTAGAGGGAATAACCGAACAGCAAGGTAAACATTATGTATATGTAAAACTTGATGAAGAATGTTATGAAAAACGCCTCGTTACATTAGGTAGTTCCAATGGTAGTGAAGTTGAAATCACGAGTGGATTAAGTCGCAAAGATGAGGTTGTAACAAAAGGAGCTGTTATAGTAAAACTTGCAGAGTCAAGTGGCACGGTTCCAGAGGGGCATAGTCATAACCATTAAATCAATTGACTATGCTTAACAAGATTATCGGATTCTCATTGAATAATCGCTTGACTATTTTAATATTATCGGCGGTTATGATGATTGCGGGAACAGTAATACTTTTCCGCACTGAAGTTGATATATTCCCCGACCTCAACGCTCCTACCGTGGTCGTAATGACCGAAGCGGCTGGTTATGCACCCGAAGAGGTTGAAAAACTTATTTCTTTCCCCATAGAAACAGCTGTTAATGGCGCAACAGATGTGAGACGCGTGCGATCATCTTCAGCGACGGGATTTTCAATTGTTTGGGTTGAATTTGACTGGGGTACCGATGTTTATACTGCCCGGCAAATCGTATCAGAGAAACTCTCTACCATTAATGACCAACTACCTCCAGGAGCAGGCACACCTACACTTGGTCCACAATCATCAATTCTTGGAGAAATAATGATTATAGGCATAACAGCCGATACTACATCCATGAGTGATGTTCGTTCGCTTGCTGACCGCGTAATACGCCCTCGACTACTCTCAATTGGAGGTGTTTCACAAGTGGCAGTTATCGGTGGGGATATAAAAGAATACCAAATTCAAATAATGCCTGAACGGATGCGCCATTATAACATTTCATTAAATGAAATAATGGAATGCGTAGAAGGGATTAACAATAACGCCACAGGTGGTGTCCTATATGAATATGGCAATGAATATCTTATAAAAGGAGATGTAAACACTACCTCAATTGAAGACCTTGGTAAAGCTGTTGTTCGTAGCGATAACAATGGCACTATCTTAATCGAAGATATTGCAACCATAGCAATTGGCAACAAAATGCCACGGTTAGGTCTCGCATCGGAACGAGCCACTCCTGCTGTTTTAATGACTGTAACAAAACAACCTGCAGTGGGGACCATTGAACTTACTGAAAAAATAGAATCAGAATTGCGTTCCTTGGGAAAGAATATGCCTAAAGACATGAAAATATCTACAAATATTTTCAAGCAAAGTGATTTTATTGATAATTCAATAAGTAATCTACAACAATCATTAATTGAAGGGTCAATATTTGTTGTTATTGTGCTATTCTTTTTCTTAATGAATATGCGTACAACATTGATTTCACTTGTTGCCCTACCCTTATCGGTAATCATAGCTGTGATTGTTCTTCATTTCTTAGGTTTTACGATTAACACGATGAGTCTTGGTGGTATTGCGATTGCAATTGGGTCACTCGTTGATGACGCTATTGTTGATGTTGAAAACGTATATAAACGAATACGCGAGAATAAATCATTGCCAGCATCTGAACGCAAGTCGACAATAACTGTTGTATATGAAGCTTCAAAAGAAGTGCGTATGCCTATCTTAAATTCGACCTTAATTATTATCGCAAGTTTCCTACCATTATTTTTCTTAAGTGGGATTGAAGGACGCATGCTCATTCCTCTTGGTATTTCATTTATAGTGGCACTGATGGCTTCTACTCTAGTTGCATTAACACTGACTCCGGTACTTTGTAGTTATTTATTAAATTCTAAAAAAGCTACCAATAAAATAGATAAAGAGCCCTGGATTACTCAAAAATTAAAAAGAAACTATAAAAAAGGGCTGAATTGGAGTCTCAACCACAAATCAATATTGTTGAGTTTTGTTGGGGTTCTATTTGGAGTTGCTATTATGTTATTCTTTACATTAGGTCGCAGTTTTTTGCCATCATTTAATGAAGGATCATTTACTGTAAATGTTAGTACTCTTCCTGGTATTGCATTAGATGAAAGCGATAAAATTGGGCGCGAAGCAGAGAAAATTTTACTATCAATTCCTGAAATACAAACAGTAGCAAGAAAAACAGGTAGAGCCGAACTTGATGAGCATTCTTTTGGTGTAAACTCATCTGAAATTGAAGCACCATATGTACTCACCAATAGAACGCGAGGCGAAGTAGTAAAGGAAGTTAGAGAAAAATTAGCAACAATACCTGGAGCAAACATTGAGATTGGGCAACCAATATCTCATCGTATTGATGCAATGCTCTCTGGGACTGAATCACAAATTGCGATCAAATTATTTGGCGATGATTTAAATCACTTGTATTCATTGGGAACAAAAATTAAACAAGCAATATCTGGTATTGATGGCATTGTAGATGTAAACATTGAACAACAAATTGAGCGCCCTCAACTCGATATTAGACCTCGCCGTGATTTATTAGCTAAATATGGCATAACAATAAACCAATTTACCCAGTTTATAAATGTAGCTCTGGGAGGAGAGGTTGTTTCTCAAGTTTATGAACAAGGGTTGCCTTTTGATATAACTGTGAGACTTGATGATGAACATCGCAACTCGATTGATAAGATTTCTAATTTAATGATTGATAGCAATCAAGGAAAAATTCCTTTAAGCTATGTTGCCGATGTAATATCAACAAGTGGACCCAACACTATAAACCGAGAAAATGTTAATCGTCGATTAATCATTTCAGCAAATGTTGCCGATAGGGATTTACGTAGTGCTGTAAATGAAATACAGCAAAATGTTGAAAAATCGGTAAAGTTACCCGAAAACTACTACATTGTATATGGTGGCCAGTTTGAAAGCGAGGCCGAAGCATCTCGCACGCTCGCTCTCACCTCAATTGGTGCATTAATGATTATTTTCATGCTACTCTATCAAGAGTTTAAAAACACCACTCACTCGCTTATCATTCTTATTAATATGCCTTTGGCTATGATAGGAGGTGTTATTATATTAAAATGCACATCTGGCGAACTTAATATTCCTGCAATTATTGGCTTTATCTCATTGTTAGGAATTACAACTCGTAACGGGATGTTGCTAATATCGCATTACAATGCGCTCAAAGCATCTGGAGTAAAACTTATTGAACGGATAATGACGGGTTCTACTGATCGTCTAAATCCCATTATTATGACTGCACTAACCTCTGCTCTCGCCCTTATACCACTGGCTTTGCGAGGAGGTGAACCTGGAAATGAAATTCAATCACCTATGGCTATTGTAATCTTGGGCGGATTATTATCATCAACAATCCTAAACATCTTTGTAGTTCCTATTATTTATTACATAACATCAAAGAAGTCGGAAAATGAATAGAATAACAATTATATTTATAAGTATTGTCATATGCATGACAGCAAATGCAATGACATTTAATGAGATATTGCATCACATAGCATCTAACAACCCTTCGCTTGCTGTTTCAGAAGCTGAAGGTAATGCTGAATTGATTGCGATGAAAAGCGAAAACAATTTACCAAATCCCGAGATAGAATTTGACCATAAATGGGGCAAAGAAGGCTCTAAATGGGGAATTGGTGTTTCTCAAGGATTTGAATGGCCAGGAGTATATTCTTCGAGAAAAGAAGCCATTGAAAATACATCAATAGCATTGGAGTGGGTAAACAAAGTAAATTATCTTGACAAACTCGTTGAAATTAAGCTTTTGCTAATTGACATTATTAATGTGCGCAAACAATTGGCTTTAGTGCAACAACTTGACCAACAAACCGATTCTCTTATAGCCAAATATGAAAAGAGCAAATTAGAAGGAGAGGCTACGATTCTTGACTTAAATAAATTGAACATTGAAAAGATTTCTCTATCACGACAAATTAATTCTCTAAACAATCAATATTTAACTCTTGAATCAAATCTAATAAAAGAAAATGGTGGCAAAGACGTTTCTTCTATTCTAACCTCTTTAATGGACTATCCCGATGAGGTAATTCTTTCAGAGGAAAAATACGAACAGCTATTAATGGAGCATGACCCTCAAATTAAGCAATATTCACACATGGCTAAAGCTCAAGAACAAAATGCCAAAAGCGCTCAATTGAATAAATTCCCTGGATTTTCATTAGGATATAAGCTTGAAAATGAATTAGGGACCTATTTCAATGGGTTTTCAATAGGTGTAACAATACCATTATTCTCTCAAAAGCACAAGGTTGAAGCAATAACAGCAACTCAAAAGGCCATTAATTTACAAAACAATGCTTTTGAAATAGAGCGATTAAGCCAGCTGAAGGTTCAACGCGCAAATGCAATTAACTTATATCAAGAGATGCTTGAATACAAGCCAGTTCTTGAAAACCACAATAACATCAATCTCCTAAAAAAAGCACTTGATGGTGGGCAAATCAATCTAATAACATATATTCAAGAGGTTAATTTTTTCCTTGAAGCCCAGCAGAATTTTATTGATGTTGAATATCGTTATTACCAAGCTTTAGCTTCATTAAATAGATATGCGCTTTTAGATATATAAAATTTTATCAAATATAGAACTTTTATCGCCGTGAAATGTTTTAAGTAAAAACAATATTTAAAACTTCACGGCGATGTTATATCAACTACCACAACTACCTTATGCCAATGATGCTTTAGCTCAAGCTATTAGCAAAGAAACTATAGAATTTCACTATGGCAAACACACAAAGACATATCTCGACAATTTAAATAATCTAATTAAAGGAACTGAATTGGAAGATATACCTCTTGAAAATATAATTATAAAATCAACCGGTGCATTATATAACAATGCATCTCAAGCATGGAACCATATTTTCTACTTCTTTTCATTCTCACCCGACGGAGGCGGTGAGCCAAGTGGCGATTTACGCAAAGCTATTGACGAGCAATTTGGCTCATTTGAACTTTTCAAAAAACAATTTGAAGATGCAGGAGTTAAGTTATTTGGTTCGGGATGGGTATGGCTATCAAGTGACGATGAAGGTAACTTATTTATCACTCAAGGGTCAAATGCATCAAATCCGTTAAAAGAGGGTTTGTTACCAATTTTGACATTTGATGTGTGGGAACATGCCTATTACCTTGATTATCAAAATCGACGTGGAGATGCACTTCACTCTTTATGGAATATTATTGATTGGGATATTGTTGAAAGCAGATATTAAAATATATTTCCTTTTTCTCTCTTATAATAGCACTTTAATAAGCATTATGAAAAAACCTAATGCTCCTCGCGAGAAGAGCATTAGGTTGCTATATTTATTAATATGTAATTTATTCTAAAATTGGAAATATATAAATGGTGAAACTTCTTCATTCATGAATTGAATAACAAGCTGCACAACAATAACAAATATTGCAAATTTTGCAATCCAAGGAGATTTTACAAACCATTTAGACATTACATCGTACCATCTACGTGGTAATGAATGAGCTATTATGATAACCGAAATCATTATGAGCCATATATATCTTACAGATACAAAGACTGGGATATAATCATATCGGAAATTGATGAAGATATTTTTAATAATTTCTATTGAATCACTCCATGAATCAGCTCTAAAAAACACCCACAACAAGGATACAATAGATATTGTCATCAGCCAAGAAATTGCTTTTACGGGCCATACATTGGGGATTTTATTCAAAATAGGTTTAAATGCTTTGTGAATTGCAAGCCCTACTCCATGCATTGCTCCCCAAAACACAAATTTCCAATCAGCACCATGCCACAATCCGCCTATCAACATAGTAAGAAAATTATTTACATAAGTGCGGAATGTTCCTTTTCTATTTCCACCCAAAGGAATATATATATAATCTCTCAACCAAGAAGACAACGATATGTGCCAATTGTGCCAAAATTCGGTAAGGTTACGTGACTTATATGGAAAATCGAAGTTTTTGCTTAACTTAAATCCCATAATTAATGCAAGACCAATAGCCATGTCGGAATAACCCGAAAAGTCACAATAAATTTGCATTGTATAGCCTATCACACCCATCAATGATTCAAAACCGGTGTAACCAGTTGGGTTTGAGAATATCAAATCATTATATTGTGAAATATAGTCGGCAATAATTGCTTTTTTGATAATACCCAATATTATCATCCAAAAACCTAAATATACCTCATCACGTGTTGCTTTATTGTTTTGAGAAATTTGAGGTAAGAAATAATCGGCTCGCACAATTGGGCCAGCAACTAATGCGGGAAAAAACGACAAGAAAAACAAATATTCAAGCCATGTTTTTGTTGGAGCCACTCTTTCTTTATACACATCAACGATGTAACTAATTGACTGAAACGTATAGAACGAAATTCCAACAGGCAAAATAACATCAAGAGGTTGAAAATTACCACCAATCATTTGATGCCAATTCCACATAAAGAAATTAGCATATTTAAAGTAGCATAAAATACCTATTGATGCTATTATTGATATTGTTACACATAATTTACGAGCAAACTTTGAGGAAAGTTTCATCATAACTTTCGACAAAGTCCAATCTAATAATGACGTACCAATCAGTAGCAAAAAGAAGAATCCACTTGATTTATAATAAAAGAACAAGCTAAACGCCACTACAAAAGTAATCATTTGCCAACGTCGATTCTTCAACATAGAATAAATAGGGATAAAGAGTAGAAACAATACCCAAAATATCCCACTTGAGAAAAGCATAGGAGCTTCTTTTTGATAAGATAAAAGCTCACATATATTATGCCATATGTTTGTAATTTCCATTAATCTTTAACGTTTAGGTTGGTAAACAGTTTGTTTGGCCGCTCTCGCAGTTGGTTCTGAAGGTACCTTCATATTTGCAATTGGATATGCACTACTTTTTGCCATCCAACGAACTACGCTATCCATCCACGCAATAGCAGAATTTCTCGTAGGATGCGCACCATCACTTGTTCGGTCAAAATGCATTCCATTAGAGAGGAAGAAGCATCCCTCTTCGGCATTTTTATCAATCAAATCGTTGATGCCTGTATCGGGTTTCCAGTTAGGAGGACCTATCCACAAATAAGGAAGATCTCCAATTTGTGAAATAATATTTTTCACAAATCTATCTCTTTTTGTAGCAATATCTCTGACAAACAATTCATTTGCCCCCAAACAAATAAATACATATGATGGTTTGTAACGTTCAATATTTACTTTCAATGAATCGGTCTCACCCCAAACTTCTGATGTTGAACTATACCAAATAACAGAATACAATTTATGGTTGTTCTCTTTAGCATATGAAGCTAATCGAGGAGCCAAACCTTCAAGCATTGAGTCTCCAATAAACAATATAGTTTGAGGTTGTGCGAGTTTCTGTTTTTTTAATTCTTTTTGTTTTGCTGCTTTCTCTTCAATCTCTTTTTGTTTTGCTGCTGCTGTTTCTTCGGGGGTTGGTTCGGGTTCTCTTGTTAATCGCTCATACATACCTGTTGTACGCAACTCTATGCCTCCTATTTTTATAGGCTCAAGAGCCGATAATGTTACAAATAGAGCCAAACCTAATGCTAAAATTAGCCAAATGCCAATATACGTTTTTTCTTTTTCCATACTTTTCAAAAATATTTCACAAAGTTACTATAAAATTCCCAAATTTTATACATTTTACTTAACTTTGCAATACTTAAAATTAGCCTATGGAACTTAACGCAACTGTTACAATCATCCTTATCTTGTGTACTACTATAATAGTATATTTAATGTACTATGCCTACACAATTAAAACACAAAATTCTAAAAACTTATTGGCTAAAATCGAATGCGAAAGCCAATTGACTATCACTCGACAACAATTAGCTGAACTAAAAGAGAATTATGAAGATTTGACTACCGAAACCAACAATTTACGAATAGAAAATAGCCGATTGAACGAACGCATTCGTTATTCAGAAGAAGAAAAAGAACGATTAACAAAAGAGTCAGAAATTAGATTCAAGAATCTTGCAAATGAAATATTAACACACAATACTATTGCATTTAAAGAGCAAAACGAATCTCGCTTAACCGAAATTTTGACCCCATTAAAAGAAAACATTGAACAATTCAAGAAAACTATTTTTGAAAGCTATTCAAAGGAAGCCCGAGAACGATATTCGCTTCAAGAACGAATAAAAGAATTAATTGAGCTAAATCAATCAATTGGGAAAGAAGCAAAAGACCTTGCGATTGCATTAAAAGGCAATAGTAAAACTCAAGGAAACTGGGGCGAAATGATTCTTGAAAATATTTTAACCCAATCGGGCCTTGAAAAAGGGCGTGAATTTTTTGTGCAAGAAACGACCTACAACGATGAGGGAAAAAAACTTATTGCTGATGTTGTTATCAACTACCCTGATGGGCGAAAAATTGTAATTGACTCAAAAGTATCACTAACAGCATATGTTGACTTAGTTAATTGTGAATCAGTTGAAGAACAAGAGACATTGAAAAAACGACATATTACATCTATTCGCAACCATATTAATGAGCTAAAAACTAAAAATTATCAAGACTATTTAGGCTTAGAAAAAGCTGAATTTGTAATGATGTTTATTCCCAACGAATCAGCCTATATCTGCGCTATGCAATATGATCATAACGTGTGGCAAGATGCTTATGACAATCGTGTTCTTATTATTTCTCCAACCCACCTCATATCAGTTCTTAAATTAATTGAACAAATATGGCGCCATGACCGACAAACTCGCAATGCAATTGAAATTGCAACAGAGAGTGGGAAAATGTATGATAAATTTGTTGGTTTCATTGATGATTTGCGGCAAATTGAAAAATCGCTCAATGGTGCAAAAAACAGCTACGACAATGCGATAAAAAAGCTATCAACTGGAAACGGGAACTTAATAGGTAAAGCCGAAAAACTCAAAGACATGGGAGCCAAAGCATCTAAATCACTCCCATCAAATCTTATAACAAATAACTAATTTGAAATATATGAAACGAATATTACTATTAATCAACACCTGCATTATTGCTCTTAATTGTTGGGCAAATATCGAATTACATTATCCATATGATGGCGACATAATATCGGACGACTTTTATTTTATATGTAAATATGAGGATGACAATGCTTTATCGTTAGAGGTTTCTGTGACAAATAGTTTTGATGAAATTTTGTATAGTAATTCATCGAGATGGCTCACATATGAAGACTACTATAAACAAATGCCAATTACCCCACAAGAATTGGGTAATGGCACTTATTATTGGAGAGTTTTTGATGGAGAAAACTATTCAGATACTTGGAAATTTTCTATCACTGGATTAGAAGAACCTAATAATAACTACACAACAATTCGTGACAAAAACGAGTATAACCTTCAAGTGCTACAAGGATATAGCGAGCCACTCGTTTTAAGTTCATTATGGATTAGATCAGAAAACACCAACAATGGACTTTGTCAACCCGACAAAGGTGGATATAACCACGGCATCGCGTTAAAGGACAACATTATATATATCAGTTTTGGAGGCAACCAAGGACTACAATCGCATATAAATAGATTTAATGCAAGTACCGGTGAGTCATTAGATTCTGTCCTTGTTGATTATGGTAGTTTCAGCCAGCCACCTATACCATTAAGCGACTTGGGTGTTGATAGTTATGGGAATTTATATGCAACGAGTTGTGGTTCAATGTCATTATCAAGCCATCGCGACATAATTATTGATGTGCTTGAAATAAATTCACAGTCAACAGTTGCAAAAGTAATAAAACGATATACATGCAAACTACCTCTTCCCGATAATAACAAATATGACCCAACGGAAACAAAATTCACAAACATTATAGGAAACGTAGCAACTGGTGAATTCGTTGCATATAGTGTATTAGGCGGCGTAGAATCATATGCTGTGTGTTCTTGGGAATTTAATCGCAATATTACTGTAGCAAGTACTACTCCTAAATTCCTTTCAACAACTACCGATTCAGAATCACGAATATTCCCCCTTGATGCAGAAAACAGCATTTATATTATTGATAACAAGGATATATATCCTACAATATATAAAAATAGGACAAATAAAGGGGACTTGAGCAAGGAAAGTTCGTTTGAACTATCTAATGACCCTACTGGAAACGGCATCCACATTTTTATGCATGGAAATATACCTATGATGTTATATGGGTGTAGTTATTTAACTGAAGGATCAATGTTTGAACTAATTTCTTTAAACCCCAACTTTCTTGATGGCACAAATAACCAAATTGAATCATTTGCTGGCATAAAAAGTTTATGGAAATTTCCTAAAACATATTTGGGAGGAGTAAAATCAAAATTAACGACTCCTACGACATTAGCAGCAACTAAAAGCGAAATCGCATCTAATGGCTTGCCTATCACAAAAATTTACATCTATTCTGCAGGCAATGGACTTGCTGCATATCAAATTGCCCACTATACAACTACGAATGTGTCAACTATAACAAAAGAGAAATTTAATTGGGAAATCAAAGGCAATAAGTTGCATCTATCAGAGAGTTGTAATAATATTATAATTTACAATACCCTCGGCAATATTATTTCTACATATCGCAATGCAACAAATATCGACCTTAAAAATATGAGTGGCATATATATTATTAAAGCCGACAATAATATTTTCAAGATAATAATTTAGACAACACAACAATATTAACTAATAAAGAGACTGTCTAACAAGTTTGCTTAGGCAGCCTCTTTAATTTGAGTCCAAAATCTACTACATTAACGATAATCTTTTAACAAAACTTGTAATTTTTTTCTCGCAAAAAATATACGGCTTTTTACTGTTCCCAGAGGCAACCCCATTTCTTCGGCAATTTCATTATATTTATACCCTGCTACATGCATAGAAAATGGCACCCGATACTCATCTGGGAATGAATTTATTACATCATTAATTTCCCTTGCCGCATAAGAGCCTTCGGGAGATTCAAAACCTGAATCTTGTGGGAGATTTAAATGATAGAGGTCTTCTGTTTGGTCAATAATTGTAGCCGATCTAACCACTTTACGATAATTATTAATAAAGATATTACGCATAATTGTAAATACCCACCCCTTAAAATTGACATTGTCAACATATTTATCTTCATTGTCTAATGCCTTAAGCGTAGTATCTTGCAACAAATCATGCGCATCATCATCATTAGATGTTAAAATGAAAGCAAAATTCAACAAATTGTTTTGCAATGCCAATAACCTTGACTGAAACTTTTTTGAACTCATAATTTTTTAATTTTACATTTATATGATACAAAATAAACACCATGCAAATGTACAAAATATTTTAATATCAAAATTATTTTATAGTTATTTTTTGTTAAAATGACTCATTTTTATTTTCAAATATCTTATTTCCCTTATTTTCTGCGACTTATAAATATCCAATATATTTCATTTTTGTTACATTATAATCATATCCATATTTCATCAAACTAAATTATAACATTTTTCATATAAACTCGAAAATCATTTCATACAAAACCCTCATAAAGATTAATAGATATATACTCCATATAATTATTACTTAATATAATTAAATTGCACAAAGAAAAAAAAGTTTGTAAATTTGCGCAAATAATACATTTGCAGTATGAATAACGAAATAGTCAAACAAGAAATTCTTGACAAACGATACCTTCGCATGTCAACCATTTGGGCAGAAAACTCATATTGTACTAGACGCAAAGTAGGAGCAATCATCGTAAAAGACCAAATGATTATTTCAGATGGATACAATGGAACTCCCTCTGGGTTTGAAAATATATGCGAAGACAACACTGGCACAACCAAACCATATGTTTTACACGCCGAAGCCAATGCTATTACAAAAGTAGCTCGTAGCAATAATAGCAGTGATGGAGCAACGCTTTATGTAACAGCTTCACCATGCGTAGAATGTGCAAAACTAATCATTCAGGCAGGAATAAGACGAGTGGTATTCAATGAACTTTACCGAATCACCGATGGCATTGATTTATTAAAAAGAGCAAACATTGAATGCGTTCATATTGAAAACATCGATTAATAAATAAACACAATGCAATCAAAGTCAAAAGTCTTTTTACCCTTAATTATTTCAATTACACTAGTATTTGGGATAATAATAGGCCATATTTTTTCAATAGGGAGAGGTGGGTATGGTAATAAAAAATTAAATCAACTATTTGATTTAATCTCGGAAAAATATGTTGACACAGTTAATACCGATAGCATATTAGAAAAATCATTCCCCGACATCATAGCTCAATTAGATCCCCACTCTTCATATATACCCACAAAAGACCTTCAAGCAACAAACGACGAATTAGATGGCTCTTTTTGTGGTGTAGGAATTTCATTTTCAATTATGAATGACACCATCACCATAATTGAAGTTCTTTCGGGTGGACCAAGTGAAAAAATAGGGTTATTAGCCGGAGATCGCATAATATCGGTAGATGAAACAAATGTTGCAGGCGTATCTATATCCAATGAAAAAGTAATGTCATTACTAAAAGGCAAAAAAGACACAAAAGTAACATTAAGCATAAAACGCAACAGCGCTCAAAAACCAATTTCATTCGACGTCATTCGTGGAGAAATTCCAGTACACTCGGTTGATGCATCATATATAATAGCCCCCACTGTGGGATATATAAAAGTCAATAAATTTAGTAAAAATACTTTCCACGAATTTATTACATCGTTAAACAATCTACGAAACGACGGAGCAAAAAAATACATCATTGACTTACGAGGAAATGGTGGTGGATATATGGAAAGCGCTATTTTAATGGCAAACGAGTTCCTCCCAGCTGGTCGTATGATTGTAAATACAAAATCACGAGTTGACAGCATTGCGACTCTTAGCGACGGAAATGGATCATTCAAAGAAGCAGAATTGGTTGTTCTTATTGATGAATTTTCAGCAAGTGCAAGCGAAATTTTTGCTGGAGCTATCCAAGACCACGACCGTGGACTTATTGTTGGGCGCCGTTCGTTTGGCAAAGGTCTTGTACAACAGCAGCTGCCACTCATAGATAATAGCGCTATTAGGCTTACAGTCGCTCGATATTACACTCCATCGGGAAGATGCATCCAAAAAGACTACAAATTGGGCGACAAAAATTATTCTCAAGAGATTTACGAACGTTTTTCTCACGGGGAAGCCCTTAATGCAGATAGCATCAAACTAAACAAAGATTTAGAGTTTACCACTTCCAACGGACGCAAAGTTTATGGCGGTGGTGGTATAATGCCTGATATATTTGTCCCTAACGACACATCGGGTATTACAAAATACTATTACGCAGTTGCAAATGCTGGACTATTACAAAAATACGCATTTAATTATTGTGATAATAACCGAGTATCTCTCAAAAAATGCAAAACTTCAAAAGAAGTTCTTAAATCACTACCCGATGACGATGCACTCCTCGAAGATTTTGTAAACTATTGCAAAAAATCTAAGATTGCCGCACAATGGTATTACATCAACACCTCTCGCGAGTTAATGTTGTCAATAATTAAATCACTTATAGCTCGTGATGCATTAGGGAGCCATGCTTATTATGAAGTATACAACGAATATGACAACAACATAAAAGAGGCAATAAAGCAAATCATAATGGGTTCAACAAAGCCTCCTATTGTAATATCTCATAAATAATGGAAACAAAAGATTCAATTCGCCAACAAATAAAAAACTTAAAGAAAAGTATTTCTGAATCAAACAAAAAAGAAGCCACTTTATTAGTGGCTTCTGCTATAGAACAACTACCCTGCTTTAAATCTGCATCAAATATTCTTTTATATCATTCCCTGCCTGATGAATTAAACACGCATAACATGATAAATAAATGGAGTGCATCTAAATCAATATTCCTTCCTCGCATAAACAACTACAACCTTGAAATTTTACATGCCAATAATACACAACTCGGGGCATTTAACATTCAAGAACCTGTTGGCTCAACAACCGTCCCGTTATCAACAATAGATATAGCAATCATTCCAGGGATTGCATTTGACATAAACGGCATTCGCCTTGGCCGTGGCAAAGGATATTATGACCGACTACTATGCCAAAACAAGGTGATTAAGATAGGTATATGCTATGATTTCCAACTTTACAACGAACTGCCGTCTGCTCCACACGACATTCCAATGGACATTATAATCACCCCCAAGCAAACCATAATAACTAACGAGGACATTAATTAAGGGGACAAACTATAGTGGCTATATACAGAAAAAGGGCAACTAAATTAGTCACCCTTTTTGTTATTATTGCTGTCCGATAAAAATCGATAAAGTATATAAAAAGGGTCTCAATCGCAGATTTAATGCGGTTGAGATTCTTTTTTTCGATTTACAAGCCCCCCTAATCGAAAAGAGTCAGTTGAGGCGGTGGATTTTCGTCTA
>JAZTZO010000042.1:0-37810 GCA_045637505.1 Muribaculaceae bacterium | reverse complement strand
TGTTCACTATGATGAAACAGGAAAAATTATTCCGATGTCGGATTATATCGAACTAACAATCGATGGTTTTGAAAATGGAGAATATTACTATGATGTAGTGGCAAAATCAGAATCAGGAGAAATATTAAACAGCTATACCGGCTCATTTGAAATTGAATATACCGGAGTTGAAAATATTTCTACTGACAATAATGCCGTTGAAGTGGCACGTTATGATATTTATGGTAAATTATTATTAGCTCCAACAACTGGTGTAAATATTGTGAAATATAGTGATGGTACTATTTGCAAAGAAATGGTAAAATAACAACACTGCAATTTAGAGATTGGGAGGAACGTTTAAAATGCGACGTTCCTCCTTTTTTATTCAATTAGGTGCAACATTTGCCAAAAGTTCACAAAAAGTATTACATAATTTCCATATAATATTGGTTGGCATTATCTTTGTAACATTATAGAGTGAATTTTAACCACTATATTAAAACTTTATGTCGATTTATGTGATTTTTGGCATTATTGCCCTTGCGAGTTACTTAGTGCAAGCTCGCTTAAATAGTAAGTTTGAAAAGTATTCTAAAGAGGCTATCCCCAACGGATTGCGTGGATGTGATGTGGCGCAACGCATGTTGGCTCAATATGGGCTTCACGATGTGAGAGTGACACAAGTGGGTGGTCGCTTGACCGACCATTATAACCCAACTGACAAAACTGTCAACCTCAGCCCCGAGGTGTATAATGGAAATAGTGTGGCAGCTGCTGCCGTTGCTGCTCACGAATGTGGACACGCTGTGCAACACGCCACAGCCTATTCGTTCCTCACATTGCGTTCAAAGATGGTGCCAGTGGTGAGTTTTGCATCAAAAGTGATGCCTTGGTTGTTGCTCGCAGGGATTTTCACTATTGAAACATTTCCACAATTAATGCTCGGAGGTATTATCCTATTTGCATCAACCACATTGTTCAGTTTCGTTACATTGCCAGTAGAGATTGATGCGTCGCGTCGAGCATTGGCTTGGCTCAACTCGGCTCGCATCACCGACTATGCCACTCACGACCATGCCAAAGATGCATTAAAAAGTGCTGCCTATACCTATGTTGTTGCTGCTCTCGGCTCACTTGCAACACTTATATATTATATTTTAATCTTCACATCGCGTAGAGATTAATAAACTTTTAGGGGGATTTTATTAAATCCCCTAATATTTTTGTAACTTTGCAGTTCATTATAAAGCAAAAACGATTAGAAACTAAATAAAATGGCACAAAAACCATCAATCCCAAAGGGAACTCGCGACTTTTCGCCAATAGAAATGGCGCGTCGTAACTATATTTTTGACACAATTCGTGAAGTATTTAAACTATATGGCTTCAAACAAATCGAAACTCCTGCCATGGAAAACCTATCAACTTTGATGGGTAAATATGGCGAAGAGGGTGATAAATTGTTGTTCAAAATACTTAATTCGGGAGATTTCTTGCGTGGCGTTGATAAATCGCTTGTTGAGAATGATGACTATGTGCATCTAACATCACAAATTAGCGAAAAGGGTTTGCGTTATGACCTCACAGTGCCTTTTGCTCGCTATGTGGTGCAACATCGCAATGAATTGCAATTCCCATTCAAACGATTCCAAATCCAACCAGTGTGGCGTGCCGACCGTCCTCAAAAAGGTCGTTATCGCGAATTCTATCAATGCGATGCCGATGTAGTGGGTAGCGACTCGTTGGTAAATGAAATTGAACTTTTGCAATTGGTTGACGAGGTGTTCAGCCGATTGAAAATTAATATCACAATCAAACTCAATAACCGCAAGGTGCTTGCTGGTATTGCCGAGTTAATAGGTGCTCCCGAAAAGATAATTGACATCACTGTTGCAATCGACAAGATTGACAAGATAGGTATCGAAAACGTTAATGCCGAGTTGCGTGAACGTGGTTTGAGCGAAGAAGCAATCTCTACATTGCAACCTATCCTTGCTATTGATGGCACTATAAGCCAACGACTTGAACAACTTGAATCATTGCTCGCAACATCAGAGGTAGGCGCTCTCGGCGTGAAAGAATTGCGCGAAGTAGTGGCAGGCGTTGAGGCATTGGGATTGCGCGCTACACTCGACCTCGATGTGTCGCTCGCTCGAGGATTGAACTATTATACCGGTACAATCATTGAGGTTAAAGCCCAAGATGTTCAGATAGGTAGTATCACCGGTGGTGGCCGTTATGATAACTTGACAGGCGTATTTGGGTTGAATGGCGTGTCGGGCGTAGGTATCTCATTTGGTGCCGACCGCATTTATGATGTGCTCAACACTCTCGACCTTTACCCCGAAGAGGCCAAAGACTCTACTCGCGTGATGTTTACCAACTTTGGTGTGGCCGAAGCCGCAGCATCGATGAAAATGCTCAAAGAGTTGCGTAATGCTGGCGTTGCTGCCGAAATTTACCCCGATGCATCGAAGATGAAAAAACAAATGGGGTATGCCGATAACCTCGCCATTCCATTTGTGGCAATCGTGGGTGAAACCGAAATGGAGCAAAACAAAATGATGCTCAAAAATATGACCACTGGCGAACAATCGCTTGTGAGCGTAGAAGAAGCAATCGAAATTTTAAAGAAATAACCATCAAAAAGTATATAGATGATGAAGAAGATATTAGCATCAATATTGGTGATATGCGCACTCTTTGGTGCATCAACTGCCAATGCCCAATTGCGATATGGTATAATCGCAGGAGCAAGTTTTAATGACCTTCATTTTAAACAAGATCTCATTAAGGTTGATGGCGAAGTGGGTTATTCGGCTGGTGGATTCTCTGAAATAATGTTTCCAGGTATAGGCTTCGGTATGGACTTCGGGTTGATGTATTCACAACGCGGAGCTACTTTACATTTAGGAGATAAGAAAGTGTGGGCTTCTGACGGATATGGTAATGAACGAGTTTATCTTCATTGCATTGAAATACCTATTAATTTGCGATTTAAATTTCATCATTTAAATGGATTTGAAGATTATTTAGCTCCATTCCTATTTGCTGGTCCTTCATTTACAATTCAAGCCGGACATAATGATATAGGTGCACTTGATTTTTCGGGTGGAGATGTGGGCTTGCAAGTGGGTGTAGGTGCCGAAATATTCAAACATTGGCAGCTCTCGGGTAGCTATAACTGGGGTATGTCATACTCTCTCAAAACCGTGAAACTCGATGATTTCAGCGCACAAAACCGCTCTTGGAATATTCGTTTAGCGTATTTGTTCTAAACGATTGAAATAAGGTAAATAAAATAAGGTAGAAAAGAAATTCCCTTTTCTACCTTTGTTTTTTTTAAATTGGATAATTGTTGCGAAGGGTTGTTAAAGAAGTTTCGCTTCCTCGTATTACGTGCTACAATTGAAAAAACTAAACCACTTTTGACTTCCTCCCCCTCAAATTTTTTAGACAATAATATTTGAAAATATTTTTAATTTGCTAATGGAGTTTTGCATGGATTGTAAATAGTTAGCCCTAAATCAAGTTCTTTTGATAAATCTCTAAGGAATCTTGACATATTTAATGCAGAGAAATCACTAACAACATAATATCCTCCTATATACTCTTGTTTGTAGCCGCCTTCACTAAGAATTTTATTTTGAATTTTATTGATGTAAGGTTGCCCATATCGTTTTAATTTTGAAATTTGAGCAAAAGAAGCAACACGGTCTATTCCTATCTTCAGAATAGTATTTTTGTAAACTTCAAAACGTGGTTTTCCTGTAATAAAAGTTCCATCGGGAAATTTTATCATAAATTCTGCTTGATTGTTTAATACCTTTGTTTCCATTTATTTCTAAGTTAGATTAATTTATAATATGTAAATTATTATTATATAGTATTTTATTGATAAATATATTTATTTTTTAGTTTTATAGTGGACAGGGATATCTTTCTTCTCTCAATATTTTTATACTCCATTAAGCAATGATAATAATGTGATTATTACTAAGATGCTGAAAAAGTTGGAGTTTGACTTATCTCTCATTACTTTTTTAGATTTCTGTAGTTGGGAATATCGGGGAGGAATTTGTAGGAGTGGTTTTCAAAGTCGATGTGGCAACAGTAATGGTTGAGTCCATTTGACACGATGAGGTAGGGGGCTTGAAAAACCATATTATAGCGCACAATTTGGTCAAATGTCTTTTGTGAAATTTTTACCGAAGGGGCTTTATATTCAATGATGACAAGAGGCTTTGCCGAGGAGTTGTAAACGACCGAGTCGCTACGGCGAGAGGTGCCATTGAGCGATAATGCCACTTCGTTAGCCATTAATCCTGCAGGGTATTCTTTGTGGTCGATGAGAAACGCTACAAAATGTTGACGCACCCACTCTTCGGGAGTTAATGCCACAAATTTGCCACGCAGACGATCAAAAATTTGTTGTGAACCATCGGCAGCCGTTGTTACATTAATATTATATTGTGGAAGATTGAGTGGAGTCATTATAATTTTGTAGAGATAATAAATTTGTGTAAATTTACACAATAATTTTGAGTATAGCAAAATCACAAGTAAATGGCAGCACCATCGTTAACATTTGAAAGTTTAAAATCACAGTTGGCAAAGCGTCAATATGCTCCTATCTATCTTCTTCATGGCGAGGAGGGGTATTATATTGATGAATTGGTTAAAATCTTTGAGCAGATACTTCCTGTCGAAGAACGCGACTTTAACATGTACACGATGTATGCACCCGAAGTGTCAATCGACACGGTGATGGATGCTTGCCGACGATATCCCATGATGTCGGAGTATCAGGTTGTGATCCTCAAAGAGGCTCAAGCAATCAACGCTGCCTCGCTCAACCGATTGCATCTATATGCTTCGCAACCGTCGATGACTACTATTCTTGTGATATGTTGTCGTGGAGCCGTAGCAAAAGCAAAGGATCTCGTTGCTGAGATTAAAAAGAATAACGGTGTGGTGTTTCTTGCTGAAAAAATTAAAGAGTATAATGCGATAAATTATATCGGTTCATACATCAAAATCAAGAAGATGAACGCCGAGCAGAAGTCGCTCGAAATGTTGCGCGACTACATTGGCACCGATTTGTCGCGATTATATAATGAGATTGATAAGTTGCACCTCGTTCTTGGTGACAACGCGATGATTACGCCCGAAAGTATTGAGCGAAATATTGGTGTCAGTAAGGATTATAACAGTTTTGAACTCATTGATGCCTTGGCACAAAAAGATGCACTTAAGGCATATAATATAATTGAATATTTTCGTCAAAATCCAAAGAATAATGCCACGCCGAAAATTATTCCGTTTATCTTTGGGTATTTTTCCGATCTCTTGGTCCTTTATTTTACCAAAGACAAGTCAGAGGCTAATCTTATGTCGTTGGTAGGTGCTAAGTGGCCTGTACAATTTGCGAAATTCCGTAATGGAATGAAAAATTATAATGCTTACCAAGTGATAGAGATTATTGCAGCAATAAGAGACTTTGATGCTAAAAGTAAAGGGATAGATAGCCGTCAAGACCAATATGATTTATTGAAGGATTTGATATTTCACATACTATCGGCTCCCGGCGATATAAGTTTTTAAAGGAAATCTATGGGGCGATTATAATCAAAGTAGAAGATATGAAAAAAGGCTATTAAGAAACTCTTAATAGCCTTTTTATTGTTGATATATTGTATTTCGTTAGTCGTAAACTTCTTCGATAGTGGTGGCAGTTGAGTCGGAATCTTCCGAGTTGTCAATGATAGGATTTTTGTAAATAATAGCATCTTCGTCGATGGTAAATTTATCGGAGCGTTTATATGGTAGCTTTTTGTTGTTATATACTTTGCTCATGAAATTTTTACAAATGGGGAGAGCTGTATATGCACCGGCACGATTGAGATGAATATAGGCAACTTCACCACCTACCCAAGCACCAAATACAAGTTTGGGCGTGAATCCCATAAACCATCCATCGGCATTGTGGTCGGTAGTACCTGTTTTGCCACCTATACTCGCATTTAAAGAACTCATGGCACGACCTGTACCATTTTGAACTACACTTTTAAGAGTTTCGAGCATGCGCGCATATCCGTTTTTGGTCATCGCGTGAGATGAACGAGGTGCAAATGATGCGATAGTGTTGCCATCGCGGTCGGCAATGCGTGTCACCATCATTGCTGCCGATGAGAATCCTTGGTTGGCAAATGCCGAATATCCCACACACATCTCTTTCAAAGGAACTTCGCACGAACCGAGAGCAATGGTTTTAGTATTTCGAATATTGCTTTTTGTCAATCCTTGAGCGCCCATTTGGTCAATCATGCGTTGAGTACCAATAGAGTGAATGAGCCATGCCGATGCACCATTGTGTGATTTTGTTAGGGCAGTTTTTAATGGAATTGAACCTGGTCCTGAACCTTTAGGATTCCATGTGGGTGATGAACATGAAACCTCATCGCTTGGGTCGAGGTCAAGATCTTCGATTGCTGCAGCATAGAGATATGGCTTGGCGGTAGAACCTATTTGACGACGACCAGTTGAAACCATATCATATTTGAAATACTTAAAGTCAACGCCTCCAACATATGCTTTTATGTGGCCGTTGTTGGCATCCATGGCCATAAATCCGGCACGAAGGAATTGTTTATAATAGAGTATAGAGTCATAGGGTGTCATTGTTACATCTTGAGTGCCTTTGTAACTAAACACAGTCATCTCAACAGGTGTGTTGAACTCTTCAAGTATTTCTTCATGAGATTTCCCCGCTTTTTTGCCAATGCGATATCTATCACTGTGGCGTATTGATGTGTTGACAAGGCGATCAATATCTGCTTTGGTCAAATGCCCATGAGTGCTATATAACTTATATTTGTTTTTATAACGGTTTGTGCCAAATTCACTTTGGAGTTTTTTTAAATGTCCCTCTAAAGCATCTTCGGCATATTTTTGCATACGAGAGTCGAGAGTGGTATATATGCGTAAGCCATCATGATATAGGTCGTAGCCATTTTTCTCACACCATCCATATAGTGGATCATCGGCCCATGAGGTAGAATCGGCACGATATTGCTTGATGTTCCACGATGAGTAGTTGCTGCGTTGAGGTTCCTTTGCCGATAGATATCGTCGTAGCTCTTCGCGGAAATAGGGGGCAATGCCATCGTTGTGGCTTTGTGGACGATGAAAATCAACCTCCAAGGGCTTCTCTTTTAGTTTGTCGTATTCTTCTTGAGTTAAATAACCAGCCACAACCATTTGGTGAAGAACGACATTGCGACGGTCGCGAGTGCGCTCGTTGTGGCGTATGGGGTTGAAATAAGATGGGTTTTTTACCATACCCACGAGTGTTGCGGCCTCTTCTATAGTGAGGTCGGCAGGTTTTTTACCAAAATATACATGTGCAGCCGATTTCACCCCTACAGCATTGTAAAGGAAGTCAAACTGGTTGAGATACATCTTTATTATCTCATCTTTTGAGTAATATCGTTCGAGTTTAAGAGCAATCATCCATTCAACGGGTTTCTGCATTGCTCGTCTGAAACTATTTTCGGCTGGTTGTTGAGTATATACTTGTTTTGCTAATTGTTGGGTTATGGTTGATGCACCACCGGCACTTTTTTGTCCAAGCAATCCTCGCTTTACAATAGCGCGCATGAGAGCACGAGCATCAATGCCCGAGTGAGAGTAGAATCGCACATCTTCGGTAGCTACGAGTGCTTCGACCATGTGTTGAGGTATCTCTTCCATGCCCGAATATACACGATTGCCCGACCCAGTATAGTATCGACCCATTTCTTCGCCATCGGCCGAGTAGATGAATGAAGCATATTTGTCATTAGGGTTAGTGATATCTTCAATCGAGGGCATATATCCTATAATCCCATTGTAAATGAGAATCATAAACAAGAACACAAAGCCCACAATAGACCCAAAAGCTATCCACATGAATTTTACGATTTGGTCTTTGCGTAGTGTTGACTTCTTTGTGGTGCTATTTTTTCGTTTGATGTTATTCATATTGATAAAAATAAAGCAATGATAGTGATTTAATATGATATTAGACCCATAAAACAGTTGAAAGATTAATCATAAACATCTTCAACGGTTGTTGTTGCTTCGTTGTTTGATTCTTTAGGACCGTTATATATCGGTTTCTTGTAAACAACTGCATCTTCAAACTCGGCAAATTTGTCACTGCGCTTATATGGTAATGTCTTGTCGCTATATACTTTCGACATAAAGCGTTTGCAAATGGGGAGAGCTGTGCGACCACCAATCATGTTGAGGTGGATAAATTTGTTTTCACCACCTACCCATGCGCCAAATACGAGTTTTGGAGTGAATCCCATAAACCATCCATCGGCATTGAAGTCGGTAGTACCTGTTTTGCCTCCCATTGCAGCGCCAAGTGAACTCATTGAGCGACCTGTACCATTTTTAACCACGCTTTGCAATGTTTCAAGCATGCGTGCATATCCATTTTTAGATAGCGCTTGTTGTTGGCGAGGAGTGAATTGGGCTATAATATTTCCGTTGCTGTCGGTAATTTTTGTTACCATCATGGCCTCAGACGTGAATCCTTGGTTGGCAAACGCCGAATATCCCACACACATCTCTTTCAATGTTATTTCGCATGAGCCAAGAGCGATTGTGTGATCAACTTTGATGTTTTCTTTAACGATTCCTTGTAGCCCCATTTGGTCAATCATGCGTTCAGGACCAAGTTCATACATAAGACCTGCCGATGCACCATTGTGTGATTTGGTTAACGCCCATTTTAGAGGCATTGCGCCATAGCCACTACCTCGAGGTTTCCATACAGGAGAGTAGGTCTTTATGCGGTCGTTAGGGTCGAGGTCGAGTTCATCAACTGCTGCAGCATAAAGATAAGGCTTGGCTGTTGAACCAATCTGTTTGCGGCCTATTGAAACCATGTCATATTTGAAATGGTCAAAATCAATACCTCCTACATAAGCCTTGATGTGGCCATTGGTTACATCCATAGCCATGAATCCAGTGCGAAGAATTTGTTGACGATAAAGAATAGAGTCAATAGGGGTGAGAACCATTTCTTTTGGTCCGTCATAACTAAACATTGTCATTTCGATAGGCTTGTTGAATTCGGCCATAATCTCCTCATGAGTTTTGCCGGCTTTTTTACCAAGTCTATATCGGTCGCTATGGCGGATAGCAGTATTAACGAAATTGTCAACATTAGCCTTGCTCAATCGAGTGTAGGTTGAGTAAAGTGTGTAACGATTTTTGTATCGATTATAACCAAATGCTTGTTGGTGAAGTTTCATTTGCTCACGCACGGCATCTTCGGCATATTTTTGCATTTTGGTGTCGATGGTGGTGTAGATTTTCAATCCGTCACCATAGATGTTATAACCATTTTTTTCGCCCCATCCATATAGTGGGTCATCAGCCCAAGCTGCCGAGTCGGCACGGAATTGTTTTTCTTCCCATTTCATGTAGTTTTCGCGTTTGGGCTCTTTGGCAGTTAAATAACGACGTAGTTCTTCACGAAAATATTGCGCAACACCATCGGCGTGGTTTTCAGGACGATGATATTCTACACCTAGAGGGAGTTGCTTTAATTCTTCGGCTTTGCTCGATGGAATGTATCCGGCTTGAGCCATTTTGTAGAGAACCATATTGCGACGCTCGCGAGTGCGCTCGGGGTGGCGAATGGGATTGAAGTAAGAGGGGTTTTTAACCATCCCCACAAGCATCGCACTTTCTTCAATGTTTAGTTTAGAAGGTTCTTTGCCAAAATATACATGTGCAGCCGATTTGAGCCCAACGGCATTGTAAAGGAAGTCAAAACGGTTGAGGTACATTTTGATAATTTCATCTTTAGAGTAATTGCGCTCAAGTTTTAATGCAATCATCCATTCAACTGGCTTTTGCATCAAGCGCTCAGTCTTGTCGGTGGCTGGTTTTTCGGTGTAAATTTGTTTGGCAAGTTGTTGTGTGAGGGTAGAACCACCACCAGCGTTCTCTTCCCCCATGATGCCGGTTTTGATAATAGCACGAAATAGTGATTTCACATCAATGCCCGAGTGCTCATAAAAGCGCTCATCTTCGGTTGCAATGAGGGCATCAATCATATGTTGAGGAATTTCGGCCATGTCGGAATAAACACGGTTGCCCGAACCAGCATAATATCGACCTATTTCTTCGCCATCGGCCGAGTATATGAAAGAGGCATATTTGTTTTGAGGGTTGGCAATTTCTTCAATCGAGGGCATGTAGCCAATTACTCCATTGTAGATGAGGATAAAAAATAGGTAAAATAAACCTACTATAGAACCAAAAGAGATCCAAAGGTATTTTACAAATCGGCTTTTGCGCGATTTCTTTTCTTTTTTAGACTTTGGGGATGTAGTCTTAACTGCTGAACTTTCGTTGTTTATATTGTCCATTCCGTTAAAATATTTAAGTTACAAAGATACTCTCTTTGCGCCAAATATGCAATAGATTAATGTGTGATACTAAATATTTCAGCGTTTTTTAGTACATTTGCAATCAAAATAAAAAAGAAAGATATGACACAATTTAACGATATGCAAGTTGTAAAACGCCGTTTTTTTGCGATGCGAAATGGCGCGGTTGCCGATAATATGCGAAAATTAGGAGCTAATTATCGCATCATTTTTGGACTTAATTTGCCTCAAATTGTTGAGATAGCGAAAGAAACACCTCACGATGAAGTGTTGGCCGAAGCATTGTGGAAAAATAAGTCAACTCGCGAGAGTCAATTGATGGCTCCAATGATTTATCCACGAGAAAAATTTGAATTGGAACTTGCATGTCGCTGGATGACTGAAATACCAACTGTTGAAGTTGCTGATGTGTTGTGTCACAGATTGTTGCGACATATGGATTATGCGTGGCAATTGGCTCAAATGATGGTGGTGTCGTCGGTGGCAATGGAGCGATATGCTTCTTTGCGATTGATGTTCAATCTGTTGCCTAATCATTGTGCCGAGATAAAGAGTTGTGCCGAGGTAGAGTTGGTAAAAAATGAGCCGTTGACGATGCTTTTGTGTCGCCAATTAATTGATGAAATTGATTTTCTCACAGAGGGTGAATAAGAGGATAACAGGCAACGCGTAGGTCGTTGCTTATTGCGCTTTACGGTCAAGATATTCGCCTAACCACATTCCCCCAAGTATTAATGCACATCCTATGCCACCTATAATTGATAGTGGCTCTCCAAGAAATACAATCGATGCAACGAGGGTAATAATAGGGGATATATACATGTAGTTTGATGCTTTAATGGCGCCAAGGTGCTTAACCGATTGAGCCCAAAGTATATATGCTATCATAGAGGCAAACGCTCCAAGGAATAGAAGATTAGCCCAAACTTCAGTTTTGAGAAGAACTGTAGGGGAGCATATCTCGGGTTGGAAAAACATAAACGGCAAGGCTGTGAGCACTCCATAGAAGAAAGTTTTTCGAGAGATAAACATTACACTATATAGAGCATTGAGTTTTTTGAGAACAAGGCTATAGATTGACCAACTCAATGCAGCAAGAAGCGATAGAATGTCGCCCAATGGCTTAATTTCTACATTAGAACTGCTATTGAAAATCACACAAGCCACTCCTGTAAAGGCTATTAGCGAGCCTATAATAGTTCCTTTGCCAAGTTTTTCGTTTTTATATAGCATCCACATCAACATGGTTGTGATGAGCGGAGATGTAGTGACAAGTAATGAAACATTGGTGACATAGGTGTACTCCAATGCCATGTTTTCCGAAATAAAATATATCGAACCAGCACAAAGACCACAAGTCATAAACAATAACTCGTCGCGAAACGAGTTGGCCCAAAGACGATTGTGACAAGCAATGAGTATTAAGATGTAGGCCAAGATGAAACGATAAATGTATATTTCAGCAGGACCAAGTCCATTCTCAAGTAATACTTTGGTGGAAACAAATGACACTCCCCATGCGGTAACGGTTATGAGCGCTCCCACATGAGCAAGAATCGAAGCCGATTTTGTTAAGTTGCCAAATTTGCTCATTTCTATTTTATGTGATTTGTAATGCAAAAATAAATACAATTTCCCATTTTCTCACAACAAAGAGGTGTGTTTTTTATTTTTATTCGCAAAATATTCTCGTAAAATGCATGATGCATATAAAATGATAAAAAATAAAAAAATGATAGGGAATTATATTATAGATACAAGATTTATTGTTACTTTTGTGATTAGAATTAAATTTTAACACTAAAAAAATAAGTATTATGAAATTTTTGAAAACTACATGTGTGGTGTTGTTGAGCGCAACACTATTGTTATCAACTGGTTGTACATCTATAACAAACACCGGTAAAGGTGCTCTCATTGGTGGTGGTGGCGGTGCTGCTCTCGGTGCAGGTATCGGTGCATTGATTGGTAAAGGTAAAGGTGCAGCCATCGGCGCTGGTGTTGGAGCTGCAGTAGGTGCAGGCGTTGGTGCGTTGATTGGCAACAAGATGGATAAACAACAAAAAGAACTTGAAGAACAATTGGCTAATGCTACAGTTGAAGAAGTGACTGACGTGAATGGCTTCCAAGGTATCAAGGTTACTTTTGAAGGTGGTATCTTATTCCCAACAAATGGCTCTACTTTGAAAACTGATGCAAAAAATAACCTCAATAAATTTGCTGAATCATTGAAAACAAATCCCGATACAGATGTGCAAGTATATGGATTTACCGACAACACTGGTTCAATGGCTGCTAATGAAAAAGTTTCAAATGCTCGTGCTAAATCAGTGCGTGACTATTTGGTGAGCAAAGGTGTTGCATCAGCTCGTCTTACTGCTGAAGGTAAACCTATGGACTTCTATGTTGCTGATAACTCTACTGCCGAAGGTCGTCAACAAAACCGTCGCGTAGAAATTTATATCACTGCCAACGAAGAAATGGTGAAACAAGCCGAAGCTGAAGCTGCAAAATAATCAATCTAAAGAAATAAAGCATAGCGAGCGATGCCCAAGTGGTGGTCGCTCGCTTTTGTTATAAAAGGGTTAAACACTAACCGATTGTTGCATAATTGCCACAAAGACCTTATCTTTGCAAAGATAAATTCATAAAAAATAATTATATGAAAATGAAAGCCCTAATTGCAGCCGTAGTGTTGTCAATATCAACAATAACTGCAAGCGCAAGTGTGTATAAATTGCCCACTACAACCATCGATGGAAAAGAATATTATTATCATGAAGTGAAGGCAAAAGAAACACTCTACTCTCTCTCTCATAAATTGGGGATGTCGCAAGATGAAATGAAAAAATACAATCCGTCGCTCGCCGAGGGATTGAAAGTAGGTGCCAAATTATTTTTCCCCGTGGCCGAGTTGGGCGGTGGTGATGTGCAAATCATTCATGAAGTAGAAAAAGGTGAAACTGTGTATGGTATCAGCAAACAGTATCACATCTCAATCGAACAGTTATTGCAATTAAACCCATCGGCTCAAGATGGGATAAAGGTTGGTGATAAATTGAAGATTAATAAGGCTGTAAATTCAGCTCCTGAGCAACAACCACAAACCACTACACAAGGTGATTTGCATATAATTAAAAGTGGAGAGACATTATATGCGATTGCTGCAAAATATAATACTACAGTAGAAAAATTGTTGTCATTAAACCCTTTATTGTCAATTGATAAATATGATGTGGGGACCGTGATTAGAGTAAATGACAATGCGCCATTGACCACTCAGAATAACGGAGATGAGGCTGGGATAGGTGCAAAGCAAACATTGACTGTTGTATCTCGACCCGAATATGTTGACGAAAAACCACAACCACAACCACAACCACAACCTCAAGTAATTGAGGCCGCAAAAGAATATAATATCGCTATTTTGATGCCTTTTATGTTGGGCGAAGAGAAGATTGATAGCAAAACCTATACATTCCTTGATTTCTATAAAGGATTTATTTTAGCTGCCGATGCATTAAAATCATCGGGCGCAAAGATTAATATTTATGCCTATGACACTCAAAACAGTGTGGACTCGGTAGATGTAATCTTGCAAGACGCTAAATTGGCTCAAATGGATGTAATAGTGACCCCTCCTGGGTCAATGGAAACAGTGGCTCATATTGCAGGAATGAGCGACACAATTAAATCAAAGGTGTTTAATGTGTTTTATGCTAATGATACAACACATTATGAGCATGAAAATGTGATACAAGGCAATATCGTTCGCGATAATATGTATGCTAAGGCTACCGAAAGCGCCTATGCTCATTTTATCGACTATACACCAGTGATTATCAATACGCCAAAGAATCAAAATAGAGCAAATATAGTTGATGCAATCAAAGCAAAATATCAAGCAGCTGGCGTTGAAATCGCTGAAGTTACTTATAATAAAACTTTGACCGAAGCTGACTTGAAAAATCTTGATAAAACAAAGAAATATTTATTTATACCACTTTCAAGTTCCGAATCAGAGTTTGAAAAATATTCCGATGCATTATGTGCTTTTGCCAAAGATAATGCCGAAAATGTAGCATTGTTTGGCTATCCCGAGTGGACTGCTTTTGGCGAAGAAAAACAAACAAAGTTGCATGCGGTTAACACTGTAGTTTATTCACGATTCTTCTATAATAGCAATGGTGAAAACGAAAAAGCATTTGAAACTAAATTTGAAGAGGTGTATAAAAACGAAATGCGAAAAACTCCACCTATTCAAGCTGTAATGGGATATGACTGTGGTTATTATCTTATTAATGCGTTGCGTCACACTCAAGGTGAATCATATTGTGACTATAAATTTGAAGGATTGCAATATGCGTTTGATTTCGCACAGGTTGAAGGAGTTAAGGGACTTGAAAACCAAGCATTATTCTTGATCTTCTATCGTCACGATGGAAGTGTAGAACGAGTAAAAAAATAATATATAAAAAATCATATCGGTATGAAAAAGAGTGTGTTGCTCATAGTTTTTGTTATGGCTGCGATGGTGGTCAACGCCCAAAAATTATATAAGCCACATATTCACATAGGAGCAAAGGGGGGTACTACTTTCTCGTCAATGTCATTCTCTCCTGGCGTTGAGCAATCAATGACATTGGGATATACTGGAGGTGTTTCATTTCGCTATGCCGAGGAGCGTCATGTGGGGTTGCTTGTCGAATTGAATTTTGCACAGCGTGGATGGCAAGAATCCTTTGAAGATGGTGAACCATTTGAGTATAAGCGCACCTTATCCTACTTGCAGTTGCCACTTATGACTCACATATTCTTCGGTAGCCAGCGAGTTAAATGTATGATAAACCTCGGTCCTGAAATTAGTTATTTGATAGGGGATAATATAACCTCAAATTTCGATTATAATAATGTGACCTCGGTGCCTGGATTTCCATTGAAATATCGTATGACCGACCAAATGGGGATGGTTATAAAAAATAAATTTGACTATGGTATCACTGGGGGTGTAGGTATGGAAGTGAAACTTAATCGAAACCACTCGTTAGCACTTGAAGGACGATATTACTTTGGCCTTGGAAATATTTTCCCAGCTGCCAAAAAAGATATTTTCGACGCCTCGCGCCACTCTTCAATATTGGTAACGCTTGGGTACTATTATCGATTGAAATAATAAGAAGGAAGTATAGATATGAAAAAGCGAGGTCAATGCCTCGCTTTTATTTTGTATGGGAGTATCCCCGTGGGGAGTCGAACCCCAATCGTTGGAACCGGAATCCAATATTCTATCCATTGAACTACGGGGACAAGTGATTATTCTTTCAATTTTGTGTGCAAAAGTAGTGGTTTTTTTGTAGTTTTGCAAATAAGAATAACAACCAACGAATTATCACAATAATGAATGTAAAAATAGAACCATCGTGGCAGGAACGCCTAAAGGGAGAATGGGAAAAAGACTATTTTGTAAATCTCACAAATTTTGTGCGTGAGGAGTATCGCACTAAAACGATTTTCCCTCCCGGAAGCAAGATTTTTGCAGCATTCGATGCATGCCCATTTGATGATGTAAAGGTGGTGATATTAGGACAAGATCCATATCACGATGTTAATCAAGCAAACGGATTATGCTTTTCGGTAAATCCTGGGGTGCCTATGCCTCCATCATTGGTGAATATTTTTAAGGAAATTCGCGATGATTTAGGTAAACCTATCCCCGAAAATGGCGATTTAAGTCGTTGGGCGAGTCAAGGGGTGTTGTTGCTCAATGCCACATTGACCGTTGAAGCTCATAAGGCTGGCTCGCACCAAAATCGTGGTTGGGAACAGTTTACCGATGAGGTTATTATGCGATTAGCGCAAGATAGAAATGGTGTGGTATTTATGTTGTGGGGCTCGTATGCAATTAAAAAAGGTGCGTTTATTGACCGCAATCGCCACTTGGTATTGACCTCGCCACACCCTTCGCCCTTGTCGGCCTATCGTGGATTTTTAGGTAATAAACATTTTTCAAAGGCAAATGAATATCTTCGCTCACAAGGAAAGAGCGAGATTGATTGGTAAGAAAAACTATTCTGATATGAAATATACTCTCGAACAAAGAAAAGAACGTGCACGCGAGTTGCATCGACAAGGTTACAACTGTTCACAATGCGTGGTGATGGTCTTTGACGACATTCATGGGTTGAGCCAAGATGTCGCCGCTCGAGCCTCGGCCGGTTTTGGCGGAGGAATGGGAGGCATGCGTCAGGTGTGTGGTGCAGTGTCGGGCATGGTGATGCTCGAAGGGCTTGTGAAATACTCTCATCCGTCCGACAAACCTATGCTCTATGCCGAGGTAAAGGCTGCTGCCGATGAATATAAAGCACTGAATGGTTCGGTGGTGTGTGGCGATTTGTTGAAACCAGGACGCAAGCCTTGTATTGAACTCATTGAAGATGCTATCACAATTATTGATGCGCGATTACGTTAAATAGATATATGAAACAGCGATTTTGCACCATATTAGTGAATATCTTGTTGTTGTCAATGTCGAGTTTTGCAGCCGATGTTGATGACACGATGAATGGTATTTTTGATGCTCGCTTCAAGACCTTGCAGGTGAAGGTGGAGGGGAATGATTATGCTCCGCCAGTAATAACTCTTGGCTCTGATGATAGGGTGATAATATCGTTTGATGAATTGACCGAGGAACATAGTTATCTTCGTTATTCACTGGTGCATTGCAATGCCAATTGGCAACCTTCGGGATTGGTCGATTCGGAGTTTGTTGACGGATTCAACCTTGGATATGTCAATGACTATGAATATTCGCAACTCACAAAGGTGCACTATGTGCATTATTCAATAGCATTGCCCAATGATGAAGTGCGATTTATAGCCTCGGGAAACTATCTTTTAAGAGTGTTTGTCGAAGATAATCCCGACGAGCCTTTGTTGCAAGCACGATTCATGGTGAGTGAGGCAAAAGCGATGGTAGCAGCGCGTGTTACGTCGCGCACCGATGTTGATTACAATGGCTCACATCAGCAACTATCCTTTGAAGTTGATGCGTCAAAACTCAATGTGCAAGATATGTATAACGACCTTAAAATCGTGGTGTCGCAAAATTCACGCGTTGATAATGAGATAGTTGTGGGAAAACCATTGCGAGTGTCGTTAAATAAAGCATATTACGAGCACCTTACGCCTCTTATATTCAAGGCTGGAAATGAATATCGACGCATGGAAACCGTGTCGGTGACTTATCCAGGAATGCGTGTTGCCGAAATCGCATATCGTGAGCCATATTATCATATGATTTTAGACCCCGACAAGCTACGCTCCGCAGGGCAATATCTTTATGATCAAACACAGTTTGGCCGATTCACAATTCGCGAGTATAATTCCACTCAAAGCGACCTTGAGGCCGACTATGTAATGACACATTTTTCATTGAATTTACCCGAACAGTTTGATTGTGGTATATTCCTCGAGGGCGATTTTACGCATCGCCGATTTGATGAGGGCTCACGCATGGAGTATAATCGAGAAACCTCGCTATATGAGAAAACTTTGCTACTAAAACAAGGTGCATATAATTATCAATATCTCATTGTCCCCCACGGCAAGTCGGTGGGAATGACTACCCCCATTGAGGGTGATTTTTATGAAACAGTAAACGAATATCTCATTAAAGTATATTATCATCGTCCGGGAGAACGCTACGACCGATTGGTGGGCGTTGGGTTAATTTTTTCGGGCAAATAAATCATTAACAAGTTGGAAACTAAAGAAGAAACTATAATGTTACAAATCAAAGATACCCTTGTATCGCTCGATTTAGCCGAGCAATTCTTTTGTTGCGACCTTGACACTTGTCTTGGCGAATGTTGTATCGAAGGCGATGCCGGAGCTCCTATCACCCAAGAGGAGCAAGAAAAAATTAAAGAGATACTACCCATAATTTGGGACGATCTTTTGCCCCAAGCACAAGCCGAGATTGAAGCCAATGGAGTGGGGTATGTCGATGAAGAAGGCGACTTGGTAACCTCAATCGTTGACGGAAAAAACTGCGTGTTTACCTGCTACGCTCCAGGAGGGATGTGCCAATGTGCCATCGAAAAGGCCTATCGTGCCGGAAAGATTGACTTCTACAAACCATCATCGTGTCACCTCTATCCTGTGCGCTTGAAAGAATATCCCTCGTTTACGGCAGTGAACTATCATCGTTGGAAAATATGTAAATGTGCCGAACTCCTCGGTCGCAAAAATGGAGTGCGCCTATATCAATTCCTCAAAGAACCATTGACTCGCCGATTTGGCCAAGAATGGTACGACGAACTTGTGATGGCTTGCGAAGCCTATCTCGAAGAATACGGCGACAAAAGTTAATTCATAATGCACAATTAGAAGCAATTCGCGTTGTTTGAGTATAAAAATAAAGGTGCATCGCTTTAGAGTGATGCACCTTTGTTATATAGGTAATTTTGATTTTAAATTATTAATTGTGAATTATTTCACAGTGCCGTCGAGACGGAAACGGATTTCAAAATCATCATAGTTGTCGATGTCAACCACGATAGAGTTACGACGGAATTCAACTTCATCGACGCGGTCAGAGAGACCTTTGCTATTGAGATGTTGCATGGCTTTAGCAGGAAGGATAGCCTTAAGAACAGCTTGTGAAAGCACGCCACGATCAGCCGCGATTTGGAGAAGTTTTCCTTTTTTGTTAAACTTAAGATCTACTCCATTGCTGAGGTCAACATCATATTGGCCATCATCAAGCTCACAATGATAAATATTTACACCATTATAATTCTTGTTGATGAATGTTTTAGCCGCGTTAGGAAGATCATTTGACGAGATATACTTATCGGCCAAAGCCACAAAACCCACACCAGCAACAAGAGCCAATGTTAATAAAAATTTCGAAAAAAGTTTCATATTAAATATAGTTAGTGGTTAATAAAATTTTAATTACATCTTTATTGACACAAATATATATAAATAGTTTAAATTATTTGGAATGATTCTAAATAATTTAACTAAAAACAAGTGATTTTACACATTTATTAAGAACTCTCGATGCTCATTAAGAAGATCAAGTGCTAAATGCCGAAATTTATCGCATATAGCTCTATCAGTCAATATTGTGGAATTTTTTTAGCATTTCAAAAAGTGAAATCCACCTTATTGAAACATTCTTTACAACTTTCTTTGAGATAAATAGGGGAGTTGTGGGGAGATTTGTGTAACTTTGTAGTTTGAAATGAATTTTTAACCGTAGGGTTATGCAGAAGATTAGAAATATTGCTATTATTGCGCATGTTGACCACGGGAAAACTACTGTGGTGGACAAGATGTTGCATGCGGGTAACCTGTTCCGCGAAAATCAAACTGCAGGTGAACTTATTCTTGATAATAATGACCTTGAGCGTGAACGAGGGATTACAATCCTTTCTAAAAATGTGTCAATCGACTACAAGGGTTATAAGATAAATATTATTGATACTCCAGGGCACGCCGACTTTGGTGGCGAGGTGGAACGAGTGTTGAATATGGCCGATGGCTGTCTGCTTCTTGTTGATGCTTTTGAAGGTCCTATGCCTCAAACTCGTTTCGTGCTTCAAAAGGCTATCCAAATGGGTTTGAAGCCTGTGGTGGTGGTTAATAAGGTTGATAAACCAAATTGTCGCCCCGATGAGGTGCAAGAGATGGTGTTTGACCTCATGTTTAACCTCGATGCTACCGAAGAACAGCTCGACTTCCCAACAATCTATGGCTCGGCCAAACAAGGTTGGATGAGCACCGATTGGAGTAAACCTACCGACAATATCCTTCCTCTCCTTGATGCTATTATTGAGTATATCCCCGAACCCGAAGTTATAGAGGGCGATGCTCAAATGCTTATCACATCGCTCGACTATTCAAGTTATGTGGGTCGTATTGCCATTGGTCGTGTGCATCGTGGCGAAATACGCGAAGGCATGGATATTGCACTTTGCAAGAAAGATGGCTCGGTGGTGCGCCAACGCATCAAAGAACTTCACACATTTGAGGGGATGGGCCGCAAGAAGGTGCAATCGGTTAAGAGTGGTGATATTTGTGCTCTTGTGGGTATTGAAGGGTTTGAAATTGGCGATACTGTGGCCGACTTTAACAACCCCGAACCACTTCCTCGCATTGCCATTGACGAGCCTACAATGTCGATGACTTTCACAATCAACGATAGTCCGTTCTTTGGCGAAGATGGTAAGTTTGTGACATCGCGTCACATCGCCGACCGATTGGAAAAAGAACTCGACCGCAACCTTGCATTACGCGTGTCAAAAGCCGACCACGAAGATGTGTGGACTGTCTTTGGCCGTGGTGTACTTCACCTCTCGGTGTTGATTGAAACAATGCGTCGCGAAGGATATGAATTGCAAGTGGGACAGCCACAAGTAATCATCAAAGAGATTGATGGCATGAAATGTGAGCCTGTTGAGTTGCTCACAATCAATGTGACCGAAGAATATTCGAGCAAAATCATTGATATGGTAACTCGTCGTAAGGGTGAAATGGTGTCGATGACTGCGCAAAACGACCGTGTGCACATGGAATTCTTCATCCCATCACGAGGCATCATAGGGTTGCGTAACAATGTGTTGACAGCATCGGCTGGTGAGGCTATTATGGCACACCGTTTCCACGAATATCAACCATGGAAGGGGGATATTGAGCGTCGCACCAATGGTTCGCTCATCGCAATGGAAGCCGGTACGGCATATGCATATGCAATCGACAAGTTGCAAGATCGTGGTAAATTCTTCATCTTCCCACAAGAGGAGGTTTATGCCGGACAGGTAGTGGGTGAGAACGCAAAGGATAATGACATCGTGGTAAATGTAACCAAGTCGAAGAAATTAACCAATATGCGTGCATCGGGAGCCGATGACAAAGCACGCATCATTCCTCCTATAGTGTTCAGCCTTGAAGAGGCTCTTGAATATATTAAGGAAGATGAATATGTTGAGGTAACTCCTCATCACATTCGTTTGCGCAAAATCATTCTTGATGAGATAGAGCGTAAGCGTGCCAATAAAGCATAATCGATTAAGATATAAAAGAAACGCGAGCATTGACCCTAATCAATGCTCGCGTTGTATCTATATGAGGGATTAAATAGCGTCTTGGATTAGTTGGTTGAGGCGTTGTTCAAGGTCGGTGTTAGATAACCTCATTCTCAATTCGCCTTTGTAAGCAATAGATATTGTACCAGTCTCTTCCGATACAACGATAGCAATGGCATCGGTGGCTTGAGAGATGCCTAAAGCCGAACGGTGGCGAAGCCCAAGCGAACGAGGTATTGAAGTGTCGTGGCTTACGGGGAGAATACATCCAGCAGCCTTAATGCGACCATTGGCCACAATCATTGCGCCATCGTGTAGTGGAGAGTTCTTGAAGAAAATATTTTCAATTAAACGAGAGTTGATAGTGGCGTCGATTTTGTCGCCAGTATTTTCATAATTCTCGAGAGGTAGATTTTGTTGCACAACAATGAGTGCCCCAGTTTTGCTTTTTGACAAGTTCATGCATGAACGCACTATCGACATAATCCATTGGTGTGTTTCGCTGTCAACAGTAGCAGCCTTGTGCGAGAATAGATTGCGTAGAAATCGCCAACGCTTTTGAGAACCTAAATCGACCAAAAATCGTTTAAGTTGATCTTGGAATAGAATTACAAGAACGAGCAAGCCTATATTCATAAACTTGTCGAGGATAGTTCCTGTGAGTTTCATTTCGAGCATAAGCGAGGCAACAGCCCATACTGCGATAAATGCCATTACACCGTAGAAAATATTTATCGCGCCCGATTCTTTCATGAGGCGATAGAGATAGAAGAGCATTAACGCTACGAGTAATATATCAAAAGCATCTTTTATGCCAAAAAATTCCATATCGTAGTATTTAGTTGTTAATCAAAGTTGATATTTTTATTGCTTCATGAGCCTCTTTTACATCGTGAACTCTCAAAATTGCAGCGCCAGCTTGTAGAGCAATTGTATTGACTACAGTTGTGCCATTGAGCGCATCGTTGGCAGTTGTGTCGAGCGCTTTGTATATCATTGACTTGCGCGAAACTCCCACAAGCAATGGATAACCCAATTCGTGCAGCAATTCAAGATCGCGAAGCAATTCATAATTTTGTTCAAGCGATTTAGCAAAGCCAAATCCAGGGTCGATGATTATGTCATTAACACCTGCCAATGTGAGCTTGTTTATTTGTTTTGATAATTCGCCTATGACATCGGCAGCAATATTGTTATAGTTGCAACAATCGTTCATCGTTAGTGGTGTGCCACGCATGTGCATTGCTATGTATGGTACCTTGAGTTGAGCGATAGTCGCAATCATTTCGTCATCGAGCAATCCGGCCGATATATCGTTGATGATATCGGCTCCAAGAGTCTCAACTGCATATTTAGCCACCTCGGCACGAAAAGTGTCAACCGAAATGGGGCACGAAACATTTTTCATTCGCAATATATCCATTCCCATTTCAAGGCGTTGCATCTCCTCTTGAGGAGATACTTCGTTTGCCCCTGGTCGAGAAGAATAAGCACCGATATCTATAATATCTACCCCCTCGTTGAGCATTGTGTCAATGCGATGAGAAATTATCTCGGCATAAAACGAGCGTGAACCATCATAAAACGAATCGGGCGTGATGTTAAGAATCCCCATCACATGAGGACGCGTAACCTCCACCAACTGGCCTTTGATGTTTAATGAAAACGGTTTAAATCTTCTCACTTGTGAAAAACGAAATGTATTTATATCACAAAATTAAGCAAATTATTTGTTTATAAGCAAATTTTGCTACATTTCTTGGTGTAAACAAGATATTTTAGTGGTGAAGAATCGTTTCATTCTAAACGAAACTTATTAGGATTATAATAAATTTAACCCGAAAAGGAATATGAGGAGAATTGCTATTGGTGCTACATACTTGAGACAGAATACCAAGAGAGGGAATGTTTTAACTCCAATCTTGCCACTATTGGTGAGTGTGTCTTTGAGTGCAGAGCGTTCAAGTTTCCACCCAGCAAAAATTGAAATCAACATGCCTCCAAGTGGTAGAAGAATATTTGAAGAAGTGAAGTCGAAGAATGCAAAGAAGTTTACTTCAAACAATCCAAAGAAATTTAAGTCGCTCAAATAACCAAATGATAGAGCGCTCAACACCCCTCCGCAAAGGGCAATAATGAGGTTGATGGTTGATGCTTTAGTGCGCGACATTTTTTTCTCTTCGGTGAGGAATGCTATTGACACCTCGCTCATTGAAATAGTAGAGGTGAGCGATGCTAAGAATAACAAGAAGAAGAAAAGTATTGACCACATTTGTGCTCCTGGCATTTGTGCAAAGATAGAGGGTAGTACTTCAAACACGAGGGCTGGGCCTTGCACAGGCGACATTCCAAACGAAAATACCGCAGGGAATATGATTAGCCCAGCAAGTATTGCCACAAAGGTATCGAGCGATGCTGTAATAGTTGCACTGCGCACTATGCGAGTATCTTTTGAAAAATATGAGCCGTAGGTCATCATTGTGCCAAGACCAAGACTTAACGAGAAGAATGCTTGACCGAGCGCACTCACCACCACTTCGGGCGTGATTTTTGAGAAATCGGGAGTAAATAAGAATTTCAACCCTTCACTTGCTTTTGGCATCATGAGAGAATTGACGCAGAAGATGATGAGTAGCACAAATAGTGCTGGCATCATAATATTTGACATCTTCTCAATCCCTTTTTTAACGCCACGCACTACGATTATGTAGTTGCAGAGTAGGAACACAATAGTCCACATTATAGGACGCCAATTGCTTGTTGAGAATGCAGTGAAATGACTATGAAAAGCATCTTTGCCAGCGAGGTTAAGCCCGCCAAATATCGATTGATATAGATATTCCATAGTCCATCCGGCTACAACCGAATAAAAACTCAAAATCATTAATGAGGCAATGATGCCAATGTATCCTACCCAATGCCATTTGCTTGAAGACTTTAATTGTTCAAATGCTCCGAAAATATTGCTTCGAGTAGAACGGCCAATGGCAAACTCGGCACACAACACTGGTATGCCAAGTATTATAATACACATTAGGTAGCAAATGAGAAATGCCCCACCGCCATTATTGCCGGCTTCATAGGGGAAACGCCATATGTTTCCAAGCCCTACGGCCGAACCTACGGTTGTGGCAATTACGCCTAATCGTGTGGCAAATTGTGCTCTATTGTTGTTGGGTGTACTCATTGTGGATATCTATTTTTGTTGTGGAAGATCTTCGTTTAACGGATTTCGTTCCACATAATTATTTTTTGTCTTTTTGTGTGTAGATTTCTTTGATTTACCTTTTTTCTTTTTGCGACTTTCTTTTGGGGTAGAAGACGCTCCTTTTTCATTCTCTATTTGAGTATGAAGTTGGTTAATAATGCTATCAGTATTGGCTTGATTGTGGTCGTTGCTAATGACATTACAATTGCGTACACAAAATGTGATAGCAACAATAATGGCCAGAATGCCTATTACCACAAGCATGCCACGCCGTTCGCTGGTGTTATATTTCCCTTTCACTAATTAATGAAATGAGTGATGAGAATAGTGCCTATTAATATAGGTGCCACAAAGCGCACAATAAACAGCACTATGTGGAACACTCTCGATGTGACTGTGCCTTGATTGGTAAGCTGGCCTTTAAAGAACGATTTGGGCGCAACCCATCCCATATATATGCACAATAAAATTGATGCTACTGGAAGCAGAATATTAGTTGCAACAGTGTCAAATAGGTCAAATAGAGTATATCCGGCAATAGTCATATTTCCAAGACTTCCTTGTGATAGAGAACAAAGAGAACTAAATAAGAATAGGGGAGCTATGACTATCAAACACGCTTTGATACGCGACATTTTGAACCTATCTTGCATAAATGCTATTGAAACCTCGGCAATAGAGATTGTTGAGGTCAAAGCTGCAACCATTAAGAACAAGAAAAACAAAATTGACCAAAGTTGAGTTAATGGCATCTGTGCAAATACCTCGGGTAGGGTAGAGAACACCAACGAAGGCCCTTCGAGCGATTCGCCAGTGAGACCAAATGATGTTACAGCAGGGAAGATGATTATTCCCATCATAATGGCAACGGTCATGTCGAGCAACGACACGGTAACTGCTGTGCGTGAAAGAATAGTAGTTTTGGGGTAGTATGAGGCATAGGTTATTAAAATGCCCATACCGAGGCTTAACGAGAAGAATGCTTGTCCCATAGCATTGATGATTACCGTGCCGTTGATTTTGCTAAAATCGGGACTGAGAAAAAACTTCAATCCCTCTTCGGCTTTGGGTAGTGATAGCGAAACGCATCCAAAGATGATAAGCAACACAAAAAGCATTGGCATGAGAATGTTTGATAGTCGTTCAATACCTTTTTTTACACCACACATTAGCACCACAAAATTGGCAACAAGCATTATGTAGGTAAATATGAGTGGGTTGATGTCATCAACAATATACTCTTTCATTTTAGTGGTGAACTGCGAACTATCGGTAGCTCCCGATGAACTTGTTGCCGAATATAAATCACCGGTAATTGAGTTCCAAAGGTATTCCATTGTCCAACCTGCCACAACCATATAATAGCATAGTATGAGATACGAAGCAATAATGGCTATTGAGCCAGCCATCCACCACTTTTTGCCAGGTGTTACATTCATAAATGAGCCCACCGCATCACTTTGTCCGCCACGACCAAGCGAAAACTCGGCCATCATAACCGGAATACCAAGTAGAAACACACAAGCTATATATATTAAAAGAAATGCAGCGCCTCCATTGCTTTGTGCTAAAACAGGAAAACGCCACACATTGCCAAGCCCAACAGCCGACCCTACGGTAGCCGCTATTAGCCCTATTTTTGTTGCAAATTGAACTTTGTTTGACATACTATGTTATGATAAGATGTTTTAATGTTGCAAAATTAGACAAAATGCTTGCAATAATAAACTAAATAAGGGTTTATTTTGTAATTTTGCAAGGAAATAACATAAAAATCAAAATAATGAAGGAATTTTTGTATAAAATACCACCATATCTTCCCACTGCAATTGTGTTGGCATTGTTATTTTATCTAACCCTTGTCCCACAGCCGTTGCCACCGATAGATGTGCCAATGCTTAATGCCGACAAAATTGTGCATATGGTGATGATGTGGGGCGTGAGTTTCGTAATTATGTTTGATTATAAACGACGAGAGCGACAACATGCGTTGCCACTCTCGGTTAAGTTATATGTTGTGTTAGGTACTATTGCGCTCGGAGCACTTATAGAATTGGCTCAAGGTACATCATTAATACATCGCGGGTGCGACTTGTGGGATGGTGTGGCCAATGCTCTTGGGTGCGTGTTGGCGTTCTTTAGCGTACCCCCTATACTTCAACGTTTACTTTAATTCGCCAGCTAATGCTTTGCGCACATCAGCTTTAAGTTCGTCGCCTTGTTTGTCGCGAGAAAGGATTGTTCCGTCAGGACCAATGATGATGATGCAAGGAATGCCCGAGATGCCGTATAGGTCGGTAGGTATAGTTTGAGCATTGAGGATGTTGTGCCAAGGCAATTCCTTTGTTTTGATTGCTTCAAGGGTGTTTTGAGGCTCGTCCCACACTGCAACACCAACGATTTCAAGACCTTTGTCTTTGTATTCGGCATATATTTCTTTCAATACAACTGCTTGGCGCATGCAAGGACCACACCAACTTGCCCAAAAGTCAACGATTGTGTATTTGCCTGGTTTGACAAAATCACTCAACTTTGAAGTTTTTCCATCGTAGGTGATTTCAAAGTCGATATATTTTTTGCCTGGAGAGGTGAGCTCTTTTTGTTTCATCGCAGCGATGTAATTGTTTACGCGAGTAGATGATTTAAATTGAGGATATTGTTCAAGCTCAGCATTGAGCTTGAACATATCCATTTCATACATTTTTTGCAAGAATAGATATAGGCCTATGGGGTTGTTGGCATTTTTTTCGAGTATTACATCTTGAAGTGTATTGTAAGTTTCATATATCTCTTTTTGCTTTGAGGTATCGGTTGTAGCACTAAAATCTTTTTGGAGTTTGCCAAATTGAGCAAAATAAGCATTCATCTTCTCGTTGAGTATTGAACCATACCCTTGCTTGTTTTCAACGGTTACAATGCCATCTTCTACAATAAATGAACCATAACGATCTCCGTCAACGATGAGCTGAGCAAAGAATGGCGCATCAAGAGAGCCGTTGAAAATTGCTTGACTATTTTCAACGATAGTGCTGTCAACTTTTTGCTTTGTATCGTAGTTAATAATATAAGCAGTTAATCCGTTGTCATCTTCGGTTAGTTGTGCAGAAACTTTATAGTTCCCGGCATTGAGAGCCATGGTTGAAGCTACTAACGATGTAGCAATGAATAATGATTTGAATTTCATAATTAAAACTATATTAGAATTATATTTTGCGCAAAAATAACAATTTTCTTTGCAAAATAGATAATTAATGGGATTAAACTTTTACCAAATAGATTAATTTATTAAATTTGTGATTGGTAACTTAAATATTTATATCGATATGAGTGAAAATGAGAGAAGTTTGAACATCCTTATTGAGCGTTCGATAAAGCAAAATTGGGAGCATTTAGCGTTGACCGATTTTAATGGTTCGTCATTCCAATATAGAGACCTCGGTCGTAAAATAGCAAAGCTACATTTGATGTATGAGCACATGGGTTTGAAGCCTGGAGATAAGATTGCATTATGTGGACGCAACTCGGCTCAGTGGTCAATAGCATTCTTGTCGGCAATTACATATGGGGCAGTAGTAGTGCCTGTTCTTCATGAGTTTAAGGCCGATAATATTCACCATTTGGTAAACCATAGCGAAGCCCGTTTGCTATTTGTAGATGTTGCGATATGGGAAAATCTTGACCCAGCGTTGATGACCAATCTTGATGGAGCCATATTGATTAGCGATTATTCTTTATTATTATCGCGCAACGAGTTGCTCACCGATGCACGCAAGCGATTAAATGAACTGTTTGGAGCCCGTTATCCCGAACGATTCCTTCCACAAGATATTCATTACTACGAAGACCAACCCGATGAGTTGGCGTTGATTAACTATACCTCTGGCTCAACCGGTTTCTCTAAAGGAGTGATGCTCTCGTATAAAAACTTGTGGTCAAATGCACAATTTACTCTCGACAACCTCGACTTCTTAAAGCCAGGCGACCCCATCGTGTGTATGTTGCCATTGGCTCACATGTATGGAATGCTTGTCGAAATGATACACCCATTAATCAAGGGCTGTCACATTTATTTCCTCACTCGTGTGCCATCGCCCAAGGTTATTATGGACGCATTTGCGACAGTAAAACCCAAGTTGATTGTCACAGTGCCTCTTATCATAGAAAAAATTATCAAGACAAAGGTGTTCCCATTGCTCGAGAAACCATTGATGAAGATATTGCTTTATGTACCATTTGTCGATGACCAATTATTGGCTAAAGTGAAAGCAAAAATCACAGAAACATTTGGTGGTAATCTTCGCGAACTTATCATTGGCGGTGCGGCTCTTAATAAAGATGTTGAGGCATTCTTGCGTCGCATAAAATTCCCCTATACAGTGGGCTATGGTATGACCGAATGCGCTCCGCTTATTGCTTACGCTCCATGGCAAGAGGCTCGAGTAGCGTCGTGTGGGCGTGTGGTGCAACGCATGGAAGCGCGCATCGATTCGCCTGATCCCGAAAATATCCCTGGCGTGTTGTGGGTGCGTGGTGATAATGTGATGCAAGGTTACTACAAAAATCCCGAAGCTACTGAAGCTGCATTTGATGAAGATGGTTGGATGAATACAGGTGATATATGCACAATCGATGAAGACAACTATGTATATATTCGTGGCCGTGACAAGAATATGATTCTCGGTCCATCGGGTCAAAATATCTACCCCGAAGAGATTGAACAAAAACTCAACAATATGCCATATGTGTGTGAGTCAATCGTTATTGATGTCGAAGATCAATTGGTTGCGCTCGTATATCCCGATATTGAAAACGGTACAAAACAAGGCTTGTCGCTTCAAGATCTCGATCGCATGATGGAAGAAAATGTGAAACAGCTCAATCCCGAGTTGCCTTCATATTCACGCATCAGTCGCGTAAAAGTATATCACGAAGAATTTGAGAAAACGCCTAAACGCTCAATCAAGCGATATCTCTATAAGAACGGATAATCATTTAACTAACGCAAATAAACAATGGGCTACTTCTTTTCGAGGTAGCCCATTATTATTTGTTTTATCCTGCTTCTATGATGAAGGTTAAATACCATTTGTTGTTGATTCGTTCAAAGGCTACAGCTTTTCCGATGCTAATCTTCCCGTCATAAACTTCGCCTGACGCGAAATATACATTATCTTTAGAAACATTAAACCATAAACCATGAAGAAGTCAAATGAAATGTTACAATTTCATCATTTTCGACATAAAATCCAGTTTGTCTTTCGCTGACTATAAAATCAGTTGATTGAAGAATGTCAAAAATATAATCCGAATTCAATTCATCAATAGTTAGTTTCTGCCCGTTAATAAGTGTTCGTTCTGCAATAAAAGAAGAGTCTCCCATTTGAAATTCGCTAAAGAACTTGTAAAAAGGCTCTTCGCCTTGGTTGCAGGGCGATTTTAGTGAAACTATCTGCTCGTTTGATTTAGAATCAAATCTTGGTGTAGGGATGTCTTCATATGTGGTACCCATTGAAAACTGAACACTTAAAATTGTGATGCATGCCGAGAAAAATAATCTTTTCATGTATTGTTCTTTGTTTTATGAGTAATGACCATACATGTTGGTCAGGAAAATGTTATATACGAAGCAAAGTTAGAGTAAAATGGTTATAAAAACAAACAACTCCGTTGAGAATTTCAACGGAGTTGCGATATAATGATATAGTATAGTCTAAATTACTTAGCCAAAACATCTTTAACGGCGTCATTGGGCACCATTTCTTCTTTGAACATATAAGCACCGGTTTTTGGTGATTTTACCATTTTGATAACCTTGCTATATGTACGACCTTCACCTTTTTGGAGTGATGCTACGGTTTTCTTTGCCATATCTTGTTATTATTTAATTTCTTTGTGAACAGTTACTTTTTTGAGGATTGGGTTGTATTTTTTCAATTCCAAACGCTCAGTTGTATTTTTGCGGTTTTTGGTAGTGATGTAACGAGAAGTACCGGGCATACCACTTGCCTTATGTTCAGTGCATTCGAGGATAACTTGCACGCGATTACCTTTAGCTTTCTTTGCCATCTTATTAGAATTCTAAATATTTGATTTCTGTTAAATAACCCTTTTCGGCTGCTTGCTTCATTGCAAGGTTTAGACCGAGTTTGTTGATAGTGCGAAGACCAGCAGCTGAAATAGTAAGGCTGATCCAAGTTTCTTGCTCAACCCAATAGAACTTCTTGTTGAAGAGGTTCACATTGAATTTACGTTTGGTACGTCTCTTTGAGTGCGATACGTTGTTACCAACCATCGCTTTCTTGCCTGTGATTTGACAAATTTTTGACATGGCTGTTGTTATTTATCTTGTTTATTTATTAATTAACACATTTTTGTCAAGTGACTTACATCAGGTCTCATATCGCAGTTAAGTGCATCATTCCTAACGGCTTTCAAGATGGGCCACAAAACAGAGTGCAAAGTAACGAATTTTTCTTGAGTTGTGCAAATTTTTCAACTCTAAATGTGAGTTTTGTTGAGATTTTGTTGTTTAACGATTATTTCTTTACCGGGCGAATAGAATTGCCATTAAAGCGATTTGAATAGTCGACGGCGTGTTTTGAGCTATGAAAGAATAAATTAGTGGAATAGTTAGAACTATTTTCTTTTATAGTACCACTCCAATATTGGCCATATTTGCCGTCGTCTTTTAACGATGATTCATAGCGCATGCCTGCCGCCGGGAGAAATATGCTATTGCCGTTATAGCTCTCAACTTTATAACCGTTAACTCCATTGAGCGTGGTCCATGTCCAAAAGCAACAATCTACCAATTCTTCAAATTCGGCTTTTGTGGGCATTCTCCACCCGTCGCCCCATGTCATATAAGCCACATCATAACCACTGCTTGAAATTGTAGTTCCGATGTTGATGAAACTGTTCTTTGATTGGTCGAAATGGACGTAGTTTTGTTTTGTATATTCCTCTTTTGTGTTGATTTCACCCCAAGCATAGTAATCGCCATATTCTTCGGGTTTGGTTGCACCGATATTGTAACTTGCCCATTTTGTGCCGCTTGGCAACCCTAAATCAACGGCTTCGGGAACGCCTTGAGTTTGCATTGTGTCAACTTCGTATGGAACAATGCTATCAAGTTGCGTGTAAGGAACTTTGATTTTAGAACCATCGGTTTTGTATATCATGATTCCTTGCGAACTCATCTCGGGAATGATGCCAATTAGGAGTATAAACACCAATAATGCTATCTCTTTGCGTTTCATTGTCGAATGATTTTATAGGTGATACTTTCGGTTGATACAATATATATTCCTTTGTTAAGGGGTGATAAATCAATGATATATGTATCTTCATTATTAATTGTTTCGGCGATTAATAACTGTCCGTTTATATTGAATATTTTTACAATAGAGCCTAATTTGAACCCCGATAATATCAAGGAGTTATTTTGTTGAAACAAATTGGCATTTGAAATTTCAATACTATCAACTCCGTCGGTAATTAATAATGTAAATTTATTGATGTCGGCTTTGGGGTATTCTACCGTAGTTGTAGGTGTAGTAACAATAAAATTGTTGTCGTTGTGGGTAAGTTTGGGTTTTTCAGAAAGAGGAAAATTTATTTGTTCTCCCGATTTAGTCCACACCACAAAACTATACTCCTCGGCGATTGCTGTCAATGAAAAAATCATTAACATGGCAAAATGCAAATATCGAAATCGATTCATCTGTGTTGTTGGTATTATCTTTTAATACAAAGTTAATTGTTTTTTTTGAAAGAGCAAGAACAGGAATTACTTATAGCAAGAGGTTATAGGTTGATTTATCGATGGTAGTTATTTTATACTTTTCAACTCTTTGATAAGTGTGATAATCGCTGTTGTGGTGGCTCGGTCGATTACGCGGCTACGATTGCCGGGGAAATGATGGGTGGCAGAAACTATTCCAGTGGGCGACTTAATTGCTATACACACAGTTCCTACCGGTTTGTCGGGCGTGCCTCCTCCAGGACCGGCTATCCCCGATGTTACGATAGAGCAGTCAGTGTCAATAACTCGGCATACTCCTTCTGCCATTTCTTCAACAGTGGGAATACTTACTGCTCCATAAGTTTCGAGCGTTTCTTTTTTCACCCCAAGCACGCGATGTTTTACATCGTTGCTATATGCCACAACGCTGCCCATAAATACCGACGAACTACCTGCGATTGAGGTGATTTCGTGGGCAATATTTCCACCAGTGCAACTTTCGGCTGTGGCAACTGTGAGCCCTAATCGGTTGAGGTGATATAGCAATATTTCGGGAGGAGTGAGATCGTCGGGGTGCAATATATCGTCACCAAAACGCTCTATTAATTCATGTTTATATCGGTCGAGTTCTTTATTAATGAAATCGCCATCGGCGTGCGTGCCATCAAGGCGTAGGCGAATTAATCCCGGTTTGGGCAGATATGCAAGGTGAATATATGAGGGTAGGGCATCTTCCCAATCGCTGATTTCCATAGCAAGGCGCGATTCGCTCCAACCAGTAACGAGAAGTGTGCGATGCTCAATAGCTACATCGCTATGGTATTTTTCTAATAGCAATGGCAACACCGCTTCACGCATCATTTGTATCGCCTCAAATGGTACACCAGGCATTGATACCAATACTTTCCCATCTTTCTCAAACCACATTATTGGGGCAGTTCCTACGCGATTTTGAATCACTTGGCACGACGAAGGCACAATGGCTTGTTGGGCAGTGAGGTCATTAAGTTTCAGCCCTCGTTTGGCAACAACTTCTTTCACATTTTCAAGCACATCGGCATTTTCATAAAGTTCGCCACCGAAATATTGGCAAAGGGTTGACTTTGTTATATCATCTTTAGTAGGGCCGAGGCCACCGGTGGTTAGCACCACATCGCTCGATTCAAATGCACGCTCAATGGCACGAAGAATCTGCGTAGCATCATCGCCCACTACTTGCACATCATTCACACGCCACCCATAAGGGTTGACCATACGGGCAATATCACCCGAATTGGTGTCAATCACTTGCCCGATGAGAATCTCATCACCAATAACGATTATAGAAGATGTCATAAAAAAGGAAAAATGAGAAAGGAAAGAGGAAAAATTAATTGTTGATATTATTCTTAGCAGTTTTTATGCTTGAGGTTAAAAGGGCAATAATTTCGTTTAAATCTTTGCTTAAAGAGTTAAATATTTGTAGATCTATGATTTCGCTTTCAGCGAGTATTTCAAGCCAATATGCCGTTTCGTCGGCTTCTTTTAGCGCGATTGATAATTTATTGATAAAATCAAGTTTGCTTTGAGCATTCAAACATTCCCGTGTATTTGCTCCTATGCTAGTCCCACTTCTCATTATTTGTTTTGAGATAATAAATTCTCTTTTCTCATCAGTAAGATATTTGTAGAATTTAATGATGCGAATTGCAAATGCTTTAGTTTTTTTGTGGGCTATGCTATTATTCATATGGGTATTGCCTATTCGAGTTATATTGTTTTTGTCGGTGAGTTATTTTTCCTCTTTCCTTTTCCCTTTTTCCTCTTTATATTGTCACTCTCGCATAAGGAACTGCGTCATAGTGGCAGAAGTCGCCAGCAAGATATTTATAGTAACCTGCGATGGCCACCATGGCAGCATTGTCGGTTGTGAATGCTCGTTCGGGAATAAATGCATTCAACCCGCGTTTCTCGCAATAGTCGGCAATGGCTTGACGCACGCCCGAATTGGCCGATACGCCACCACCTATAGCTACCGTTTTAACCCCTGTTTGGTCAACGGCCTTTTTGAGTTTGTCAAGCAGAATTTCGATGATAGTGCGTTGGAGTGATGCTGCAAGGTCGGCCTTGTTGTTTTCAATAAAATCGGGGTCGAGTTTCTTTGCATCGCGCAAGGTGTAGAGGAACGAGGTTTTTAATCCACTAAAACTATAATTCAACCCAGGAATGTGAGGTTTAGAGAACTTGAAACGAGAAGCATCGCCTTCAGCCGCAAGACGGTCGATGTGAGGACCGCCAGGATAGGGGAGTCCCATCACTTTGGCACATTTGTCAAACGCTTCGCCTGCAGCATCATCGATTGTTTGACCGAGCACCTCCATATCATTATAATCCTTAACGAGAATAATTTGAGAGTTACCTCCCGATATGAGCAAGCATATGAAAGGATATTCGGGAACAACATCATTTTCTTCGCGACGAATGAAGTGCGAAAGCACATGCCCGTGAAGATGGTTTACATCAACGATAGGAATGCGAAGACCGAGTGATAACCCCTTGGCAAACGAGGTACCCACGAGCAACGAACCGAGCAAACCAGGTCCACGAGTAAATGCAATGGCGTTTAGGTCACTTTTCTCTATTCCGGCACGCTTAATGGCTGTATCAACCACTGGCACGATATTTTGTTGGTGAGCGCGTGAAGCCAATTCGGGCACTACACCGCCATATTCTTCATGCACGCTTTGACTCGCAATTACATTTGAAAGCAATATGCCGTCCTTGATGATTGCTGCGCTTGTGTCGTCGCACGACGATTCGATACCTAATATAATAGTGCTCATAACTGATCTTATTGTCGATGTTGTATAAATTAATGATGCAAAGTTACACAAAAGTAACGAGAAAAGGAAAACTGCCCAGCACTATGTGTTGAGCAGTTTGGTATAACGAAGAATTAGAACCGTTTTATTTAATCAATTTCTTGCCAAGAGGAGTGAGGCAACCAGCAAGATGACTTTTGGGGACGGTTATTTGCATAATAAATCTGTCCAACTTCTTGGGTGCAGTTCAACGACAAGGGGATAACTAAAAATGCCAATGAGGGCAGAACTCTCCTCCTGCCACGAAGTGGATAGGAGGAGTACCCCGAAGGGGGGAGGTGGTTAAAAACACACGATTGCGAGCCTCACCGTAACTACGGCAAGGCCGGGAGGTGGTAAAACCTAAAAAATACTCTTCTTGTGCAAGATGTATATAATTACCTAATTTTTTTTAAAATAGGTTGAATAATAACAAAGGTAGTGAAATAATTGTAATTGTTGATGAAATTTGGTTATATTTGTAAAATCAAATTACAATATATGAATCAAGAATTTTATAAAGTAGCAGCGGCAGTGCCTAAAGTGAAGGTCGCCGATTGTGATTATAATACCGATAGCATTATCGAGATAAGCAACAATCTCAACGCCCAAGGAGTGAAACTTGCTGTGTTTCCCGAGTTGTCAATCACTGGTAGCACATGCGGCGATTTATTCCGTAGTGAGGTGTTGTTAGACAACTGCTATCAATCACTTGCTCGTATTGCCCAAGAGTCAGAAGCGTGGGAAATGGCTGTGGTTGTTGGTGCTGTTGTGAGCCACGACGACAAGTTATATAACTGTGGCGTACTGATTTCGCATGGCGAGATTGTGGCTGCCGTGCCCAAGAACGATTGCGACACAAATAGCTGTTTTGCATCGGGAGGCAATGTTGAGGCTGTGGTCACTATCGCACGATGGAATGTGTTGATGGTCAGCAACCAAGTGATGCCACTTGTGGGTGCTAATATTGCTATTATCGTAGGCGAATATTATAGTTCGCCTATATCCGAACTGCTACAAATCAATCGCATTGAAGAACTTGTTATTGCCCACCTTGGCGCTCGCAAAGAGGCTATGGGCGAATATGACAACCATGTGAAAGCGATACAACAACAATCGGCCAATCGTTGGGCTACATATATCTATGCTGGTGCCGGATATGGCGAATCAACTACCGACAATGTCTATGATGGTAAGGCCATCATTGCACAAGAGGGCGACCTATTGGCTATTAATCGCCGTTGGCAAACCGAAGTGCAAGTTGTCGTGGCCGAGGCTGGAAAGAGTCGTGCCGAGGTCGTTGAGAAGTATGTCGCAAACGAAGAACAACTCGACGATGATATAGTGCACCCCAATCCATATATCCCCTCCGAAGAGGTTGCCGACGCCTATTGCAGTGATGCTGTGAGCATTCAAGTGATGGCATTGATGCGACGCTTGGAAGTGACCAATTGCAAAAATCTTGTTATAGGTATATCGGGAGGGCTCGACTCTACACTCGCCCTTCTTGTGGCAGTCAAAACATTCGACCGCATGGGGCTTGATCGTAAAGGTATTATAGGTGTAACGATGCCTGGTTTTGGCACTACCGACCGCACATATAATAATGCACTTGTTATGATGCGTTCACTCGGCATCACTATGCGTGAAATATCAATCGTCAATGCCGTTACCCAACACTTCTCCGATATCGAACACGATGCATCGGTACACGACATTACATATGAAAACTCGCAAGCGCGTGAGCGCACCCAGATATTGATGGATATTGCCAACCAAGTAAATGGTATGGTATTAGGCACAGGCGATATGTCAGAACTGGCTCTAGGATGGGCTACATACAATGGCGACCACATGTCGATGTATGGTATAAATGCAGGTGTCCCTAAAACACTTGTGCGCCGTCTTGTTAAATGGATTGCCGATGCCGAGGAAGATGATGCGTGTCAACGAGCATTAAACGATGTTATTGATACACCCATTAGCCCCGAACTTGTGCCAGCCGATGAAGACGGAAATATAAAGCAAAAAACCGAAGACCTTGTGGGCCCATATGAGTTACACGACTTCTTCCTATATTATACACTTCGCTTTGGTTATGGCCCTTGTCGCATATATGCATTGGCACAACAAGCATTTGTGGGAGTGTATGACGACGACACGATAAAGCATTGGCTCATGACATTCCTACGCCGATTCTTTAACCAACAATTCAAACGCTCATGTATGCCCGACGGACCAAGCGTGTGTGGATTGAGCCTATCGCCACGAGGAGGGTGGCACATGCCCAGCGACGCCTCATCGGCAATGTGGATTAAAGAATGCGAACGACTATAAGAATCTAAACATTTTGTGTCGTCCTGAAAAACCGTTACAGGATTTGATACAAAAATACTAAAAGTTTTTTAAATGACAACACGGCATGCCGTGTTGTCATTTTTGGTTCTGTAAGTTATAATTTCTTTTTTATCTTGGCGATGCATCTCATC
>JAZTZO010000041.1:0-152009 GCA_045637505.1 Muribaculaceae bacterium | reverse complement strand
TCTCCTTTTTTTGTATTGCTTGTTTATCTACAAATTCACTCTTTGGGGCTACGCGCCCCAGCCGTTTGGCAAACCTGCGGTGTTTTTCATGTTATTATTTTTTTTACCGCAAATTTTGCACTTCGATTTTGAATGTAGGCTTTTTTGCTTATTATGTTAACAAAAAGGGGCTGCATCTTTAATGCAACCCCTCACATGATAATATTTGAAAAATATTATTTTACGATAATTTTTTTAGCTAACACATTTGCACCATCGACAACCTCTACAACATAAACGCCCGATGCTACATTAAGCTTAACTGACGACACATTTGATTCATTAACCAATTGCATGCCATAGATGTTATAAACAGCAATATTATCTACCATCTTTGATAGCTTCAATTCATTGCCATTTACATCAATATCCATTTCGGCCACATCAACGCCGCCTATACCTGCTGCGCTTGTATCACTCAATTCATATGCTGCCACACCATTTCCAGGCACATACACATATATACGCGCTACTCCATTATCGCAAAGGACATAATCAACTTCGGCTTGATAAGTCGTGCTATTAACCATCCCAATAGAACCTTTAGGGAATTCCCACATCAACTCCATTGAGCTAAAATCATAATTTGAATTAACTTTTGTGAGATTATATGCATGACCAGTTGTATTATAATCACAATATGGATAAATCAAATAATTATTTTTATTAAGCGTAAGGTATGCTCCACCATTAATTTCAAATCCTTCGGGGGTTAAAGTTGACTTATTGGCAAATGAATCGGTAAGTTTTCCTGTCGAGAAATTGTAACGAGTCATATGAATATCACCACCTACAACAAAAATATCGTCATTAGTAATAGGAATTACAAATGGAGCAATTCCTAAATTAGAGGCTGTAGATGGATACAATGATTTAAGTGTACTTGTAATTGATGTAGTTTCTTCTCCTCCTTCAAATGTCCAACGCAAAATTGTATTTGATTTTGATACAGCAGCAAAAACTGTAAAGTTTCCTTCAACGACATCGCCAGTTATTGCTACATGGTCAACACGTGTATTAGATAAACCTGATTTTGTCAACGATGCAACCTCGGTTAAAGCGCCTGTTTCAAGATCCACCAAATGAATTTTCAATGGAGAAGAACCAATATTAAGAGTTAAGTTAGAAATGCATACATTACCCTTAGAATCTTTTACCACATCATTACATGGATAATATGAAATTTTCGCCTCTTCTCCGAGAATAATGTCCGATATTATTTCACCTGTTTTACCATCCATTTTGCGAAGATAAATGGTTGAATTTGTAGAATTGTCACTACGTCCTGCTATATATACATAGTCACCAACTGCACAAAAACCACGATTATATGAACCATTTTCGCCGAATGTAATATTGTTATATTCATCCATTACAGAACGGAACCAAAGACTTGTATATGTTATATCGCCCACTTGTGCATATGTATCTTTATCTAATTTAACTGAATATCCAGGCTCAAAACTACCTATTTCAATCTTTGTAATCTCAAACGACCTCACTTCAGATGCAGTTGTTTTCATGCTTGAATCTTTTGATAACACTCTCCAATAGAATTTACCTTTACCAAGCAATGATATTACCATAGGTTCAGCAATTTGCGAAGCTCCAGCAACGATTTCCTTTTTGTATTTTACATTAGAAAAATCTTGAGAAGTTGACACTTGTAATTCATATGAATCAACATCTACCCCACTCCATTTGAAATCAAAATCTGCTTCAAATGCAGCTCCATTAGATGGGGATATAAGCGTTACTGCAGGAGCAGCAGGGCGAGTAGTAGTCCTAAATGTTGCAACTTCACTTACTGCTGGCAATTTACTTTTTTCTGTTGAAGACACACGCCAATAATATGTTTTGGATTCTTCTAATGAGCCTAAATCTACGTTAACGCTATTAGTAGCTAATCCTTTCTTTTGAATGAGGATATTGGTAAAATTTGAATTATCAGCAACCTCAAGTGCATATGAAGCACCCGAAACTAAAGTCCATTTAAAATCAGCAGTCCAACCAACAACTGCACCATTTATTGGAGAAGAAAGAGTTACTTTAGCCGATTCACCTTCGGGATAACCAACTATAGCTGGTTCAAACTCGTTTCCGTATCCATCATATACACACACTGCATAATAGAAGTCGCCTTGTTTTGCTGCAGGAATTTCATAAGTAGTAGCATATGATACCCCAAGCAAGTACTCATTGCTTATACCATCACCATTTGTGAGTTTTGCATCGTCAATAGTTAGCGATGAAGGGATAGCATACACCGTGTAACGAATAATTGCGTTGCCATTGGATACAGCATCCCATGAAATAGATGACCCAGCTGATGCAAGATTTGCAACTTTACCATAATTTGTTTTAGTTTTCCAATCAATTACAGGTACAAGGGCTGGATGTGAATAAGCATCTTGCTTGAGAAGCGAACGAGTGCCGCTTGTTACACTTGTGTGGCTATAATAAATTGATCCATATACTCCATCGGGAGAGTATTGACGATTGTAATTAATTTGTTTCACCAATTCAGCCCAATTTGATTGAGTATCGGAGCTACTGATATATGACACCGAGTGGCTTGCATAATAGTGAGTTTTGCCAATAGTTGTATTCGCATGATGCCACCATTGAGTCAATGGTCCGAATGGAGCCGAAGAGTGTGTTGTCAACCAATAGCATTGTGGTGAAATAAAGTCAATTGTACCCTCTGCCATCCATGCCAATGGGTCTGAATAAATTTGTGCATATTGCCAGTCACTTGCACTTACACCATATTTAGAAGGAGATGATACACCATATCTACTTGCTGACTTACTTGATACACCAGCTGGAGAAATACCAAAACGCACATCGGGACGTGTTTCTTGAATAGCATCATATACATCTTTCACCATTTGGTTCACGTTGGCACGACGCCAATCGCCCATTGACAATGTAGTGCCACTTGATTGATATGTATCATAATCGGGAGCCGAAGTTCCTTCGGTTGTTCCCCCACTTGGATAGAAATAGTCATCAAAAATGATACCATCAATTTTATAATTTGCAAGAATTTCTTTAATTACGTTTACAATGAGTTCACGTGTTTCGGGCAAACCGGGGTTAAATGTAATATAACTTCCATCATCGCCAGCAATAAGCATGTCGTTATTTTGCCATTCTTTATCCATTGCAGTTGACCAAGATGTACCACTTGACCAACGATATGGATTCAACCACACATATGCTTCAAGACCACGCTTGTGTGCTTCTTCTACAAAATAAGCTAATGGGTCCCAACCTGGATCGGTTCCACGTGAACCTGAAATATAACTTGACCATGGTGCATATTTTGATGGATACATTGCATCACCCATACTACGCACTTGGAAACAGGTTGATGTAAAGTTGCAATCTTTAAGGTTATCCAAAAATTGTGTTAATTCAGTCTTTTGTTTTGTTTGAACTGAAGATGTTGTACCTTGAGTTGAGGGCCAGTCAATACCCCATACAGTAGTGAGCCATGTTGAACGCATCTCGCGTTTTGGCGACAATGCAGTCATAGTGTTGAACATCATGGCAGTCACAATTGATAATACAACTGTGATTTGTCTTAGATTTTTAAACATAAATTTAAATTTGATTAAGTTATTTCGTTATTAATTATTTTGCAATTGTTCTTATTATCGGTTTGAGTTTATCAGCAAAATAGCGGAACCCCATATCGGTAAAATGATAATTATCCACAGTAAACTCTGTGTTGCCACCAAATATCTCATCTGATTCCATGTAATAAATATTTTCAGCACCTTCGGCCTTTAATTTTGCGTAAAACTCTTTCAACACTTCATTTTTTGCAAACAAAGCATCAGCAGTTCCTTTATTATATCTCATTATTGGGAAAAAAGGTGTTTCTATAAATAAGATGGGGACATCTGGACGATGTTTTCTTAAATAACGATAAAATGGCTCTATGCGCTCTTTTAATTGCGTCGCCGTATTATTGGGCAAACAATCGAATATATACAATCCTGCATCGATTTTCACTAATAATTCTGCAACCGGCATATCAAGTTGACCGTTTCCACTAAATCCAAAATTATAGAACTCACGATTCATCTCTCGTTGAAGAATATTCGTGTAAGCCATACCTGGACGAGACGCGCATGCTCCTTGTGTAATACTTGTCCCATAGACTACTATAGGTTTTTCTCTTTTAGGCAAATTTACTTGAGGAGCTTGAATCACAGCGAGCGAATCAGTGCCGATATAAAGGCTATCAATACCATCATATAACGGCATATAAAGCATATATTCTCGCATTTTTCGCTCCATACCATTTACAATGGTATATTTTGATGCCTTTTTATTAACAGTAGGACGCACACTACTCACAAAAGTCCACTCGTTATTTTCATCTAAAGTATATAAATCTAATCCTCTGATTCCGACAGGAGTCATATGATTCATTTCTAGTTCTAATGTTGACACCCACTTTGCACTTAAATCAGTAGCGTCCGATGAAAATCTAATTGCCATTCCAGCCGTGTTTGTGCCAAGAGTATATAATAACTCTCTTTCTACTTTTTCTTTCATTTCTTTAGGAAAACGAGTAAATCCCTCTTCTACAGGGACAACAGAGCCGTACAATGGATATTGACGAGCATCATGGTAAATAAAATTCTTTGCGCCACACACAAATATAGCACACAAGAATAATAAGGTTAAACTTTTTCTCATGAGTTAAATTTTAATTAGTATTATTTTTTCACAAATATACGATAAAAATAATCAATACATCAGCAAATAATCATAAAATATAATATCTAAACCACTTTTAACTCAATTTTTGAACTTCATATAGTTATTATATCACCAATTATTGCTAACTTTGCGAATTGAATAAGTAATTTTGGATAGAATGTATAAATATCTTCTTATAATCATATCGTCAATTATCATTTGTTCTTGTGGGGAATACCATCAAGTTCAAAAAAGCAATGACTTCGATTACAAGCTTGACTACGCAAAGCGCGCATTTGAGCAAAAAAAGTATGTGCAAGCATACACTATTCTTAAAGATGTTATTACAGTATTCAAAGGCACCGAAAAAGCCGAAGAGTCATTATATTTATTAGCTTTAAGCCACTACGAAAACAAAGAATATCTTGACGCAAGCATATATTTCCAAACATACTATTCTCGTTACCCTAAAGGCAAATATGCCGAATTGGCGCGTTTTTATTCGGGGTATGGCTACTATCTAGATTCTCCAGAGCCTCAGCTAGATCAAAGTGGCACAATAAAAGCAATTGAAGAATTACAAGCATTTATCGATTATTTCCCTCGAAGCGACAAAGTTTCAATTGCTCAAAACGCAATATTTGAATTGCAAGACAAGCTCACTCTCAAAGAGTTACAAAATGCTCAATTATACTACAACCTCGGCACTTACCTTGGCAACAACTATCAATCGGCCGTCATTGTAGCACGAAATGCGATTAAGGATTACCCTTATTCAAAGTATAAAGAAGAACTTGAGCTGCTTATACTTAAAGCGCGATATCAAGAAGCTCGTTTAAGTGTTGACGAAAAAAAGGCCGATCGTTTTCGTGAGGTAGTTGATGAATATTATTCATTCATCAACAATTATCCCGATAGTCCCAATCGTGGAGAAGCCGACAACATTTATAAAATCGCAACCAAGCATATTAAAGAATAACATTTGACAATAAAAAATAATATTATAAATAAATTATGGATTACAAAAAGACAAACGCTCCTTTAAACACTGTGACTCGCGACATGATTGAATTGTCAAAAGACACAGGCAATGTCTATGAAACAGTGTGCATTATTGCAAAACGTTCTAATCAAGTTGCTGAGCAAATGAAGAAAGACTTGGAAAAGAAACTTAAAGACTTTGCATCTTTGACCGACAATCTTGAAGAAGTTTTGGAAAATCGCGAACAAATAGAGATTTCTCGTTACTACGAAAAATTACCCAAACCTACCCTCATCGCTACTCAAGAATACATTGAGGATAGAATACATCACAAAAACCCAAAAAGAGATAAGGCTAACCTCGATTAATAATCGACTCAAAAATATACACAAAGGAATTTGGGTATTACAAAAATAATTCCTACCTTTGTGCGCTCAATTTTTTATTAACACTTAAAATTTCAAAAGAATGCACTTGAATTCTGAAGAAAAAGTAGAAATCTTTGAGAAATACGGTAAGGGCAAGACTGATACTGGCTCACCTGAAGCTCAGATAGCATTATTCTCAGTCCGTATTGCTCATTTGACTCAACACTTGAAGTCAAATCACAAAGATTATAGCACTGCGAGAGCTCTTAAAATGCTCGTTGGTAAACGTCGTCGTCTTCTTGACTACCTCAAGAAAAAAGACATCAACCGCTATCGTGCAATCATCGCACAAAAAGAGCTTAGTATCAGAAAGTAAGCCGCAGGCACTACTTGAAGATTACAAAAAAGCATCGCAAATTGCGATGCTTTTTCATTTATCCTAAACTCTTATTATCCTTGATGAGTAGGACGCAAGAGGTCGTTGACAGTTTTTACTGGATTGAATGTTTCGATAGGCACTTCAACGAAGATTGTATTCCAATCGCTCATTGCGCCATTCCACAATCCTGGCAATTCAAGTGCACGCAATTCTTTACCATGCAATGATTTGTTTGAGATAAATCCTGTAGCAGGGTCAACATATTTAGGCAAATCATAGTGATTGCCATCAATATCTTTAATGTAGCACACTAAGTCAACAGGGTTGAAGTGTGTAGCTTGTGCCATCATTGCCTTATATTCATCTTTTGACAAATCAATTTGGTGACTTTCAAGAATTTGAGGAGAAGTAGAGCCGTCGGCATTATAGGCAATGTATGGACCACCACCAGGCTCGCCTTCATTGCGCACCATACCACACACACGCAAGGGTCGATCAAGTTTTTTCTTTATATATAGAACGAGATCAGCATCCTCAAGATGCTTCATTTGTTCATCGCGCACATTGAGTTCTTTGTGAAGGAAGTCTATCATTTCTCTAATATCTTCAATAGTGTAATCACCACTATTAATTTGATGCAAATACTTTTCTATCTTATCATGAGCTTGCATCATACATCCTGCTATAACTTGTTTATATTGCAATGTTGCATCACGGAAAGAATCGGGTACAACATTGTCAATATTCTTTATAAATACAGCAGCCGAATCAATATCATTAAGATTTGCGATTAATGCGCCATGTCCCCCAGGACGAAACACAAGGGAACCATTTTCACGGAAAAGTGTATTATCGGGATTTACAGCAACTGTATCGGTTGAGGCTTTTTGTTCCGACATAGAAATATCATATTTCACTCCCATCTTTTCTTCCAATGTGGGCACTTTTGCGGCAAGTTTATCAGCAAAAAGTTGACGATGATTACCCGAAACAGTGAAATGCAAATGAACAACGCCATCGGCACCTGTTGCCGATTGTGCTCCTTCTACAAGTTGTTCTTCTACAGGAGTGCGAGTTGTGCCATCGGCATAAGCATGGAATGTGAGCAAGCCTTTAGGAAGATTGCCATAATTTAACCCATCGGGAATGATTATTGCAGCAATTATTTTTTTATATTCACCCTCCGCGATTAAAGTATCTATATCCTTAGAATACAATTTCAAAGCCACGTCATTGAGTTCGCCAAAGAACGCAAGATTATGAATATCAGCAATCAACTTCGCAACATCAGAACCTTCAGCTGGCACATCAGCGTCGCCCTCTACAAATGAAAATAAAGCCTTAAACATACGCGATGCAGCTCCAGATGCAGGGACAAACTTACACACTTCGCCTCCTTCAGCAAGGTATTTTTTCCATCGAGCTACAGCCTCAGCCTCTTCATTTGCCGATAGTTTTTTTATACCATTGCCTATTTGTGCCGAGTTTGCAATTCTCAAAAATGGAAAACCAGTTTTAAATCGAGCTATTTGAGCGTTTAATTCTTCGGTAGTTACCCCTTTTGCTTCAAGGGTTTTAATGTCTTCAGGGTTAAGCATAAGGACTTGTTTTTTTGTTTTATATTAATAATTACCCAAAATTAATCAAAAAAAATGAGACAATAAAATATTTGTTTCAAAAATAGATTTTACAGCAATCATTCCTTTACCATCATCAAAAAGCATAATTAACCTCACCGCTTAAGTTGTTCCTGTGTAATGCGTTTTAATAAATTATAGGAAGATATAATGCCATATTCACCAGCTTTACTAATATCGGCGATAGCAGCTTCTTTGTTTCCCATCTTTAAATACACATATCCTCTATTGAAATATGCTTCGCCCAAAGAAGCATCAAGTTTAATAGCTTTATTATACTCACCCAAGGCTCCTACATAATCTTGCATTATCAATAACGTATTAGCTTTGTTATAGTGAGCAATAGCCAAACGAGGGTGCAATTCAATGAGTTTATCCCAATCTTGTAACACCTCCGACAATGCTATTTGGCGGTTCATAGCATTTACTTTAGCCGCATCTGGAGCATCTAACAATGGCTCGGTGGCTAATTCACTTATTCTTATATCATTATATTTTGATGTCGCTCGCAAAAAATATGCTAACGCAAAATCAGGTGTCAGTTCAATTGCTTTGTTTAAGTCTTTAATTGCTGATTTATAATTTCGTGTTACAACAAAATCTAACGCTCGCCCAAAATAATCAATCGAGCGTGGAGGATGCGTTGATATATATGAATCATAATATCTAATTGACTCAAAATGCTTTTTAACATCTTCCTCATCGGTCAATAACAGTTCTCGATTAGTTACAATTATAGGATATTGCAAAATCTTTGAAACATTAATATCATCAACCTCCTTTATATAGGTAGAACTCATTTTCAACTCCGATGGCAATGAATAATATGTAAGCAAAAACATAGGCTCTGGTTCAATTGTAACATCTTTATCCTGTACATGACCACGAATATCCTTACTATTATATTGCTGATCTATGTTATTAGTGGGCTCTGTAGGTAATAAGGTCAAAAATTGACCATCTACAATTTGATTAATATCTCCACTATTTTCAACTAAAGCTTTGGCAAAAGGGTCACCTATTTTTCGCGTTTTCTTTGATGACGACAACTTCTTTACCATTGCCACAGCCTTGTCATAGTCTTGGAACGCTTTTTTCTCATTGCCCATTTTTTGATAGATTTCAAATCTCAAAAAATATGCAACAGGGAAATTAGGAACAACTTGAATAACCTTTGACACATCGGCAAGAGCATTTCTATAGTCATTAATGTTTCGATATAATATTGCTCTATTATATAACGTGCGATAATCCGTTGGATTTAAATTCAGCACCTTGGTAAAATCATCAATTGCTCGATTTAAATCTCGTATTTCTGAACGCAAAACTGCCCTATTATAGAAAGCCAACAAATTATCTTTATCATACTCTATTGCCAATGAATAGTCATCAATAGCGCCATCATAATCATCTAATTTGTATTTTATTTGAGCTCTAAGATTATAATATTCGGGCTCTTGTGGGTGCAGTTTTATGGCCTCATCCATATCGGCGCAAGCACTCTCATAGTTTTTGTTTTTCATGAAATTAAGATGTGCACGCATCACATAATTTTCATGAATATTTTTATTCAATATTATAGCTGTATCGATATCGGCAATTGCTTTTAAGGTATCCCCCTGCGACAAATATAATTTTGCTCTACCTCGATAAGCCCTATCATAATTAGGATTTTCGGTCAATAGATGCGACAACGTATGCTCTGCTCCAGCATAATCTTTTATTGCCTCTTGAGCCATCGCTTTATTAAACAAGATTTGTTTATTCCCTGGAAGCCCTTCTAAAGCCTTGTCATAATCGCCAATAGCTTCTTCATACTTTCCTAAATACTGACGAGCTACTCCTCTTATCTCCCACACATCGTTAAGGAATGGATTGCGGTCAAGCGCAAAAGTTGCATCTTCCTCGGCTCCTCTATAATCTTCGAGGTTAAACTTTGCTACAGCTCTATAAAAATATGGCTTTGCTTGTTCAGGCTTTGCTTGAATAACCAAGTTGAAATATTGAATTGACAGCATATAATCCTCAAAATATAATGCATTTTGCCCTATTCGCAATACCTGGTCGGTATTCACTTGTGAATACACAGGCAAACACATTACGCAAAGGATTATTAATAGTCTAAATCTCTTCATCCTAGGTTAATTAGTTTTCTTCATTAAGCATTGGCAACAAAACATTTTGAGCAATGGTCATCATCACCACATATCCATCGCGAGTAGGATGACAACGGTCGTTTGTGTATTTTGGATTTAATGCACCATTAGCTGTTGTCAACGCGCTATGGTAGTCAATATAGTTATACCCCATCTTTTCGGCATACTCCTTTATCATTTTATTTAAATTAATGATAATTGGAGCTGGCTTCATTGTCTTTCGCCAACTATAATAATCACATGGCAATACCGAACATAACACAGGAATTATCTTATTAGCACGAGCTATATCACACATTGATTTGATGTTATTCAAGATGTTTTCATTTGAAATTGGGCCATTATTTTGTGCAATATCATTAGTTCCGGCTAATATTACCACGATTTTGGGTTTTAAATCAACTACATCTTGACGAAAACGAGCCAACATTTGCTCTGTAGTTTGACCACTTATTCCCCTACCCACATAATTATTACCCACAAAAAATTCGGGGACCAACATAGCCCAATTATCGGTAATAGAATTTCCCATAAAAACAACATCTGGAGCCTTTTGCAATGCCTCATTATGCGCTGCATACCTATCATATTGCGCCCATTGTCTTTTAGTGCTTTTTTTTGACGTTTGTGCCAATAACGGCAATCCTAATCCTATTACAAACAAAAAAAGAATTATATATTTTTTCATCTTGTCAATTTCATTTTTTCAATATATATTGCAAAGTTACACATTTATCTTTTTTTATTAAATTATCACTCCTTCTTTTAGTTCCTAATTGTTGTTTTTTCACATTTTATCACTAACTTTGTAGTCAATTAATAAATCAATGACTTAAACTTAAATTAGTCATTTGATGTTAATAAAAAAAGATTGTTTTAGCATATGGCAGAAAAAAAACGCATTGTAATTATCGGAGGCGGTTTTGGAGGTCTTAACATCATCAAGAATATTGACAAAAAAAAGTATGATGTTCTTCTTCTTGACCGCAACAATTATCACAGTTTTCCTCCATTGTTTTATCAAATTGCATCTTCGGGACTTGATCCTGGTAGCATCTCGTTTCCATTCAGAAGAGAACTTCGCAAAGGGAAAGTTAAAGGTGCGAATTTCAACATGGGAGATGTTAAAACCATTAATTTTGAGAATAAAACCGTAACAACTCAATACGAAACAATAAACTACGATTCTCTAATTATTGCAGCTGGCACTACAAACAATTTCTTTGGAATAGAAGGTCTTAAAGAGCAAGTTTATACACTCAAAAGTGTTGGAGAAGCTATGCGTTGTAGAGATGAAATATTGTACCGTCTTGAACAAGCATGCATCACCAAAGACCCCGAAAAACGCCGAAAATTATTGAGTTTTATCGTTATTGGCGGCGGGCCTACTGGTGTTGAAATTGCAGGAGCTATCGGTGAGATGAAACGATATGTACTACATCGCGAATATCCAAGCCTAAAAATAGACGACTTAAAAGTAACACTCATTGAAGGTACTGATCGTCTACTGCGCACAATGAGCGAAGATTCTTCTCGCGAAGCTCTTGAATACCTTGGGCATCTTATGGTAGATGTAAAATTGCAAAAAACAATGCAATCTTACAAAGACAACATCATCACTCTTGCCGATGGCGAAGAACTTTATAGCGAGATGGTTATATGGACTGCTGGAGTTACCGGTGAGCCATTCACTTTTGAAGGTGGCACTCCCGAAATCACCAAAGGAAATCGCTTTGTTGTTGATGAGTTCAATCGTGTTCAAGGAGTTGATGATGTATATGCTATTGGAGATATTTCTTACCATGCCAACAATACATATCCATACGGATGTCCACAATTGGCTCAAGTTGCGATACAACAAGCTGTGACTCTTGCAAAAAACCTAAACAAAGGGGTTATGGAAAAGGTGTTTACTTATAATGATAAAGGTTCAATGGCTACCGTAGGTCGCAATAGAGCCGTTGTTGACTTGAAACACCTACACCTTTATGGACGCCCTGCTTGGGTTACTTGGATGTTTATCCATCTAATTTCTATTTTAGGAATGCGCAACAAGTTAACAGTGCTAATCAACTGGATATGGGCATACTGCACATATAGCACATCATTAAGATTATTATTCCAACTATCAAAATTCCCCAAAAAAGGTCGAATAGAATAAATCAAAGATATTAAAATAACGGCTTCTATAATTAGATAGAAGCCGTTATTTTTTTGTTTTTATGGGAGTTGTTATAGGCAAACTGCTTGATAAGTTTATTTTTCATTGCATTAATATTCCTCTAAAATTTTAGCCGAAACACTTTTCGTCACAATTAGCAATAGACACCTCATTATTTATTCGTAACAATATTGAATTCCCAATTATTATTGTTACCTTTGCGTAATAATAATTACAATAGTGGCTGATAATTCAAACACCATATTAGATATCAACTCCGATATAAAAAGAGCATGCGAGGTGCTACGCAACGGAGGCATCATTCTATACCCCACCGATACAGTTTGGGGCATTGGATGTGATGCCACAAATGCCGATGCTGTGTCTAAAATATACCGACTAAAACAACGTTGCGACAGCAAAGCTCTAATTATATTATTAGGAAACGACTATCAACTTCATCAATATGTTGAAGATGTTCCCGATATTGCATATGACCTCATTGATGCATCGATAAAACCATTAACTATTGTTTTTGACAAAGGTCGCAATATTTGTAAATCACTCTGCGCCGAAGATGGAAGTGTTGGAATTCGCATTACGAATGAACAATTCTCCCGACAATTATGTCGTGCATATCGTCGACCAATAGTTTCGACATCGGCTAATATAAGTGGCACACCCACCCCATTACGATTTAATGATATTTGCGATGAAATAAAAAATGGAGTTGATTATATTGTTGAACATCGTCGCAATGATGCATCTAAAAATCAGCCATCAAGTGTGGTAAAATTAGGCAACGACGGAACAATTAAAATTTTAAGACATTGATAAGCGAATCTCGACAACGAATAACCTATATAGTTGGCGACTACATTACAACCAATGTAGCTTGGTTGTTATTTAATATACTACGGTTCTATTTTATCAACATCAACCAAGCCGATTATGGCTCATTGTGGGCATTCCTCACTTCACATCAATTAGTTTTAGGACAAATATTTTTCCCCCTAATGTTGCTCGTAATATTCTATCTTTCGGGGTATTACAATAAAGTATTCCTAAAATCTCGCCTTCACGAGATTGTGAATACCATTGGCACATCATTCATAGGGATGCTATTGATATATTTTATTGCATTAATCAATGACCGAATCCCCGACCGACTTGCTAGTTATGAATTAATGGGCATTTTATTTGGAATAATGTTTTTCTCTGTTTATCTATGTAGATTTTGTATCACACAGGTAGCAACTCACAATATTCATCGCCGAGTTTGGTCATTTAACACCTTTATTATTGGCACTTCGCAAGCGGCAGTTAAGTTAGAAGAAAAGTTGCGCACGTCAAAGAAATCAATGGGATTCAACATCATTGGTTATGTAGAATCCTATGAAGGCCATGAATCTCGGAATCTAAATTTGCCTATTTACAAATTAGATGAACTTCCACGGTTATGTGCCGATTATGACATTAAAAACCTAATTGTAATTCCTCATCGTCAAGGAATTAAAGCTACAATGTCATTAATCAACAAGTTGTTTCCCCTCGACCTCCCAATGTATATTTCACCCGACTTATATCACTTGATTACAACAAAAGCTCGAGTATCAAATATCGTTGGAGAACCATTGGTTGATATTTCAAGAGCCGACATGAGCGACAGCACGCTTAATCTTAAACGTATAAGCGATATTATCGTCTCAATTATAGCCCTAATCATACTTTCTCCGCTATTACTAATATTATCTATTCTCGTAAAATGCGACTCAAAAGGACCTGTTATATATAAACAAACACGTATAGGCTATCACAAAAAGCCCTTTAATATATATAAATTCCGTTCGATGAAGGTAGATGCCGAAGCCAACGGCCCCACCTTGTCTACACTTGACGACCCTCGCATTACCAAATTTGGGAAAATAATGCGTAAATATCGTCTTGATGAGCTACCCCAATTTTGGAATGTAGTCAAAGGAGATATGTCTCTTGTTGGACCACGTCCCGAACGAGAATTCTATATCAAACAAATCATTACCAAAGCGCCTTATTACTCTCTAATTCATCAAGTGCGCCCAGGTATTACCTCATGGGGTATGGTAAAATATGGATATGCGTCAAATGTAGAAGAAATGATTAGCCGTTTAAAATACGACCTTCTCTATATTGAGAACGTATCATTTGCGGTAGATTTAAAAATTCTATTCTACACCATTCACACAGTATTTACAGGGAAAGGAATATAATGAATCTAAATATAACAAATATCACCAACTTTATAAGCGACAAATTCATGTCGTTGGTAATGTGGCGCGAACGTCACATTAAAGAAAAAACATTTGTTATTTTCTTGGCGCTAATTGTTGGTGTACTTTGTGGATGCGCAGCATTATTATTAAAGACTCTCATCCATTTCTTTTCGGGATTAGTCACATCTCACATTGAAATTACTCAAGGGAATTATTTATACTTTATTTACCCTGTAGTGGGCATAATTCTCACAAGTCTATATGTGAAATATATCGTTAGAGATAACATCTCTCATGGCGTAACCCGTGTTTTACATTCTATTTCACAAAACAAAAGCCGACTAAAACGACACAATATATACTCTTCTATAATAGCAAGTTCGGCAACAATAGGTTTTGGTGGCTCTGTTGGAGCCGAAGGCCCTATAGTATATACCGGTGCAGCTATAGGCTCTAATCTTGGTCAAGCATTTAGACTTTCCCCTCGCATCTTGATGATATTAGTGGGTTGTGGTGCCGCTGCTGGTATTGCCGGAATTTTCAAAGCACCTATTGCCGGAATGCTATTCACTATAGAAGTGTTGATGCTCGATCTCACAACAGTATCAATTATGCCATTACTCATTGCCTCTATTACGAGCGCAACAATGGCATATGTCTTTACTGGATATGATTTTGAGTTCTTCTTTGTACAAAGCGAATCATTTGTTACTAATCGCATTCCATTTGTCATTTTGTTAGGTATATTTTGTGGATTGTCTTCACTTTATTTTACTCGAGTGATGAATATGATGGAAAATGTTTTTAAACGCATAGGTACACCTTGGAAGAAAACATTATTTGGTGGTGCTATACTTGCTGGTTTAATATACCTTTTTCCGCCATTATTTGGAGAAGGATACTCTTCAATTATCAACCTACTTGGAGGAGATCCATCGTCGATTGCAAATGGTAGTATTTTTTATGGAGACAAAGATGATGTGTGGTTTATCACCATATTCATCGGTTTAATTATACTCACAAAAGTATTTGCTACATCAGCCACAAATGGCGGTGGTGGTGTTGGTGGCACATTTGCCCCATCACTATATGTGGGATGTATGTCGGGGTTCTTCTTTGCATTCCTTCTCAACCATCTATTCGGGTTGGACCTTTCAATCAAAAATTTTGCATTAATGGGAATGGCCGGAGTTATGTCGGGGGTTATGCATGCACCACTCATGGCTATCTTCCTCACTGCCGAGCTCACTGGAGGATATGATTTATTCCTCCCCCTACTTATTGTTTCAACCATATCATATGGAACAATCAAATTATTTGAGCCATACAGCATTTATACAATGCGTCTTGCTCAACGAGGAGAGCTTCTCACTCACCACAAAGATAAAGCCGTGTTGACACTTCTTAAAATGGATAGTGTTATTGAAAAAGATTTTGCTACGGTAAACCCCGATATGAGTCTTAAAGAAATGGTTGATGTAATTTCAAAGTCAAATCGCAATTTATTCCCTGTAATAAATGAGAAGAATGAACTATTGGGAATCGTACTTTTAGATGAGATTCGCAACATTATGTTCCGCCCCGATTTATATCGCAAAATGTATGTGCGCAAATTCATGAGTATGCCTCCAGCTCGAGTAGAAGTAGGCGAAAGTATGGAGAACGTGATGAAAACATTTGACCGCACTGGGGCTTGGAACCTTCCAGTTGTTGAGAAAGGGAAATATGTAGGGTTCGTATCAAAATCAAAGATTTTCAATTCGTATCGTCGCGTGCTTCGTCACTACTCTGAAGACTAACTCCTTAAATACGTCCTTTTTCAAAATAAAAATAGGAGACATCGCAACGATATCTCCTATTCCTTTATCAAATAATAAATTATTTTTTACAAGCTTTTTTGCATTCTTTTTTCTTGTCGCATTTTTTAGCGCAATCTTTCTTGCATGCTTTCTTTTTATCACATTTTTTAGTGCAAGCTTTTTTACAATCTTTCTTTTTGTCACATTTCTTATCGCATTTTTTGTCGCACTCTTTTTTACATTCCTTTTTGCATTCTTTTTTTGCTTCACATTGTTCAGTCTTTTCACATTTGCCAGCTTTAGGACATTGAGCTACTGCCGATAATGACATTGATGCTACAAATGCAATTGCCAAACATAAAATTGCTTTCTTCATAATTATAAATTTAAATTGTTAGTATTCTATATTTTTACTTGTGACTACAAATATATATAATGGTTTAATAAATATCTAATATATTGCAACTTTTTAACAATTATTTTTGTATAATAATAGAGGAGATGATTATCTCCTCTATTATATTCACTTTATATGCAACTATTTGTTTGGTGTTCGATGTTTGTGAAATCTTGGCTTTTGGTTATGACTATTTAATGCTAAATTTTCCAAATATTGCACATATTGCTCAGGCGTTAAAATTAGTTTCAAGTCCTCTAGGTGTTGTTTACGCATATCTCGCCATTGTTTACGCATCTTTTTGTTTTCATCGCTGTGATTCTTCATCATTTTCTCACGATTAGCTTTTCTTTCAACAGCCTTGGCTTTTAGTTGTTCTTTTTGAGAATCAGACAAAGCTATACCTTCAAATGGATTAAACATATGAGCTTTATGATGTTTTCCTCTTTTTATATTGTTTTTATCACAACGCTCTTTCTTGCATTTATCTTGAGAAATGTCCTCGTTGGCACTATTGTTATTTGCTACTGCTGTGAGCATCAATGTTGCTACTGCAACAAATGCTATGCTTAAAATCGTTCTTTTCATAATTCCTGTGTTTATAAAAATATTATTAATACAATTTAAACCGGTTTACTACATAAGATTTCAAAAAAACGACAAGGTTTAATCTTTGCTTTATATTTACCTTTCATTAACAAGAATTTTGATTTATAATGCTTATCTTTGTGAAATAATGAACATATATGTCACATTTTAAAGAATATATCTCTCAATGTCAAAAAAGATATTAATAACAATAGCCCTTTCCATAAGTGCAATATTAAGCACTACTGCAACAAACATATATTTTCGTGTGAACCAGCTTGGATATCTTGAAGATGATATCAAAGTAGCTGTTGCAATGATGCCTAAAACAATCAACAACCTATCACAAGATAGCATATATTTGATTGAAAAAACGAGTGGAAATATATTACCAGTTGATTCAATCAAAATCACTAATGCGTGGGAACCTATGGAGATGTGTACTCGCATATACTTCTCTTCAGTCACAAAGCCAGGAGATTACCAACTAATAGGTTATGGCGATAAATCTCCTATTATTCATATAGGGAATGATGTATATCGTGGTGCCCAAGAAATACCTTTACACTATATGCGTCAACAACGATGCGGATATAACCCATCACTTAGTGATTCGTGCCATAGTCATGATGGCATCCTTGTATTAAGTGGAGAGAAAGATGGCACATACATTGATGTTACTGGAGGATGGCACGATGCTTCGGACTATTTACAATATCTCACAACAAGTGCAAATGCCACTACACAAATGTTGGTAGCATACCTAAGTAATCCCACTGTGTGGGAAGATAATTATGATTCAGCCGGGAATAACGGGAGCAATGGCATTGCCGACATACTTGATGAAGTGCGTTGGGGGCTTGATTGGATGATAAAAATGAACCCTAATGACACCCTTTTCCTAAACCAAATTGCCGATGACCGCGACCATCGTATGGCTGTACTTCCTGCCGACGACAAGGTTGACTATGGATGGGGAGAAGGGAAACAACGCCCGGTATATCCTTGTGCAGGCTATCCCTATGGTCTTATGGGAAATCTTAACGATAGCAAGGGATTAGCATCATCGGTAGGAAAATTCAGTTCAACATTTGGCCTCGGAGCTATTGCGTTCTCAAAGTCAGACCCTAATTTTGCCAAAGAACTTCAACGTCGTTCGCAAGTGGCCTACAAAGTAGCTAAAGCCAATCCAGGTGCATGCCAAACTGCTCCTTGCACTTCGCCATACTATTATGAAGAAGATAATTGGGTTGACGACATGGAACTTGCTGCATTGTTACAATATTCATTTGGACACAATAAAGAATATCTAAATGATGCTATCAATTATGGGCGTCAAGAACCCATTACTCCATGGATGGGAGCCGACTCGGCTCATCACTATCAATGGTATCCATTCTATAATCTCGGACACATTATTCTTAGCAGTCATCCCGACAAAAAAGTTTGTACCGAATTTTCTCGCAATGTGCGTAGTGGTCTGCAACGAGTATATGATAGAGGTCGAAACAACGCATTTCTTAATGGCATTCCATTTATATGGTGCTCAAATAATCTCACTGTTGCTCTCGTGACACAAGCAATGGCATATCGCGAAAATAGTGGTGACAATCAATTTATTGAAATGGAAACTGCGATGCGCGATTGGCTTTTTGGAGTAAACCCTTGGGGAAAATGCATGATTGTGGGCTTGCCCCAACATGGAGATTTTCCACGCGATCCACACTCAGCACTTACCAACCTTGAGAATATTCAAGTTACTGGAGGTTTAGTTGATGGACCAGTATATTTCAATATATTCAAGTCGCTCAAAGGTGTACATTTACGCAACGAAGACAAATATGCACAATTTCAAAACAGCACTGTTGTTTATCACGATGATTATAGCGACTACTCTACTAATGAGCCTACGATGGACGGCACTGCTTCAACAACAATATTTTTAGGAATATTATCAGCAAAAGCATCAAAATAGCATTTAACATGAATTTAAGACACTATATATTAGGCTCTTCAATAATATGTTTGGGCCTTTCAAGTTGCCAACACATCAATAGCGATTCATTAGAGCCTATTACTCTAAAGGGCTCTCCTATCATTGCAACATTAAACGAACGAGCCCCCCAACCCAATGTATCACTTCATCGTCCATTTGATTTTCCATTAGTTTTGAGTGGAAACTTTGGGGAATTGCGTTCCAATCATTTTCATTCGGGCATTGATTTTAAAACAGAGGGAGCTATAGGTAAACCTATACACTGTGCCGACAATGGGTTTATTTCACAAATAAGTGTATCGGGAGGGGGATATGGACGAGCGTTATATGTAACGCACCCATCAAGTGGACTAACTACAGTATATGCCCATATTGATCAATTTGTTCCAAGGGTTGACTCTATTGTTAGAGCCGAACAATATCGAAGAGAAACTTTTGCTATTAACCTAAAGTTCACTCCTCATCAGTTGCCTGTAGCAAAAGGAGAGGTAATCGCTTTAAGCGGGAACTCGGGGCACTCTTTTGGGCCACACCTACATATGGAAGTGCGTCACACATCATCGGGTGATGCAATTGACCCACTCCCCTATTTCAAAACTTATATCTCTGACCAAGAATCTCCTCAAGCGCACAAGTTAGCATTGTATCCCGATAAGAATAACGGCCGAGTAAACGGTAGCAATAAGGCCTCATACCTCAACATCTCAACTACCGAGGGGCATTCTTTTAGTGCTTGGGGGAAAGTGTATCCCGCAATCGAGGCAAATGATTATATGACCGATACCCACAATGTTTATGGAGTAAAGTTCCTAACCCTTAAAGTTGACGGCAAAGATGTGTATAAACGCACTATCGACCGTTTTCGGTTGCAACACACCCGAGCGATTAACACCTTGGTCGATTATTTCGACCTCATAAATAGCAACAAATGGTATATGTACACACACATACCTCAATCCAATCCATTAGGAATCATGATCGAATCTACATCTAGTGATGGTGGTGTTGACATAAAAGAAGAAAGAGTATATAACTGCGTATTTATTCTAAAGGATGAATATGGCAATTCCACCTCTATCCCATTTACAATCCAAGGCGAGAAAACTGATATTAAGACCATTATCCCCGAGGGGAAACTGATAAAACACACAATTGGTGATACCCTTAACTATTGTGGGCTTAATCTTAAGTTCTACAATAATTGTTTCTATGAAGATATCCACGTCAAAACAACAAAACAAGACAATAATAAACACTATTCGCATATATATAGTATTGGGAATAGACAAACACCACTACCTCGTAGTTATCGAATGGCAATAGCTATTGATAACGATACAATTAAAAACAAGCGACAATATTGCATTGCAAGAGTCAGAAACAATAATCTATATGCCCTAACTTCTCTCTATAAAAATGGACAAGTAGTTGCATATACGAGTCAATTTGGTCAATACACTGTTGTTGTTGACAATATTGCACCCAAAATCACAGCCATTAATGAATCTTCATGGGGTAAAAATTCCAATATTATTACATATCGCATTACCGACAACTTAAGTGGACTAAGTAATTATCGAGGTTTAATTGATGGAAAATGGATAATGTTTGAAGCTGACACTAAAAACTCTCTTATCTCATTTAAACTTGACTCTAATTATATCACAAAAGGCAAAGACCATGTCGTAGAAATTAGTGCAACCGATAATTGTGGAAATTTGGCCAAATTATCAAATAAATTTCATTGGTAAGTAAATTTTTATTTGTAATTCACAATCATATAAACTATCTTTGTATATTGATGTGACTTACACTCTCAATTGAAAAATAACAACATAAAATAATTATAATTATGGAAAATGAAGAATTATTAAAATCGGTAACCGAGAAGGCTCAATTGTGGCTTGGTGATGCTTATGATGCTGAAACTCGTGCCGAAGTTAAACGCATGCTTGATGCTGAAGATAAAACTGAGTTAATCGAATGCTTCTATCGCGACCTTGAATTTGGAACAGGAGGTTTGCGTGGTATAATGGGGGCAGGCTGCAATCGCATGAACATATACACTGTAGGTGCTGCAACTCAAGGTCTTGCAAATTATCTTAAAGAAGCATTTGCCCACCTCGACCAAATATCGGTTGCTGTAGCTCATGATGTTAGAAATAATTCTCGCAAATTTGCTGAAATCGTTGCCAATGTTCTATCGGCAAATGGCATCAAAGCTTATTTATTTGATAACTTCCGTCCTACTCCCGAACTTTCTTTCGCTATTCGTCATCTTGGATGTCAAAGCGGTGTAAATATTACTGCTTCACACAATCCCAAAGAATATAATGGTTATAAAGCGTATTGGGAAGATGGTGCTCAAATCATTGCTCCACACGATGTAAATATCATCAATCATGTTAACCAAATCAAAGGCGCTGAAAGCATCAAGTTTGAAGGCAATCCCGACCTTATCGAAATCATAGGTAAAGATGTTGACGATGCTTTTCTTGCTGCAATCAAAGAACTTTCATTGAGCCCCGATGCAATTAAAAAGCATAGCGACCTCAAGATTGTATATACCCCTATACATGGTACTGGCGTGGAATTGATACCTCAATCATTGATGAATTATGGTTTCACAAATATTATCCATGTTCCCGAGCAAGATATACCAAGCGGAGACTTCCCTACTGTTGACTCTCCTAATCCCGAAAACCCTTCAGCTATGGCTATGGCTATTGCTAAAGCCAAAGAAGTTGAGGCCGACTTGGTTATGGCATCTGACCCTGACGCTGACCGTGTAGGATGCGTTATTCGTGATAACAAAGGTGAATATGTGCTTATCAATGGTAACCAAATCGCAATGATTCTTCTTTACTATTTGATGACTCGTAACACCGAACTTGGTCGCATCACTGGTAAAGAATATATTGTTAAAACTATTGTAACAACTGAAACGATTAAGGCTATTGCCGATGCTAATAACATCAAAATGTATGACTGCTACACAGGATTCAAATGGATTGCATCGGTTATTCGCGAAAACGAAGGAGTAAATCGCTACCTTGGTGGCGCAGAAGAAAGTTATGGTTTCCTCGCTGAAGAATTTGCTCGTGACAAAGATGCTGTTTCAGCCGTGTCACTAATGGCCGAAGCTGCTGCATGGGCTAAAGACAAGGGATTGGACTTCCTCCAAATGTTACAAGACATATATATTAAATATGGTTTCTCTCGTGAAGAAGGCATCTCGGTTGTTCGCCAAGGAAAGAGTGGTGCTGAAGAAATCGTTGCAATGATGAAAAACTTCCGCAGCAATCCTCCTAAATCTCTTGGTGGTAGCGAAGTAATTCTCATCAAAGACTACGACTCTCTCAACCTTACTGATGTTAAAGCAGGCAAAGTAGAGAAAATGGATATGCCTACAACATCAAATGTTCTTCAATTCTTCACCGAAGACGGAACTAAAATTTCAGTTCGCCCATCAGGTACTGAACCTAAGATTAAATTCTATGTTGAAGCTAAGGGCAAAATGGAAAATGGAGCTGAATATGATAAAGCAATTGCCGATGCTGATGCAAAAATTGCTCTTATCAAAAAAGATCTTGGTATCTAATAAATTTAGAAAAGAACGATATGAAAAGACCTTTGACATCTCGAGGGTCTTTTCTTTTCAATACTCTTAAATTGAGTCTTGATACCCCTCACGCATTTTGTAGCCAAACGATTTCACCTTGTCGTTATACTTCTTGCGAGTGCCATCATAGTCATCCCCTTGTGGATATAACACACCACCAACGCGTAAAGAAAATTTAGTACCATTTTCTGTCACCTCATTAGAAGATTTTTCCTTTCTATTATTTGTGGGGGCAAACATTTTTGGTATCTTTGCACCAGAAAGGATTGCTCTAGAGTACGTTTCGGACGTAGGGAGAAGGGATTTTTTAATTTCCATAACTCGCTAGTTTGCGTCCTTTTTTTGTTGACTCTATACACCAATGCGATACAAAAAATAATTGACATTGGCTTGCTCAAACACAACATTATCACTACCTTTGTTAGTAGAAGAGAGGCTACCACCTATGATAGATTGTTCAGCGGACAAATTGGTAGATTGGTCGAGTGCTGTCGCTTTATAAAGCAATCTATCTCTCTTCTTTTTATTTTTCAAGTTTCTCTCATATCACACCCACTCTACTATTTTATAGAATATTTGGTCCTTATCCCATTCGATAAATGTATGCAATGTTAAAATTTAGTTAATTGTGTAATTTTTACACATATTAATTGCACAAATGAATACCTTTGCGTAATTTTGACGCATAATAATCACACAACGAAATTAATTCCAATATCTTAATCTACATATTTAGACACGAGGCCAACCACACACAATGGCCCAATCAAAACCTTTATTTACAACATAAACAATGGCTACCTAATTAGGTGGCCATTACTTTTTATTCTCTCTCAAAATCAACTTGAATTACTCTCTCCCCAATAATCGTTTAGCATAGAAATCTGTTACCCACTATTTTCGGCTATCACAATATTAGAAGTTTTATCCTTCACATAGGCTAAAAAAAAGACAGAGTTTCAAATGAAACTCTGTCTTTTGAGGTTCCTGGCGGATTCGAACCGCCGTACACGGTTTTGCAGACCGCTGACTAAGCCACTCATCCAAGGAACCCTTTGCGATTTACGTGTGCAAAGATACAACAAAATCTTTATTCACACAAATATTTTCACATTCTTATTTTACGAAATTTTATTTTTTTGACTTACAATGCTTATATAAATCACATTGAGAGCACTTTTCATCACAATTTAAATTTCCTTCGCCATTCTTTCCTTTTTTTATAAAGTAAATTATAGCAACAATAATCAATAACGCTATAATGACATATTGTAATATAATGTTCATTTTATAAGAGGTTTTATGCGAATGAATTCTTTTTCAAAATTAGGAGTAAGAATTCCTTTCCCCATCGCTCCTTCGATTTCATCAAAATGCCAAAATCGAGCATCATCTATCTCTATGGGGTCAATCGTTGGGGCAAAATCATCGCCTACTTCTATATAATACACATTTACTTGTTCTTGTTCAACCTCGGACTGAAAATTATAGCTTACCAATTTCTTAGGGCAAATATCGATTAAGCCTAATTCTTCACGAGCCTCGCGATGTAATGCATCATCTATTGTTTCACCATAATCAACATGTCCACCAACTGCTGTATCCCATTTACCCGGCTGAATATCTTTATTTAAAGAGCGTTTTTGTAGATATATATACTCTTTTTGTCGCAAGATGTGTAGATGCACAACCGGATGAAGCAACATTAAACCCGAATGACATTCTTTACGAGTTGCTTTTCCTATCACCTCCCCATGTGCATTTAAAACTGGGAAATATTCATCCATAATGAGGCTATTTATTGTTGATTAACTTATTAAGTTTTGATGGAGTGAGAGTTTCGGGATATTGCTCAAACGGCAATTTCAAGTCACATCCATTTTTATACTCACTACAACCAATGGCTGTGCGACCTTTCAATATATGCCCCTTGCCACATTTTGGACATGGGATTTGCTCAAACTTTGTAATTCGTTTTCGTTCGCCCTGTGATTTAGATTTGGCTTTTGATGTTTTTTTCTCTTCTTCAATGATTTCAATTTTTCTTGACGAATTATCGCTGAGCACATTTATCACAATTTCCTCAACCATTGATTTTAGCTCGGTTATAAAATCAGCAGCCTTATATTCACCACGCTCAATTCGGCGTAGTTTATTCTCCCAAAGGCCAGTTAATTTTGCACTTTTGAGCAATTCGTCGTTAATTGTAGCAATCAAATCGATACCAGCTTGTGACGCCATTATATTTTTGCGTTCTCGATAAATGTATCGTCGTTTAAATAAAGTCTCAATTATCGCTGCACGAGTTGACGGACGCCCTATCCCATTTTCTTTCATTGCATCGCGCAACTCCTCATCATCGACAGTTTTACCCGCCGATTCCATAGCGCGCAATAATGTACCTTCGGTATAGTACTTGGGGGGTTGTGTCATTTTTTTTAACAATGAAGGTTCGTGAGTACCACTTTCGCCAACAGTAAATGGTGGCAAAATTTTATCCTCACTTTGTTCTTCGGCCGATGATTTATCTGACTCATAAACAATTCTCCACCCGGGCTCGACTATAACTTTCCCCGTAGCCTTAAAACCCACACCTCCAGCATCGCCTATTACTGTAGTTGTCAAAAACTCACAATCGGGATAGAAGGCCGATATAAAGCGTAACGCAATTAAATGATATAGTTTTCGCTCATCTCCAACTAAAGAGCTCGGTGCTTGCCCTGTGGGAATAATTGCATGGTGGTCGGTCACCTTTGAATTATCAAACACCTTCTTGCTCTTTGGCAATTTTTTCTCAAGTATAGAGGCTGTGAGATTAGCGTATGGAGTCATACGCTTTAAAATATCGGGAACTTTAGGATAAATATCATCACTTAAGTAAGTTGTATCTACACGAGGATATGTAGTTACTTTCTTTTCATACAGCGATTGAATTAGACGCAATGTGTCATCGGCAGTCCAGCCCCATCGCTTATTGCATTCAACCTGCAACGAAGTGAGGTCAAACAGTCGTTGAGGAGACTCTTTTCCTTTCTTTTCAGTGACCTCTTTAACAACAAATAGTGCATCTTTGATTTTATTTAATGCTTCGGTGGCCTCTTCGGGCGATTTAAAACGCCCTGAGGTTGCATTAAACACCACTTCACGATATGAAGTTTTCAGCTCCCAAAAATCTTCGGGAACGAAATTAACTATTTCGTGATGTCGCTGAACTATCAATGCCAATGTGGGAGTTTGCACTCGTCCTATTGACAACACCTTGCCCGGCACTGAATATTTCAATGAATACAAACGAGTAGCGTTCATACCCAATACCCAATCACCAATAGCTCTTGACAATCCAGCAAAATAAAGATTATCAAACTCTTGTTGAGGTTTCAATGACTGAAATCCTTCTTTAATGGACTCATCGGTAAGAGAAGAAATCCATAGACGACTCACGGGGCAATGACAATTAGCTTTTTGCATTACCCAGCGTTGTATCAACTCACCTTCTTGTCCAGCGTCACCACAGTTTATAACTTGAGATGCTTCGGCAATCAACGATTCAATAACTTTAAATTGCCTAATAATGCTATCTTGTTCGATTAATTTAATGCCAAATTTAGGTGGAATCATGGGCAATGCACCAAGCGACCATCGTTTCCATAGGTCGGTATAATCGGCTGGTTCTTTCAATGTGCATAGATGTCCATAGGTCCATGTGACTTTATAATCACCGCCTTCATAATAGCCATCACGACGCACATTTGCCCCTAATATGGAGGCAATGTCTTTTGCCACACTTGGTTTCTCTGTAATGCAAAGAATCACAACCCCAATATTATTTACGCTCTAACGACTTTGCTTCATTCCAAATCTCATCCATCTCTTCAAGAGTCATCTCTTTCAGACTCTTTCCAAGATTTGCGACTTTGGTCTCTAAATAATTAAAGCGATTTATAAACTTTTTGTTTGTTTTCTCAAGAGCATTTTCGGGATCGATACCATAAAGACGAGAAGCATTTATGAGACTAAAAAACACATCACCCATTTCTTCTTCCATCTTTGCCTTATCCATATGCCCCAGTTCATGAGACAATTCTTCAATCTCTTCCTTGACTTTATCCCATACTTGGCTAGGTTCTTCCCAATCAAAACCAACATTTGCAGCCTTTTCTTGGATGCGATTGGCTTTAATCATTGAGGGCAAGGCTGTTGGCACTCCAGCCAAGACAGTCTTATTTCCTCCTTTTTCTTTAAGCTTTATCTGCTCCCAATTTTGCTCCACATCGTGTGCATCTTTGACATTTACAGCGCCAAATACATGTGGGTGTCGAAATATAAGTTTTGCGTTAAGAGCATCGGCAACATCGGCAATATCAAATTGTCCTTGTTCATCGGCTATTTTAGCATAAAATAGCACATGCAACAATACATCGCCAAGTTCTTTCTTTATATTGGGAACATCGTTGCCAATCAAAGCATCACACAATTCATATACTTCCTCGATTGTGTTGGGGCGAAGGCTTTCGTTTGTTTGCTTTCTATCCCAAGGGCATTTTACTCTCAACTCGTCAAGAGTATCTATAATACGCCCTAATGCTTCAATCTTTTCCTCTCGTGTGTGAGACATTACTTTTTATTTTTGTTGTATTCTTCAACGCCATCAATAAGCCATGCTTCAAATGCATCAACACTCTCGGCTGGGTCGTATCCTCTCGAGTTCATCAATGGGTTGCCATTGTTATCAAGCACTACATAATAGGGTTGAGTGCTTGTTTGGAATTTGTGTTGTTGCAAATATGACCATTTATCGCCAACGGTTTCAATTAGTTTTGTTTTACCATTTTCATTAATAGTATAAGCTGAATCTAAATCGGCCTTGTCGTCAACAACGAGTTTTATCAATACATAATTTTCATTTATTACCTTGTGTATGCGTTCAGTATCAAACACTGCACTTTCCATCTTGCGACAATTAACACATCCGTGTCCGGTAAAGTCAATCAATACTGGCATATTATTTTCTTCGGCATATTTCATTCCTGCATCATAATCGTCAAATTCCTTAAAGCCTCCACCATATAGATTAAAATCTTGGGTACTCAATGGAGGAGCAAACGCACTAATACTTTTCAATGGGGCTCCCCATAATCCAGGAATCATATATATGACAAATGCAAATGATGCAATCGCTAAAAACAATCGAGGAACTGATACATATTGCAAATCGGCATCATGAGCAAATTTTAATTTACCCAATAAATAAAAACCTAACATTGCAAATATTACAATCCACAACACCAAGAATACTTCACGATCGAGAATACCCCAGCCTTCACACAAGTCGGCTACAGATAAGAATTTTAGGGCTAAAGCCAATTCCAAGAAACCAAGCACTACCTTAACCGAATTTAGCCATCCACCCGATTTGGGCATACTCTTGAGCATAGATGGGAAAATCGCAAATAATGTGAAAGGAATAGCTAATGCTACAGCAAAGCCAGCCATACCAATTGCGGGGCCAGAAATATCTCCTATTGAAGCTGCTTCAACTAATAGTGTTCCAATCAATGGACCTGTACATGAGAACGATACCAATGCCAATGTAAAGGCCATAAAGAATATACTAATAAAGCCAGTCGTTTGCTCAGCTTTGCCATCGATAGCATTTGACCATTTGGAAGGTAGTTTGATATCAAATGCGCCAAGGAATGAAATACCAAACACAACAAGCAACACGAAAAATATAATATTAAAAAGTGCGCTTGTAGCCAATTCGTTTAACTTACCTGCTCCAAATATAACAGTAATAGCCAATCCCAAGATTAGATATATCACGATAATTGCAACGCCATAGGTCATTGCGTCTTGAATTGATTTAGCTTTTGATTTATTCTTTTTCAAAAAGAAGCTTACGGTCATCGGGATAAGAGGCCACACACATGGAGTAATCAATGCAGCTAACCCTCCAAAGAAACCATAAATAAATATCATCCACCAAGGAGAATTGGTTGAAGGTTGCTCCGATTCATCTTCAGCAGGCACATCAACAGGTGCCCACCATGAATTTTCGGCATTGTTTTTGGAGTTTAACTGATTTTGTTGAGGAAGAATCATTTGTGGTTGTTGAACAACGACTGAATCAACTGTAGGCGAAGTATTTGCTTGTCCCGAACCTACCTCTAATGAGAATACCTCTTTTGTTGGAGCTATACATGATTCATTATTACAACCTTGGAATTCAATGCGACCAGTAATCGTAGTTTTTACATCTTCTTTGATTCTAAATTTTTGTTTAAAAGTCACATTTGAATCCCACCACGACAATTGCAATGAAAATATAGGATCGACTTTTTCTGTAGGAGGGATTGATGGAACAATTGAACCTATCAACTCCACATTGTCGTTTTTATCAAAAATAATATTTGTTGATTTAGGGCCTCCTTCAGGAAGATTAAAACCATACAAATGCCAACCTTGGTCGACCGTTACAACAAAAACGAAATCGCCCTCTTTAGCAGAGGTCATTTCCACTTTATTATTCCACTTTATTGGTGTTTTAACTTGAGAAAACGCACCGATAAAGGTCAACACTAAAATAGCAATAGAAAAAAAAGTTCTCTTCATTTATTTTATTTCTTGAATGATGGCACAACAATGTTTATAGATTGAGTAGATGGAGGTGAACATGTTTGGTCATTACACCCCATATATGAAATTACACCAACAATCTTGGCGCCATTTTTAGATGCCACCTTAAATTTTTGAGTAAAAGTTACATTTTGATCCCACCAATTCAAATTCAAGTCAAAAGTTTTATCGTAAACTTTTTTAGGGGCAATAGATGGAGTAATATTTCCTATAAACTTCACACCTTCCGATGAAGTCAAATCAATCTTTGTTGCTTTAGGGCCTCCCGTCGGAATTTGCATACCATATAAATGCCATCCTGGCTCTATTATTGCTTTGATAGTTACCACGCCCTCTGTTTCGCTTGTCATTTTCACATTAGAGCGCCACTTGATAGGTTTTTGAGCCGACATACTAAATATAGAGCTCAATAATACGACTAAAATTAATGATATCTTTTTCATAACTGTTTTCTATACAAAATTCACTGCAAAGTTAGCACAACGATACGGCAAAAAAAAGAATTCAGTGCAATTTTTAGTATTCATTATCTAAATTAACAAAAGAAAGTAAATTATTAATAATAAAAAGCAGTTGAAAAGGCTATAATCCCATTTATTCCAAAAAAAAGTGCTATCTTTGCAAAATAAAAATAATTCAAGTCAAAGACATAACTTAAATTTATGGATAATAAAGTTTTATATATTTCGGAAGAAATAACCCCCTATCTACCCTCAACTCCTATGTCGGAACTCGGAAAAAATATTCCACATGGCATTCAAGAAAAAGGGTTTGAAGTGCGCACATTTATGCCAAAATATGGTTGTATAAATGAACGTAGAAATCAGCTTCACGAAGTTATACGACTTTCTGGGATGAACTTAATAATTGACGACACTGATCATCCTTTAATTATCAAAGTTGCGACATTGCAACCTGCTCGAATGCAGATTTACTTCATCGACAATGAAGACTATTTCCAACACCATGTAGCAACCGATCTTGAAACACGACAATATCCTGAAGAAAACGATGAACGTATTATGTTCTACGTTAGAGGTGTTGTTGAAACTGTAAAAAAACTACGTTGGGTTCCTTCAATTGTTCATTGTTCGGGATGGATTTCGGCTTTAGCTCCTATCTATATCAAGAAATATTATCAAGAAGATCCTTCTTTTAGCGATGCTAAAGTTGTATATGCATTATTTGATGAAAACTTTGAAGGCACTCTTAACGAGCGTTTCTTTGAAAAAATGAAAATGGATGGTTTTGCAGAAGAAGACCTTGAGTTAATCAACGGCCCTGTTGACTACCTAACATTAAACAAATTAGCTATCAAATATTCTGATGGCGTAATCCAAGCATCACAATCGGTCAACCCCGAATTGGTTGAATATGCTAAATCGTTAGGTAAACCATTTATGGAATACCCTGGAGAAGAAAGCTATATTGATGCTTATGCCGAATTCTACAAATCTCTTTAAGGATAATTAATTATATAATTCCTTTTAATATGAAAATCATATCGAAAATCTTCGTTGTAATTGCTGCTATTGCTTTATTTAGTTGCGAAGATAGTTCTACTATAGGAACATCGATAACACAAGAAGAAGTCGAGATTATAGTTGACTCTTCATTCACCGTAGATGGTAGTACCATATATAGTGAGAAAATACAATCGCGCACACTAACACAATTACTTGGCAAGATTAATGCACAAGGATTTGGTTACTTAACATCGGATGTAGTAACCCAATTCATGCCAGCCGACAAATTTGACACGATAGGTATTAATGCCAATAACATTGACTCAATAAAACTACTTCTTCAAATACCTAATGGTGGATATATAGGTGACTCTATCGCACCTATGGGGCTAAAAGTTTATCGACTAAACAAGCAGTTACCCTCTCCTATTTATAGCAACTTTGACCCTAAAGGATATTACTCTGAATTAGACCTTTTAGGTTCAACCTCATATTCGGCTAATGCATTAGCCGCAAGCGATTCCCTCAAAAAGCTACCATTTAGAACTATCACTATTGATTTACCGATTGATTTAGGTCGCGAATTTTTCAATAAATACAAAGAGTCACCCGAAATTTACTCCGACCCAACTCAATTTGCCCAATTTTTCCCTGGTATATATATCGCCAACTCGTTTGGTAGTGGTAGAATTATGAAAATTTCCAACTCTCAAGTGAAATTATATTACCACCGAACCGTAAAAATGGAAGATACGGGCAAAGACTCAACATATCTTAAAGTAGGCAACTACTTTGCTGTCACTCCCGAAATCATCACCAACAACAATATCATATACAACATATCTGATGACCTTAAGACGATGATTCAAAATGGAGACAATATACTTGTTGCTCCAACTGGAACTAATGTAACAATTAACTTCCCAACAAAAGAAATCATTGAAGCATATAAGGTTAATAGCGGTAACTTGGCTGTAATAAATTCTCTTACATTCCAAATTCCCGTGTCAAAAATAAAAAATAACTACAACATCACCCCTCCTCCATATGTGCTATTGATTCAAAAAACAAAACTTAATGATTTCTTTGCAAATAGCGAGGTTACCGACAATGAATCATCTTTTTATGCTGTATATAATAACGAAACCAGATGTTACAAGTTCTCTGACATGAGGTCATATATTATAAACATGTCGAAAAAAGAAAACATCACTCCCGAAGATGAGGAATTTGTCATTGTTCCTGTCAGCGTTAATAGTGAGACAATCTCAACTTCAGGGGCTATATATATTAAAGATATAGTGCCATATGTAGAAACACCTGTCATGGCAAAACTACATTTAGATAAGGCAACAATTAAGTTTACATATAGTACACAGACAATAATATTCTAATAGCTATTATAATTATTAAATACCTGTTTTAAATAGACAATCAATTTCATTGATTGTCTATTTCTTTCTCTAAATTGTTCAAAATTCTTACCTTTGCATAAACATTTAAGATATTATGGCAAGTTTCTTACAAATAGAAGACCTCACAAAAAGTTATGGCGACCGCATTTTGTTTGAATCAATAACCTTTGGCGTAAACGAAGGTGATAAAATAGGTATCATTGCAAAGAATGGAACCGGCAAAAGCACATTATTGAAAATAATTTCAGGCAAAGAAACTGCCGATGAGGGCAAAATTACATTCCGTAGCGATCTTCGTGTTGGGATACTTGACCAAATGCCCGAGTTCTCATCTGATGCAACAGTTCTAGATAGTTGTCTTTTAGACAACTCGCAAACGGCCAAAATAATTGCCCAATATGAATATGCATTGACCAATGGGGATGCTGATGAAATAAACAGTGCAATATCTCTCATGGATAATGCCAATGCCTGGGACTATGAAGACAAGTTAAAACAACTTCTCACTCAATTAAAAATAACCGATTTAACAGCTAAAATAAGCACATTGAGTGGAGGTCAACGCAAACGCGTAGCTTTAGCTCGTCTTATTCTTGAGAACCCCGACTTAATTATACTTGACGAGCCAACAAACCACCTTGATATTGAAATAATTGAATGGCTGGAAAATTATCTCACTCGCTCACGAATAACTCTTTTAATGGTTACCCACGACCGATATTTCCTTGACCGAGTGTGTAACAAAATCATTGAAATTGATAATAAGCAAATATACTCCTACAATGGTAATTACGATTACTATCTTCGTCGTCGCAAAGAACGCATCGAGGCAATGACTGCCGAACTTGCTAAAGTAAAAAACACTTTGCGCCGTGAACAAGAATGGATGAGCCGCCAACCTCAAGCTCGCGCTGGAAAAGCTAAATATCGAATTGATTCATTTTATGAACTTAAAAAACGTTCTCAAGTTGACCTAACCGAAAGGAATGTTAATCTTGACGTCAATTCGTCGTATATTGGCTCTAAAATTTTTGAAGCCGAAGGTATATCAAAGAAATTTGGAGATAAATTGATTCTTGATGATTTCACATATACATTTGCTCGATATGAAAAACTTGGCATTATAGGAAATAACGGAGCCGGCAAATCAACTTTCATCAAAATGCTTCAAGGTATAATTCCAGCCGACTGTGGCGAATGGAACGTTGGCGAAACTGTTCGCTTTGGATATTATAGTCAAGATGGCATAGAATTTAATGAAAATAAAAAAGTAATTGATGCAATTACCGAGATTGCCGAAGATGTTGTTGTAAATGGAGATGTACACTATTCGCCAATGCAATTTCTCAACCATTTCCTATTTTCGCCTGCCGACCAACAAAAGTATATTCACACATTAAGTGGCGGTGAACGATGCCGATTGCATCTTGCTGCGGTGTTAATGCGTTCTCCTAACTTTTTAATTCTCGATGAGCCTACAAATGACCTTGATATCGTTACCCTCGGCATTCTTGAAGAATATCTATGCAATTTCAAAGGTTGCTTAATAGTCATATCTCACGACCGATATTTTCTCGACAATATTATTGACCACCTATTTGTCTTTGAGGGGAACGGCGTTATTAAAGACTTCCCAGGCAATTATAGCGATTACCGCAATTGGAAAAATGAATTTGACAAAGAAAATAAAGAAGCAAGCAAGCCCAAAGAAAAGACTAATGACAAACCTAAAACCGAACGTCAAGCCAAAATGACATTCAAGGAGCGAAAAGAGTTTGAGCAATTGGCCATTGATATAGAGGAATTGACTACCGAAAAAGAATCACTTGACAAGTTGTTTAATAGTGGTCAAGAGATACCCGATATTTTAGAAAAGTCGGCTCGTTATAATGAACTAAAAGAGATTCTTGATGAAAAAGAAATGCGTTGGTTGGAACTTTCTGAAAAAGAATAATAAAAATAATGGCGACGAGTAAAAACTCATCGCCATTATTTTTTTGCGAAATTATATTTTTATTTCTTTGCAGCTTTCACCTTTATAGGTTTGCATGCTGGAGATTCATTGTTTGCACGATTTAAAGCAGTAACTACATAATAGCAATCACCTTCGACATCATCGGGTAATGCACATTCATTTGTGTTTACAACAGCAACAATATTCTCGGCATTTTCAACACCAGCTACATCATTTGTTTTAAGTTGATATACTACCCATTTCACTACATCGGTAGTTTTACCCTCAACAGCAGGTGTATTCCATGACAATTTATCGTTTTTACATTTCAATCCTGAAACAGCTTCAGGCTTAACTTCACTTATCCAAGTGTAGCTTGGAACAAGAGCAATTGTTGATTGCAAGTCATTAGCAAGCGAATCTGCAACACCTTTATAGTTGCGTGTCACCGAATATCCAGGCCACCAACAATTACCATGAATACCCCCAGGGAATGCTCGCGACATTTCAATTTTTGAACGTAATTGTGTTGCTTCGGTTGAAGGTTCAAGATCGGTGCGATCCATTGTACGATTAACCGATTGACCTATATACATGTGACGGCCATTATTGTTTTCGGCCCACCATTTATTTAAGATATCATGTGAAGCAAGTTTGTGTTCACGCTCCCAATATAATTGAGGCATCATATAATCAACCCAACCTTTTTCAGTCCACAATAGAACATCAGCAAAAAGCGCATCGTAATTTTGAAGACCATTTGTATCACTTCCACGAGGATCCGACTTCTTATTACGCCAAATACCAAATGGGCTAATACCTAAACGCACCCAAGGTTTAGCTGCAACAATTGTATTGTGAAGAGTTTCGATGAGTTTATCACAATTTTGACGACGCCAATCACCACGGTCCATTCCTTTACCATAGGCTGCATATGAATTATCATCGGGGAAATCAACTCCTGTAATAGGATATGGATAGAAATAGTCGTCCATGTGAATTGCATCTACATCGTAGCGAGAAACAATATCATTTACTACTTTAGAGATAAAATCAATATTTTCGGGCCAACCTGGATCAAAATATAGTTGAGAACCATATCTTACAAATCTTTCGGGATGTTGATAGAAAATGTGATTAAATGGAAGTTCTTCGCGTTCTGAAGTTGTCACACGATAAGGGTTTAACCATGCATGAAGTTCCATACCACGAGCATGACACTCATCAATCATAAATTGCAAAGGATCCCACATTGGGATAGGTGCCACACCTGCTTTACCCGAAAGGAAACGGCTCCATGGCTCATAGTTTGAAAAATAAAGAGCATCGGCCGATGGACGCACTTGCCAAATTACTGCATTACAACCTGCTTTTTGTAGAATATCAAGTTGATTACGCAAATATGCCTTGTTTTCTTCAGTTGTTTGCTTGGCATACTGTCCTTGATTAATTGTGTGCATCCAAGCTCCACGAAATTCCCATTTGGGATTAGCAGCATTCATTGTTCCTGCAATAAATGCAACTGATAAAATTGCTAATAAAACTTTCTTCATTTTAGTATGTATAATTGTTAATAATTTGATTCTATTATTTATACTGCGAAGATAACAAATATTTCACTTATTCAAAACATATAAACCAATAAAGTTTCATTCAACATTAATCTTATTACCCCATCCAATCCAACTTTTAGGACACTTTTTATCGCAAAGAGAACAAATTAATAGTTGTTTACCAAAAATATTTCGTATCTTTGCAATCGAAATCAAAACTTAATAGTTATGAGTTATAATTTATTAAAAGGAAAACGAGGCATCATCTTTGGTGCTTTAGACGAGAAAAGTATTGCATGGAAAGTTGCAGTTAGAGCTGTAGAAGAAGGTGCAACTATTACATTAAGCAACACCCCAATGGCAATTAGAATGGGACAAATTAATCAATTGGGTGAAGAATTAAATGCCGAAATAATTCCAGCCGACGCAACAAGCGTTGAAGACCTTGAAATGGTATTTAAAAGATCCATGGAGGTACTCGGAGGAAAAGTTGACTTTGTATTACATTCAATAGGCATGTCACCCAATGTTCGCAAGAAACGTCCATATGACGACCTTGACTACGATATGCTTGGCAAAACTCTCGATATTTCGGCAATTTCATTCCACAAAATGATTCAAGCAGCAAAAAAACTTGACGCCATCAATGAGTATGGTAGCATTTTGGCATTAAGTTATGTAGCAGCACAACGCACATTCTTTGGGTACAACGATATGGCCGATGCTAAATCTTTATTAGAGTCAATTGCACGTAGTTTTGGCTACATTTATGGTCGAGAAAGCAATGTGCGTGTAAATACTATCTCTCAATCACCTACAATGACCACTGCTGGAGCGGGCATAAAAGACATGGACAAACTTTACGACTTTGCCAATCGCATGTCCCCACTAGGAAATGCATCGGGCGATGAGTGTGCCGACTATTGTATTGTTATGTTCTCTGACCTCACTAAAAAGGTTACTATGCAAAATCTATTCCACGATGGAGGTTTCTCAAGCATGGGCATGAGCCTTCGTGCTATGACAGCCTATGAACGAGGATTAGAAGATTATATGGACGAAAATGGCAAAATTCAATATGGAGGATAGTATCTCCACAAGATAGATAACGTAAAAATGGCTACCAATTGGTAGCCATTCTATTTTTCATTAATCCAGATTATATTTCTTTCGTTCTTTCGCTGATAATTTATGATTTCCGATGATTTCTTGACATTTATTGAGTATTGTTTGTGGTGATGAATAGTCCCATATACAAAAATTAGAGGCTCCAATAACAATTGTTTCTCCATCGGGCGACATAGTGGCATTGACCGAAAAATCTTTTATGCATGTTTTGTTGAGGATTTGTCCACTTGCAATGTCATACACTAATATATTTTTACCCCTAACGCCACCATCTTTGTGGTGTGATACAATTAAAGTTTTTTCTTTTTCGCTTATTTCAATGTATGGGCAATAATTGCTCGAATTGAGGCAAATTGTGTTAACTAATTTCTCAGAGTCAAGATCCCATATTTCGATGGTGTATTGATATGGGGTGTGGGGCAACAAGGTATTATGTCTATTAGTAGTTACGGCATATAGCCCATTTTTACTGAGATTGATATCCCAAAATGTCAAAGCATTTAATGCGTATTTTATAAATTTTCCATTTTGGGCATTTCTAATGGCAATTTTGTTGTTTTCTGAAGTATAGATTCGTTTCCCATTGGGAGAATATGCTATTTGTGTAGCTGAATCAGTTGGTATGACACCATACAAAGTGCCGCCTACGCCAATAATTGAGAGCTTTTTCTCTGCTGTGATTGCTGTTATTTGGTTATTTTTAGGATTGACTGCCAAATCTATTATTTCACCAATATGAGGTTTTATTGTTTGTGTGCATTTTTGTGTTTTTGTATCCCATATGCGTATCGTGCTATCTAATGAACCGCTTGCAATTTGGTTGTTGTCATTAAAGAATGTAGCAGAGGTTATTTTGTTGGAGTGCCCTGTAAGGGATGATATTTGTGCAAATGTTTTTGTGTCGTAAATGTGTATGTCATTACACTCGTGGTTGTATTGGTTGATTATTTGGTGAAATTGATCGGAAGGATATGCATTATTAAAGTTTAATTTGGGTTTGAAAAATGCCAATATCATAGAGCCATCATTATTATATTCCATTTTATCAATGAAGTGCTTTGAATTGGTGTCTATGTATTGAAATGTAGGAGGTGTGGAGTCTTGATATTCCCACACTTGCATATATTTATCATTGTCTTGCGTATATATGTCGCTTACAATGTATTTACCATTTTTACTGAAAGATTCTATGCTGATGCTATTATTAGTAATAGGTGTTTTACTTGTGATTGTAGAAATATAAGGGTAATTCAAGATATTTGAAATGGTGTAAATGTTATTGTCATTACCAATTAAGGCAGTGAGGTGCTCGTCGATACAATAAGCATCAATGGCTGTAAATCCAAAATCAAAACAATTTATCATCTGACCAGTATTACATTTATATGTCATAATCTTATTGTTTGATGAAATTATTAAAATAGTCCCATCTAGACTTAGTAGAGCTGTGTTAATTTTGTACTCTGTGTTAATCGTTTGGATGATTTCACCTGTATTGGTGTCGATTAATAACGCTGTTTTGTTGCCAAAAATAACAAGTTTTGAGTTGTTGTTACTAAACTTTGCCGATATATTAGAGTTTGAGATTTGAGTATCAATGAAATGAATTATTTTTCCTGTTGAACTATCCCAAAGGCATAAATATCGGTCAGAAAGAGTTGCTACGATTTTATTGTCATTGCTTATTGTTGCATAAGATATAAGATGGGAATAACGATCTTTTATCAAGTCGTCTATTTTTTTTGCCTCAAACTTTGTCAATATCGATTTGTCGTTAAGGTTGATTAGTAAACAATCATTGTCTTGACTTGCCAATATATAGTTTCCATCAAACGATAATTCATACTCCACAAAGATGTTATCTCTTATATTAATGGGTGAAAGATAACACCCCTGTTTAATGTCGTATATGAGAATCTCGGAATTTGTAGCAGAATAAATTAAATTGCCGTCATTGTCGATAGATGGAAATATCGTGCGATTACTGGTGTCATAAATTTTGGTAATTGGCAGAAATTCATGCTTCTTATATTTGTTTAGAATATATCGCATTGCTGCTTCTATTTGCTTATTGCCGGAGTATTGTGGGTTTGTGTTTAGCTCAGTTAATATTGTTAAGGCTGTGAGTATGTCGCCATCATCGGCAATAAATTGAGCATTATCTGAAATAGTACTAATATATTTGTCAGATATATTGCGAGAATTGTTTTGTGCAATTGAATGATATGCACAACTAAAAATGAATACAATGAATAATACAAAATGTCTTTTCATATCAACAAATTTAAGGTATGGAAATTTTCGCAAATATAAATAAACACAGATAGTTATGCAAGCACTAGGGGGATTTTTTGCAGTTTTTTTTTGCAGTATCTTTATCGTGCCAATGAGAGGTTGAGCGATATACCGTAGCTACTATTAGAAGTAGGATATGAAGATGATGATACAAGCGGAGTATTCACTTGATGATCCACATACGCTCCAATAGTCAATCGTTTACTCATCACATAATTTGCAGTAAAGTTAAACGATATTGAACGCGTACCATTAGTTGCTTGAGTGTAATTGTTCTCAATATTGCGTATTAACGCTTGACTTTCTTGGAATGAAAAGTCGGCATTAAGAGTTAAGTCATTGCTCACACCTGTAGATTTCTTCATCTTCAAGACTGTATTAAATCCTACAATCTTATATCCAGCCCCCACTGTAATAGCTTTATTGGTTGCTTCTACAACTTGTCCGGCACTTGAGTTAAGTGTCAATGTGCGACCATCGCGATATTCAGCGTTTAACTGCAAGTCATTTTTCATCGTAACATTTAATCCAATAAGTGGCGCAAATTTTTCAGTGATAGATACCGATGAAATATTATAAGGTGACGAAGGAATAGGAGTTCCCGTCATTTCATCTAATGTAAAACCAAATTCACCATCGGTGCTCACCCAATTCAAGAAGGAAGAGAATGAACCCACAGTATATGTACACTGATATGCATGAGTGAGTTTAAATGTTTTGAAAATATCTTTCAAATTACCAATCTTCAACAATCCATCGTATGTAACACGCCAGTTGGGCAAAACATATGCAAATGAAGGGAACAAGTCAAGATACATTGTTGACGCATTCTTTCCTGTGTAAGCTGCCATGAATGATGGGATAAGTACATCACTACTTGTTTGACTCACTGTTCCTACCGATGGGTCAAATGGTTTTCCCGCATGAACATTATTACGCATAAATCCAGTAGAAGGATAAGTCTTACCGTAATATTGTTGTTCAAATCGTTGAGCAATTACTGGAATATTTCCGAGGAAAGTATTGAACGATTCATTATAATATCCATTATCGGCATTGCCTGCACTACGTAATGATGTTGCAATAGCACAATGTGTCATTGTAAAGCTACCAGCACGAGATGTAGGCATATCATCGTACATAAACTGAACTTGATTAGTGCGATTATCGGTGCGATTACCAGTTAATTGAATCTTCAACCCACGAATAGGTTCAAGATTTAATTCTACATTAAGTTCATCGGTCTTTGACCACACCGCAGGAGATGTTTGACCGTTGTCAGTAAGCAACCATCCACGCTCAAGAGCTCTATCAATATATGATTCATCGGTAAAGCCAAATGCAAAATCAAGGCCCGGCGACATAGGACCATAGCTATTTGATTGTCCAAATACATTACCTATTTCAGGCGAGAATAACGGAAGTGACATTGATTGGGTATTACGATAACGCACACTTGCACTGCGCACCAATAGCAATAGCCTTGTTGTATGATCGGCAATTTCTCTCCATGCATTGCGTTCTTCCTTTATCACTTCGGTAACCGTAAATTTAATGTTTTGGTCACCACGGGTGAGCACCTCAACGGTATTTGCATCAATAGTTCGAGTTTTAACTGTAAACGGCTCGTTCTTGGTCGTTTTAGCCGTAACTTTAACCTTCTTTGAACGCAAATTATGCTTTATCACTAATGACGTGTCTTGAAGCAATTTATAGGTGCGTTCAAATTTCTTTGGTTTTCTATTTTTCTCAACTTTACGCGTTGAATTAAATCTTTTTTCAACATCTTTGAGATAAGGTACTTTCTTATACAACGATTCAAAATTCAATCTACCATCGGCGTTCCACGATGCTTGATTTGAAATGGTATTTCCAAGATACACATCTTCAATTTGTGCACCACGATCCCATTTATAAATAGCATTATAGCTTACCGAACCCGTAATGAAATCAAGCACAGGAATCTTACTGAATGGCAACTTGTATGACCCTGTAAATGTTTGATTATATGACCAGGGAGTACCCATCTGAAGAACATTTTGCCACACCGAATCTTTCCACTCTTTATATCTATCTGGGAATAGTTTGCGATTAACAGCGCCTATAGGTTCTTCAATACGAGCTGCAGTATTTGAATTAAATGTAAGACTTAATTGCTTTGTCAAGTTCCAAGTTATAGCCAATTGTCTATCCCATAAGAAATTTTTACTCACCGACACTGGCAACTGGAACATAACATCAACCTCACTACGCGTTTGTTGTTCATAATAATAACGCGACATTGAGGTGAGGAATGAAATTGTATTAGGCAAATAATTCAATTCCCAATCTTTAAGGAACTTGATATTTTTATTTTTGCTCTTAATCCACGAGAATGGTTTTAGACCCTTCACATATGGGCTATATGAATATTGGAAACTACCTCTATAGTCATTGGTATATTCATATTCGGTAGTAGGATCCATCTTTGTTTGTTTGTTGAAAGAGAAATTCAATGTAAAGTTTGCAGGGTCCCAAGGCATAGGATTTTTGCTTTGGACATCAAATTTCAACCCCGAGATACTAAAACTTTCTATTGTGTTTCGTTCAATCGCAAAACCTTCAATTGAATCTTTTTCGTGTTGTGTTGTAGTTGCCTCAAGTGCATCATTGAGCAATACATCTTGGTCAAGAGGGTTATATTTTGGAGATGTTTTTTCCTTTGCTACCGAATAATAGATAGGGGCTTTAAGTTTAGCCTTTTCAGGGAGGAATCGACCTAAATCGGCTTGTACAGCAACATTATATTGCTCATAATCATCCATTCGTCGCGAGTTGAGCGACTGATCCACTCCACCAAAACCAGCAGTTTCAATATGAGCGCCAACATTAACAGTTGCTACATCCGACACGCCAAGAGTAGCATTGGCTTTTGCAGCCCAACCACCACCATTTTCAAAATCGGTAACCTTCAATTCATTCAGCCACACAATACCATCCTTGGTGGTACTTGAATTGTTGCGAACACCTACCAAAATGACTCTCACATCACTTAATGATGGGTTACCCAACACTGCCATGCGATTATTCTCATTATTGGGGTCGCGACCAGTATATAGAGTTCCATATCCTACCCCGCTACCCTCTTGATTTTTAGCCATATTGCGCTCTTTCTTCAAATCAACAAGGCTTTGTAGATTTAAGTCAAGGAAGTTTGACGCAGGCCAAACAGCATATTGGTCAGAGGTTGAATATGTATTATATTTACCTTCAGGTGTTAAAGTCAATGGTATTTCATATTCATAGTAGTTGCTCTTCACATCGGTACCTAAACGCACGAATGCCGATAATTCGCCCGAACGAAGATTTGTCACATCATCGATAAGTTTTTCGGCGTGAATCCACATTTGCAACTTTTTATAATTTCGCAAATCGAGTTGGGTGTTACGATACACACCGCGACCATCGCCTGCTTGCAACCCAACGACCTTCATCATCATTGATTGTTCATTGAGTTGGGTAATTTGCGATTGACCAGGGTCAACAATACGAGTTACCCCTGGAGGCAACACATAGTTCACTGGTTGGCGAGCAGCATTCTCTTCAATATTCACTACCGAGATGTCGAGTTGACCTTCGGCTGGAGCATCGCCACGATTATTAAGGTTGAAATCATATGTACGCCATTCTCCTCTCACAAGTTCCAATGTTGCAAAGCGCAAGTGAGTCACTTGTTTAAAGCCTGTCATAAACATACGTGCAAAACGTATAGTAGAGAAATCAGAAATAGAACCTACGACGCGTTCATAATCATTCAATGGAATTTTAAATTGAAACCATTCAACCTCTTGGTCTTTCCCATCGCGAGTTCTCACCATTGATACTTGTTTATCAGTAATATAGTTTTTACCTACTACCAAGTCCTCGGGGCGTATTGAAACTTTATATTGGAAATATCGTTCATACTCATTTAGAGTATTATCTTGATTAATATCCTCTACATCGGGAACACTTCTTGACGATTGATATAACGGCTCGCTACTATCTTCGGGAGAAAGCGAGTTACCTTCAACACCATTATAATGTTTATATCGTTCCAAAATTGACAATCGCTCCTCATCGTAGTCATATCCACGGAAGAAATGATAATTATCACCAGCGGGGTCATTAAATGGCGAGAATCTGTCAAGTTGCATTTGTTCAACTGCAGTAGGCGACAATTTTTGTCGCAATTGGTCAAGGTATTTTGAATATGTTTCGTGTTGAAATTCTTCTTCATTGCTCAAGCCGTCAATACCTACGTCTTGAGCAAGACGAGCTCCAGTCGTATTGTCAAACGCATATGTCAATGAATTTTGGCTTGATACCTTACCCCACACTGTTGGTTGCATATATTGTTGATTGCCATCAACAGGCATACCATTTTCATACGATTTCAAACCATCTCGAAGGATATCTTCACTCAACTCACCGAAGTTGATATACAAATCGCCACCATCATAATTAGGATTTTTTTCATCAAGGAATGGGTTCATCATCCAAAATTGGAGATACTCAATGTTGGATTGCTCAAAGTTGGTATTATCAATCTTACGCATAATACCACCCCAACGTTTCTCTGGGAACAATAAATTACCATTTTCATCAATATTAGAAGCATCAAGGTTGTATGGACCACGTTCGGTTGGGTAGAACGATAGATTTAACGTTTGAATTATCGATGACTCGCCATAGTTCAACTCTCTACCAGGGAAAATCTCGCGCGATGTAACCTCACGCACATATGGATTTGACAATTGCTCTAAATCGCTCTTAATATATCCAGGTGCAAGTGTTGAGTTACGTTGAGTGAACATTCTATCAATATAATACCATGCCAACAATGCACGATTCTTGCCATAATCAACATTATTAGCCAATTGAGCCTCGGGGAATAGCGCATTTGAGCCTTGCTCATATGGAGTTGAAGCCAAGAACCATGAATAAGGAGAACGTAAATCTACCCCTGTTTGCGATGATTCAAAGTCATCTACATATGAACTTCCTTTATTTGAGCCCGACTTTTGTTGATGAGGAACTAATTGTGCAAATTCACCAGTCAAACTAAATTTAGATGGTTGTGTAGCATTTACAGTGGGAATTTTATTCAATAAATTTGTCAACCACATAAACTCGGTGTTGTACGACAAATTAGCACCCCATATTGTGTTGTTTATTACCTCATCGCCTATGCCAACCTTCTCGGTCAATGCTTTTTCCGAGAAATGCATCAATGTTGCTCCAATATTAAAATCTTTATTGAATTGATATTGAAGATCAAGACCTAACAATGTTTTGCGTTGAGTACTAAACATTGATTGATTTTCGAGCGATACACTGATACTTTGTCCCGAGTCAATAATACTTTGGTTTGTAATCGTTACAATACCCATTGAATAATCGACGGTATAATCGCTATTTTCCACAAGTGTTACGCCTCCGGCAGTTACTACTACCGAACCTCGTGGCACATTCATCGCATTTAATCGTATTTGTGAGCCACCCGATGCTTGATATTCACCCGACAATATAAACTTATTTTTGTCGGCAAATTGTCTTGCTATCACTAATGTTGAGTCATACAACTCGTTATACACATATTGTTCGGCAAGTTGAGGATTATTAATTTTTGATTCAAGATGAGAGCCAAAAGGTTCTACAACAGGGAAAATAATTCGACCAGTAGCCGACAAGACTGTATATCCCTCAATATAATCAAAGAAACCATCGGGATTAGACTGCTCATTATTGTCAATGCGGTCAAGATTCATCACTTGCAACAATGATTGGTCATTAAGCCCCGGAACAGGTAAATAATTAATTTGTGTACCTGTTGTATCACTCAAATATTTAATATTGAGTTTAAACTTATCTTTTTGGATTTTATATGCACCAAGCGAATACACGTTTTTCATCATCAAGTCCCACATAGGCAATTTAGGCGCCACAGTAGTACTTTTAAGCATCTTCAAATACAACGAGTTGTCGGTTGAAGTCACATCGCCCGAGAACTCCCCTACTTGATACACCTGTCCGTTATAGGTATATTCATAAGCAACAGCCAATACCTCATCGGCATTCAATGCACTTTTGATTGAAATATACCCCAAAGTTGAGTTCAATGTATATTCCGATTCCGACAACAATCGTGCACTTTCTACTTTCTCATAGTCCTTTCCACCATCAAAGCCATATGCAGCAAGTGGTTCAAATGCTTGTGTAACTTTATTGATATCACGAGCATCGGGATACTCAGTTTTTATTGTTGACAACAAATTATTAGAGGCATTGGCTGGATTATCAAATGTATGATTTGGTACCCAATTATTATTGGCCAATCTGCGATTTTCACCCAAGTCCATAAATGCCACCAAGTTGCGCGATTGGTTATAGTTGCCACTCTTATTTGTCACCCACACTTCAATGCGAGTAATATTCACGCCCGATGACACATATGGCAATTTTGAAGCAAATTTATCGTAATTATCACGGAAATAATGAGCCAAAAAATAGTGACGGTTTTGATCATACTCATCGGCATTAACCTCAAAATCGGTTGTTTGAGCTCCGCCTTTAGTATTCACAGTCTTTGATTCAGAGTTTTGTTGCGACACAAGAGCTGTTGCAGTGAATTTACCAAATTGTAGTTTTGATTTAACACCAAACAATGCGGTGCTACCTTTTATCAACGACGATCCAGTAGTCATGCTCACATTACCCGCTTCGATATTTTTTACAATATCATCTTCTTTACCTTCATACGCGAGTTTAATATTCTTTGAGTCAAAATCAAATGTCGCATCGGTATTATACGACATATTAAACTTCATGCGATCGCCCACCGAAGCAGTGATATTTGCTTGAATCTTTTGGTCAAAGTCAAAGTAAGTTTTTCTGCGCGAGTCTAATGACAATGATGGGTTATCGGTTTTATTTGACTTCACTCCCATATTAATCGTTATCGAACCCTGTGTCTTTAACTGAACGCCACCCGGTCCAAATATTTTTTCCAATGGGCCAAGAGCAAAATTCATGTCGAAGATATTAAAAGGTTTTTTCTCACTCTGCTCAAGAGCCTCGGCATTGCGTTGACGATAATAATCCTGCATCGACTCTCTCACCTGCCAATCATTATATTGTTTTTCCGACAAGATAAAAGGTGTAACAATTTCTCTATCACCAACTTTGGTCCTAATCACATATGTGCGAGTTAAAGGATCATACTCGGCATGCGACTCAATATTCTTGGGTTGACGAAGGTCTATTGGGGTTTCTTGAGGAGTTAGAAGCTCTTCATATGTTTGAGGAGCAGCCTGTTTTATTGGATAAGGCAACTCTTTTTGTTGCTTTTTTTGTGTGGATTCCTCTTTTGGAGCCACAGTTTGAGAAGGCGATGGGGCTTTCAACTCCGACTTATAATATTGCGCAGCCGAATAAAACAAAGATGTAGAGAACAGCATCGCTACTATTCCCAACAATAATCCATATTTTTTCCGTTTCTTACCTTCTACTTTTCCCATTTAACAATATCGTTGCAACCATCGTGCTACATCATCGATAAGGCCTTTTTAATAGCCACTTCTACAGCTATAGAAGGCTCATTATCAAACAATTTCTTAAGCACTTTATGTGACTGCACGCGATTAAATCCGAGCATTACCAATGCTGCTAACGCTTCTTCATACACCTCATTAGTCACCGATGGTTGTAATATAAACGTATCTCCTGTGGGTTTTATTTTATCTTTAAGGTCAACAATTATTCTTTCGGCAGTTTTTGAGCCTATTCCCTTCACTTTTTTGAGCATAGCATGGTCGCCCGACAATATAAATTGCTCCAATTGTGGTGCAGCTATCGACGACAATATCATGCGAGCAGTGTTAGCTCCTACACCCGACACCCCTATCAGCAACCTAAACAAACTGCGTTCTTGTTCATTTATAAAGCCATACAACACATGGGCATCCTCTCTAATCGCCTCATGTACCAACAACTTTGCGTTCTTCAATCCGTCAAGCGCCGAATATGTTGGCACTGAGATATTAAGCATATATCCCACACCTCCACAATCTATTACAGCATAAGTTGGCGTTAATTCAGCCAACTCTCCTTTTATATATTCAAACATAGTTAATTCTTCTCTTTATTTATCTATGATACAAAGTTACATAATATATTTCACTTTTTGGCCACTCTTGTCCACACAAATCGTTATAATTTACTACCTTTGTATTTATATTTAGATTTTTCACTACACACATGGAGCAATTTGAGAGTATCTTACAATCAATGAGTGAAATTATATGGAGTTGGCCAATGATAATACTATTATTGGGCACACATATATATCTAACTATTAGATTACGTTTCCCTCAACGCAAAATATTTACCGCCATTAAAATATCGCTTCACAGCGACAGCAAATCCAAAGGCGATGTCAGCCAATTTGCGGCTCTCGCCACAGCTTTAGCTGCCACTATAGGGACTGGTAATATAATTGGTGTAGCTACTGCAATATCTCTTGGTGGACCAGGAGCAGTATTTTGGTGTTGGCTTACAGGTGTGCTCGGCATTGCCACTAAATATTCCGAAGGATTGCTCGCAATCAAATATCGAGTAACTAATACCAAAGGCGAAATGTCGGGAGGTCCTATGTATGCCCTTGAACGCGGCTTGAACATGAAATGGTTGGCAATACTTTTCTGCATCTTCACTGCCGTTGCTGCCCTTGGCATTGGCAATATGGTGCAATCCAATTCTATCGCGCTTCTCGTTAATGACACATGGGGAGTTCCGTCACACATCAGTGGCATCATCATAGCCTCACTTGTTGCCCTTGTAATTATTTTTGGCGTTAAAGGAATTGCTAAAGTATGCACTACATTAGTGCCTCTCATGGCAATATTTTATATTGTGGGCTGTTTATGGCTTTTAATCCTAAACTTTGATTATGTACCGGCTGCAATATCTCTCATCATCGACTCGGCATTTTCTACTGAGGCCGTAGGTGGTGGATTTCTTGGTTCGGCAATGATTGTGGCAATGCGTTTTGGTATAGCTCGTGGGCTATTCTCCAACGAATCGGGACTTGGTTCGGCTCCTATTGTTGCTGCAGCAGCTCAAACACGCAACCCTGTGCGACAAGCGCTAGTATCGGCTTCAGGTACATTTTGGGACACCGTTATTATATGCGCACTCACTGGCATTGTTTTAGTGAGTTGCATCATCGCATACCCCGATATCGACACCTCATTGGGTGGCACTCTCACCACTGCCGCGTTTGCCAAACTACCCTTTGGAGGTAGCATCATGCTCACCATTTCACTATTCACCTTTGCTTTTTCAACGATTCTTGGATGGTGCTATTATGGAGAAAAGTCGGTTGAATACCTTAGCGGTGTGAAATATGTTAAACTTTATCGCATCGTGTGGATTATAGCCGTTTTCTTTGGCGCAATAGTCAACCTATCGGTTGTGTGGACTATTTCTGATATCATGAACGCTCTTATGGCTATACCCAACCTCATATCACTGCTCCTCTTGTCGGGCTTAATAGCTAAAGAAACCAAACATTATCTCTGGGACAACCACCTCAACGACCGAGGCAATTAAACATAAATGGGAGATGTGTCACCCGCACGACACACCTCCCATCATCGATATATACCTCTAATTTACAATTCAGTTTTCCAAAGGCCATGTAGGTTGCAGTATTCATACACTGCTACGGCTTTTTCTTCGCCAAGATACACCACGGCTTCGGGTTTATCTTTCAAGTTTACTTGTATTCCACCATTTTCGGTTTCTACATACACAAATGAGATATGATGTTCGGGCAACATTGGGTGATGCACACTACCCACCTCAACCTTTATACTATTATTGTCAAGAACAGTTACCACTGGAAGATGTTTTTCGCCACTTGCGTCAACAGTGTTAGGAACAAGTTCCACCATCTTTTCGCCACAGCACATCACAGGCACACCTGCATCAACAACTTTTACTATTACATTACCGCAATGATTGCATTTGAAAAATTTTGTAGCCATAATTATTATATTTTTTATTGTTAGTTATTCGTTTGTTTTGATTTACATTGCAAAGATATATACCTTTTCAACACCCTCCAACCGATAAAATCTATCATGCAATAGATTTTGTTTATATATGGGATAATAGGGAGGGACGAGAATTGCACTTCGCAATTCGGAGGGGTATTCAATGTGAATCAACTAGTTACATAATAAATTGTGCCAACAAAGTTATAGTTGCCTAAATAAATTGTGACAGTCTGTCTAAAATCGCCCAATCACATAGCAAGTTAATTATATATTTTTTGTTGATTTTCATTTATTCATAAAAATAGTAGTAACTTTGCATTATGATTTATCCCGATAGTTTTGAGAAGAAGATAGGTTTTGCTGCTGTGCGTGACATGGTGGCAAATCGTTGTACATCGTCACTTGGCAAAGAATACTGCCAAGAAATGGCGTTTTCGACCGATTATGATACGGTAAAACGCTTGCTAACATCAACAAGCGAGATGAAAATAATCATCGCTAGTGATGAGACATTGCCATTAGAAAATATTCACGATGTAAATGCTTTATTAAAAAATATGCGTGTGCCGGGGACTTTTATCCCTGCCCCCGATTTGCTACACATACGCCAATCGCTCGCTACAATTGCCGGGATATCAACTTTTTTTGCTCATCATCGCAATGAAGATGGCATAAGCCCCTATCCTGTTCTTGACCAACTATCGCTCATGCTCATTGCTTTTCCTTATATCGTATCAACCATTGACCGTGTAGTAGATAGATTTGGCAATGTGAAGGATAATGCGTCGCCAGAACTTGCCGAAATACGCCGAGCATTGTCGGCTATGACTGGGACAATCAACGCTGCTATGCGCCGTGTGATTTCGCGTGCTACAAAAGAAGGGTATCTCGAGGGTGACACTACCCCATCGGTGCGCGACGGACGATTGGTAATCCCTGTATCGCCAATGTATAAACGCAAAATCAATGGTATTGTGCATGACGAATCGGCTTCAGGGAAAACAGTTTTCATTGAGCCTGCCGAGATTGTTGAAGCCAACAACCGTGTGCGCGAATTGCAGATGGATGAACGACGTGAAATTACTCGCATTCTCACATCGGTAGCCGACGAGATGCGTCCTCACATTGATGAAATGCTTGTGAGTTATGCCATTCTGGGTGAATTTGACTTTATTCATGCCAAGGCCTTATTTGCTCAAGAAATAGGTGGCGAACTACCCTCGTTGAGTGATAATCCCGAAATGGAGTGGTATCATGCATGCCACCCCGTATTATTACAATCGCTTGCCCGACAAGGGAAAGAGATTGTGCCACTCGATATAACCCTCACACCTCAAAATCGATTGTTAATCATTTCGGGGCCTAACGCTGGAGGTAAATCGGTGTGCCTCAAGACTGTAGGCACGGTGCAATATATGGCACAATGTGGATTATTGCCACCCTTATATGAAAACTCTCACATAGGGATTTTTGATGATATTTTTATTGACATAGGTGATGACCAATCGCTCGAAGATGATTTGAGTACATATAGTTCTCACCTCAAAAACATGAAACATTTTGTGGCCAAAGGTCGCAAATCAACATTGGTGTTGATTGATGAGTTTGGCGGTGGCACAGAACCTCAAATAGGTGGAGCCATAGCGCAAGCGATACTAAAAGTGTTTAACGACAAGGAGATGTGGGGTGTGATTACAACCCACTATCAAAACCTTAAACATTTTGCCGAAGACACACCTGGGCTTATTAATGGGTCGATGCTCTATGACCGCCACTTGATGCAACCACAGTTCAAACTATCTATCGGTAATCCGGGCAGTTCATTTGCCGTTGAGATTGCTAAAAAGATAGGTTTGCCAAGCGAAATCATTGCCAATGCCGAGGAGATTGTGGGCAGCGATTATATCAATCTCGACAAATATCTACTCGATATCACTCGCGACAAACGCTATTGGGAAAACAAGCGCACTGCAATACGCCAAAAAGAGAAAAAACTCGAACATCTGCTCGAACAATATGAAAATGATGCGACACAATTGCGCGAAAAACGCCGTGAAATCATCAGTGAAGCTCGCGATGAAGCTCGCCGCATCCTCGACAGCAGTAACGCATCAATCGAGCGCACTATTCATGAAATTAAGCAAGCTCAAGCCGAAAAAGAGCGCACTCTCGAGGCTCGCCGCCGTCTTCAAGAAGAGAAAAAGCAATTGGCCAAAGAGGGCAACGATAATAATGAGCATCATTTACTCAAAAAAGCCCCAAAAAGCAAAAACAAGCAAGTTCAAACCAAAAAGAAAGAGATTGAACCAATATCGGTGGGTGATAATGTGAAAATGGAAGGTCAATCGGCAGTGGGTACTGTTATGGAAATCAATGGCAAAAATGCTCTTGTAGCATTTGGTATGCTAAAAACCACGGTAAAACTCGACCGATTGAAACGCACCATTGCACAAGCACAATCGGGAGCAAAAAAAGCATCGTTTATAAGCGCCTCAACTACCGATAAATTACGTGAACGCCAACTTAATTTCAAGCAAGAGATAGATGTGCGTGGTATGCGAGTTGATGAAGCGGTGCAAGCTATCACCTATTTTATCGACGATGCTATTCAATTCAGCATCAAACAGGTGAGAATTCTACATGGCACTGGCACAGGTGCATTGCGCCAATATATTCGCCAATATCTCGACTCGGTAAATGGAGTAAAATCCTATCGCGATGAGCATGTGCAACTCGGAGGTGCTGGCATCACAGTCGTTACGTTAGAATAACGAGGCTATTTGATAAATCACAAATCCAGCCAACCATGCCACAGCTGTGTTATATACCACAGCAAATACCCCATATTTCCAACTACCCGTTTCTTTCACTATCGCAGTGATTGAAGCTATACATGGGCAATAAAGGAGTATAAACACCATAAAACTCAATGCCGATGCGTAGGTAAAATCGGGTTCGCCAGTTGATGGTGAAGGTGCTTTGAGATGGGCCGACAATGTTGCATCAGTAACCTCTGTTTCGCCATAGTCGGCATAAAGAACACCAAGAGTTGACACTACAATTTCCTTTGCAGGCAATCCAGCAATCGCAGCCACCGATGCTCGCCAATGGAATCCAAGTGGCTCAAGAGCAGGATTAATGGCTTTTCCCATCATCTCAAGATAAGAGTCGGTTGCGGGATTTATTGTTGCATCGTCGTTGGTAATCTCCACTTGTTGATCGGCCACTTCATTGTGCATAGGGAAATAGTTTAATGCCCACACAATTATACTTGCAAATAAGATAATCCCACCCATTTTCTTTAGGTATTGTTGCCCTTTGCTCCACATATGACTCAGCGACATTTTGAGTGACGGCATACGATATGGTGGCAATTCCATCACAAATGGTGTTTCATCGGCTTTGAAATAAAATTTGCGCAACATCTTTGCTGTAACAATAGCCACTAATATTCCCAAAAAATACATTGAGAAGAATGCTATTGCAGCATATTCGCGGAAGAATGTTGACACAAACAACACATATATCGGCAGCCGTGCCGAACACGACATAAATGGATTAATCAAAATGGTTATGAGACGACTGCTTCGGCTTTCAATTGCTCGCGAGGCAATAATAGCTGGCACATTGCACCCAAAGCCCATCACTAATGGAATAAATGATTTTCCATGCAACCCTATGCGATGCATCAATTTATCCATAATAAATGCTGCGCGAGCCATATATCCCGAGTCCTCCATAAAGGATATAAAGAAAAAGAGTATCAAGATATTAGGCAAGAATACGATAACACCACCTACCCCTCCTATCACTCCATCTACAATTAAATCTTTTAATGGGCCAGCTGGCATAATGCCATCTATTGCCGATGACAACCAATTTACACCCAACTCAATCCAATGCATAGGATATGACCCCACCTCAAAAGTAGCCCAAAAGATAGCAAACATTATGAGCAAAAAGATAGGAAATCCAAATAAGCGATTGGTCACAAAAGCGTCAATAATGCGAGTGTTGCGAGTTACATCTTTCTCGTTTTCGGTCATCGTTTCGGCCAATGCTCCTGCGATGAATCCATATTTTTGATTAGCAATCAACGATGCTACATCCTCTTGGCGCAACAATTCTATGCGTTTTAATTCTCGATTACGCAGAGAGATAAGTCGGTCAAAGTCGGGCGATACTTTAAGCATATCTTCAACCTCGCCATCTCGTTCAAGCAATTTTATTGCAAGATAGCGTGGCGAGAAGTGTTGTCCCACATGGCGGTCTTTCTTCAACTCATCTTTGAGCTGACTCACACTCATCTCAATATCGCCTCCAAGACTCACATGTATATGACGCACCGTTTCGTTTCGTCCTTCATACACCTCAATCACCTTTTCAAAAAGTTGATTGATACCCTCACCCGATTTTGATACTGTGGGAACGATAGGCACACCTATCATATTACCAAGCATAGCATAATCAAGTTCACTACCCGAGCGTTGGAGTTCATCATACATATTCAAAGCAATGACCATACTTCGGTCCATGTCAATCAACTCGGTAGTGAGATATAAGTTGCGCTCAAGGTTTGACGCATCTACTACATTTATAATCACATCGGGGATTTCATCTTTGAGGTAACGGCGCACATAAAGTTCCTCGGGAGTATATGCCGAAAGCGAATAAGTGCCTGGAAGGTCAACGATATTAAATTTATACCCACCATACTCAAATTGGCTTTTTTTGGCTCCAACCGTCACACCGCTATAGTTACCCACATGCTCGTGAGTGCCGGCTGCAATATTAAACAATGAGGTCTTGCCACAGTTGGGGTTGCCAATAAGTGCCACATTAATAGTGTGACGCATTCCTCTATATTGTGCTGAATATTCGTCGGTATCATCTATCACATCGAGGTGTGTTATATCGGCTACTTTGTCGGCATCGGCAATGGGAATAATCTCTACAAGATGTGCTTCACTCAATCGTAGCGACACCTCATAGCCCATCAATGTATATTTCACCGGGTCATTGAGGGGGGCACTCATGAGGGCGGTGATTTTGCGACCTTTCACAAAACCCATCTCAATCACACGCTTACGAAAAGCACCATGACCAAGAATCTTCACGATTATGCCTGTTTCACCCGGCTTCAGTTCCGATAATCTCATTGTTCAATAAATTTGAGACTACAAATATCTAAAAAAAATCGCTAATTAAGAAGAAATTTACATTATTTATTTAGAATCAATCTAATTAACAATCTCACATGACACTAAAGCATCGCTCAACAACAATAGGTATCTCACTGAACATTAGAGAAATTAGCATAAATAGGCAATGTTATAACAAAAAGAGGAGGCAACTATGCGAATCATGCATAGTTGCCTCCAAATTAACTTGAATCAAGGTTATATATTATTTTTTGATAATCTTCACCGGAACATTGTTATTTACTTTCACCAAGTAATAACCTGGAAGAAGATTTTCAATATCAACCACTGTCATGTTATCACCTTCTCCCTCAATGTTCATCACCTCTACACCCGATTCATTGAAAATCACAATAGAGTTGATTGCGTCATCAGCTTTTATAGTGATTGAAACCGTGGCAGGGATAGGATAAATTTGCACTGCAAATTTGTTGTTGTCGCCAACCACCTCTACGCCAGTGGGAGTCAAACTTTCGGTAGAAGTACCTACTATTGCATTTTTGTTGATGTATGCGTTGCGAGCTGCATAGTGTGCTTCGATGAGGAATTCCCATTTGTCGGGAGTATTTGTGATTATTATTTCGTCGCCATTAGATGCAACAGCAACAACATCATCTGAAGTAGGAGCATCATAAAAATAAGACAATACTACATCGCGATAAGATCCCCCATCAATAGATGCTTTATAGTTGCCAGTGCCATCGGCATTGATAGAAGTGTAATATGGAGCTTTATCTCCGCCATTTATATAGCTCTCAAAAGCATATGTGCCTGGAATGAGGTTTGTCTCAGTTGTTTTGGCACAAATTTTACCATCTTTAATTTCTATGCCTTGATGTAATAGGAAATTATTGATGTTGATAGTGTCGCCCTTGATATTACTTGCTGATCTATTTACAACAGCTTTAATGGTATAATAAGAAACAGGCTCGACAGTTGCTTCTTCAGAGAAGTCGGGAGTGCTAAAATCTAAATCTATGCGATATCGATTAACTTTTTTTGTTTCCACTATCCATTCTCCATTGCTGTCCTTTACCCAATAACTAACATCAAGACCATTTTTAACAAACGCATCAACATTAGTGTTTCTTGCAGGTTTCGCAGGATAGTCGTTATTGTCTCGAGCATAACCAAACTCTGATTGGCGAATCGCTGATTCATTCACAATCTCATAATTCACAGCCACACGCGCAGTGTAGGTTTGGAAATCAAGAGTGTGTTTAATATCTCCGTTAGCATTTTCATCAAATTTGAACTCATACACAAAGTCATCTGACGCTTCAGTAGGAGGTGTTTGATTAGCATAATCGTTATCAATAATCTCATCTGAATAAATCACTTCACCCTTGTCATTGAGCAACTCATAAGTGTAAGACTTCACTTTAGCATGAGCATTTGCACCGGCAGCAATACCAAAGTCTTGAGGACGTTTCCATGTTGAAACACCATTGAAGTGAGTAATCTCGGTTTTTTCTTCATCATAAGCCGTTACAATTTTCAATGTAGGTGTAATTGGTTTCATTTGATCGTCGGGATACAAACGATATTTTGCAAAACGAACACCAGGCACATATTGATAAATATACACACATTCAGCGTTAGGATCGTTTGCACTCACATAAGTACCCATTTCGGCATGGAACCAGTTACCATTTGAGTTTGTTGCGATGTTTATACTGCGGTCAATTTGCTTAAATTGAGCAACAGGCATAGGTGGAGCCAACTCGGCATCGGCAGCCGATACATTGACCGATTCTTTTGTACCACGAGTAACAATAAAGTCTCCAATATTCTTTGAATACATACAAGCAGGAGTAATCAAGAATGTTTCATCAAATGCTACAATTGATGTACCACCCGAGTTATTAATGCGACTATCGGCATCAAATATCGCGTGCCAATGTTCGTCACCCACCTCATCATCATGAATACCATAGTAACCATTTGAACGTATTTGAGACATCCAAGCATCGCGACCATCTATTTTGAATCCATAGTTTTCGGTACCACTTGCCACTATGTGGTGCTCGGTTTTACCAGTATATTCATTAAAGTCGTCATATGGTTCAAATTGAATCACTTCATGACTCACATATGCTCCATTGGCAATTTTCACTTTAAATGCTGTACGAGTCCATGATGGAGAAAGCAACAAGTAACCACCTTCGGCACTCATCACATCACCCCACATGTAGTAATAGTCGCTTCGACCGACAACTTGACCATAACTCTTTGTTCCATTGTAATACATTTCATCAATCCAACGATTATCGAGCCACAAAGCAGTGAGGTCGAGTTCTATTGGTGCTGCAGTATATTCGCCCATGGTATTGCGAGCATAAAGCAAACCTTCGGTGATGCGACGGCCAAAACCATCTTTGATTCCAGCTATTGAGGTGGGGTTACCATCTAATGGCGCTGTAGCCGACAATTTATTAATGTCGTTATTACGAACGAAGATTGTCCCTTTATCGTCCATTGCAAGACCCACCGATACATATGGACTATAAGTGATAGGCTTGCTTACCATACCCGCCAATACATCGGCTTTGTCAGTAGCCTTTATTTTTATCACACCACCGGTCGTATTTGGATCGGCTGGGACATATTCGTCATTTGATGAATACACGCCATCGGCTCGTTGTGCGATATACCAGTGACCATCATAGAAATACCCCTGACGATAATACTCGTCATTGCTAAATAAACCAGGAAGAGTTGATGCATCAATACTACTGATAGGTACATTATAAACCTCTTCAATATTGTAGCCCACCAAAGCCCAGTCGCGAGGTGTAACCTCTACCAATTTTGGCTCACTCTTGCGAGTAGTGTTGTTATAGGTTGCTCCGGCATATACTGCCTCAACAGTATATTCATAGGTTTGGGCATCGATGGTTTGTGGCAAATTTTCGTCAATATAGTTAAATTGGGTAATCTCTCCAATAAGCAACTCTTTTCCACGATAGATATTGAAGTAAGTAGGTTTTACATTCGACAATTTTGGCATCTTGAAGAAAATTTGAGCTATCGCGTAACCGTTATAACTACGCGTTTCAGTAATGATTGGCGCATAAAGAATAGTTGTTATTTCGGTAGTTGTTACTTCCAACCCAAGTTCAGCATTTTCGGTTGCTCCGTCAAAGATAGGCACAACTCGATAGGTATTATTTTCGCTCACACCCTCATCGGTATAGCTTGATGCGGTGCCACTGATTGATGCTATAAGCGAACCATTGCGATAAATCTTATAACCGACTGGCTCTACTTCATCGGGGGCTGTCCATATCAATTCGACATCTTGACGCTGACCTCCTTCTACATTTGTCAATACATAATGATATTCAAGCGATTCAAGATTATCGGTAGGAATTGCATTTCTATTGTAATATTTATACACTGCCATACCATTTTCAGGGCAATATTGATAGATATAGCAAATGTCATTATTTACCACCTCAGCTCTAACCCAGTTTGCACGAGACAAGTTGCCAGTACCATTATTCCCAATAGGTTCAACTACTACTACATTTTCACCGGTAGTTAAATTTCGCAATGTAAATCCTCCGGCATAGTTTGTACCACTATTGAGAATATAATATTTTTCTCCTGCAAACTCAAAATATTCAGCTCCACCAGTTGAATTACAATCTGGAGTTGCTTTTCCAGCGGGCAAATGTAATGAATTTACACCATTATCATATAAATAAGTACCATTGCTACGTGCCTGATAATAAAACTTATTAGGATTATTATTCACAGGAATAGCAATTGATCCCGCTTGCGGTGTCATAGTCGAAAGTGTTCGAGCAATAATCTCACCAGATACTTGACCATTTACAACCGGAATTATATATGCATATTTTGGAGTAGCCGTTTCTCTCCAAGGATAAACATAAATATACCCACCTTCACTACCAAGAACATTTCCCGATGCTGTGAGAAAATCGGCTTGTTCGGCAGTAGGTAAAGTTATTGTTATCTCTTTAGCAGTTCCATAATTCTCAGCAGTCACACCGGCAGGATAAATCATGTATTTACGCTCGGGTGAACTACTGTGATTTACATCATTCGCGATAATTACGTTGCCAAAGTCATCACAATCACAACCATATCCTACACCACCGGGGATAGAACCTAAAGGTTGTGCATCACTACCATATAAATAGAGCTTCTTATCTTTTGTATTATTTATATAGAAAATACCATTGTGAGCAGAACCCTGTCTTGCATAGCTTCCGGTATTGATATCACTTGGGGCATTACCCAAAGTATTGCTTCGTTCCCACACCGTTTCAAAAGCTAAATCAACCTCAAGGGTTGGTTCATCTTCCTCATCATCAACAACAGGAGCCGGAGTAGAGAGTTTATATACAGCCATCCCATTGGCAGGGCAATATTGATAAATATAACAACTATAATTATCAATAGCTTCTGCTCTTAACCAATTTGCTCGAGACATGTTGTTTGTGCCATTATTTCCAATAGGAGCAATGCTTCCTATAACTTCGCCTGTAGTCATATTGCGAACAGTAAAGCCACCATTATAAGCCGAGCCACTATTGTGTATAAATATTTCATGACCTCCCAATTTTATAAACTCGCCTCCAATAGTAGTATTACAATTAGGTTGAGTTGCATTCCCAGCTTTAATATATTCAGTATCAGAACCACTATTATAAAGATAGTGACCATTTCCACGCTCCTGGTATAGGAATTTTTGAGGATTATTCTCAATCGGTGTAACATGACCTGCAGCTGTCGTTGCCATTGACAACCCATCAATTGATGTCACATTCACAACCTCTCCATTAACAATTTTTGCGACACACACCGAGTTTATTCCACTAGAACTCATTTGTGGAAAAATATAAATATATCCTCCTTCTCCACCAAGTACATTTCCTGAAGCACTAACAAAGTGAGCATTACCAGTAAATCCGGCAGGGAGTGTAATATCCACGGTAATGGGAGTCCCAGGATTTTCAATAGTTGCACCAGCAGGATAAATAATAACTTGACGATTGACTGTTGCATTATTTTCATTGCGAATAATTATATTACCTACATCATCACAATCACAACCATAACCGGCCCCACCGGGGATAGATCCTAAATACGTTGCATCACTACCAAAAAGATGAAGCTTTTTCTCTTCTCGGTTATTTACATAGATGATACCATTGTGTGCTGTGCCTTGTCGTGCATCATCTCCATCAATGTTGCTTGGGGCATTGCCAAATGCTGTGCCGCGTTGCCATTCAGTTTCTAATGTAAATACAGCATCTTCTAATGGTTCGTCAACATTACCACTATTGGGATTAGGTATTGACATTTTATATACTGCCATACCATTGGCTGGACAATATTGATAGATATAAGCACTATAGTTATCAATCGCTTCAGCTCTCACCCAATTAGAAACCGAATAGTTACCACCTTCTTCATAGCCTAATGTACCGATGGGATCAATGCTTGTGATAACTTCGCCTGTGGTTCTATTGCGTACAGTAAAACCACCTTTGTAATTTTCACCACTATTGTGAATGAAATATTCTTCACCACCTAATTTGAAATATTCACCTCCAACTGTGCTGTTACGAGCTGGAGCTACAAGAGAAGATGTTTCGGCTTGATATTTTGAACTTGTGCCATTATTGTAAAGATAATAACCATTACCACGCACTTGATAAATCCATCTATTGGGGTTATTTTCCATCGGAATGACATAACCTGCTGTAGAGCCGGTCAATGACAAATCCTCATGTTGAGTTACACTATTTACCTCTCCATTTGCCATTGAAATGACACATACCGAAGTTTGACCATTAGGGAACATATAGATATACCCCCCATTTGCACCAAGCACATTACCCGACGCACTAATAAAATGTGTTTCACCTGAAATAGGCAATGTTACAGAAATATTTTTAGGAGTGCCTGGATTCGCGACATTCGCCCCTGCAGGATATATAATAAATTTACGATTTGCATCGGTTGTATTGTCATCTCTAATAATGACATTTCCTGCATCATCGCAATCAATACCATAGCCTGCTCCACCTGGTATATTGCCAAGGTATTGTGCTCCACTGCTGAAAATGTGAAGTTTTTTCTCTACACTGTTATTTACATAGAAAACTCCATTATGAGCTGAACCTTGTTGAGCATTCTCGCCATGTATATTACTTGGTGCATTGCCCAATGAGGTACTTCGTTCCCATACGGTTTGGAATGTTACCTTTGTAGGATCATTGTCTTCATTATCATCACCATCGTCAGCTGGCAAATCATCTGTTTGGAGGGTGTTGGTAGTAATAAAGTCACAACCATAATTGGCATATGTATCATACGTCGATTTTGAGTCAATAGTCCAAGCATTAACTAAAAGCCCTGCTTCATGATATTTTTGCACGCCGGCTTTAGTGACTCCTGAGCCTACTTCTGTACCGATGTGGCAATCATTAGCGATACACCATTCCAAACTACTGTCAAAACTTGACGCATAAATGAGTAACATTGTCTCCACATCGGGATAGTTATTCTTAACATATTGCAAACAAGGCTTCATCGAAGTAAAGATGTAGCAGTTGTTGCGAAATCCTTTGTTGAAGATTATTTGCATAAGCTCGTCCATATTGGACTGGTCATTACTATTTATACCAGTAGCCCATTTGAGCTCGATGATAGGAATAACATTATACTCGCTACAAATGTCGAGATATTCCTCTATTGTACAAATCGTACCAGTATAAGTTACACCACCCTTAGTTTGTGTCAAAGTGTGTGATTGCAAATCCGATAGAGTTGTAGATGCAATATTGGGTTTAGTTGAAGAGGTAGAAAGGTGTAGCTCGTCGTTGTGCCAACACACAAATTTACCATCTTTGGTTACTTTGATGTCGGTTTCAAGACAGTCGTAACCTTCTTTGGCTCCATTTATAAATGCTTCGGAGGTGTTTTCAACCCCCCAACCACTACCACGATGCCCTATTATTTTGGGTCGCGCAGCAGTAGCGCATATACTAAATGCTACCAAGAAAATGATGAGAATTTTTAATCTTTTCATTGGATTTAAAGAATTATATTAAATTTATTTTGTCAATTGAAAAATACTTGAATTTTAGTTAAAGGGAGATGCAGTAATATCTCAACTTTGCATTTAAATTTTGGTTACGCTTCTCACCCTAAATTGGCTATAAACAAAAAGAAAGCACCTCGGTCAATTCTTTTGCCTAATTTATGGCTTGAATGTGTAATAAATTGAGTAGTTGTTATGTAACAAAAGAGCTCTTCGTGGCAACACGCTTGTTATAACCACCGCACATTGTATAGATGTAGAAACCGCTCATATTGGTTATGTTAGAATTTTCTTATAAATGCAACTTGATAATTAAAAAAGGATTTATAAAAACAGGTCAAAAAGTTGTTTTTTGCCAATAAAATGCACTTAAAAGTATCAAATCGTTACTTAATTTAGCAAAAATATGAAACAATGTTTATACCAACAAAGATTTATGTAAAAAAATCAAAAAACAAAACCCATTTCGTATATAAATAACTTTGATTAATATATAAAAACATTTATTTCGCCCAATAATTAGCACTCTTTAACACGCACAACAAAGTAATAACGCACACTTATTTTTAACCATTGAATTTGCAACAATTATAACATTTATAATGGTAAAGATTAGAGCATTTACGATATGGCAAACGAGAAATCGATAGACTTCGTAGTCAAATAGAATTTACAACAGACACAATTAAAATCATACAAAAACACCACAACATCATCTAAATACATCTTTGTGCATTGTTTTATTTGTGATTAGCTTTTATATTATGTGGTTTTACATTATCTTTGCAAATTATTAAATATTGAATAAAAACGTTTTTATAAAATGCCAAGTATATCTCAACGTGGACAGATAATGCCCGCATCACCTATTCGCAAGCTTGTTCCTTTGTCAAATGCAGCAAAGGAACGTGGTGTGAAAGTATATCACTTAAACATTGGTCAGCCCGACCTTCCTTCTCCTCAAGAAGGATTAGAAGTGTTGAAACATATTGACCGTACAACTCTTGAATATAGTCCCTCGGAAGGATTGTTGACATTACGTCAGAAGTTGGCCGCATACTATAAACGATTCAATATTGATGTAGATGTTGATGACATCATCGTGACAACTGGTGGTAGCGAAGCTGTGCTATTTGCATTTATGGCATGCCTTGACCCCGGTGATGAAATTATCGTACCCGAGCCTGCATATGCCAACTATATGGCATTTGCTATTTCGGCAGGAGCGAAAATTGTCACAGTTCCATCAAGCATTGACGAAGGTTTTGCATTACCACCCGTTGAAAAATTTGAGGCATTAATCACTCCTCGCACAAAGGGGATATTGATTTGTAACCCCAACAATCCCACTGGTTATCTCTACACTCAAAAAGAGATGAACCAAATTCGCGACATCGTAAAAAAATATGACCTATTCCTATTCTCCGATGAGGTTTATCGCGAATTTTGCTACACTGGAGCGCCATACATCTCTGCCTTCCACCTTCCAGGCATTGAGGAGCAAGTAGTATTGATTGACTCTGTATCTAAACGATATAGCGAATGTGGCATTCGCATTGGTGCAATCATCACCAAGCATCAAGAATTGAAGAAAAATGTAATGAAATTCTGCCAAGCGCGTTTGAGTCCACCGCTATTGGGGCAAATTGTGGCAGAGGCTTCAATCGATGCGAGTCCCGACTATATGTTGATGACTTATAACGAATATGTTGAACGTCGTAAATATCTCATCGACGGATTAAATAAAATTCCAGGATGCTACTCACCTATTCCTATGGGAGCATTCTATACAGTTGTATCACTACCTGTTGATGATGCCGACAAATTCTGTGAATGGTGTCTTCGCGACTTTGAATACGAAGGACAAACAGTATTTATGGCTCCAGCATCGGGCTTTTATACAAGCGAGGGTGTGGGACGCAATGAGGTGCGTGTGGCATATGTTCTCAAGAAAGAAGATCTTGCCAATGCCCTTAAAGTGCTTGCTGAAGCATTGAAAGCATATCCTGGCCGAACAATATAATGAACATATCGCTCTTTATTGCCCGACGACTTCAACTCAAAGGCACTAAACGCGACACTTCGTCGTCGAGCACTATTATAGCAGTTGCCGGTGTTGCCATTGCAATCATTGTGATGGCTCTAACATTGTCGGTTGTTCTTGGATTTAAAAATCAAATACGCGAAAAAGTTACTGGTTTTGAGTCTCAAATTACCATCAATCCGGCTACCGATTATACAACCGGTGAGATTGACCACACTATCTCTTTTACCGATTCATTAAAAGAGGTCATTCTTCCATCGCTTGCTAACTGTGATTCTGCAATAATTTCATTGTCATTAAAACAGCCTGGTATAATTAAAACCGACGAGAATTTCATTGGGTTAGTTTTTAAAGGTGTTGACAATAAAAGCAACAATTCCTTTATAAAAGAGAATCTCGTTGAGGGCACTTTCCCCGATTTTAGTTCCGATTCATGCAAAAATGACATAGTAGTGTCATCAACGACAGCATCGGCCTTAAATCTATCATTAGGGAATCGAGTAAATACTTATTTTTTTAGCGATGGAAATATTCGTGCTCGCAAATTTAACATCGTAGGCATTTATAACAGTAACTTTGGCGAATATGACAAACTCATTGCATATGCGCCGCTTAAAACACTACAACGCATTGCCAATCTCGACTCAATATCGGGTACTTCTATTGAAATAAATGGCTTTGACAATGATAATATTTACAACAAATCATATGAACTTCAATCGGCTATTAACCAAGCCGTATATTCACAACAACTCAAGAAAATATATTCAGTAAGCAATGTGTATAATTCGGGAGCAATGTATTTCAATTGGCTCGATTTACTCGACATGAATGTTGTTGTAATATTAATATTAATGTCGTGTGTATCAGCCATTACATTAATCTCATGTTTATTCATAATCATCCTTGAACGAGTGAGAACTATAGGGTTATTGAAATCGCTTGGTGCAACAAATGCTCAAATTAAACGAGTGTTTATTTATATGACACAACGACTTGTGCTTCGAGGCATGTTGTTGGGAAATATTATCTCATTAGCATTTATTTATTTGCAATATTATTTTCACATCATTCCTCTCGACCCCGAAGCATACTATTTGAACTTTGTGCCAGTAGAGATTAATTGGCTACACATCTTATTATTAAACATAGGAGTAGTTACAATCTCAAGCCTCATTCTCATCCTTCCTTCTCACATCGTTTCAAAAATTAGTCCGGCGCAAACGATGAAATATGAATAACAAATAACCTTTTTGGCACATTATTTGTTGTAAAAGTAGTATAATCATTAACTTTAACTATTTGACAACATTTAAATAGCGTTTTTTAATTACTTTTGCATAGAATTTTCAAAAATACAATATTTATCAATGACAGAAACTACCAACATAACCCAATTAATAACCGAAGGGATTCAAGAACGAAAAGGTAAAGGCATTTCAATTGTAGATTTAAGCCACATTGAATCGGCTGCGACCGAGCGTTTTATCATTTGCGAAGGCTCATCAACTATGCAAGTGAGTGCTATTGCCGATAGCATTCGCGAGTATCTCCTTGAGCATGCCGGAATAAAACCATATAACTACGACGGATATCAAAACTCTCAATGGATTGTCATAGACTATGGCCACACCCTTGTGCATGTATTTATTCCTGAATTCCGCACACTTTACAACCTTGAAGAATTGTGGAGCGATGCTAAAATCACTCAAGTTCCCGATTTAGACTAATCATACACACAAATTTATTATATGGCAGATTTTAAACCGAACAACAAAACTACTAAAAAACCTACATTCAAATTCAGTATTTTTTGGATGTATGCACTCATTATCTTGTTTTTGGGTGGAATGTATGTCCTCAACAAGGAGGGTAACACAATAGATAAAGATGTTACTTTACAAGAATTTACTAAATATGCTACCATTGATCATGGTATCACAAACATCATTATCTCCGATGACAACACAGTAGTGGGAGTGCTAAACGATTCGTTGGCAGCAAAAATTTTTGACAAGCAATATACCCAAAATAAAAATAACATTACTGCGGCACGCATTCACACCGACTGCAACTATATTTCAATGACCGACATGGTCACTCATTGGTCGAAAGAAGGCATATATACCGGCAAATATGAAACAGAGCAAGAAAGTAGTCTATCCAAAATCCTTTGGTCGATAGGTCCGTTATTATTGCTCGTTGTGTTTTGGATTTTCATTATGCGTCGCATGGGCGGTGGTGGAGCTGGAGGAGGCGCCGGCATCTTCAATGTAGGCAAGTCAAAAGCTCAAATCTTTGACAAGAACAATTCAGTAAAAGTAAACTTCAATGATGTTGCTGGATTGGCCGAAGCGAAAACCGAAATTGAAGAAATTGTCGAATTCCTCAAAAACCCACAACGATACACCGAACTTGGAGGTAAAATTCCTAAAGGCGCGCTCCTCGTAGGCCCTCCAGGAACAGGTAAAACATTATTAGCAAAAGCTGTTGCAGGCGAGGCTAATGTGCCATTCTTCTACATGTCAGGGTCGGAATTCACCGAAATGTTTGTGGGTGTAGGTGCATCACGCGTACGCGACCTATTCCGTCAAGCAAAAGAGAAATCTCCTTGTATCGTCTTCATTGATGAGATTGATACTGTGGGACGTGCCCGTGGTAAAAGCCCAAGCATGGGAGGAAATGATGAACGTGAAAATACGCTAAACCAACTCCTCACCGAAATGGATGGTTTTGGCACTAATAGCGGTGTAATTATTCTTGCAGCAACTAATCGTGCCGACATTCTTGACAAAGCGCTTATGCGAGCAGGTCGTTTTGACCGTCAAATATATGTTGAACTACCCGACCTCAATGATCGTGTAGCAATTTTCAATGTGCACCTTCGCAACATTAAAATCGATGATAGCGTTGATGTTGATTTGCTTGCTCGTCAAACACCTGGGTTCTCTGGTGCCGACATTGCCAATGTATGTAACGAAGCTGCTCTTATTGCAGCCCGACACAATAAATCAAAGGTTGAACGTCAAGACTTTATTGATGCCGTTGACCGCATTATTGGTGGATTGGAAAAACGCAATAAGATTACGACCGACGATGAAAAGCGTGCGATTGCAATACACGAAGCCGGTCATGCTACAGTGTCATGGCATCTAAAATATGCTAATCCTCTAATCAAGGTTACAATTGTGCCACGAGGCAAAGCCCTTGGTGCCGCATGGTATCTCCCCGAAGAGCGACAAATAACTCCATCACAAGCAATCCTCGATGATATATGCTCATTGCTCGCTGGTCGTGCAGCCGAAGAACTTTTCTTGGGACACATATCAACAGGGGCTGCTAATGACCTTGAACGCGTCACAAAACAAGCCTACGCTATGGTTGTATATTACGGCATGAGTGAGAAACTGCCCAATATCAGCTACTACGACTCAACTGGCCAAGAATATGGATTCTCAAAACCATTCAGCGATGATCGTGCTAAAATGATCGATGAAGAAGTGTCGCGCATCATTAACGAACAATATGAACGAGCAAAGGCAATTCTTACTCAATATGCCGAAGGTCATGAGCAATTGGCCAACATTCTCATCACGCGTGAGGTAATCTTTACCGAAGATGTTGAACAAATTTTTGGCAAACGTCAATGGTCATCACGCTCCGATGAAATATTAGCAGCTAAATCGGCCGAGGCTGCTAAAGCCGAAACTGAAGAAATTGCCGAGAACAAAAAAGTGGCTGAAGAGCGAAATGCTTCAAATAATAATGAAGAGGACAAATCTCAAGGCGAAGAGAATGCATACCCAGCCAATATGCCTCCATTGCCTCAAGACAAAAAATCATAGATAATTACCATAAAGCTATGCAATTCTCTATTGCATAGCTTTTTACATCATACCAACTCAACAATTTGTTTTATTTTGCATTATTATTTAGATGTGAATAGATTTAGCAAAATATTATCATCATTTTTACTATGTATTTTTTTCTCTGTACCCATTAATGCCGAGGAAAAAAGCGATTCTATTCAAGTTAAATTTGAATCCCAATTAGATTCATTAGGAACATCTATTGACTCATTGCCATTTTTGACTAATGACACAACTAAAAACACTTCATCATGGGATGGTTTTATTGACAAGCTTCCCTCTTGGTCGCAAGAATATATAAGATCGCTATTTACAGGAAATGTTGACCGCACTTTTGAGAAAAAAGTAGATATGAGTTGGGGCATCATTCCATCATATGGTCGAGAAGCCAGTTTCGGACTTTTGGGAGCAGCAACTGGGCAGTATCGTGTAAATCGACAAGACTCAACACTATCTCCATCGGATTTCACTATTTCATTAAATGCTACTCTCAACGGCTTTTTTGTGTTGGATATATATGGAAACCACCTCTTCTCCGACCACAAATCACGCATTTCCTATGACATTGAGCTATATCGCAAACGATTGGAATTTTGGGGATTAACAGTTGATGAATCTACCAAAAATCAGATGAGCCAATATGATCGACGCCAAATCAATTTTCACGCTCAATATATCTACGACATTAACGACAAATTCTATGTTGGAGGTGTGCTTCAAGCCAACTACACAGATGCTGTTAATGTCTTAAATCCCGAATATATGCTCGGCTATCAAAACCAATTTTTTGTTACCGGCGCAGGGTTATCTTTAGGATTTGATACACGCGACCATCTTGTTACTCCTACCAAAGGTATTCACATCTTGTATCAACCTATGATTTTCCCAAAGTTTTTAGGTAATGCTGGAGTTACATTCCATAGTCATAAATTCATTTTTGACGGATATATTAAGATGTGGAAAGGTTCGGTTCTTGCCTTTGATTTTTACTCTAAAATCAACAGCAAGAATACTCCATGGACAATGAGAGAAATGATTGCTGCCGAGGGCGTTCGCATGCGCGGTTATTATATGGGGTCGGTTATTGACAATAATCAAATTACAGCTCAAATTGAGTATCGCCAACAAATATGGAAACGCCTTGGTGCCGTTGTATGGGGTGGATATGGCACTCTATTCCCCGACCTTGAAGCCTTAAAAAACTACAAAGACCTATACTATTTTCCTAATTATGGCGTAGGTTTAAGATTTGAATTCAAGAACAAAGTAAATATCCGTGCCGATTACGGATTTGGCAAAAACACGTCGGGTCTCATAGTCACAATTGGAGAAGCATTCTAATTAACGCATAAAAAAACGCAAAGAAATAACTTTGCGAGTTTTTAATTTTTAAATAACACTCCGTTATTTCACCTCATCAAGAATTTGTGTTGCAGCATTTTTTGTATCAACCTTCTTAATTATGTGAGTTATCACACCATCTTCATCGGTCACAAAAGTAGTGCGTACAGTGCCCATATACACTTTGCCACACATTTTCTTCTCTTGCCACACGCCAAAGGCTTCATTTAGAACCAAATCGGTGTCGGCAATCAACTTAAAAGGCAATGAATATTTATCACTAAACTTTCGATGCGATGCAACACTATCTTTGCTCACACCCACCACTGCAAAACCAGCATTGAGCAGTTCATTATATCCATTACTCAAACTACATGCCTCGGCAGTACACCCCGAGGTATTATCCTTGGGATAAAAATATATAACTAATTTTTTACCTTTAAACTGCGATGCCATTACCTCATTTCCATCGGCATCAACCCCCAATAATTCGGGTATTTTATCCCCTATTTTTAGTGCCATAACTAATTATTTTAATATTGATGTTACAAATATAACAAATTGTATTTACTATATCGATTGGCGCCTTTGTTAAAAATAAAAAAAACTTCCCCACACTTAACATCTGACACCCTCTTATCGTTGGTTCTTAAATGTTCCTGTACTCAATGAATTTGGCGAACTTGAAGGTGAAGAACTAATTCTTGACACCGAATACACTCTCAATAATGGTGTTACCAAGTTCTTAAAAGACTTTGAAGGTATGATGTGTGTAATGACTAATGCAGCTCTTCCAAATGTATTTATATGCACTAACCTCATGGATGTTACTGCTGGTGTAGAGTGCATCATAAGCGACAACGCCACATCAATGGTATTGGTTGACAACAATAATATCATCGTGAAATCATCGGCCGACAATGATACTGTCGTAAATCTCATTTCGGTAAACGGTTCAATAATTGCTTCAACAACAATTATTGATGGAACTGCAACATTCAATAATGTTGCTAATGGTATATATGTGGTTACCAATGGTAACAAATCACACAAAGTTGCCGTAAAATAATCAATATATCATTTTCCAACTCAAATGCGGTGTGTTACAAATCGTAACACATCGCATTTTTTTTACACTAAATCAACAATTCTCACACGCCCCCTAATTGTTAATTTTGCATAAATTTCACAAACCAGTGCAATCATTTTGTTTATTTTGCATAATAATTCGTAACTTTGTTACCTTAAATTACTATAATTGTATCATAACAAATAAATTAGAAAAAATTAATAACTATAAAAAACATAATTCTTATGAAACAAAAATTACTTAATTTATTAGCTATTTTTGTGGTATTCCTTTCTGCGATTCCTATCGCAAATGCCGCTGAAATTACGTTTACATTTAATAAAACACCCAAATGGCATCACAAGGGTCACCTGAATGCAGGGAAAACGATGGCTATATCTAATGGCACTATGTATTTGATTGCCCCATCAAATTATAACACTGTAACATATGTAAATGAATCAACATCATTTGATGATGAAAAAAGTTACGATTTCGGATTGACAACCGGAAAGTATGGTTTTGCAATGGACAATGATGATGCTGGGAATATTGTTATTGCAACAAATGAAACAGACTACTATAACCCTTATACTCATTTTTGGGTTTATCCAACAGGTGCAACAAATGATAACAACAAAAAGGTAATAAAAATTCCTGATAATTTACTTTATCAAGGTCGATGTGATTTTATGAGAGTACAGGGGAATGTACTCTCAGGAAAAGGATATATTTGGATAATTCCTAGCGGAACTCAAAATATATTACGCTTTAATGTAGTAAACGGAGAGATTGATAGTAATACAGGATGTACCGTATGGACATATTCAACACCAGCGCATGCTCAATCACAATCCATAGCATATATGCTTGATGATGGTAGAATATATTTCCATAGTCGAGGCAATGGTTTATATTTATATACAGCGCCTGAAAATGGAGGAGCTCTTACTTCATACTCTACAATACCATATTCAGATAAGTATGTTTTAGGCAACCTTACTTCTGAGATTTTTACACTTCAAGGCAATCAGTTCCACGTAATAAATTCGGGGGGTGCATACGGAGATATCAGTTTTGATGTAAAAAATTTATCTACCGGAGAGGTGCTCGCTTCCAATATCAATGTTGAAGATGGCGTATCAACAACAGGTGCAACTGATCAATTATCAAATATTGCCGGAGTCGGAACAGTTGTTAGAGCAATCAAAGTAGATGCTTGTAATTATGATATATATTGTTACGCACCGAGCCATGGTGCAGCTGTTTATCGTGTTACTGCAAATGTCAAAGTAAATACAGTAAGTAATGTTAATACTACATATATTGATGCATCAACAAAAAGTGAGGTAAAATTAACCTGGAATGCTCCAGCTACTGATGTGCCCACTAAATATGAAATAAAATACTCTTCTGATGGTGGCACAACATGGTCATCTGCCATAGAAACTACAGCATTGTCTTATATATTCAGAGATCTTCCTACTGGAACATACACATTTAAAGTCACACCCTACTATGAGCAATATCTCACCTATGGGGCAGAGGTAAAAACTTCTTCTATTGAAATAATTGAGCCATGTCCTACCGTTTCAGATGTAGTTGCAGAAACATTTGAGGACAGACCTTATGTTGCAACAATTTCATGGGAAGCACCTAAGGCTGCAAAAGCTTCAAAATATGCTGTAAATTATTCTACAGATGGAGGTTCTTCATGGACATCTACATTTGAAACCACTGCGTTGTCATATACTTTTACAAATTTACCTGTTGGTACTTATACATTTAAGGTTGCTCCTTATTTCAGTGAAACATCAGAATGGGGAGATGAAGTAGTATCAAACAACATCGAAATTACCGACCCTATATTCTACACATTTACAACCTCAAAACGCTGGGAAGTAGGCGGAACATTAGGAACTGCTGATGCCCCTGGAGGAAAAAGTATTGCTGTATCAAACAATAAGATGTATGTGGGGGCTCCAGATAAATATGGAACAATGTATTATGTTGGCCAAAGTTCAAGTTCTGCAAGTTGGGACAAATTTGATACCGGTTACACTTCTTGGGATTGGGGTTATGCTATGGATAATGATGATACTGGGAATATCATAATAACATCTGACAATGGTATTTCTAAACCAACAACCCAATTTACAGTCTATCCAGCAGGAGCCACCGCAAATACAAATAAAAAAGTGATTACCTTAACCGGCAATTATCTTCCTGAAGCACGTTTTGACTTTATGGCTGCTCAAGGAAATGTATATAGTGGAACCGGTTATATATGGTTTGCTCCTAATGGCACAAAGTCAATCAAAAGAATAAAGATTGAAAATGTTTCAGGTACTCCTACTCCAACAGCGGTTACAACTTGGACGCTCCCTATGGCAACAAGTAATCAAGTGGCAATTCGTCCTCTTGATGATGGTCGATTATATTTCCACAATCGCACAGGCTCATGTGCTATCATCACCTTGCCCGAAGGTGGAGGTGAAGTTGCTTCAAGTATGATTGAAAACTTGTCAATTAGCGCAACGGCCAAAGGAAATATGAATTCGGATGTGTTTATGTTGCGTGAAAACACTTTCCATGTAAAGAATGATGGGGCAGCAAGTAGTAGTATTGGTATAGAAATCAAAAACTTGACCACAGCGGGGAATGGTGATGCCTCATATGTCCCATTCAATGGTTTAACTCCTGCCAATGGAAATAGTACTGTTTCAGGTGTTGGTGATTATGGTTCAATGGTTCGTGCAGTGAAAGTTGATGAAAATACAGCCGATATATATTGCTATTCTCCCAATCACGGAGTAACAGTCTATCGAGTGTCTGCAGACAAATTTGATGCTGTAACCACACCTGTAGAAAATCTCAAAGGTGAATTTAAATTCAATGATGTTGGTGAAATATGGGGTCGTCAAGATGTGATACTTACATGGGACGAACCTGTAGGTTATTCAGGTGCAACAATCACCGGATATAATATTTATCGTGATAATAAATTGCAAAAAACTGTTGATGCTTCAACACGCACATTTACCGATATCAATATTGTTGCATCGCCCACATATATAGTAGCTCCATTATACAATGGTGTTGAAATGAATCCTAAATCAGTAACTGTTGATTATACATTTATACCTATTCCTCCGGTAGATTTTAAAGCGCGTACATATAACGGCTATGGTTCAGTACAGTTATTCTGGAAACGCACAACCGATGTAGGCATAAAACCATCCTACTATAACATTTATCGTGATGAATTGCCTATTGGGACTTCTCAATCATTTAACTTCTATGAAGATAAATTAAGTGCAGGAGTTCACAAATATGTAGTGGAAGCTGTATATGATGAAATGGCCGAGGAATATATTGGCGCAGAAGGTCGCACTGCCAAGAGTGACCCTGTAACAATTATTGTTGAAGCTCGCGACACTGAAAAGACTACATATACTCTTGAAGAAATATATAACTACACTCTTGATGAAATAAATAATCAACCAGCCAATTTCAATGATCGTGACTATTACCGTCAAGGTGCATATTATAATGGCAAATGGTATATAGCTCAACGCTCTGACTATTTGACAAAGAATGATTCACCTGAAGAAGATGGAGTGTCGGATTGGGAATCAGGTGTTGCCACAGCAACAGGTGGTATAGTGAAGTTTAGTGCCGAAGATCCACGCACAGGTGTGGAAAGCAAACCTATCACTCTCCCTGAAGGCTCAAACGTGGGTATTGCAACCGATAAAGCAGGGAATATCTTTGTGCGTCAAAATAGCATAGATCGAATTGAAAACACTACTCCTGATGGAGCAGCTGCGTTCTCATCATCGCTTAAGGATTATTTTGCACGTCGCTTTACATCGGGATATATTTATCTTGCAACAGAAGGATATTCTGAAGCGTCAAGAATAGATGTTGACTTGAGCGGGCTTTATACCAATCGTAATTTGCGAAACATTCTCCCCGACTGGAACGAACTTGCACAAGATGCGTATGTTGATAATGCGTATAAGTCACAACGTGGACGCTCTGACTACTATAGTCTTGAAGGAGATGTAACAAGCGATGATGGTGGATACCTCTATTTCTCACCATCAAAATCGCCTTATGTTATAAAAGTAAATATCAAAGTGGCGAATGGTGTGGCTACTGTAGATGCCGCTAACGCAGTGATTGTCAACCTTGCTGGTGAGCATGAAACTATTGATGGTACTATGGCAAAAGTAACTTACGGTATCGAAAACTATGCATTCCCTGTAAATAATCGCAATAACTTTATCAGCCAAATACGTTCAAATGGATATTTCGGCATACATAAAGAGAATGGCGAAAATCATATTCACCCAATCTTTACAACTGAAAGTCGTATTAATAACTCAGGTGGTACAACAATCGAATTTAACAATGACTTGTTTATCATCTCACCTCAAACAATGTACTCGGCATCAAGTGGTGACTTTATGGTGTCAAAGGGGATTAAGAGTGATGTGGCAAATGTTGCTACAGCCGACCTCAGCAATCCACTTCCCGTGGCACAATGGACACAAACAAAACAAGCCGCAAATGTTCAAACCAATGCAAGTGGGAACTGGTTGTTTGCCGAATTAGGAAAATTTGAACTTTCAAGCGACAATTTAGTAGAATGCGTATATATCTATCAATATGTACCAGGTGAGCGTATTGCTAAATATGTGCTATTCCCTAACAATGTCTTCCCTGCTCCTCCTGTAGCAATTAACCTCGACCCAACTTATAAAAGTTCAACTGGCGAAGTTATTGCTGACCAAAACTCATCAACTGGAGCAAACAAAGATGCTGTTGACTTATTAAGTTTTGATGGTTATGCTTATTGGGCGAAGCCTAATTATGACAATGACAAGGCCGATAAGTATAAATACAATAGTTATACAGTAAAACTCTATCAAGAAGGAGACTTGAACCCAACTAAAACTATATATAAATTAGATAGCCCAGAGCTCAATGCATTAGGTAGCGAGACTACAACAAACACAATTAAAATTGGCAAAAAAGAGTTTAAATACAACTATCGCATTCCTATCAACAATGCCGACAATAAACGCATTTGGCGCATCGAGGTAAATACTACTTATGTAAATATTGAAGAAGGCAAGGAAAATGACACTTACGATAGTGAGGTATCATTTGATCACACCTATGATCTTTACACTGGTATTCCTGCCAAAGGCACAGTAAAAGTATATACCAATCCTGCGTTCCCTGCATGGTATGACAAAGACTGGAACTTGGTTTACAAATATATGCACCGTGTTGATATTGACTTCAACAAGCCTGTATTTGAAAGCCAACGCGTTGAGCCTGTAACTCATTACGAAATTTGGGTTGACAAAGCCAAAGATGGTATTTACGAAGAACAATTGAAAGAATTCAACTTGATGACAGGATTATACAATCCTACAACTCGCGCAGATGTAGGTACAGTTGCTTCACAAATTAAGATTACCGATGGCAAGATTGTTTCAGAAACTTACAATCCTAACACAAGCAAAGGTTATGCACTTGGCGAAGAAGAACTTGCAGCAAATCGCACTGAAGATTATCAATGCGTATTGACCTTCTACCAACTTGGTTCAATCAACGACAACGCTGGTGGCGCAATGGGTGATGGCGACAAGACCGAGCTTAACCCTGCTAATTGGAATTACCAACTTCGCAGTGTATATGCAGCAGGTAATTCTCGTATTAGTACTACCGAAATCTTTAACATGGAAGCAGGTCAAACACCTATATATACAGGCGCTGAAGGAGTAAAAGACAATGCATCAACATTGAAACTCTACCCTGTTCCAACCGATTTCATGCTCAACATTGAATGTGATGAAGCAATTTATCTTGTTGATGTATATAATGAGGATGGGAAATTGATGATAAGTCTTCCTGGATCATACTTGCCAACAATGCAATTAGACTTAAGCAATCTCGCTACTGGTTACTACTTCGTGAGAGTAAACAACAATGCTCCAGTGAAGATTCTTAAAAAGTAATTAAAATCCACTCTATAGGCAAAGGAGAAGTTCTACTAAGGAATTTCTCCTTTGTGTTTTATATTGAAAATTATATTCACAACTCACTCCACATCATCAGCTAACTATTTTTATTTCTGCACGATAATTCGTAACTTTGCACTTTGAAATTTTTAAGACAATATTTATAATGATTGCGGTAAACAATTTAGGTATTCAGTTTGGTAAAAGAGTATTATTTCAAGATGTCAACTTGAAGTTCACACCTGGCAACTGTTATGGTATCATCGGTGCCAATGGCGCAGGGAAATCAACATTAATGCGTATTCTCAGCGACCAATTATCACCTACTCAAGGTTCGGTAACACAAGGTCCTGGCGAGCGCATGAGCGTATTGAGTCAAGATCACTTTGAGTTTGACGAATGTACAGTAATGAGCACAGTATTGCGTGGTCACACTGTGTTGTGGGATATTATGCAAGAAAAAGATGCCCTCTATAGCAAAGAAGACTTTAGCGATGAAGATGGTGTGCGTGCAGCCGAACTTGAAGAAAAATTTGCCGAGCTCGAAGGATGGAATGCTGAAAGTGATGCGGCAGCATTGTTGAGCGGACTTGGGATTAAAGAAGACCGCCACTACATGTTGATGAAAGACATGAGCGGTAACGAAAAAGTGCGTGTGCTACTTGCCAAAGCACTATTTGGCAACCCCGACAACCTACTCCTTGATGAGCCCACCAACGACCTTGACCTTGAAACAGTGGCATGGTTAGAAGATTATCTTTCAAACTTTGAAAATACAGTACTTGTGGTTTCGCACGACCGTCACTTCCTTGACTCGGTGTGTACCCACACTCTCGATATCGACTACAACAAGGTTAGCTTGTTTGCCGGAAACTATAGCTATTGGTATGAATCATCTCAATTAGCTCTTCGCCAACAACAACAACAAAATAAAAAGGCCGAAGAAAAGCGCAAAGAGTTATTGGAATTCATTCAACGGTTCTCGGCCAATGTGGCAAAATCAAAGCAAACTACCTCTCGCAAGAAGATGCTTGAAAAACTTAATGTTGAAGAAATTCAACCTTCATCACGCCGTTATCCAGGTATCATCTTCACTCCATCGCGCGAACCCGGGAATAAGATTCTTGAAGTAAAGGGATTGACTGCTAGTGTTGATGGTGAACTCTTATTTAAAGATGTGAATTTCCAAATCGAGAAAGGTGATAAAGTAGCCTTCTTGAGTCGCGATCCCCGTGCTATGACTGCCCTATTTGAGATTATCAATGGTAACCGCAAAGCCGATGAAGGAACTTATGATTGGGGACAAACTATCACTACTGCTTATCTCCCACTCGACAACTCATCATTCTTCAACACCGACCTCAACCTCGTTGATTGGTTGTGCCAATTTAGCGATGACTCTAGCGAAATATATCTTAAAGGATTCCTCGGCAAAATGTTGTTCTCAGGCGAAGAAGTCCTCAAGAAGGCATCAGTTCTTTCAGGGGGTGAAAAAATGCGTTGTATGATTGCACGCATGATGCTTAAAGATGCTAACACTATGGTGCTTGACTCTCCAACCAACCACCTTGACCTCGAATCAATTCAAGCGTTTAACAATACTCTGCAAAACTTTAAAGGCAACATCCTCATGTCGTCGCATGACCACGAATTTATCCAAACTGTTGCTACTCGCATCATTGAGTTGACCCCCAATGGCATTATCGACAAAATGATGGATTATGACGACTATATTACCGACGAAAAAGTTCTTGCAGCAAGAGATCGTTTATATAATCAATAAGTATAACCAATATAAATTCATAATAAAATGGTAAAACATATTGTAGCTTTCAAATTGACTGGCACCGATGCTGAGCGTCGTGAGGTTGCGTTAAAATTCAAAGAAGCATTGTTGGCTCTACCCGAACAAATTGAAGTTCTTCGTTCAATGGAAGTGGGTATAAATGAAAACCCCAACGAAACATGGGATGTAGTGCTTACAGCTGTTGTTGATTCAATGGCCGATGTAGATGTATATGCCAAACACCCCGCTCATGTTGCAGCAGCTGGATTGCTTGCCGGGCACAAAGGCGACCGCGCATGCGTTGACTATGAATTCTAATAGATAGTTAAATACTACCTACACCAAAAAAGCACCTCAATCGAGGTGCTTTTTTGGTGTTATATGCTACAAACTATTATTGTTTTTTAAGTTTGAACCCTGCAGTTACACCGTCATAGCTATCGAGTAATTTCACAACACTTTTCAAGGTTGTATTATTGGTGATTGAGATAATCTTTTTAGACAACTCCACGATTTTTTTCACATCGCATGTAAGGCTCAATGTTTTACCCGACAAAGTTGTATATACATCAAGTTTGCCAATATTCATCGCACCAAATGCTTTAAAGTTGAAAACAAAAATACCATCATTACCTTTTTCAACAACGCCTTTAAGTGTTGCAAATTTTGTTTTCATAGTAAAATTGGCATTTTGGTCTATTGTCAACACTACATTGTCCAATCCTAACTTGTCGTAATATGTCCCTAACTCTTTCTCGATTGCTGCCGATGCTGCAGAACCACCTATACTTTTTAGCACATTCTCACTTTGGAACCCCACAGCTGGACTTGAATAGTTCCATGTACCAACCAATTGCGACAATTCAACTTTATCTGAGGCAAATATGCTTCCTAAAAAACTACCTAATGCCGATGTTGATGAAGAGGAAGAAGACGATGAGCCTTCGCTCTTTTCGGTTGACGCACTTTTATTAGATGTTATGTTGTATTGAGCACATGATTGTGTCATTAACAACAATGCTGCAACTAAAATTAATAAGTATTTCTTCATTTCTTATCTATACTTTTTTTGAATTATTTTCCACTTTTATTTCTTTATCAACATCTTGCCACACTGAATTTTGAGAGATATATTCGGGGACAATATGCTTCATTACCGAAACTATATCATGAAGATTATCATCTTCTAACAAGCCTTTCAATTTATCTAGATGTTGTTCAATCTCGCTATATTCATATGTTCTCACTTTGGCTATCATGATCTTGCGGTGAGTGGTAGCCATTGTAAGTTCTTTATCATTTAGCAATTCCTCATATAATTTTTCACCTGGACGAAGACCTGTTTCTACAATTTGTATGTCAACATTGGGGCGCAAACCTGCTAATGAAATCATGCGTGTAGCCAAATCGTAAATCTTTACCGGCTTACCCATGTCAAAGATATAAATCTCGCCACCCAAACCCATACATCCAGCTTCTAATACCAATTGGCACGCCTCTGGTATAGTCATAAAATATCTGATAATATCTCGATGCGTCACAGTTACAGGGCCACCGCTCTCTATTTGCTGACGGAAACGAGGTATCACCGAACCATTACTACCAAGCACATTCCCAAATCGTGTTGTAATGAAGCGTGTTTTGTGGCCATCACGCACCTTTTGTTGATAGAAGAATAATGATTGCACATATATCTCAGCAATGCGCTTAGATGCTCCCATTACATTGGTAGGGTTAACAGCCTTATCGGTCGATACCATCACAAATTTTTCCACATCATATTTTATAGATAAATCAGCGATGTTCTTTGTCCCAAATACATTAGTAAAGATTGCTTCTGATGGATTATTTTCCATCATAGGCACATGTTTATAGGCTGCAGCATGGAATACATATCGTGGACGATATTGTTTAAACACATGCTCCATACGATGCTTATTGGTAATATCTCCAATGAACAATTTTACATTTATATCGGGGAAGCTTTCTTCTAATTCTAACTGCAATTCATGCATTGGCGTTTCGGCTTGATCAACAAGTACTATCTCTTTAGCATTAAACAATGCAACTTGGCGCACTATTTCTGACCCAATCGAACCAGCAGCTCCGGTAATCAACACCACTTGATCTCTCAATTGTTGTTCAATCAATGGGTTGTTGTTTTTGATTACCTCACGACCAAGCAAGTCCTCAATTTTAATGTTTTGGACATGAGTAGATAAGTTGGGCATTTCGTGACCATCTACTTCAAACTCCTCAACTTGATTGAGCATCAATAATTTTATATTGTTTTGAAGAAAAACATCGGCAAATTCGCTACGCATTAACTCAATTTGCGTAGAGAGGAATAGCAATGTGTCACTTTTATACTCTTCAAATACTTGTGATATTTCTTCTCGATTGAATTTTATGATGGGAATACCATTAACAGTTGTGTCAATCTTTTTATCAGATAGGCTTAATAATACTACAGGGTCAAATCGGCCATCTGCCTCATTCTTTAATGCACTTGCCAACACAAATGAGTTTATCGCAGAGCCTAAAACTACCACTCGTTTTCTCACCGTAGTTGCGCCATTCACCAATGTATATAAGTATTTCACTGTGAGCCTCATGCACATCATCAACGAAAACGAAAAGACCCCAATTATAAATATATTCCAAATGCTTAAATATCGCTGACCTACAATAAATTCTAATCCAAAGGCTATAAATGATAGGAATAACGAAGAGGCCACAACCAACATAACCACACGATACACATCTTCGATTACCGACAATCTGATTATATATTGGAATGATTTCAACGAGATGCTAAACACTAGATAGGTTGCCATTATCACCATTGTTTTAGCCATTAGCGAATACATCACACCATTTCCAGGAACATGATTGTTAAATGAAAATGTGAGAATGCAACTAATCGCCACTATAGCCAAATCGGCAAACAAAACCATCCATCTTGGTGCAGGTGTTGCGGCCAAAATTTTCATGAATGACATTTTTGACAATCTAATCAATAATCGTCGGCTCATTATTCTTTATTTTTAAGACTTTACTTTACAAAGATAGTTTTTATTTTCTAAAAACACAATATGTTTCATGAGTTTTCAATCATTGGAAAATGCCGTTAAATTACTGTTCGAATAGCGTAACCGCATATTCCTCTCCTTCTTTATCGACATAGCGACCCATAAATATTCCATCCTCCAACTTGCCAACAAATGCGCCTTGTATGTCACCATCTTCGCCATACTCAATTAATCGCCACTGATTTGCCGACTCTTTCTTGCATTTAAGCTTTATCTTTTTATCGCTTCCTTGCGACACATAATAATACTCTCCTTTTCCATCCTCCAAGTCATATAGATTCATTTGGATTGCAATTTCACCATCCAACTTCCCCTCTAACTTCATTGATGTTTTCACCGGTGCTGCTTCTACTACATCTTCCGATTCAAAAATTGAATCGGGATTAAAATCGGGAATTTCTTCCTCTTTTATTGACAAGTGTTGGCCACTCGCTGCATAAAAATAAGATGTCCCCTCGCTTGTAGATGTTGACCATTTTGCATCATAGCTTCCGTTTCCTATTGGAATCAAATCCAATGTTAAATCTTTATCTTTTATATTGAGAATAATATTACCTGTTTTTGATTCACCTTGCCCAACGATAGGATAATCCATTTTTTTAGAAATATCATAAAATCGGCCATTAATATTACCCGATGTTGATATTGCAATATCAATCGTAACAATATTTTTTCCATATATTGCTCCGTCGAGAGTTAGTGTATCGGGCAATCCCACTTCAATCAAGTTAGAATCTACTACCGATATCAACGAATCCTCCATTGCCGAATTAGTCTTACTAAAGAATCCTTTGTTATATAAATATAGACCTATTCCACACAATAGCAATATTATTATGAATATAATTATTGTATAAAAACAACCTGTCCCCGACCCTTTTTCATTTTCATCACCAGAGTCGTGTTGCGATACGACTTGAGCTGCTCCACAAGCCGGACAATATCCATATTCATCGGGAATCCATTGTTCACAATTACTACACTGCTTCATATTTTATAGTTTTTATTTGCAAATGTAACGAAACAATCTCTATCAAGCAAATAGAGGGGTTTCAAATTAATGAACACCCCTCCATATATATTGAATTATTGAAATTAATCTATTTCAATATCGATGATGTTCCATTGTTATCCAATTTCTCCACCTTTACTGCTTGGAAAGAGGATACATCAATAGTTGAAGCTCCGTTAGCCACATATTTAGCGATTTGACACCTTCCATTGAGTTTCACTGTTGATGCGCCATTGCAATCAACATCTACTTCATCGCTAACGATGTTTGATATTTTAGCTGATGACGCTCCAAAGCAATCGATATTTAATTCGGCACACGACACTTCTTTAATTTCAATTGTAGAGGCTCCATTACAATCTACATCAAGGTTGCGTGGAGTTAAAGCCCCTTCAACTCTCATAAAAACTGCACCTTGTAATTCAATATCCTCAAGCATTGGGGTTCCATGTATTTCAATATGCAATGAATCACACATTGAGCCATCTTTAATGCCGATGTGCAATTTATGCTCTACTACTTTAATCAAAACATTTTTGTTTGTAGAATCTTTGGCCGTAACAGTAATAGTTGGCGCACCACTTCCTGCTACATACACCACATCTGACGCACAATTTATTTGAATCTCATCAAAATCAGGCATTTCATACATTGACACATTTGTTGATACTCCTTTTGATGCAACGACATTTTTATTGGGCAACTCACACGATTGAAACAATGCGAGTGTCATAAAAATCAGCGCAATTAAACTTACACTATATAATGTTTTCATATATAAAGCCTTTTAGTATAAGACACATTTAAAGACATTTAGTTACACTTTTTCGAGTTAAAAGTGCTATTATCGTATAAACAATAGCTCTCGATATTTTGGCAATGGCCACATTTCATTATCAACCATTAATTCCAAATCATCGAGATATTCTCTAATTTTTTCCATACATGGAACAACAGTATCATGATATGCGATTGCTTTTTCTCGTTCCGATTCAATTTTGTTGGCAACTTTGCGAGCTTCAATCATTTTGGCCACCTCATCACGAGTTTTTGAAACATGTGAAGCAATGCTTTCGATAGTTGCCACATCTTGCTCCGACATTTTTTCGCCTTTTTCGCCTACAAATAACTTGCGCAAACTCAAAACACTATCAACTAATACCGACTGATAACGCATTGCCACAGGCACAACATGATTAATTGCCAAGTCGCCAAGCACACGAGCCTCAATCTGCACCTTTTTAGTGTACATTTCCCATTTTACCTCATTACGGGCTTCAAGTTCTACTTTAGTAAATACTCCGGCTTTACGGAACATTTCAACCGTTTGATTACTCAAATACGAATCAAAAATCTTTGCCGCATTAGTTTCGCAATCCAATCCACGGCGAGCAGCTTCTTCCTTCCACTCATCACTATACCCATTGCCATCAAAGTGGATTGACTTTGATTGTGTAATTAAGATTTTAATTTCTTCAAGCAATGCATGGGTTAACTCTTCGCCTTGAGCTATTCGAGCATCAACCTTTTCTTTAAATTCAGTCAACTGTTCGGCAACTGCTGCATTAAGAGCAATCATAGCCGATGCACAATTAGCCGATGACCCTACTGCACGGAATTCAAATCGATTACCCGTAAAAGCAAATGGCGATGTGCGATTGCGGTCGGTATTATCAACAAGAATCTCGGGAATTTGCGACATACCAAGCGACAACCCTTCTTTTCCCGACACATTAAATAACTCATTGTTTTCACTATTTTCAACTTGGTTAAGCACCTCACTCAATTGAGAGCCCAAGAAAATAGAAATGATTGCTGGTGGAGCCTCATTTGCTCCAAGTCGATGACAGTTAGTGGCCGACATAATTGAAGCTTTAAGCAACCCGTTATGACGATGAACTGCAGCCATAACATTTACCACAAATGTGATAAATTGTAGATTTCCCATTGGGGTCTTTCCAGGAGCAAAAAGCATTGTTCCAGTGTCGGTTCCCAAACTCCAGTTATTGTGTTTACCCGAACCATTGACCCCAGCAAATGGTTTCTCATGAAGCAACACACGGAATTTATGACGACGAGCCACCTCGGCGATTAACGACATCAACAACAAGTTGTGGTCATTAGCGAGATTTGTTTCCTCAAATATTGGCGCCAATTCAAACTGATTAGGTGCAACCTCATTGTGACGAGTCTTTGCGGGGATACCGAGTTTATGACATTCAATTTCAAGATCAAGCATGAAAGCATCGACACGCGAAGGTATTGCCCCAAAATAGTGATCTTCAAGTTGCTGATTCTTTGCACTTTCATGCCCCATTAGTGTGCGGCCAGTCATCACCAAGTCGGGACGCGCCGAATACAACGATTCATCAACCAAAAAATATTCTTGCTCCCATCCAAGAAACGATGTTACATGTTTAACATTTGAGTCAAAGTATTGAGCAACTCCTGTCGCTGCTTTATCAACACTATTTATTGCTCTCAACAATGGAGCCTTATAGTCGAGCGATTCTCCAGTATATGAAATAAAAATAGTGGGAATACATAATGTTTTACCTAAAATAAATGCAGGAGATGAAATATCCCATACCGAATATCCTCGAGCCTCAAAAGTGTTGCGAATGCCTCCATTTGGAAAACTTGAAGCATCGGGTTCTTGTTGCACAAGGAGTTTTCCCGAAAATTCTTCAACAACCCCACCCTTGCCATCAAGGTCGATAAATGCATCATGTTTTTCGGCAGTGCCATCGGTTAATGGATGAAACCAATGTGAGTAATGACGAGCTCCGTTATCGATAGCCCATCGTTTCATTCCGTCGGCCACACTATCGGCAATGTCGCGCGAAAGCGACTCTTTGTTATCAATCGCATTAACGAGTGCATTATACACGCTCTGAGGCAAATACTGCGCCATTTTTTGACGATTAAACACATATTTACCATAATATTGTTCGGGGCGTTCAGCCGGAACTTCTACTTGCACAGCTTTACGATTATAAGCCTCTTCTACGACTCTGAATCTAAGTTTTGACATTGCTATAGGATGATTAATTTATTCCAAAATAAAATTCAGCACAAAAATACAACTTTTTATGCACATATTTTTTATTGAACTACCCCAAAATGCAAAAATAACTTATTAACCTAAAAATTACACGCATAATACAATTTAATACAATCTGTTTCTAATTATTCATTGAAATTTACTATCTTTGAAGATGCGTAAATAATTAAATCAATTAATATACATGAAAGTAAAGATTTTAACTCTTGCAGCTATAATTGCTGCATCGGGGCTTGGTGCTGATGCATTGGCTTCTAATTTTACAAAAGACAACGATAAAGTGATTCTACATGCGTGGTCTTGGTCGTTCAACACAATTGCTGAAAACATGAAAGATATTGCAGCAGCTGGTTACGATTATGTTCAAACATCTCCTGCTAATACTTGCTATGTTGGCGAAGAAGGAGGCATGGCTCTATTTAGCGAGCCTGGCGATAGTGTTAAAGGAAAATGGTATTATTATTACCAACCTACCGATTGGAAAATTGGTAATTATATGTTGGGAACACGCGACGAATTCAAAACAATGTGCGATAGCGCATATAAATACAATGTAAAAGTTATTGTCGATGTACTCCCCAACCACACTGCTATTGACCACACTGCAGTGCTACCCTCTCTCGACAACGCAGTAGGTGGACACGAAAACCTATATCATGCCAATGGCTTCAAACCTATCACAAAATGGAATGACCGAATGGAATGCACTACCGGCGAAATGGGAGGGCTTCCCGATGTCAACACTGAAAATCCCGATTTCCAATATTACTATCTTCAATATGTTAATGACTTGATTAATCTTGGCGCTCGAGGTTTCCGCTATGATACTGCTAAACACATAGGATTGCCATCAGACCCCCTTGATGAAAAATCAGAGCGTAATAACTTTTGGGATATCGCAACTGGTCGTGAAGCAGTAAAGGGATTATCACTTTTAATGCCCGATAGTTTGTTTATTTATGGAGAAGTACTTCAAGACAAAAATGTGAAAGAACTTGAGTATGCCGAATATATCGACCAAACAGCAAGCAGTTATGGACACGCTCTTCGCGATGCTATTAATAATGGTTCATACAATGCCTCTGACCTCAAATCATGGCACCACCCAGTTGACGCAACAAAACTTGTCACATGGGTTGAGTCACACGACACATATTGTAATGCACATGAATCGGCTGGCATGACCGACGAACAAATTCGTGCTGCATGGGTATTCCTTTCGGCTCGTAACGGAGGTTCCACTCTATTTTATAGTCGTCCGGCAGGTAGCACTCGTGAAAACTATTGGGGGAATAATCGCGTAGGTGAGCGAGGCAACGATGAATTTAAACACCCAGCTGTTATTGCTGCCAATAACTTCCGCAAAGCAATGAAAGGCGAAATCGAACAAGTATTCACAACCGATAATGGTGCTGTTGTAGAAGTAGCCCGTGGCAATAAAGGTTTTGTTCTTGTTAATTTCTCTACCAAAGAATCTAAATATAAACTCGCTACAACCCTCCCCGATGGAGATTACACCGACCATGTCACTGGTAATATGATCAAAGTAAAAAACGGAGAAATAAAAGGTAAATTGGCTCCACTTGCCACATATATCATTTATTAATAACCACTCAACAAGCATAAAATAGGGCGAAAAAGGCAATCTTTTTCGCCCTATTTTGCATTTTGCCACCAGAATACTGGGTTTTAACTTATTTTAAGAGAGTAACATTCTCAAACAAATACCATTCACACATAAGCACATCTCAAGCAAAACAACAATTATTATTTAGTTTTATAACTAAACTTAAAATTAACTTACGAATTGTTATTCATATGTTACACAACATATTTTCAAAATGCTATTTTTTCAAAAAATTATTCTTTACTTTGTTATGCAATAATAAATCAAATCTTCTTAAGATTTAAAATAATACCATTATAAAATACAACAGCTATCAAAAAGCTTTTTCATATAATTTCAAAATAGACGACTGAATCTAACATTAAGTACTATGTGTGTAGGAATTTGAGAGTGGCATCCGTGAGGATTTCCACTCTTACTTTTTTTATCAACAACACACATCGTCATTGATTAAATGCAACCAGCAACCACATAACAAAAGAAGTGCACCCATAAAGGAGCACTTCTTATCTTGCATATCTCAATGAGAATTATTTGCTTTTTTCTACATCGGGAGCAATGAGCTTATATCCCTTACCATGGATATTGATGATTTCAATTGCAGGATCATCTTTAAGATGTTTACGCAATTTAGTAATATAAACATCCATACTGCGAGCATTGAAGTAATTATCGTCAATCCAGATTGTCTTCAACGCAAAGTTACGCTCAAGAATTTCATTAACATGCGCACAAAGCAAGCTTAACAATTCTGACTCTTTTGTAGTCAATTTTGTAATCTTATCATTAATCATGAGCACTTGCTTTTGTGTATCAAAGGTAAATTTACCAATTTTATACATTGTAATCTCTTTACCTTTTTTACCTTTAACACGGCGCAAAATAGCCTCAATACGGAATACCAACTCTTCCATTGAGAAAGGTTTAGTGATATAATCATCAGCACCAATTTTAAATCCTTCAAGGATATCTTCTTTTAAAGATTTTGCAGTTAAGAATATCACAGGTACCTCACTATTTACAGTACGAATTTCTTGAGCTAATGCAAAACCGTCTTTTTTAGGCATCATAACATCAAGAACACAAATATCATATTTGCCTTTAAGGAATGCTTTGTACCCACTTTCGCCATCGGCAAAAAGGTCGGCATTAAAACCTTTAGCTTGGAGATATTCTCTCAACAACATGCCAAGATTTTCATCATCTTCGCATAAAAGAATACGCATACGATCTTCCATAATTTTTAGTTTTTAGTTATTAATGGTAATGTTATTATAAATTTTGTTCCTACATTTATTTCACTTTCTACATGTATCTCCCCTCCTAATTCATGAACCATCTTATATACATAAGCGAGACCCAATCCAAAGCCTTTTACATCATGGCGATTTCCGGTTGATACTCTATAGAACTTTTCGAATATTCGTTTTTGATTTTCTTTCTTAATTCCTATCCCATTGTCGGCAATTGATATTTCCAATTTATTGTTAGAAATATTGCGCGATGCCACAGTCAATTTCAAAGGCACATCCTCTCTTCGATACTTAACCGCATTATCAAGTAGGTTAAAAATTACATTAGTAAAATGCATCTCATCTACATTAATAATAGGGTCTTCAGCATCTAATCGGCCTTCGATATTGCCACCATATTTTTCTACTTTAAGTTTGAATGTATTGACAATATTATCAATCGCAGCATTTGCATCAATCTCTTGTAGTTTTAGAGTAGCTTTTTGACGCTCAAACATTGACATTTGAAGCACTTTCTCCACTTGAAAACGCAATCGCTTTGTTTCATCATTTATCACAGTAGAGATATGTTGTAACATTGTAGGCGACTTGCGCACCGAATCGTCTTTTAGCATTTGAGCAGCCAACGATATTGAAGATATCGGAGTCTTAAACTCGTGTGTCATATTATTGATAAAGTCATTTTTCATCTCGGTGAGTTTCTTTTGACGAAACACTACAATAATCGTGAAGATAAATATTATCAACAATATCAATGTAAACGCAAATGAAGGAATCATGAAACGTATTGTCGAGAAGATATAATCCTGTTTTGTGGGGAAATACACTTTCATGTAGTGTTTCTTATTAACAGGATCGTTAGGGAATAATGTTTGTATAAACAAATTATTCTCTTCAATTTCCGATGGCACATATCCCGAAGTTGAATATACGACACCTCCGTTACGGTTCACTATAGCAAACTCATATGGCAATTTCAATCCATTATTTTCCAATTCATTTTTCAAATAAGAGGACACAACTGCCGAGTCGGCTCGCTCACGGAATGGTCTATCGCTCGACTGGTTTAATATATTTAATATAACCTCATCAATAAGCCCCTTTTGGTAAAGATATTGACCTCTCAACACCTCCTTCAACGATTTATAATGATTTTTGAGGTCGATTTGTGCTAATTGAATTTGATTTATTTTTTCTGCATCACCTTTGATTGTCAAGTCGGCTTCAACCCCTGAGGACGTTTTAAATGAATACACTATACCTGTCATCTGTGGCAAGTTACCGTCATATTGAGTAAGAACCGATGATGCCCCTATGCGAGCCACATCTTCTTCTAAAAAATATCGCGTTTCATCTTGCTCAAGCATTGTTGTCACAGCATATAGACTGCGCTTAACACCCTCTGCAAATTGGTCCTCGCGCATTCTAATCATGTTCCTCATATATAATAGCTGAGCATACAATAGGCCCATAAAGGTCAAACCCATTAATATTGCTAATATCCATATGGTTGATTTTTTCATACTTGAACTATTCTTTTATTAATCAAATTGAGTTTCAGTTAGTTAACCTTAATTCATTAACAAATAAACTGCAAAATTGTTTATTTTTATTCTTTTTTAGCAGTCGAATTTTAACATTTCGTGTCAAAATTAACATTTAAATGTGAAATAACCAAACCATTTTCAAAAAAAATGAGCATTTGCACCATTAAATTATGCAAATACTCATTTTTTCAATATCTATTTAAGTTTATTATTCTCTCAATCTTCTTCGTTAGTTCCACATAGATGTTTAGGCAATGTTAAACGCAACATTACATATCCTATAACGCCCGAGGCTATCGACCCAACGATAATGCCAAGTTTTGCTTGATTCAACAACAATACCCCGTCTTGCCCCATTGTAGCAAATGATAGGTTGGCAATAAACATCGACACAGTAAAGCCTATCCCGCCCAGCATGGCAACTGATGCCAACATTTTCCAATTTGACAAGTAAGGCATTGGGGCAATCTTTAGTTTGATAGCAATCCATGAGAACGAGAAAATCCCAACCATTTTACCTATTAGCAACCCACATATAATTGCCAAACTGACTCCTTCAAACATCGAAGCGATATCAATGTTCTCAATTACCACGCCCGCATTGGCAAATGCAAAGATTGGGATTATTAAAAAATTAACAATATGATGAAGCGAGTCTTCTAAATCTTGCAACGGAGATATAACTTTATCCGATGCCGATTCCACTCGTTTCAGCCAGTCCATTTGATCATGACTAAGCATTGTGCGTTTGTCTAATTTTGACTCATCATCGGCACTAAAATGAGATATCGCTTGTTTGATTTTTTTAATGTATATTCTTGGCTCAAAAAGAGGTGTTGCAGGAATGCAGAACGCAACCAATACACCTGCAATCGTTGAATGAATACCCGAATTAAGGAATAGATACCACACTCCAGTGCCCACCAACATATAAAACAATTTGCTTTGTATTTTAAGACGTGCGCCCAATAGCAACACCATCAATAACGCCACAGCTCCACCCAACATCATCACATCTATATGTGATGAATAGAACACAGCTATTACAATTATGCCACCAATATCATCAACCACCGCTAATGTTGTAAGGAATACCTTTAACGAAATTGGCACACGAGTTTTCAGCATTGCTAATACTCCCAGCGAGAATGCTATGTCGGTAGCCATGGGAATTGCTGCACCACCCACAAAGTCGGTTCCATATCCAAACATTAAAAATATTGCGACAGGAACAACCATACCCCCAATCGCCGCAATAATGGGCAATATTGCTTGCTTCATTGATGACAACTCCCCCACAAGAACCTCTCGTTTTATCTCCAAGCCTATAGCAAAGAAGAAAATGGCCATCATAGCGTCGTTGATAAACTGCAACACAGTCATTGGATGACCAGCATGGCTAAACAGATTAAAATCCCCTATTTGCAAACGAACTTCTTGATTCCAAAAATCAAAATAATAGCCACTAATACTAGGCACATTTGCCACTATAAATGCAATTATTGTGGCACCAATGAGAACATTTCCACCAGTCACATGTCGGCGAATAGCTTGTCGAGCCGAATAAAAAGTACCTTTATGCGAATCTTCTATATTTGCATTTTGCTCCATAACAATATTATATATACCTCAACAACATTAAAAAATGAGTATCGTTCATCGTTGCATTTGAATAAGCCGACTTTTTAGATACTCATTTAATATATTTAAGAAAATCTTTTATAAGCTACACTATTAGTCAAGTTTTAGAACCGCCAAGAATGCTTTTTGTGGCACCTCTACCGAACCAATTTGTTTCATGCGTTTCTTTCCTTTCTTTTGCTTTTCAAGAAGTTTGCGTTTACGCGATATATCGCCACCATAACATTTAGCAGTCACATCTTTTCTAACTGCTTTAATTGTTTCGCGAGCAATAATCTTGGCACCGATTGCAGCTTGGATAGCGATATCAAATTGTTGGCGTGGAATAAGCTCTTTCAGTTTTTCACACATGCGACGGCCAAATGTCACAGCATTATCAACATGAGTCAATGTACTTAATGCGTCAACACTTTCACCATTAAGAAGAATATCCAATTTTATCAATTTAGACTCTCTAAAGTTGTGAATATGATAATCAAACGATGCGTAACCTTTTGATATTGATTTGAGTTTATCGTAGAAGTCAATTACAATTTCACCCAAAGGCATATCAAAGATTATCTCCATGCGATTTCCCGATATATATTCTTGCTTCACAAGTTCGCCTCGTTTACCCAAGCACAAGGTCATAATAGGACCAATATAATCGGCAGCAGTAATAACCGAAGCACGAATATATGGTTCTTCAATATGATCAATAAGTGTAATATCGGGCAATCCCGATGGGTTATGAACCTCGGTCATTGCTCCTTTCTTATCATATACTTTATATGATACGTTAGGAACAGTTGTGATAACATCCATATCAAACTCTCTACCAAGACGCTCTTGCACAATTTCCATATGCAATAAGCCCAAGAAACCACAACGGAATCCAAAGCCAAGAGCCATCGATGATTCGGGTTGGAAAGTCAATGACGCATCATTGAGTTGCAACTTTTCGAGTGAAGCTCGTAGGTTTTCATAATCTTCGGTTTCGATTGGATACACACCGGCAAAGACCATCGGTTTCACCTCCTCAAAACCATCAATAGCTGCGTCACAAGGATTTTGCACATGAGTAATTGTGTCACCCACTTTCACCTCTTTAGATGTTTTTATCCCCGAAATGATATAGCCTACATTTCCTGCCGACAATTCGGTTTGAGGCATCATATCCAACTTCAACACCCCTATTTCATCGGCATGATATTCTTTTCCGGTTGCAACAAATTTCACAAAATCATTTTTACGAATGCGACCATTAATGATTTTGAAATATGCTATGATACCACGGAATGGATTAAACACCGAGTCAAAAATCAATGCTTGCAATGGAGCATCGGGGTCACCCTCGGGTGCTGGCACTCTCTCGATGATTGCTTGCAATATGTCGGGAATACCAATACCAGTTTTCCCACTTGCGCGAATAATTTCCTCACGCTTGCACCCAAGCAAATCTATAATTTGATCCTCAACCTCTTCGGGCTTTGCACTATCAAGGTCAACCTTATTGATTACAGGTATTATTTCCAAGTCGTTATCAATAGCCATATAAAGGTTAGAGATAGTTTGAGCTTGAATACCTTGCGATGCGTCAACAATCAATAACGCACCTTCACACGCAGCGATTGAACGCGACACTTCATATGAAAAGTCAACGTGCCCTGGAGTATCAATAAGATTTAGCGTATATTGTTCACCATTTAATGCATATTGCATCTGTATGGCATGGCTCTTGATTGTGATACCACGCTCACGCTCCAAGTCCATATCATCAAGAACCTGTGCTTGTAAATCTTTTTGGTCAACCGTATTGGTATATTCAAGCAATCGATCGGCCAATGTTGATTTACCATGATCGATATGTGCGATAATACAAAAATTTCTTATATTCTTCATCAAATTATATTTTCTTATAGTGCAACCGTGCAAGCACTTTCTTTTCAAGCTACAAAATTACGAAATTTCAGTCGCATTTCAAAAAACATATTGCAATTCTATAAGCAACACAACATAAAGGCGTGGCCTACACGCCACGCCTACATCAATCACATTCCTATACACAAGACTTTTATATTGATGTTTTAGTTATTATTAATAATTACCTTCTGATGCCACCATGCGCAAATTAGGACACGCCTGCGTGCGCAAATCGGTAATCATATTAAATCGGCAATTTATATAGGATAACTGTTGGTCAAACGACACATCGAGCGTCATCAAATTATTGTTATTACATATTAATCGTTCTAATAGATATTGATTTGACAAGTTCAATTCCTCCAGGTTATTATAGGAACAATCAACTATCGACAATTTAGGACACCCGGTAACCGACAATGATTCCAATGCATTATTTGAGCAATATAAATCCAACAACGACCCACAATCAACCATCGACAATGAAGTCAATCGGTTATTTATACATGAGAATGCATATAACGATGGTAATCCTTGAACTATCATTGTGTTGAATTTATTATCATCAACATTAAGATACTGCAAGTTGTCGGTTCCTAATAGATTCAACGAAGTCAGTTCGTTATATCCACACATAAGAGTTGACAAATTGGGGCATTCCGACACATATAGATTTTCCAATCGACAATTTTGGCAATACAATGTTTTCAACGATGTTGCATTCCTTGCATCTAAATCAACAAAAAAGTTTCGTGAACAATTAAGATACTGCAACGCGGGCACTTCGGCTATTACAAAATCATTTAGCCGATTATTATTTATCGCAACATGCTTCAATGATACGCATCCGTCCAAATTGATTTGTGTGAGTTTGTTGTGTGATGCATTTAAACTAACGAGCGAAGAGCATCCATCGAGCGATAACATTGTGAGATGATTACGCGACACATTTACCGACACTATATTCTTAAATCCATTTAACGACAAGGAGCCTATTAATTTCTTTCCACTCCAATCGATTGACATTACATGACCGTTAGAAACCACCACCCCATGCCACATGTTGGGAGAATTCAAATCGGTTATTTTCAATTCTTGAGCATTAGATTTTCCGTTAACATCGGTCTGTGTTAAAAATCTTTTCAATTGGCTCAATTCGTTTTTATCGACCTTTTGAGCAAATGCTGTTGCTCCCAATAAAACAAACGCAATTATTAATACATATTTTTTCATAAAAAAATTTGGTTAGGTTATGAGGGTTAATTTTATCTCTTAACACTTCACCCCAACCAAAAGTTTTTAAAACAAGTAGAATTTATTGCGATTCTCTACTTTTTATTATCGCTAACTATAGTTAAAATGGCGATACATCATCTCCGCTCTCCGACAAGAAATCAGCATTTCCACCAGCAAATGGATTTCCTTGAGGAGCCGACTGAGGTTGAGCCTCAACCGTTTGACCACCACTATTCAATCGAGAGCCTACTGTTGCAAATTTTGCACTCGTATTGTCGTCCCAATTCTCAAATCGAGCATAACGACCTTGGAAACGCATTTTCACATCATCGACCGAACCACTACGGTGTTTTGCCACAATAAATTCAGCCAATCCTCTAATATCATTACCCTCGGCATCTTGATCAGAACGAGTATAATATTCGGGTCGGTGGATAAAGCACACCATATCGGCATCTTGCTCAATCGCACCACTTTCACGAAGGTCCGATAGTTGAGGTCGTTTTCCATCGGTACGCGATTCAACACTACGGTTCAACTGTGAAAGTGCCACAATGGGAATTTCCAATTCTTTTGCCAACTGTTTCAATGAACGCGAAATCAAACTCACCTCTTGTTCACGGCTACCATACTTCATACCCGAGGCATTCATCAATTGCAAGTAGTCTATAATAATGAATTGAACTTTATGTTCACGCACCAATCGGCGAGCTTTTGTTCTCAACTCAAATACCGACAATGATGGAGTATCATCGATATACAACGGAGCCGCATACAAGTGTTTTACTCTCGATAGGAGTTGATCCCACTCCACCTCGGTCAATCGGCCACTCTTTATCTTTTCACTTTCTATTTCACACGCATTACTTATCAAACGGTTTACCAACTGCAAGTTTGACATTTCGAGCGAGAATATAGCTACGGGGGTATTATAATTTACAGCCATATTTTTGGCCATCGACAACACAAAGGCAGTCTTACCCATCGCCGGACGAGCAGCAATAATAATGAGGTCAGACTTTTGCCAACCCGAAGTGAGTTTATCCAAGTCGTGATAACCCGACTCCAATCCACTCAACCCCGACTTACGGTTAGCCGCGGCTTGAATTTGTTCTATCGCTTGACCTATGACAGGGTCGATTTGAGTAACATCTTTTTTTACATTTCGTTGCGAAATTTCAAATAGCTTTCCTTCAGCCTCTTGCAACAAATCATCAACATCATTACTTTCGTCAAATGCCTTTGACTCAATTTGTGATGCAAACGAAATGAGTTCGCGTGCAAGATATTTTTGTGCTACAATGCGAGCATGATACTCCACATGAGCACCCGAAGCCACTCGCGAGGTCAACTCCGAGATAAATACTGCACCACCCACCTTTTCAAGCGCATCATTTTGACGCAACTGCTCGGTCACTGTAAGCATATCAATAGGTTGTTGCGCTGCGCCCAAGTGCTGAATTGCCTCATAAATCAACTGATTGGCTGGTTCATAAAAGCTATCGGGCTTAAGGATATCACATACTTTGGTATATGCGTCTTTTTCAAGCATTAATGCCCCGAGCACTGCTTCCTCCAAGTCTTTATCACGAGGTTGCATGCGTCCACCGGCATCATACATAGATTGATGTTGAGGTTTACTTCTACGATTAGAAAATTTGTTATCTGTTTCGGCCATAATATTATTTGTTTTTACGCTGACAAAGTTACATTAAAAAATCCATACCCAACAATTGAGTATGGACAAATTATTAACGAGTTATTTACAATATGCTTTTTATCAATTGGGCACTTGGTCAACGCTTTCCATCAACGACTTATCGGTTATTATGCGACGCGCACATATGAATCGTTTATAATAATAACTATCGTCGGGATATGTATTTATAACTACTCCTCGCTTGGTTGAGGCGTGAATAAATTTTATTTTCTTTGTCACTTTATCTACCTCAATACACATTCCCACATGACCCACCGAGCGTGGTGTTGAGCGTCCACCAAAAAACATCAAATCACCGGGGCGTATATCACCTTCTTTCACCGCCACCCCTTCATTAACTTGCCATCGCGATGCCGAGGTGATAGGAAAACCAAAATAACGATACACATAGCTGGTAAAACCCGAGCAGTCAAATGTGTGTGGGCCCTTTGTTCCCCACACATAAGGTGTACCCAAGAATGAGTAAGCAAAATTTATAACATCTTCGGGCGAAACAAATTCCTCATATTCATGTTGGCTCACAATTGTGTCGCCTACTTCTATCACAAGACCTCCCTCATATATATAAGGCTCATCTGATTCCACCTCGGTCAATGGCACATCAATTTCGGGATCATCTTCCTCCTCTTGCGGACGGGCAACGATTACAATAGGCAATGTGATAAATATTAATATTGAGATTATTTTATAGAAATTCATAACTACTGTATCTTGTTTTCAGCACAAAATTACGACATTCCCACGGGTTATAAAAATATCACAACCTCATTTACAATTATATAACATTCAATAACATAACGAAATCTTCATCATAAGCCGTCAATTAAACACCTCCAACACCATCAATCAACAAGAACATAAAGACAAAATGAAACAAAATTTCATTTATCAACTTCAATCCTTCGCCCTTGTTATATACTGGTCAATTATTACGAATTATCTTTATTATTTCAAAACAACTACCAACAATACCTAAAAAAAAAGCAATCAACCCTTTAGTTTCGACCAAAGGGTTGATTGCCTTCTCTTTAAATTATTCTTTTGTTTCGCTCTTACTTTTCTTATTAAAACCAAATTCTAACTGCAAGACCACCTCGGAATTTTGCGCCAAAACCATCGTTTTCTATTTGTTTCTTGTAATCATTAAAGTTACAGATAGAAGTGATACTTTTCCCATTTTCCAACTTATAATCTTTAATATAGTTTACATCAAACGGATTCTCTAAATCATAATTTGCGAACAACTCTAATTCCAAACAGAATAATCTAACACCAAAAGCAACAGTTGGTGTGAAAGATAATTTTTTATTAGCAAATTCATCATCTTGAATCTCCACCTTTGTAATATATCCATATTTGTCAGTCTCACATCCAGTAAGTTTCGACGAAAGCGAACTTATATTAATGTCGGTTCCTACACCAATATATGAGCAAGCATTATAGTCACGGCTAGTATGGAATCGCAACATAACAGGGACACTAAAATATTGTTTTTCAAAACCCGAAACATCTTCATCTTTACTAAAGAGCGCCCTATTTCCTGACAAATAATTATATTTCAAACCTGTAACGAAATTTACCACATTAGCAGTATATCCAAATCGCATAAGCAACTCTCCTGAGGCGACAGTATTTACTCCACCTAATGCAAAATCACCACCTATACCCACATGGAAGAATCGTCCACGATTTATTCTAAATTCCCATTTTTTGCAACGTTTCTCAACAGTTTTACTTGTTTTGGCATCAACTGGCAATCCATCCACGCGGTTTATTTCTTCATTTGATGTACTTTTATTAAATAGGCTACTTGCATAGAGAGCTCGATTATTTTGCATCTCAGTTATATGAGGTGAATTAGGATAATTTTCCACAAATAATTCATAATCTAATTCTTTTACAGATTTGTCTGCCTCTTTTAATTTCACAATCTGATAGCTCGCTTCTTGACTAATATCTGCAGCTTTTGCATTCGTTGGATCTATAACCAAAATCATTTTACTTGTCGCAACAGCCTTTTGGTAATCTTTTCCATCAAACTCTTGCTTTGCTTTATTCGATAGACCAATAATTGAATCTGTTTTCAATTTATTTCCATATGCACTAATCATTTTTTGATAACGAATATCAAATACACCAACTTCATATCGCTTTAAATCGCGCATTTGAAGGACTTTTGCATAATCTTGTTCTTTAAGCACGACATTATTATATATATCAGCACGAACAATCTCTAATGCTTGTTCTTTTACATTTTCACTTGTTATAGCCTTGCTTGCTATCAAACAAAGTTTATCTAAATCATTCCCATACTTTTCAGTAACTTCGTCCAATATACGTTCATTCCAATACTTTGAAGCTAAATTCTTATATTCTTCTGTTGTTTCAGAATCATTATAAAATTCTTCTATTTTATTTAAATTTCCTTCTTTTTCTAAACGAGACCACAAATATTGACTATAATAATTAGGTTCATATTTGATAGTTTGATATTGAGTAAAAATTTTGCTATCCTTTTGAATTGTTCTAGACACCCAGTTCCCAATCTCATCGAATACATAATTACTATATCTATATTCAGCTTTTTCAGTTTTTTTTGTTTTCTTCACCCTCGCGTATGAACTCACACCCACACCACTGGCTGCACGTCCGATTCTTTTAGATGCTCGATTAGCTGCTCCAATAGCATTAAATGGGTTTGATGTCAAATCATTAATATACTGATTTGCGGCCGCTTCAATTTCATTATAGTAATTATCTACTCCATAAACATTACTACCATATTCAACACCTTCTTCTACATAATACACATATACTTCATTTACTTTTGTCAAGTTACCTTTACCATCATAAGAATATGTGCAAGTATAAGTAGATTTATTATTATTCCTTTCTCCTGTAATTACTAATTTTGTAATACGATTATTTGTCACTGTTGCATTAACTTTACCATAATTACTTTCCCCTGAAAATCCTTTCTTAGTTCTATCTGTAATTATCAATTCATATTCTTTTTCATCTGAACCATCCCATAGATATATCTTATTAGACATATACCCATCTGCTCCAAACGAATAAGAACCATAACTACGACCTTCGGAAGTTATTTTAGCATTTAGAACTTGCCCTTTAAACCCAAAGGCCTTCATTTCAGACACTTGCGCACACAATGGCATTACCATAACAAGCGCCAAAAGCGTAAATAATAATTTCTTCATAATTTAAGTATTTTATATTTTGATTTATTAATTGTTTAGTAATTAATTTGTATTAATTAAATTGAGCGTTTACTGCGCTACATTTCTTTTGCAAATTTATAGAATATAAACCTCTTAGTGTTGGTCCTTTTTAGTCCTTTTAATGCGCTGACTTTGAATTTTCATATAGAAGCAGTAACTTTGTATCACAATGGAAGGATTAACAAAACAATATAAGTCATTAAAAGAGGCTGTTGAAAAAGTAGCCAGTCGCAAAATGTGTACTCCTCGCGACTTTGATTTCATGGCGATGCGCATTTTTGACACAACTCACACCTATGTATCACCCACTACCCTTAAACGATTTTGTGGGTATCTAAATAAAGGCAAAGACTATCAGCCACGAAAATCAACGCTCGATCTACTTTCGAGATATGTGGGATATAATGATTTTGATTCATATTGCGCATCATCAAGCAGTAACGACAACATAAATAGCGATTATGTTAAGTCGCCATCGCTATATGTAACATCATTATCTAAAGGGTGTATCGTGAAATTGATGTGGAATCCTGACCGTTGTGTAAGGGTGAGATTTTTGGGCGATGACATGTTTGAAGTTGTTGAGTCAATCAATAGTAAATTGCAAAAGGGCGACCGTTTTTGTTGCGGTTGTTTCATTGATGGCGAACCATTATACTTGACTCGTCTTGTGAGAAATGGACAAGCCCTGGGTGCCTATGTGTGTGGACAAGACTCGAGCATAAAGTTTTATATCGACAAAATTGAAAAAAGATAAAGCACAGTAAATCTGTCGGTTGCAGACTATGTCGGAATTTATCAATAAAAACAGCATTGACCATCTCGGCTTTGATTGGATTAAACCAGCAACATCAAGTGGCAACACTTGTGATTGCTTCGTTGTGCAGATTGACGGGAAGCGGTCGTTTATGAAAAAATTGCGATACGAATTTTCCAACGACCTATCATTTAGAGCATTATTTCGCAAAGAATATGAAAAAGGGAAATCTATTTCACATCCCAATATAGTAAAATATGAATCATTGCACGATTCAGCCGATAATTGTTACATACTGATAGAAAATATCGTTGGCGAAACACTCAATGAATTTATTAAATCTCACCCCGATTATTTCAGCACACGCGCCAATCTTGACAAATTTTTCAATCAACTATTGAGCGCGCTTAAATGCTTACATGAAAATCATGTAGTATATAGCGACCTTAAACCTCAAAACATAATGCTCACACAGGTCAATAATGATGTGAAAATCATTGACCTTGGATTTTGCTATACTGATTCTTATCCCGACTCGGCAGGTACGACCAGAGGTTTTTCAGCTCCAGAGCACCTCAATCAAGGCAAACTTGATGTTGCTACCGATGCGTATGGAGTGGGAAAAATCATTGAATATATCGAGAAAAACTCAAAAACAAAAATACCATCGATATATTCTAAAATCAAGGCAAAATGCCTTAAAGAAAAACAAATCGACCGTTGGCAAAGCATTGATGAAATATTGGCCATTATTAATAAAAAAACTAATACATGGGCTATGTGGTTGATTATTTCTATTATAGCAATCGCTTCAATAGTGGGATATGCAATGTGGCAAAAATCGAGCGAAACAATTGTTGATATATCAAACGATATTGCTGTGGTTGAATTTCTCAAATATTCACATTTCAATAAAGTGGATATGACATGCGAAGTTATAGGCTTAGAGACAATAAAGCATCCCTCAATATACATAAGAGAATCGATTGTTTTTCAAGGGGAAGAATATAAAGTAACATCGATTGCCAACTCTGCATTTAAAAAACTGCAGCACATTAAAACAGTTCATATTCCTAACGGATTAGAAAAAATCGGAGAAAGTGCTTTTAGAGGTTGTAATAATCTTCTCATCATAAATATACCCAATAGTGTTACTGAAATAGGAGCACATGCATTTTATAGCTGCAAGGGGGTTGGCGATTTGATTTTATCGCAAAATCTCAAAGAAATTCCCATAGCGTGTTTTGTTGCTACAAAAATATCGAGGGTGAATATCCCCGAGGGGATTGAAGTGATTAGACTTGATGCTTTTGCTTTATGCGAAAATCTTAAGGAGGTGAAAATTCCTTCAACAGTAAAACATTTGGAACGAGGTGTTTTTTACAACTGTATTGAGTTGACAACTATCGATTTGCCTGCGGCTTTGGAACGAACTGACGAATACCTATTCTTCGGTTGCGACAAACTCAAAGACATATATATTCATGCCATAACACCACCTCAAGCATTGGCTTTGCATCGCAATCCCTCGCAAATCACACTCCATGTACCAGCCGAGTCAATCGAAGCATACCGAATTGCCCCTTATTGGCAAGATATGAATATTATAGCGATAGAAAAATAATGGCATTTATACACATAAGCCCTTTGGCAAAATGAAAAATTCATTTCCCCTTTCAATCGAATTATGTATTTATGCATTTTTACTTTTTATTTTCGTGGGGCGACGATGCGCTCGCCAAGGTATTTGGCAAAAGCGATTTTTATTTGTTGCAATTCCATGCATTGAGACATTAATGCAAGTTGCTCATTCACATCGGTACAACTGCGTAACTGGGCTTTAATATCACGCAATTTGCACTCCAATATTGCATCTTTCCACTCAAAGATTGCGCGTGGCACCAATTCAACAATTTTATCTTGCTCGGTATCAATCTTTGCAAATTTTGTGTGAACCTTGCTCAATACATATTTTTCACTAACGAGATTGGTTGTCACTTTGCGCACTACATCATCGGGGCTTGATATCAGATTGTTAACAATATACATAACGCTATATTCAATCAATCCACTTTGATATACAGCCTCGCATTCTTCTTCCAATATTTTTTCTTGGCCTTTTATCTCCGATAGATTTATTGCCGTCTTTTGAATTTCGGCAATACCTTTAGCCAACATTCTTTGTTTTTCTTCTTGTAGTTGAATTTCCTTTCGTCGCAAATCATCGGCAAACGAACTTGTCACCTCATTTCTAACTACTTCAAACACCTTTGCATATTGAGGGTTGGAAAATGTAATTTCGTCTTCGGCCAATTCTCTCACAACATAATCCAACACATTTAACAATTTTGCATTGCCTTTTTCATCAAACTCTTCACACAATGTGAGCATACCATATTTGAGCACATATCGCAATACTTCGCGTTCATATGGCTCAAGATATTGACTCATTTTTTGATCGACGACATTGGCAGGGGCTTGTTTGGGCTTGGTCTCTACTTTTTGCCACGCAACATCTTCGGTCTGGGGTTGCTCAACATCTACAAGTGGTTCAATCGATTGGGCAGCAGTTTGGCGTTGGCGTTGTTGCGATTCCTTCTCTCGTCGATCGGCGATTTTTTTCGCCACCTGGCGAGTGAGCAACTTTTCATCAATTTCCAATCGACGGCTACACTCTTTTATATATATAGCTCGCGTAATCTCATCGGGGACAACCGAAATTGAGCGCACTATGTCGTTAATTGCTTTAGAGCGTTGGATGGGATCGTTTTCAACCCCTTGCAACAATATAGATGTCTTAAATGCAATAAAATCTTGTTCGTTAGATGCAAGATACTCTTCGAGCTCGCTCGTTGAGTGACTTTGAGCAAATGAGTCGGGGTCTTCTCCTTCGGGGAGCAACATCACCTTTATATTAAGTCCCTCGGCCAACAACATATCTATACCACGCAACGATGCCTTTATACCTGCAGGGTCACTATCGTATATAACGGTCACATTCTCGGTAAAGCGATGAATGAGGCGTATTTGGCCCTCGGTCAATGAGGTCCCTGATGAAGCCACAACATTTTCAATGCCCGATTGCGACATTGAAATAACATCCATATACCCTTCAACAAGAATACATTTGTCTTTTTTTACGATAGCTTGCTTTGCTTGATACAAGCCATAAAGTTCAAAACTTTTGCGATATATTATTGACTCGGGCGAATTGACATATTTTGCTACATCTTTATCTTTTCGCAATGTGCGTCCACCAAAGCCTAATACCTTGCCACTAATGCCAAGAATAGGATACATCACCCTACCCTTAAATCGGTCATAGATTTTGCCCCCTTCGTTTTGGATACACAATCCGGTATTTACAAGATATTTCTCGTTATACCCTTTAGCCTTTGCCGATGAAAGGAGGTCGTCGCGTTTGTCGAGCGAATAGCCAAGCCTAAATCTCTTTATCGACACATCATTGATGCCTCGTTCATGAAAATAGCTCAACCCTATGTCACGGCCATCGTCGGTATTGTTGATGTTGTTTTCAAAATGTTGCAATGCAAATTCATTAACTGCAAGCATACTTTCGCGCTCGGTTGCAGCCTCACGCTCAGCCTCGGTCATTTCATGCTCCTTTATCTCAATGTGATATTTTTTTGCGAGATAGCGAAGAGCATCATTATACGACATCTGCTCAAGTTCCATCAAGAAATTGACCGGACTCCCCCCCTTTCCGCAACTAAAGCACTTGCATATGCCTTTAGATTTAGATACAGAAAACGAAGGTGTGCGTTCGTTGTGAAACGGACACAACCCAATATAGTTAGCGCCTCTGCGTTTTAAACTCACAAAGTCACTCACCACATCGACAATGTCGGCTGCGTCAATAATTTTTACTACTGTTTCGCGGTCAATTTTCCTCATAGCAATTTTTCAGGACTACAAAATTAATGAAATATGATTTTATTTCAGTATCTTTGACAATCAATTTTATTAAATATTTTTCAACAACCAGTTAAAATCATGAAAATCAAGTCACTTTTAACCAGTATTATTCTCCTTTTTTCAGTTTTCACTATTAGTGCCACTCGCATCATTGTGTTTGCCGATCTACATGTGCTTCCTGGCAATGATTGCGAAAAAAATATGCACATTGCGGTAGATGAAGTCAACAAATTGGATGCTGATTTAGTGATAATAAATGGCGACCTCACCAACGAAGGGAGCGACATTGAACTTTCAAATGTAAAATCAATTCTCGATAAGATAAATAAGCCCTTATATGTGCTCCCAGGCAACCACGAAACAACATGGTCGCAAAGTGCTACTAAAACTATTTTTGATCTATGGGGCAATGACCGTTTCGTTACCGAAATTGACGATTTGGTTATCGTAGGTATCGCTTGTGGCCCATATATGAAGATGGGCGATGGACACATTAAACAAGAAGACCTTCACTGGCTCGACAAAACTCTCGCAAAGCATTGTACCAAAGGGAAACGAGTAATATCGTTCAACCACTACCCTCTTATGAAAGACCTCGACAATTATGATGACTATATTAGAGTGCTACGCAAATATCCTGTCATCGCACATGTCAATGGTCATTATCATAAATATGAAAAATATGTGAGTGAAAACTTTGGCAACATCAACTGCATGATGGTGCGCTCACTCGATTTCAAAAAAGGCAACTATGGTTATACCATTATGGACATTGATGCCGATTCGGTAAAATTCCATAACAAACAATTAGGCAAAGAGCCTGTATATGTCGATGGTTTTGCCGTTTCTTACCCCTCTACCGATAGCGATGTTGAATCGCTTGCTAACCAACAAGCACATTACACCGATAGCGCATCAATTTTTACTCGATTAGGTTTTGACAAGAAAAATATTTACTTTGGTAATTCACTCGGTTATGCCAAAGCCATCAACAAAAAGACTGGTAAAGAATTATGGTCAATCGCCACAGGCGCATCACTTTTTGCGCGTCCTATTGTAGCAGGGAAATATGTTGTTATACCCTCGGCAGCAAAAGAGTTGTTGTGGGTAAATCCTAAAAATGGAGAAATCGTGCAACGCGATGCCTCTGAAGGCGCGTATGTAGCCGACGGAGTGTGTATTGACAATGCTCTTTATATAGGAGGATATAATAAATTTGAAAAATGGGATGTAAAGAAACGCAAACTCATTTGGCGCTACGACTCGCTCAACAATTATTGCCAAGCAGCCCCAGTAGTTGACAATGGCGAAGTAATCTTTGGCGCATGGGATACATATTTATATTGTCTTGATGCAAAAACCGGTCAACTCAAATGGAAATGGAATAATGGTTCTTCACGCAACCAACTCGGGCCAGGCAATGTGGTTCCAGTGGTTACTACTGAACGTATTTATATCGTTGCCCCCGACCGTTATATGACTGCTATCGATCGCAAAACAGGCAAAACAATATGGCGCAATAAAGACCACAAATATCGCGAAAGCCTTGGCCGAAGCGAAGATGGCACACGAGTGTATGCAAAGACTATGGACGGCGAATTGGTAGCCGTTGATGCCACTACTGCCGATTTCAACAAATTGTGGGTTGTAGATATGAAACTTGGCTACGAACACGCACCATGTATCGTTGCCGAAAAAGATGGCATCGTCTATGCTGGTTCTCGCCGTGGATTGGTCGTTGCTGTTGATCCCAAGACTCAACAAGTCATCAAAACTTTCACCCTCGGAAAATCTGAAACCAATGGCATCGACCTCGACCCCACTACCGGCTACGTTTACACCTCCCTCATCGAAGGCACAATATTTAAGTTGAACGAATAGCAACACAAGGTAGGGACACGGCGTGCTGTGTCCGAAATGATAAATCAAAGGCTACCGAACAAACTCGGTAGCCTTTGATTTATCGTGTAAATGATTCAAATTAAGAATTATACATTGTCAATGATTTCCCAATGACCTGATTTATTACTTCCAACTCGTTGTATAATCATCGCATTGCGAAGTATAGCAATATGATTTCGAACTGCTCGATCGGTTATTCCTAATTTCAAACTGATATTTTTAGCTGTTATATATGGATTTTCAACAATACATTCAAGCACATTCCATGTGTATTCAGCAAAAGATGGGTGAAGAATGCGTAGTTTATTAGGAATGTTATTAGGAATATTATTAGGAATCAGATTCCCGTTTTCTACTTCTAGTTGTGTTGCTTGATGTTTTTTTAATGTGTTAAGTATCTCATTTAGCATGAAATCAATAAATGGGGCACAATCAGTTTTATTAGAACTTAAAGCTATTGCATTATAATATTCCTGTTGATTGCTATACACAAGACTTTCTATTGGTAAATGTTCAAAAATTGGATGTAATTGTCCCAATATAAGCGACTGCCAAAGGCGTCCCATTCGACCATTTCCATCAATGAAGGGGTGAATAAATTCAAATTCATAATGAAATACGCAACTCCTTATTAATAAGTGGTCTGGTGCATTTTTTAGCCAATTAAACAAGTCTTTAATTAGAAATGGTACTTGATGCGCAGGAGGAGCTAAATGAATACATTTCTTCCCACTAAATACCCCAACATCGCCCTGCCTAAATCTTCCACTTCCATCAATTAAAGCCTCCATCATTACTTTATGTGCTTTTAATAAATCATTGACTTCAAATGGATTTAATGATTTATATAATTCATAGGTACGAATCGCATTTTTCACTTCTTGGATTTCTTTTATTGGTGCAATGATATTTTTCCCATTAATAATATCCAATACTTGTCCTTCGGACAACGTGTTTCCTTCAATTGCCAATGAACTATGAATTGTTTTGATACGATTAGCCTTTCGAAGTTTTAAACCATCTGATTGTTCTAATCTTATTGCATATCGTTCTATTAATGACGATATTTCAGCGATTAAATTAATCGCCTTACTGCTAACCGTAAACGGAGGTATGTATGAAAGTTTCTTACTCATCTACTTCATTATTATAATACAAAGATAGTGCAAATTGAGAGCAATAACAAGAATAAAATCTATTTTAATTCTTGTATTGCCGAAATGTAGCCTATTTAAGACGAAGTCAACGATTGCAAGCCGAGCGCAAAAGCAAAATAAACAAAGTTTAATTTTGCTTTGCCAAGGCGCAGCCTATCTTGGGCGTTAGCCAACGGTAATGCCAAGCGTAATAGCAAGAATAGAAGCTAAATAATTCTCCATTAACTCGAATAAATCTCGTTGAGCTAAAGGTTCTCAACTATTTTCCTATTTCCTTTTTGCGTTTTCCTTTTATTGTTGTACTTTATTTCTCTCTATTTTTCCACTTTATCCACTATTATTGAAATTTTTCTTTATTTTATGCGTTTTTTATTGGGATATGCACAAAGTTTTTGTAAATTTGCGTGATTAAGATTAAACTTTCTAAAACAATAATTTTATAAACCCTAAATTATGGCAGAAAACAAAGAAAAATTGTTTGACCAATTTCCACCGATTTCTACCGAAGAATGGAAAGCAAAAGTAGAAGCCGACCTTAAGGGCGCTCCTTTTGACAAGAAATTGGTGTGGCGAACAAATGAAGGTTTCAATGTTCAGCCTATGTACCGTGCTGAAGACATTGCCGATCTAAAAACTACAGATTCTCTTCCTGGAGAATATCCCTATGTGCGTGGTACTCGCACTGAAAACGACTGGCTCACTCGCCAAGAAATCATCGCCGACAATGCTGCCGACGCTAATGCAAAAGCGCTCGATGTATTGACTAAAGGTGTTACTTCTCTTGGCTTCAAAGTAAAGGAAGCCGGTGATGTTGCAACTCTTGTTGCTGGCATCGACCTCTCTAAAGTTGAAATCAATCTCAACTGCTGTCCTAAAAGCGCTGCTGAAGTAGCTAAAGCACTCGTTGATGTAGTGAAAGCTGCTGGCGCTGAAGAATCGTTCAAAGGTTCTATCGACTTCAACCCATTCCGTAAAGCGTTGAAACATGGCGTTGAATTCCCTGGCGACATCGCTAAGATGGCTGTTGAATTGCTCGAAGTGGTTAAAGAAGTGAAAGGATTGCGCGTGCTTGCCGTTGACTCTGTAATGTTTAACAACGCCGGTGCTTATATCTTCCAAGAATTAGGTTACGCTCTTGCATGGGGTGCTGAATGGCTCGCTATGCTCACTGAAGCTGGTGTTGATGTTGACACAGTTGCAAAACGCATTAAGTTCAACATGGGTATCTCTTCTAACTATTTCATGGAACTTGCTAAATTCCGTGCCGCTCGCATGCTTTGGGCTCAAATCGTTGAGCAATTTAAACCTGCTTGCAAATGCTCTTGCAAAATGATGGCTCACGCCGTTACTTCGGAATTTAACCAAACTGTATTTGATGCTCATGTTAACTTGCTCCGTAGCCAAACAGAAGCTATGTCGGCTGCTCTTGCAGGTGTTGACTCAATCACAGTTACTCCATTTGACAAATCTTACAAAACTCCCGATGAGTTCTCAGAACGCATCGCTCGCAACCAACAATATCTTCTCAAAGAAGAAAGTCACCTCGACAAAGTTGTTGACCCTGCCGGTGGTTCATATTATGTAGAAACTCTCACAGCATCTATCGCTCAAGAAGCATGGAAACTCTTCCTCGATGTTGAAGAAAAAGGTGGCTTCCTTGCCAATGTTAACAACTGCGCTATCCAAGATGCAGTAAACGCTTCTTCTGAAAAACGTCATAGCGATGTTGCTCGTCGTAAAGAAATTCTTCTCGGAACTAACCAATATCCTAACTTCAGCGAAATGGCTGCTGGTAAGATTGAAAACGCTGGTGGTTGCACTTGTGGCTGTTCTGAAAAAGAAGATAATGGTCGCGGACTTTCTACAAAGCGTCAAAGTAGCGACTTCGACGCACTTCGCCTTGCTACCGAAGCTGCAGCTAACCGTCCTAAAGTGTTTATGCTCACTATCGGTAACCTCGCAATGCGTCTTGCTCGTTCTCAATTCTCTGCCAACTTCTTTGGTTGCGCTGGATATGAGATTATCGACAATTTAGGATTTAATACAGTACAAGAAGGTATCGACGCCGCTGTTGCTAAAGAAGCCGATGTAGTGGTTATCTGCTCAAGCGACGACGAATACGAAACTCTCGCTCCCGAAGCCTTCAAGGCTCTTGATGGTCGTGCCGAGTTTGTTGTTGCTGGTGCTCCTGCTTGCTCCGAAGCTCTTCAAGCCGAAGGCATCACTAACTTCATCAATGTGCGTAGCAATGTTCTCGAAACCCTTCAGGCTTTCAATGCAAAACTTCTTAAATAATCGATTATGAGACCTGATTTTAAAAATATCAATATAACAGCTGATGCTTTTGGTGGCGCACAAGCCCCCATCGCACAAGGTGAAGAATGGCTCACCCCTGAGTTGATTCCTGTAAAACCTATTTATACTAAAGATGACCTCGAAGGTCTTGAACACCTCAACTATGTAGCAGGTATTCCTCCATTCCTTCGTGGCCCATATAGTGGCATGTATGCTATGCGTCCTTGGACTATTCGCCAATACGCTGGTTTCTCTACTGCTGCTGAATCTAATGCATTCTATCGTCGCAACCTCGCTTCGGGTCAAAAAGGTCTTTCAGTGGCATTTGACCTTGCTACACACCGCGGCTACGATGCCGACCACGAGCGTGTAGTGGGCGATGTGGGTAAAGCAGGTGTATCTATCTGCTCTCTTGACGATATGAAAGTGCTTTTCGATGGTATCCCATTGAACAAAATGTCAGTGTCAATGACCATGAATGGTGCTGTACTTCCTGTACTCGCATTCTACATCAACGCTGGTCTTGAACAAGGTGCTAAGCTCGAAGAAATGGCTGGTACTATCCAAAACGACATTTTGAAAGAGTTCATGGTGCGTAACACATATATCTACCCACCCGAATTCTCAATGCGCATTATCGCCGACATCTTTGAGTACACTTCTCAAAATATGCCTAAATTCAACTCAATCTCAATCTCAGGTTACCACATGCAAGAAGCAGGTGCAACTTGCGACATTGAGTTGGCTTACACTCTTGCCGACGGTCTTGAATACCTTCGTGCTGGTGTAAACGCAGGTATGGACATCGACGCATTTGCTCCTCGTTTGTCATTCTTCTGGGCAATCGGTATGAACTTCTTCATGGAAGTTGCTAAGATGCGTGCTGCTCGTATGCTTTGGGCTAAGATTGTAAAACAATTCAATCCTAAAAACCCAAAATCACTCGCATTGCGTACTCACTCACAAACTTCAGGATGGTCACTCACTGAGCAAGACCCATTCAACAATGTGGGCCGTACATGTATCGAAGCTATGGGTGCTGCTCTTGGTCACACTCAATCACTTCACACCAATGCGCTCGACGAAGCTATCGCACTTCCTACCGACTTCTCGGCTCGTATCGCTCGTAACACTCAAATCTACATTCAAGAAGAAACCTACATCACTAAGGAAATCGACCCATGGGCAGGTTCTTACTATGTAGAATCACTTACTAACGAAATCGCTCAACGCGCTTGGGCTCACATCCAAGAAATCGAAAAACTTGGTGGTATGGCTAAAGCTATCGAAAGCGGTCTTCCAAAACTCCGCATCGAAGAAGCTTCAGCTCGCACTCAAGCTCGCATCGACTCTGGTCGTCAAACAATCGTTGGTATCAACAAATATCGTCTCGACCACGAAGATCCTATCGATATTCTTGAAATCGACAACACCGAAGTGCGTAAAGACCAAATCGCTCGTCTCGATGTGGTTAAAGCTGGTCGCGATGAAGAAGCAGTTAAGAAAGCGCTCGAAGCAATTACCGAATGTGTTCGCACAAAAGAAGGTAACCTCCTCGACCTCGCTGTTAAGGCTGCTGGTCTCCGTGCTACTCTTGGTGAAATTTCAGATGCCTGCGAAGCTGTCGTAGGTCGTTACAAAGCAGTAATTAGAACTATTTCAGGCGTGTATTCAAGCGAAACAAAACAAGATGCCGACTTTGTTAAAGCACAACAATTGTGTGAAGAGTTTGCAAAGAAAGAAGGTCGCCAACCTCGCATCATGATTGCGAAGATGGGACAAGATGGTCACGACCGTGGTGCTAAAGTTGTTGCTACAGGTTATGCCGACTGTGGTTTTGATGTGGATATGGGACCATTGTTCCAAACTCCAGCCGAAGCTGCTCGTCAAGCCGTAGAAAACGATGTACACATCCTCGGTGTATCATCATTGGCTGCAGGTCACAAGACCCTCGTGCCTCAAGTAATCGACGAATTGAAGAAACTCGGTCGCGAAGACATTATCGTTGTTGCCGGTGGTGTAATCCCAGCACAAGACTATGACTTCCTCTATCAAGCCGGTGTAGCCGCAATCTTCGGCCCTGGTACTCGCATCCCTGTTTCAGCAATCAAGATGCTTGAAATCCTCATGGAAGAATAATCCCCACACGGACATTCCATAACATCAACGGCACCTCAATCGAGGTGCCGTTATTTTTTTTGCAATATTATCTTATTTTTTTTACATGAAATCGTGCTATCTCACTATAAATTTTGATATATAATAATTTTTTTCATCAAATACTTTTATAAAGTAAATACTTGGCAATAAATGTCTGATATTCGCGACTTTTTCTTTTCCTGATATCATTAGTTGCCCTCTTATATCATATATTTCATATTCAATTTTATCTCTGGGGGCTTGAATGTATAATTTCTTAGTTGAATCTAGAAATATTTTTGTTTCATCTTCATATGGCTTATTCACCGATGCTGCACTACTTGAAAATTTAACCAACATATTTAATAAGTCAACTTCTACATATAACTTCGATGAAGGCCATTGTGAAAATGCCCACTTTCCTTTTCCTTTTACAATAGTTCCTCTATATATTCCATTCTCATCTACTTCATATTCATATGGGGCATCAATTACTTCACATCCATAGGAACCGCCATCCCAACCAGTTAATTCACCATAAAACATAAATATTAGTTGCTGACTGTTATCAATTTCAAAATCCCCCTTATATAGATATTCATTTTCTTCACTATTTACAAGACGCCATTTCTTTAAAGTTTCTTCAGAATCAAGAGTTGGTGCAGACCATCCCGATAGAGTGCCTATGAGATATAAATATTTTGATTTATTTAATGTGTCACTACTGAATGATATTGTATTTGCAGTTGAATCATATATAAAAGTGACTCTACATGCTATTTCCAATTCATTATTAATCCAATATCGAGGAGTATTAGCAATATCTGTTGTACCAAAATACTTTCCATCAAAATCAAATTTGACAACTTCTGCATTATCCGGCACTATATAATCGGTTGAGTCCCCATTAAGCCCTTTTGCAAAACAAAATTCAAAACCATCAATTGGTATTGAAAATGAACCTTTAAATATTCCATCTCCATCGGCATCTATAAACTTCGCATTCTCAAATGAGTCTTCATTCTTTATCGTTGGTTCAACATATCCCGTCGGTGCTCCAACTAAATATAATATATCTTCAGATTCAATACTCTTATTATATATTTTTAATCGTTCAGTTTTTGCATCAAAATCAAGTTGAACCTCGCCTCCTATCCAATTTGAACAACTAATATTTTGTGACATATTCTTTGTTAACTGAATTTCGGCCTTATCTATTAATTCAAACGTTTCTTCTGCCCTATAGATATCTTGTGAATTCCAATCTGTGAGTCCCTTAAATAACACAAAGTTAAATTTATTTTGAGGAATATCAATTGTCAATGAATATACACTATCACCATCTTCATCAGTCAAAGCATATTTCTCCCTTTCTATTTCTGACATATCTTTAGGCGCATTATAACCGGTCATATCTCCTACAATATAATACTCATCTGCCGATACACTGAATCCAATAAGCAACGACATTACAACACCTAAAAAATAAATCTTTCTCATAGTTTTTTTTATTTTTTGTTATTTACAATATTCACAAAGATATATATTTTTTTTTAAAAGCATAAATATATCTATATTTTTATCACTTAATGCAACCTTTGTGGGTGTTGATGCATCTAATGAATAAAATGCGAATTTATAAATCATTGCATTAATATTTTCTTAATTATAACTATATTTGAAACATTAAAATAATAAAAGATATGAGACGCTTAGTTTACTTTTTAGTTGCTGCTTTAATAGCAAGTATTTCTTTCACAAGTTGCCAACGCAAGGCGATTACTCAAGAGGAGATTGATGAACTTAATCGACAAATTAGCGAAAAATTGGCTATGATTGAAAATAATGATGACACTACTACTTCAATCACGATTGATTCGGCCACAACCGATTCGACCATAAAAGTAAATACGCCCAAAAACGATAAAAAGACCGAAATTACAATCATTCAAGGGCATAACGATGGAGAAAATTTTGGTGTAGTATTGATTATCTTTATTGCTATCACTTCACCCTTTGCATGCGCAGTACTCATAGTGTTCTTCATTATTCGAGGCATCACTATTCGCCAACGCGAGCATAATAAACTCATCGAAAAAGCTATTGAATGTAACTACCCCCTACCCAAAGATTTCTTTAATGCACCGAAGCAAAGCAAAAGTCGTTTACAATCGGCTCTCGTGTGGTTGGCTTGGGGTGTTGGAATTATAGCATTTTGTTTAATTGTTTCGGGGGCAAAAGATACAGTTTTCGCCATTGGCTTTATTCCACTACTTATAGGTGTGGCTAAACTAATCACCTACTTTGTTGAAGACCGTAAAAAAGAGGATGCTGAATAATCTCAAATCATAAAGCAATCTACCGATGCTCTCTCGACTTGATGAACTGAAACTGATAGCCCGATGTATTGCTGGCGACGACCGCAATGCATTTGGGCAATTGGTCATTGCCTATGAGCAAGGGCTACGGAGGTTTCTTTTCAATCTCACGGGCGATGAAGCGTTGACCGACGATTTGGCTCAAGACACTTTTTTGAAAGCATATCTTGCCATACGCTCATTTCAGGGCATAAGCCGATTCAAAACATGGCTATACCGCATTGCTTATAATGAGTTCCTTTCGCATCGACGAAGTCAACACATCACTACCGATGAAATTCCTCCCGACGCCGACTCTATCAGTCCCTCAACGGTAACCGATGCGCGACTGACCATTGAACAATGTTTGGCAAAATTACCCGAGGCCGAACGCACTGTTATTATGCTATTTTATCTTGAAGATATGCCCATCAAAAAAATTGTAGAAATAACCGGCATGCCCGATGGCTCGGTCAAATCATATCTTCATCGTGCCAAATCACGAATGCGACAATTTCTTGAAAATGATGAATCAATATAATTTTTACCACCAATGAAACAAAACAACATAGATGACATAAAGATGCGTGAGTTGCTCGACAAGAATCTTCCTCAAGCCCCACACAATGAATGGTTTGTCAAAAAGACCTTGAACCGACTACCCGAAAAGCATCGCAGTTTGGTATCAATAATTGAAATAGTAGCATATTTAATCGCAATATTAGCAATAATCACAATTGAGGGTTATATAATATATAATGTAGTTACTACTGGCACATTCACGCTCAACGACCTTGTGTGGATTGTGTCGCTCAACATAGGTTTATTTGCCATTATCTTTGCGATATTTGCGCCACAGTTTCGCAACTATTTCTACTAACATTTATTGCTTTATACAAAAAAATCCCCTATGTCGCACGACATAGGGGATTTTCTATTTTAATGGGATTTATTCCCTAACTTTTTTAGCGGATAACCACTTTAGCAGTGTAAGCTACACCAGCAGCATCAGTTGCAGTTACAATGTAAATACCATTAAGACCTTCTACATTAACTACATTAGATTTTGCTTTCGCTGCCAATGCACCACTTACAGAGTGAAGAGTTACATTTTCAGCTTCAACACCTTTAACCTTCAATGTAGAGCCGTTGCATTCAACTGTCATTTTAGAGTTGCCATTTACTGCAACATTTTCAACACCTGAAGTCACGCGACCATCGTAGTAATAGTATGCAACACCTTGGAGTGCACAACATACCCAGATGTTCAAACGATAGCCATCGTCAGAGATAGATTGACAGATTGATGAAATGTTTTGAGCGTTTGTATCACCACCTAAACCATTAGCAGGATATTTGCAGTTGAAACCAGTAGTGATATCGACTCCATTTGTAACATTGCACAATGTGAACAAACCATTCTTAAGACCTTCGAGATATGATACGCCTGCAGCATATTTCTTATCACCATAGTTAAAGAATTTCAATGCTGTACCACGAGCGTTGTTGTTAAGAGCACCAGCGTTCATTTCTGATTTATATGCACCTGTTGCGCTGAACAAGATAGGATAATAGTCTTGACCATCAACCCAGAATGTGCCATCTTCGTTAGGAATAACTTCACCAGCACCACGAGAACCAGCGAGAGCCATAGCAGAACCATCTTTAGTCAATGTAATTACTGTTGGAGTAGCGCTTACTGTACCATTAGAAATAGTGTAGCGTAACACATTCTTAACACCGTCGTCTGTAGCCCAAATATAACCATTTGTCAAGTTGCCACTGATAGAAATGTTAGATCCCATAATAAGACCGCCATGAGTAGCATCTTCAAGAATCTTCACAGGAGCTGAAGAAACACCATTTTTCCAAGCATATACAGTAAATGTGTGATTAGCATTAACGGCGTTAGCAGCTACAAGAGTACCATTAACGAAACGCATGCTTGAGATAGGAGTAAGACCACCTGAAACACCATCAATATTTACATCGCTACCAGTATCATTACCAGTGTAAGCGTCAATGATATTAATTTCGGGAGTTCCCCATGGGCTACAGTTGAGCACATAAAGTTTACCTTCGTTTTCAGCGATGAAGCGAGTTGTACCCGACGATGTAATATTCAACCAAGAAGGTTGAGTTGTGTTACCACCATAGTTCCAGCCCTCTTTCATTGCTTGAACATAGTCATTGAGGTTAGCTTTACCTGTACCATTGAGAGTTACTTTCACTGAAGGAGCACCAGCCGAAGAAAGTGTCATTGTTGCAGTGTGAGAACCTACACTTGTTGGTGCGTAAGTAACAACTACATGTGTTTCACCATCTTTTGAAACAGAAGTAGTGTTGGCAGTAAATGCCGGAGAACCTGAAATAGATACTTTGATGTTTTCAGTAAGGTTTGCACCTGAAACGGTAACAATGCCACTACCACTTTCGCCACCTACATAACCCGAAAGGTTAAGAGCCGATGCTGAAGCATAAATAACAGGATCAGTTGGAGCAGCATAGCTATAAGTAGGAACAGTACCATTTTTGTAATATGCGATACCTTGATTATGAACGAGTACCCACATTTCTACACCAGAGTTACCGTTTACAGCTACTTCAACGCCCGATGACATAGAAGTGTTACGAGTTGAACCAAGACCAGCTGAAGGATATTCACCAATATTAGAAGCTTCAGCCCAACCAGCAGTACCATCAAGAAGTACTACACGACCTTTGCGAAGGCGTTCTGCGGCAGTTGAATTAGGTTCATATGTTGTTGCCAAAGCATAGCTTGTACCTTTAAACGAGAATGCACGGAATGTATTACCAGCAACTTCATTTTTGAGAGCTTCAGCATTAACTGTTGCCATCAATTCGGCTTTAGCATCAAATAATGTTGGATAGTAGTTTTGACCTACACACCAGAATTTACCATCAGCTTCAGGGATTACACGAGGAGAAAGACCAAATTGAACACCAGTTGAGCCATCTTCAGTAACCAAAGTTACAGTAGGAGTAGTTGATGCCACACCATTAGTTACTTTGTATGTAACAACACGAGTGTCGGCGCTTGCTTTTCCTTCAGCAAAGAACAATGTACCATTTGTTAAGTCGCCAGAGTAGTTAAATGTGTCACCAAGGCGTTCAGTGCCACCGATGTTAGTTGTTTCAAGAAGCACGCGAGCAGCAGCGTTATCATTTTCCCACACATAAACCTTGAGTACTTGCTCACCAGCAGCTGTAGTTGCAAGGTTACAAGCAGCGATTTTGCCATCGATATATTTTACATCGATAACTTTCAATGTACCACCTTCAACACCGCTCATATTGAGAGAACCAAGTTTTTCACCTGTTTGAGCTTTCAAAATCAAGATTTCGCTTGAGTTGTTAACTACATAAAGTTTACCAGCGCCAAATGTCATGTTACGGAATGAAGCATAATCGGTCATCCAAGCAGCTTTCTTACCTGTAGATTCAGAGAAATTCCAACCTTCAGTGAATGTCAATGGAGGGTTTTTAGCCGAGCCACTTACTACGACAGTTTTCTTGTGAGTACCACTTGTCAAAGTAATAGTTGTAGAGTGGTTACCTGCTGCAGTAGGTTTATAAGTAACTGTGATAGAACCACCAGTTTTAGCCAATGAAGTAGTGCTGATTGCAAAATCAGTAGTATTGCTTGAAGAAACAGAGATTGCCGATGACAAATCAGCACCTGTAACAGAGAGAGTTTTTGAAGTAGAAGTTTCTGCTGTCACTTCACCAAAGTCGAGTGAAGCAGGTGACACAGAGATTCCCGAGTTAGTACCTTCTACCATATCAAAGCTAAGAAGGTGTTGAGTATCGGTAGTACCTACAGTCACTGTTTTAGATTGAGTTTTATAACCATCTTTTTCTACAGTTACTTGATAAGTAGCTCCATAGTTCAAATCATAGAATGCATAGAAACCGTTATTGAATTGGTCGGTAGTAAATGATTTTGTTCCACCACTACCAAGATTAGTCAATGTAACTTTAACACCATTAAGAGCTAAATATTTGTCACGGCCACGAGTTGTGTAACTTGTGTAACCACATGATTTAGAAAGGTCACGAATATCACCCACGATGATAGGATGAATAACTGCAGTACCACCTACACCACCAGGGCTTTCGAGATATGCACGCACAATTTGCCATGCAAGGAAGTAGTTATATTCTTTGCTACACATACGGAATGCTTCGGGGCGATAATCGTGGAACCAAGATTCAGCCAAGTAACCAGGAGCAGAGTTAGTGTTCAATACACCAAGACCCGAACCACCATAGAAATTACGGTCGGTCATAGCACGAGCTGTTGTATATGTTTCATTTGTAAGAATAACTGCATCTTGCCATTTTGCTGAAGCTGTTGACATCGCTTTTGAACCAGCAACACGTTCTCCTGAAGGATTTGACTTTGATGTTGCACTATACATTACAAGCATATAGTTGGCACTTGCGTTTCCGGCATTGGTGTGAAGCGACATGAAGTAACCGCCATATGAGCCTGCAGCTGTTGAAATTGAGCCAAGAGACAAGTCGCCAGCCTCGTTATTTTCAGAACGCGACAACTTTATGTTGCTATTAATGTATTTAGTCCAAAAATATTGAACACCAAGAGCACGGTAAGTATTACCTGATGATTCCCAGAAACAGTTACCTTTATTGTAACCATTACTACCAACAGGCAATTTCACACCATTAACAGCAGGCATGGGTGTTTCACGGTCATTATCACCATAACCACCGTGACCTGGGTTTACATATAATTTAGTTTTTGATGCAGCCGATGCGCCCAATACTACACAAAGGAGCAATATTAAAGAATATATTTTTTTCATCGCTTATATTATTTTTCCTTAATTGTAACTATATAAACTTTTCCCTCAGTAGTGTGGAACGCGATTTTGCTACCATCGGCCGATACGCTTGGGAACATTTTGATTTCATCAGATGGAGTTGTGAGTTGTTGGAAATTGTTACCTGTAACATCAACAATCACAATATCACTCTTAGTAAAGAGATAACCATCATCACTGTCGAGCATACCCACTACATGAGTATTACCACGCCATTTTGGAGCGCGCATTGAAGCAAGTTTTACGACATCGCTTCCATCAAGGTTGCAAACATAGGCATTGTCACCACATCCAAAAAGAATGCGAGATTTGTCGGGAGATAAACTTGTCCAAATATATTGAGGTTCCCAACCTTCAAATTGACCTGCAAGAGGATCTAACTCGGTGCGTACGCCATTGGCATAAACAACGATTTTAAGATCTTCTTCAGTAACTAAAAGATCGTCGAGAGAAGCCGATGAAGCGCCTTTAAAAATAGTTTTTTTAACTGCCTTTCCTTCAATAGGCAACATCGCTTCAGTTCCGTTATACGACAATTGGTTAACATGGTTGATACCTTTCGCTACCGACTTCAATGTTTTAGATGCAACATCAAGCACATAGATGTCGTGAGTGAAATTAACTTTATCCATGCTACGAGTGAGAATAGTCTTGCCATCTTCACTAATCACAGGATAGTAACCAGCACCTTGCATTTCGGTTAAGAGAGTGAATTCGCCGCTCTTCACATTAATAAGACCCAAGCCGTCAAAATTTTCGGCTGTAACTAGAAGATTTCCATCGGGCATAAAGCGAGGATGGAATGTCATTTCGTGGTCACCGGTAGGCACCTGCTCCACGTTGACTACTTCAAACGATTGAGCACTTGACAACAATGCCATGCTCATCGCAAAGCTTAAAAATACTTTTTTCATTTTGTTTTTTTTATGTTAGAATATATATGTATTGAGTATTCAGCAAAAAAAAATAGACTTGCAAATTTAATAATTATTTTTTAATAACAAATAAAATTTCACTAACAATTTTTCACAATCACACAACAAAAAAATTTCATTTTGCCACAAAAACAAAAGAGAAAATGACAAATTTCATTTTCTCTCCTCGTTTTACTATTCAAATTGCAAATCTCGCTATAATCTAAATGGTATTGCCAATACACACGACACTGGCACTGCTTGATTATTTATTTGACCAGCCATCCAACGAGGCATCTCACTAATAATGCGCACCGCCTCACGATCGAGAGCTTCTTCGACCCCCTTAATTACCGAAATGCCATTTATCGAACCATCGGGATAAACTACAAAACTACACACCACACGCCCTTGAACTCTATTATTATAGGCCTCTTGTGGATAACGACGCGTTTCATTTATGAATTTCATCAATGCTCGTTCTCCTCCAGGAAATTGAGGAACAACATCTACATAACCCGAGTCATAAATAGTAATCTCGCTACTTTTATGCCCTTCGCCTGTGTGAACACGATAGAATTGAGCATTGGCATAATGTGCACCGACAGTCAAAAATATTAATAATATTAATCTATTTATTAGTTGCATTTATAATGAAAAACATCAATGGTTAATTATCTTTTGTAATTTTGATGCAAATATAAAGTGATATTTTCTATACTACAAAACATCACCCTCAATTTTGAGAATGATTATTAATGTTTTATGTTTATTTACAATGTAGAAAAAATGTAAAAAATCCACATTATATTATAATACTATACCTTTTAGTTACGTTATAGTATAGTATAATTATGTTCAATATAAATCAATTTAGATGCAACATAGCGCACAAAATAAATTATTTTTGATATTATTGTTAGCGATACAATCTATCGCTATCCCATTAAGTATCAATGCCCAAGAAAGCTCCACTGCGTATAATTTCCTCAATCTACCCTCTTCTTCTCACATATATGGATTGGGTGGAATGAACATATCTACAGTTGAAGATAATCTCAATCTCACCGACCAAAATCCAGCTCTTTTGGGACCCGAAATGGACATGCAAATAGGGTTAAACTACATGAGATATGTGGGAGAAACCAACTTTGCAGGCTTAAAATTTGCTAAAAAAGCTTCCGATAGAAGTGCTTTTGGTGTGGGAATTCAATACTTTGGATACGGAAATATGAGTTACACCGATGAGGTCGGCAACAATCTCGGCACATTCTCGCCCAAAGATATTGCCATTAATGTAGCTTATTCACACGACATCAGCGAGAGATGGCGTGGAGGCATCAATCTTAAATATGTATATAGTGCATATGATGAGTTTTCGGCGATGGCTCTTGCAGCCGACTTGGGGGTTAATTACTATAACCCCAACAACGACCTTTCGCTCTCTCTTGTAGCTGCCAACCTAGGGGGGCAAGTAAAGCGATTTAACGAGTCATATGATCGACTCCCTATAGATGTGCGACTCGGTTTCACTAAAGGGCTTGGCAACTTACCTGTGAGATTATCGGTTACTGCATGGAATCTCACGAGATGGAGTCTTCCTTATTATGACCCAGGAGATGGCACATCATCCGATGGTTTAAAACTCAAAGAGTCGTTTGCCTCTAACCTATTTAGGCACTTGATTTTTGCTGCCGACATTGTTCCCTCCGATAGATTTCACATCGGCATCGGATATAATTATAAAACTCGCACCGACATGAGCACATATTCACGCAATCTATTGTCGGGATTTTCATTAACAGCAGGTATTAATGTAAAAGCGTTTGGAGTAGATGTTGCAGTAGCACAACCTCACACCGGTGCAACGACTTTTATGGTAAACCTCACCGCAAATATCAACGATTTCATTAAATAAAAATATATATTTATGAGCAACAATACACCTTTAATAACTATCGCTATCGACGGATATTCGTCATCGGGTAAAAGTAGTATGGCCAAAGCTCTTGCAAAAAAAATAGGATATCGATATATCGACTCAGGAGCTATGTATCGTGCTGTCACATTATATGCTATGCGTAACAACATGATTACTCCCGACCATGTCGTTGATTGCGATGCTCTTGTTGAAGCTCTACCACAAATAAAGATAAATTTCAAAGTGTGCGAAGATGGCCAACACACTATGCTTAACGACGAAGATGTTGAAAAAGAAATTAGACAACTCGATGTTTCTAATAATGTGTCACAGGTTGCCGTAATCCCTGCCATTCGCCATGCGCTCGTGGCTATGCAACAAGCATTTGGAGCCGAAAAAGGTATCGTTATGGATGGCCGAGACATAGGCACAACCGTCTTCCCCGATGCCGAACTAAAAATCTTTGTAAACGCATCGGCCGAAACACGCGCAATGCGTCGTCACAAAGAGCTCATTGAAAAAGGCCAACAATCAACCTACGAAGATGTTCTTGCCAATGTAGTAACTCGCGACCATATCGATGAAACTCGCGAGGAAAGTCCTTTGCGAAAGGCTGATGATGCTATAATGCTCGACAATTCAAGCATGACCATCTCGGAGCAAGACGCATGGCTCATGGAACAATTCAACAACGCTATCGACAAATTAAAATAGCCTTATGGTATCGATTGAAATCGATAGTAAATCGGGATTTTGTTTTGGTGTAGTAACTGCCATCCACAAAGCCGAAGAAGAGCTTGAGAAATCGGGACAACTATATTGCTTGGGTGATATTGTCCACAACAGTGATGAGGTTGAACGACTTCGCAACAAGGGACTTATAACTATAACCCACGAAGATTTAAAAAATCTGCACGATGTCAAGGTCCTTCTCCGAGCTCATGGAGAACCTCCCTCAACCTACGAACTCGCGAAAAAAAACAATATTGAAATAATAGATGCCACTTGCCCAGTAGTGCTACAACTACAGCGTCGCATCAAAGAAACCTATAGCACAGCATCTCCCCGTCCTCAAATTGTCATATATGGCAAAAATGGTCATGCCGAAGTGAACGGATTGGTGGGGCAAACTAATGGTGAAGCGATCGTTGTTGAGGACTTGACCCAACTTGACAAAGTAGATTTATCAAAAGATATTGCGTTATATTCACAAACGACAAAATCACTCCAAGGATTTGCTAAAATGAGAGATTTTATTTCTCAACGCAAATCACCAAGTTCAACATTTAACAGCTACGACACTATATGCCGCCAAGTAGCTAACAGAGTGGAACACATACGCCAATTTGCTTCAAACCACCAATTAGTGTTATTTGTAAGTGGAAAGAAAAGCAGCAATGGCAAAATTCTCTACAATGAATGTCTTGAGGTAAACAATAACACTCATTTCATTTCAAACGAGAATGAGATTGACCCTAATTGGATAAAAGACATCGAGAGCATAGGTATTTGTGGTGCCACATCCACCCCAAGGTGGTTGATGGACAATGTGAAAGCCCATTTACTACAATTAATCAATAACCAAAATGGATAATTTTGTTGCTATAGATGTTGAAACTGCCAATTATCAACCCTCAAGCATCTGTGCTATTGGGGCAGTGAAAGTAATCAACAATTGTATTGTTGATAGGTTCTACCATTTGGTAAAACCCGAGCCAAATTGGTATGTAAAACAATTCAGCAATGAAATCCATGGAATTTACCCCGAGGATACTTGTAACGAGCCTTGCTTTGATGAAGTGTGGAAAGAACTTAGTTACTTTATTGGCAACTTACCATTAGTTGCGCACAACAAATCATTTGATGAGCGTTGTATTCGCGCCGCTTGTCGCACATATCAAATTGATTTCCCCGAAAATGGTTTTTATTGCACATTGGCAACGGCTCGCAATAAAATACCCAAGCAGATGTGTCAATCATATTCATTGCCACACATTTGCGACTTTTTAGGAATACCATTTTATAACCACCATAATGCACTTGCCGATGCTAAAGCATGTGCTAAAATTGCTATTTCAATCATATGAAACATTTAAAAACAATTCTCATAAGCGCAGTAGTGCTATCATCAGCACTTACCTACTCTTGTTCTTGCGATAACGAGGAAACAAGCTCTATTAGCATTTATCCCGATGTGGAAGCTGTAGCCAAAGAGCATGCTAAACAATTTGCCAATGGCTCTCTATCGGAAATGCAAATTCAGCAAAAACTCTTTGAAGTGCGCGCTCATGAGCAAGACCTTCGTGACGAGAACTTAAATGCTGAAGCCGATTACTATATAAAAATGTTTACAAAACACCTCAAAAAGACAAATCCCGATTTAGCTAAACAAATAAAATAGTAATATGGTAGTATTTCCTAACGCAAAAATAAACATAGGTTTAAACATCATTTCTCGTCGCGATGATGGATATCATAATATTGAATCGATTATGATTCCTATTCCATGGCGAGATGTACTTGAAATTGTTCCAGCAAAAGGCGAAAATTCAACACTCACCACAACTGGACGAGTGGTAAATTGTGAGGTAGAAAAAAATCTTGTAATGAAAGCCTATCGTGCAATGGAAAAACAATATCAACTGCCCTCGGTTGATATATACCTCCATAAAATAATACCCGATGGTGCTGGTCTTGGAGGAGGCAGCGCCGATGCTGCTTTTACCATTTTAGCGCTCAACGAGCTATTTGCGCTCAATGCGCCAAAAGAAGATTTAGCCCAAATAGCATCATCAATAGGTGCCGACTGCCCATTCTTTATATATAACACTCCTAAACTCGCTACAGGAATAGGCACCGACTTTAGCGATATCAACATTGATTTAAATGGCTATAAAATCATGGTTATCAAACCACAAGTGAGCGTTCCCACTGCCCATGCATATGCAGGAGCGACTCCTTGTGTTCCAGTCACCCCCCTATCCTCTTTAATTTCCCTACCTATTGACCAATGGCAAAAGTCTATCAAAAATGACTTCGAAAAAAGCATATTCCCCTTGCACCCAATAATTAACGACATAAAGCAACAACTTATTGATATGGGTGCCGAATATGCATCTATGTCGGGGTCGGGGTCGGCAATATATGGGATATTTAAAGGTGACAAATTGGCAGAAGACATCACCCACACATTTGAACAATGTGACATCTTTATTGGCAATTTATAAAAAAAGCATCTTATCTTATTTTTGGCAACATTTTTGATATAATGGTTGTTGAATTAATAATGACTAAAAACACCCATTATAATGAGTACAAAAGAAGAATCTCAAATAGAAGAAACAATAAACGAAGAAAAAGAAGTTGTTGAAAACATCAATGACAACGAACCAGTAGAATCGACCGAGGATGTTACTGAAGAAATAAATGAAGAACCAATTGATGAATTGGAACAAATTAAACGCCAGCTTGAAGAGTCAAAAAAAGAATACATGTTTTTGATGGCCGAATTTGACAATTTCCGCAAACGCACCATCAAAGAAAAAGCCGATATTATTCGCAACGCTACCGAACGAGCAATGAAGGATTTGCTTCCCGTTGTTGACGACTTTGAACGCGGACTTGCCGCTATGGCCGAAACTACCGATGCCGAAGCTGTAAAAGAAGGCATGGAACTCATATATAACAAATTCATTAAATACCTCGACCAAAATGGAGTGAAAGCGATTGAGAGCACTGGAGCCGACTTTGATACCGAACTTCATGAAGCTATTGCAATGATTCCTTCGCCCGATGAGTCTCAAAAAGGTAAAGTAATTGACACTGTGATGAAAGGTTACACAATCAATGACAAGGTTATTCGTCATTCAAAGGTTGCTGTAGCTCAATAATCTTCTAATACCCCCTTCACAATATGGAAAAAAGAGATTATTATGAAGTCCTTGGCGTAGCAAAAAATGCTACCGACGATGAAATAAAAAAAGCATATCGCAAACTAGCAATCAAATATCATCCCGATAAAAATCCCGACGACAAGGAAGCCGAAGAAAAATTTAAAGAAGCTGCCGAAGCTTATGATGTATTGAGCAACGCCGACAAGCGAGCTCGATATGATCAATTTGGTCATGCTGGAGCGCAAGGTGCCGGTGGATTTGGTGGTGGATTTGGTGGATTCTCAATGGATGATATCTTTGCTCAATTTGGCGACATCTTTGGAGGACACTTCGGTGGTGGTGGAAGACGCAATCGACAACGCCGTGGTAGCGATTTACGCATCAAAGTATCTCTTACTCTCGAAGAGATTGCTAAAGGTGTAACTAAAACGCTAAAAATTCCTACTCTTGTCAACTGCGAAAGCTGTAACGGAACAGGCGCCAAAAACGGCACATCTTTCAGCACTTGTTCTACTTGTAATGGCACTGGAACGGTAATACGCCAACAACAAACAATTTTTGGCACAATGCAATCACAAGCCACTTGTCCTCATTGCGAAGGTAGTGGAAAAACTATTACTGAAAAATGCGACAAGTGTCATGGTGAAGGGGTTGAACGCAAAGAACAAACTGTAACTATAAACATTCCTGCTGGAGTGGCCGATGGCATGACTCTTAGCCTAAACGGCAAAGGAAATGCAGCTCGCAGAGGTGGCGCAAGTGGTGATTTACTCGTTTTAATTGATGAAATAAAACACCCCGAACTCATTCGCGAAGATAGTGATGTTATTTACAATCTCATGCTCGATGTTGTAACAGCAACATTGGGTGGCTCGGTTGAAGTTCCAACTATTTCAGGACGAGTTCGCGTGAAAATTGCCCCTGGCACTCAACCAGGCAAGATACTACGATTGAGAGGTAAAGGTCTTCCTTCATTCAATGGATATGGAACAGGCGACCAACTCATAAATATTATGGTATATATTCCCGAACAAATAAGCGATGATGAGCGCAAAGCATTTGAATCTCTTCGTGATTCAGAAAATGTAATCCCCAATGAAGATACTAAAAATCGTATTTTCAGCAAACTGAATCATATGTTTGAATAACATCCAATCTCATAACCAACTAATATGCAGCCCCAAGCAACAATTTGGGGCTGTTTTATTTTTATCCAACAATTACCCAAAAAAAGTGTTTTTGACCACTTTTTGTTAGTAAAAGAACAATATAAAATCTAAAAATAAGTTAAACCACATAACATATTTTAATAATTATCCATATCTTTGCGGAGTTTTAGAACAATAAATTTCGCATTATGAAGAAAATCATTTTTTCAACCCTCGCATTTACAACATCGTTGATGATGATGGGCGAAGGTTATCAAGTAAACACATTGAGTGTTAAACAAGAAGGTATGGCACACACAGGTGTTGCCCAAAAATTAGGTGCTGAAAGCATGCTTTTCAATCCTGCTGGGATGGCATTTATGGACACTAAAGCCGATTTCTCGGCTGGTATCACTGGAATTTTTTCAGAAGCAACTGCAGCCCACAATGGGAATACCTACACTACCGACAATGATGTAAGCACCCCATTCCAAGTTAGCGCTGCATTTTCTATTTTAGACAACCTCAAAGTGGGTGTTACGGTTAACACTCCTTTTGGTAGTGGTATTAATTGGGGCAACGACTGGCCTGGTGCAACCCTTAGCCAATCAACCACACTTCAAGTATTCAACATTCAACCTACTGTAGCCTACAAAATCCTTCCTAACCTATCAGTTGGTGCAGGGTTAATGGTTGCATGGGGCAGTGTTGACCTCAATAAAGGGCTTATTATCGCTGACTCTTTTGACAAAGTATTAGCAATGAATGGAGTCCCTGCCGAATATTATCTTAATGGGACTACACCAGCCTCTATAAATCTAAAAGGTTCGGCAAAGGTTGCTTTTGGATTTAATGTTGGTGCCATGTGGGACATTAATGATAAATTCACAATTGGAGCTAGCTATAAATCTAAAATGGGTATGAAAGTTGAAGCGGGTGATGCAACTGTTGCTTATGCCAACGACCTTGCAAAATCACAACTCTCTGCTATTGCAAATCTTGATGGAGCTAAATTCTCTGCCGAACTTCCTGCTGTTTCTCAATTGACCTTTGGAGTAACATACAAACCCATCAAAAAACTCAAATTAGCATTTGATGCTCAATTAAATGGTTGGGGTGTTTATGATAATCTTAAAATAGATTTCCTCGGCGATGAACTTGGTTCACAATTTGACCAAACACTCGCTAAAAATTATAGCGATGCGTGGACATTCCGTCTTGGTGCTGAATATAACCTCATAAAACAACTCGACTTACGCGCAGGTGTTGTTATTGATCAATCGCCGGTTAAAGACAACTTCCTAAACCCCGAAACTCCAAGTATGACTCGACTACTGCCAAGCGTAGGTCTTTCATATCGTCCTATCAAAAATCTTTCTATTGACCTTGCGTTTACCTATGTTGAAGGATTTGCTCGTGAAGGTTCATGCTCTTACACCGACCTTCTCGCTGCACAAGTATATCAAACGGCCTACCAAACAGCTCTTGGGTATGGCATGACTCCCGATCTTGCGGCAGCGGCAGCTGGTCAAGCAGTTGCTCCTTTTGGCGGCGTAGAGAAAACTTTCAATGCTAAATACGACATTAAAGCATTTATTCCTGCAATAGGATTAAGCTATTCATTCTAAAAAAAATATCAACAAGTATAAATAATAGCGATAGGCGCAATGTCTATCGCTATTATTGTTGTTTTATCTTACAACTTTCAGTTTCTTTTTCAACCTGAAAAACATTCCTATGCACAACAAAATCTGCACAATAGAGGATAACGGCGTTGCCAATCCTATTTGAAAAAGTGTAACATTAGGCAATTGACTTATTAAGAATGCTGCAGGCACTCGCACACCTATTGCACCTATTACACCTTGTATCATTACAAAAAATGTTGAGCCACGGCCATTATAATATCCTAAAAAGCAAAATAGGAATGCCGTAAAGATACAATCAACAGCATAAGCTTTAAGATAACTATGTGAAGCCAATATTACCGCCTTATCACTCGAGAATATCGACGACAATATATCTCCATAGAAAAAAGCCAAACTACCAGTTATAATGCCCGCACACAAAGAGGTTATAATACCATAGAATAACGCCTTATTTGCCCTATCCATTCGTTGCGCTCCATAATTTTGAGCAACAAATGCTGCCATAGCTTGGCCATATCCCGATGGTAGTAACATAATAAACACGCATAATTTTTCGGCAACACCTATGCCTGCCGATTCTATTACACCTATATCATTTACTATCACCTGAATAATTAAGAATGAAATTCCAACAAGCAATTCTTGCAATGCAAGAGGCAACCCTAGGTGCATCAATCGGCTTATTATAGCCGTATCGTGCTTGATATAACTTAATTTAAAATTAAATGGCAACTTTATTTTACGAATATAGACAAAAGAGATTACGACACTCAGCGCTTGAGAAAGAATGGTTGCCAATGCCGCCCCACTTGCTCCCATGTCGAATACTGCAACAAAAATCAAATCGCCAATTATGTTCAACACACATGCAATAGCAACTGTAATTAACGGAGTGCGAGAATCTCCTAACCCTCTAAAAATACTCCCTAATACATTATATGCAACGATAAACAACGACCCACCTCCACATATTGCAATGTAATTAGATGTTTGGGTAAAAGCTTCAGAAGGTGCACGCATAATAGCCGACAACCAATCGGAACAGCATAATGCCACGACACTCATTATCCCACCTAACAAAAGGAACAAATAAATGCCCACACCTATTGTTCGCCCAGCCTCCTCGGGATTGCGCTCCCCTATCCTACGCCCCACCAATATAGTAATCCCCATTGCCAACGCAGTGATAACCATAGTTATTGTGTGCATCAACATGCTACCAGTTGCAACCCCCGACACCTCGGGCGTTGTGGCAAATTGGCCCACAATCAACAAGTCAATTCCTCCATATAGCGCCTGAAGGAAAAGAGCAAATATAATAGGCAATGAAAAACGGGTCAAAGCGCCGAGTATATTACCCTCTATGAGATTTAATTGTTTTGACATATTTATAAATTCAACAAAGGGCTGCCATATAGCAACCCTTTGTAACTAATTGTATATGTTGTATCTTATTAGATCCAACGAGTGAATGCGAAGTCTTGACGGTGTGGGAGTTCTGCATTTTTAGGGTACATACGATATGCAAAACGGAATACACCAGCATCAGTGAGATTGCTTTTAAGTTCGTAAGTAAGAACATTACCTTCTTCCTTAACAATTTCAAAATCAATCTTATTGTAAAGTTTATCTTCGCCGTTTTCTGATTTATAGATTACATTTTCAATAGCGAGGTCTTTACCCAAACCATTAGTATCTACAATAATCTTCACGCTATAAGGTTGACCAGTTACGGTGTTGTTACCGCTATCTTCAGTGATGATGTCAAATACTTTGATACCATCCCATGCAGCAGCTACTTTTTCTTTCCAAGCAACGATTTCTTTAGCAAGAGCATATTCGTTAGCTTCAAGACGAGCAGTGCGAGCAGCTTCCTTGTTGTAGAAACGATCGATATAATCATCAATCATGCGTTTCATTGTGAAGTTAGGAGCGATGTCACCGATAGAACCCTTGATGTATTGAATCCATTCTGGTGAGTAACCTTTTGAGTTTTTAGCGAAATACAATGGAATGATTTCGTTTTCAAGCATTGAGTAGATAGTAGCAGCATCAAGTTTATCTTGTTGAGCTTGGTCGGTATAAGTACGCTTGTCTGTCAATGCCCAACCAGCTTTTTCGTTGAAACGATAGCCTTCATACCACCATCCATCAAGAACTGAGAAGTTAAGTACACCATTCATTTCAGCTTTTTCGCCCGATGTACCCGATGCTTCAAGAGGACGAGTAGGTGTATTCAACCAGATATCAACACCAGTAACCAATCGTTTTGCCACAATCATGTTGTAGTCTTCAAGGAAGATAATCTTACCAAGGAATTGAGGCATACGAGAGATTTCCATGATGCGTTTGATAAGACCTTGACCAGCGCCATCGGCAGGGTGAGCCTTACCTGAGAATACGAATTGAACAGGGAATTGATCGTTGTTTACGATTTTAGCAAGACGATCAAGGTCAGTAAACAATAGGTGTGCTCGTTTGTAAGTAGCAAAACGACGAGCAAAACCAATGATAAGAGCGTTAGGATTAATCTTTTCTACAATGCTCATTACTGCTTGAGGATCACCTTGGTTAGCCAACCATTTTTCTTTGAAGTCGCGTTTTACGAAGTTGATAAACTTGTTCTTCAAAGTCATGCGCATGTTCCAAATTTCTTCATCTTTAACCTTGAAGATACCTTTCCATGCTTCAGGATTGCTTTGATCTTCAAATACTTGAGCACCGAGTTTTTCAGTATAGAATTCTTTCCATTCCGATGCTGCCCATGTAGGCATGTGGACACCGTTAGTTACATAACCAACATGTGATTCTTCCCAGCTATAACCTTTCCAAATGCCGGCAAACATTTTCTTTGACACTTCACCATGCAACCAGCTCACACCGTTAGCTTCTTGACAAGTATTAAGAGCAAATACACTCATTGAGAAGCGCTCATTGGTATTTGGATTTTCGCGACCCATGTTGATGAGGTCGTTCCAGCTGATACCAAGTTTTGCTGGATATTCACCCATATATTTGCCGAAGAGACCTTCATCGAAGTAGTCGTGACCAGCAGGTACTGGAGTGTGAACAGTATAAAGAGAAGATGCACGCACCATTTCAAGTGCTACATTGAAGTCAAGGTGTTCTTCTTGAACATAGTCAACAAGACGTTGAAGATTCAAAAGTGCTGCGTGACCTTCGTTACAGTGATAAAGTTGAGTTTTGATACCAAGTTTCTTCAACATCAACACACCACCGATACCGAGAAGATATTCTTGTTTGATGCGGTTTTCCCAGTCACCACCATAAAGTTGGTGAGTGATAGGACGGTCAAATTCGCTATTCATATCGAAGTCAGTATCGAGTAGATACAACTTCATGCGACCTACATTTACACGCCAAATGTGTGAGTAAATGATACGGCCAGGATATGGAACTTCAAGAATTACTGGTTTGCCGTTTTTATCGCAAACTTGTTCGATAGGAAGTTGGTTGAAGTTTTGAGGTTCATAATTAGCAATTTGTTGACCATCAACCGAGAGGCTTTGAGTAAAATAACCATGACGATAGAGGAAACCAACTGCAGTCATATCAATACAGCTATCTGAAGCCTCTTTGATATAGTCACCAGCCAATACGCCAAGACCACCTGAATAAATCTTCAAGCAGTTGCAAAGACCATACTCCATTGAGAAGTAAGAAATAGAAGGAACATCTTTGCGCATTGGTTTCTTCATATACTCTTTGAAATCGGCATACACTTTCTTAATTGTAGCCATCATTTCTTTGTCATTGATGATTTCTTGAATGCGATCAGACGATAGTTGTTGTAACAACATTACAGGGTTTTCGCCTGTAGCACGCCACAAGTCACGATTCAATGCACGGAAAAGTGATTTTGCTTCACTATTCCATACCCACCAAAGGTTTTTTGACAACTCTTCCAAGGGTTTAAGCTCAGAAGGCAATTCAGAGTTAACAGTAATGTCACGCCAAGCGGGTGCATTAGTGTTGCTTACTGGTAATTTCATAAATTTATAAATTAATTAAATGTTATTTTCTATATATTAATATAATCCAATCCTCTATGCTTTGTTATCCAATGCTATTTCAAACGCTTCAAGATAATATTCAATAAAATTATCCCAAGCAGCAGCCGAAGCTGTTTTCATTGCTGCTTTGCTGATTGCTGATGATGCTGTTGCACCACAATCAACCAAATACTTCAATGATTGAGCAATGTTTTCAACCACTTCGCCATAGTTAAAGTCGCCACGCGCAATAACATTTACTCCACAATCGTCAAAGTCGTTTTTGAACGATGAGAGAATCCATTGACCAAAGCCCGACAAAGTAGTTGTAACTGTGGGCACTCCAAATGCTACACTTTCGAGTGGTGTATAGCCCCATGGTTCATAATATGAAGGGAATACTGTTGCATCCATACCTATCAAGAGGTCGTAATAGCTTTGATTAAATACGCCATCAGTTCCGTTCAAATAACATGGTACATAAATCACTGTCACACGACTATTTCTATCGTTTGCAAAGCCTATACCATGAATACGGTTTATAATAGGATCTTCATTAGGATTATTCAACCAATGAGTAATCGTAGGGTCTTCAAGACGCTTTTTGCGTTTAAGTGACAATGCTTTTTGGAGATCGGCACGAGGCTCTTTAGCCCATGCTGGTACCATCACATATGCCAATATATCACGCTCAGGGTCAATATCGCCCAATCGAGCAACCGAGTCAAGGAACAAATCAATACCTTTATTACGATATTCACATCGACCCGAAGTCGCTACAATAAATGTATCATCACTCATTTGATATCCCACTAATGAAGATGCCACATTCAAAAGATTTTTACGAGCTTCTTCACGAGCCGCTGCAAATTTTGTCTTTGATGGAACAAAGTTTTGTTCAAAGCCATTAGGAGTTACAACCTGAGGGCGTATGTCGAGTAATTGTTCGCACTCAATAGCAGTGATTTCGCTCACAGTAGTAAAGCAGTCGGCATTGTGTGCCGCAGCCTTTTCAAGCGAATGCTTTGACTGCATATTAAGTTCTCCAGCCATTTGGTCTCCATTATATCCTTTAAGATAATCATATAATGGCTTGTTATTTCCGCATATACTGCGTCCAATACTTGTGGCGTGAGTAGTAAACATTGTTTTTACCGAAGGGAGATAGCTTTTAACATAAAGCAATCCCATGCCTGTAGTCCATTCATCAAAATGAGCTATCACATTTTTTCCTTCAATCCCCTCAAAGTCGCAGATGCTTTTGATTACCACACCTGCGGCATGCGAAAACGCACAAGCTTCATCATAATCGCCATAGGCATGAAGCGAATCAACTCCATAACGATTCCACATATCGCCATAGAATGAATCCTTTACTGCATACATAGCGTCAAATTTCACCAATACCACGATAGGTTTTCCAGGAATATCCCAACGGCCTACTCTCACAGTAACACCTTCGGGCAATTGCGCTTGTGACTTCCATTGTTTTAATAGAGTCTTTGACTCTACAAAATAGGGAGATGGATTTTCGTCACTCCACACATCGGGACCAACAAAAATCGTTTTATCTTTATATAATTTTTGTAATGTTTTTGCTTTTGTTGATAATACGGTATATATACCGCCAATCTTGTTACAAACCTCCCAACTTGTTTCAAACAATAGGTCAATCTTTACCGTTGCTTCTTTCATAATTGTAGATTTTCAAAATTTGAAAGTGCAAAGATACTAAAAAAAATCGATTTACAACTATATCAATGGCATTAAACGTTTAACAATCACCACCATTTCCTCAAAACCGCGCTTTAATACTATGTTTACACTCATGTCAAAACTTATCAACAATACTTCCATTTACGGCTACATCCACCATACACTTTCTTAAATTTCAATAATTATTCAATAATACACATTAATTCTTGTTGAAATATTTGGAAGTTACAATTATAATATCTTACTTTGTAACATTAAAAGGTATAGACCATAAAAACATGAAGAAACTAAGAAACATATCGGTAGCTTTATTTATATGCTTGATGGGCTTCAGTTCATCGGCAGTTTATGCCTTCCCATCACAAGCCACAAGCTCTACCATCGGTAATCAGGCTTCAGTAAGAGCATCTTCAGGAGCCATAACCTTAACTGCAAATAGCGAAGAGCCTATTTGTTTCCAAATTTTCTCTATTACCGGGCAAGCAATCAAAAACATCACAATCTCTCAAGGTTCTACCACCATTGAGTTGCCTCGTGGTTATTACATTGTAAAATGCAACCACTGGTCTAAAACCGTGATTGTAAAATAAGAAGAACATTATAATCATACTTAAACAATAATCATTAAATGAAAATTAACCTCATTAAACTTTGCACCGGAACAATGATTTCGGCAGCATTGCTATGTGGAGTAACGGCTCATGCCACTCAACCCAATATGGAAACTGTTTATACTTCACTACCCACCTACAATGGTGACGATCTTGAACTCAAAGTTGACAACCAAGGTACACATTTCACATTGTGGTCACCTCAAGCCGAAGCAGCTCAAGTGTTGCTATACAACACCGATTGCAACACCCCTTCAACAGCCACTCTCGAAATGAAGAAAAGCGATAACGGCACATGGAGAGTATCCGTACCCGAAAAACTTTATGGCAAATTCTATACATTCCGCATCAAATTTGAAGGCAAATGGCTCGATGAAACTCCTGGTGTGTGGGCAAAAGCCGTAGGCACAAATGGACGCCGCGCTGCTATTATTGACTTTGCAACAACCAATCCTACTGGTTGGGAAAATGATAAAGGTCCCGAAATTGGAAGCATTGCCGATGTTATTATCTACGAAATGCACCATCGCGACTTCTCAATTCACCCATCATCAGGTATCGTAAACAAAGGTAAATTCCTCGCTCTTACCGAGCAAGGCACTCGCTCACTTCTTGGCGACAAAACTGGTATCGACCACTTGAAAGAATTGGGCATCACTCACATTCACATTCTTCCATCTTACGACTACAACAGCGTAGATGAAAGCCAACTACCTTCTAACAAATACAACTGGGGTTATGACCCATACAACTACAACGCGCCTGAAGGCTCTTATTCAACCAACCCTTCAAACCCTGCTACTCGCATCCTTGAAATGAAGCAAATGATTAAAGCTCTTCACGATGCTGGCATCGGGGTTATCATGGATGTTGTTTATAACCACACTGCAAACAATGATGATTCTAACTTCTCATTGACAGCACCTCACTACTACTATCGTTATCGCCAAGATGGCACATATAGTGATGCATCGGGTTGTGGCAACGAAACAGCCTCTGAACGCGAACAAATGCGCAATTACATCGTAAATTCAGTAAAATATTGGGCTGAAGAATACCACATCGATGGTTTCCGTTTCGACCTCATGGCTATCCACGACACCGAAACAATGAATAAAGTTGCAAAAACGCTCAAAGAAGTTAATCCTCGCATTTTCGTTTATGGTGAAGGTTGGACATGTGGCGACTCTCCTCTACCCGTTGAGCGTCGTGCATTAAAAGAAAATGTTGCAAAAATGGAAGGCATCGCAGTATTTAGCGACGATCTCCGTGATGCAGTTAAAGGTCACTATAGCAATGGCGAAAACAGAGGTTTTGCAACAAACGCTCCTGGCAACAAAGAAACAGTCAAAATCGGTATTGTTGCTTCAACAGCACACCCACAAGTTGACTACTCAAAAGGCAACAACTCTAAATTTGCTTACGCTACTGCACCTACTCAAATCATCAACTATGTATCTTGCCACGACGACTATAGCCTCACCGACAAGCTAAATGTATCAATGAAAGGTGCAAGCGAAGAAGAAAAAATGCGTGCAGCTCGCCTCGCTCAAACTATCGTATTCACTTCACAAGGCACTCCATTCATGTTTGCCGGCGAAGAAGTGTTCCGCAACAAAAAAGGCATTCATAATACATATAACCGCCCCGACTCGGTTAACGCTATCGATTGGTCTTTGAAAAACAAAAATGCAGAGCAATTCAACTATTACTGCGAATTAACCAAACTTCGCAAAGCTCACCCAGCATTCCGTATGACTACAGCCAAAGCGATTGCTAAACACATCGTATTTGATAATGTAAAAGGTGAAAACCTCATCTCTTACTCTATCAAAGACAACGCAAACGGCGACTCTTGGAAAGAAATCAAGCTCGTATTCAACGGCTCAAACGAAGCTCAAGAGGTGAAAATCAAAAAAGGAGAATGGATTATTGTCGCACAAGATGGCAAACTCAAAGCCGACGGCATGGGCACTACTAAAGGTGGCAAAATGACAGTTGCTCCAACTTCAGCACTCATCCTTGCAAGAGTAAAATAATGATAAAAACATCATACAACAACAAACACAGCAGGCATTAAGGTTTGCTGTGTTTTTATTTATCCAATTCTAATCTATCAACATAACACTATTAACTATGGAAGATTTACTTTCTAAAGCTACAACAATCGCAATTGAAGCCCATAAAGGGCAAGTTGACAAAACCGGAATGCCATATTTAGGGCATATTCTGAGAGTAATGAATGCCGGAAAAAGTATCGACGAAAAGATATGTGGCGTTTTGCACGATTTAGTAGAAGATACCGATTGGACTTTTGATCAATTAGAAAAAGAAGGTTTCCCAATTCATATCATTAACGCACTACGTTGTGTAACCAAACTGACTGACGATGAGCCATATGACGAGTTTATCAAACGCATAAAACCAAACCCATTAGCCGTAGCGGTAAAAATCAATGACCTCACCGACAACATGGACATTCGCCGACTAAACGATATTACGGAATCTGACATTAATCGACTCAAAAAATATCATTCAGCATATAAAGAATTAACACAAATGATGTAAAAGCCACAAATAGGGAGTTCCGAGTATTTCGGGACACCCTATTTTCATCATCTAATTATACAATATACTATGAGCAGTAAATTTTATTCGTTACAACGTGAGAAACAAAGTAATCTTTTAGGGTCTCCAATTTTTAATGGAGACAATGGTGGTGGAAAATTTATGGGTCGAACATATAATTATGTTTTGAAAAATGGCGATAACAATATATTCCAGCCCATCCTTGAAAAAGTGAAGCAATATTTTTCTGAAAACTACATTTCATGGTGGGCAGGAGATACTCCTTCAGGACATATTCTATCTTCCCAAATTGCATGTATAAATCACTTAATGCCTCTAATACATGATAAAGATGCTGTTTTGGCAATATTAAACGCTGTATCCGACGAATTTACCGATGTTTTGCAGATTCCTTGCGATAAGCAACCAGCCTTCATCGCATTCGAAGTTGTTAGTAAAAAACAACACCTTAATGAGAAAACTCTCAATAGAGGGTCAAATTGCACTTCAGTGGATGCCTTTATATACGCAAAACACAAATCTGGTTCAAAATGGCTTATCCCTATTGAATGGAAATATACCGAACATTATGCGACTCTTGACAAATCAACTGAAGACAGGCCAAATGAGCCAAAAGAGACAAATGGCAAAGGTCTAGAACGACAAAATAGATATAATCAATTGATTGAAAATTCAACTCAACTAAAGTCATTAGAATGTTATCAAGGAAGTATTTATTATCAAGAGCCTTTCTATCAATTAATGCGTCAAACCCTATGGGCTGAAGAGGTTATTAAGCATCAAAACTTGGAAGATTTAGAAGCCGTTGATTTTCTTCATATCCATGTTATTCCCAAACAAAACAAAGACCTTCTTCAAAAGCATTATAAAATCTCAGGGACTAATATGGAAACAACATGGCGAAGTTGCATAGCCGACCAATCTAAATACATAATCATCGATCCCGAAGACCTGTTAGCACCAATTTCCGATAAATATCCCGAATTAATTGATTACCTTAAAACTCGATATTGGTAATTATGCGACAATTTTAATCACATCAGCAATGACTAATTAACACAAATATGAAAATAGGGAGTTCCGAGTATTTCGGGACTCCCTATTTTCATCATCTTGTTATTTTTAATATTAATTTGCTCTTAATTCATTAATTTGTTTTAGCACCTCATCAAGTCGAGCAAATAGTTTTCTTTTTCTCACAAATTCCAATATCATTGCAACTGAAACAAATACGCCATAATATATCATTGTACCTAAATGGAATGTATAATTGGTTATTAAGCCAATAAACAATATAAAAATTGCAAAAGCTGGAATAACCATCACCCATGTCACAATATTAAAATTCTTCTTAAATCGTGAGACTCGTTCCATCGCATCAACTAATCCTAAATCCATAAGTCCTTTTGGATTTAAAGTGCGAAACGTTCGGTAATGCAAATACGCTTCAAGGCCTAATGCTCCTAACACAAACAAAACAGCTACCCAATGAGCCTTATATAGCAATAAGAGCGCCAATATCAACGGACTAACCAATATCGCAACAATAAAATACCGTTTTTGAACTCTTTCTACATAAGATATTTTTTTTGTCATTGACTCTTTTATCAGCGTTTCATTTATAATTTGTTGTTTTTCTAATTTTTCAGAGATGAGGTTGAATTGCTCTTTCAGTTCTTGCAATTCTTCCATTTCTATTATTTGTGCCATAATGAGTAGATTTTAGTTGTTAGACATAGATTTTAGTTGTTCTTTAATGCGAAATAAACGTGTTGTAACATTAGCAACCGTTAACCCCATAACATTCGCAATATCTTGATAACTCATATTTTCAAGCCACAGCAAGATTATTGCTCGATCGAATACATCTAAACGATTTATTCTATTATAAAGCATCTGAATCTGCTTACTCTTAACATCGGTGTCATTGTATAAATCTACATCCATTGTTAAAGGAATAGTTTGTACTCGTCGCTTCTTCTTTCGCTCTTGAGTGTTGCAAGTATTAAGACTTACTCGCCAAACCCATGTTTTAATCTCACTTTCACCTCTAAATGATTTATATCCATTCCATAAATTAATGAGTACTTCTTGAAATAAATCATTTACTTCATCAGAATCCTTTGAAAAGAAATAACAAACAGTATAGATTGTTTTCTTCTGTTTCTCAATCATTCTGGTAAATTCAATTTCTACATTATCCATTGCAGTTTTATTAAATGTTTCTACACATTAGACGCACAACATTCTAAATCCTTTCACTTTTTTCTCAAAAAAAATAAAAGCGAGTATAACTCGCCTTATATTATTTCAATCTATAACCTATTATACTATGCAAACAACATCCTAAATGCCTCTTCAACTTTAGCAACCTCTACGATTTTTATTTTTAGTCGAGAGGTATCGATGCCTTTGAGATTGTTGCGAGGTATGATGATGGTTTTCATTCCAAGTTTTTCGGCTTCCATGATGCGTTGCTCTATGCGAGTGATTGGACGAATTTCGCCCGACAACCCCACTTCGCCCGACATACACACCCCTTTAGGTATTGCCATATCAACATTTGACGAAAGTATTGCACATATTACAGCCAAATCAAGTGCCGGATCATTTACTTTTAAGCCCCCTGCGATATTTAAGAACACATCTTTTTGCACGAGTTTGAAGCCCACGCGTTTTTCAAGCACAGCGAGGAGCATATTCATGCGCTTGGAGTCAAAGCCAGTTACCGAGCGTTGAGGTGTACCATAAGCAGCCGTACTCACCAATGCCTGTGACTCAATCAAAAATGGACGAATCCCTTCGAGCGTTACTCCAATCGCAACACCCGACAATTCTTCATCGCTATGCGACAACAGCATCTCCGACGGATTGGTTACTTCACGCAATCCTCGTTGACACATTTCATATATCCCCAACTCTGATGTACTACCAAAACGGTTCTTTATAGAGCGAAGAATGCGATACATATATTGACGGTCACCCTCAAACTGCAACACAGCATCAACTATATGCTCAAGCACTTTAGGACCGGCTATACTACCTTCTTTATTAATGTGACCAATTAGTAACACAGGCACCCCACTCTCTTTGGTATATTTGAGTAGTTGAGCCGAACATTCGCGCACCTGACTCACACTACCTGCCGACGATTCAATAGCATCGGTAGCAATAGTTTGAATTGAGTCAACGATAAGAATTTGAGGCTGTATCTCTTCAATGTGGTCAAAGATATTTTCGAGCGATGTTTCACACACGATATAGCAATTATCGCTTTGACGGCCAATGCGATCGGCTCGCAATTTAAGTTGCGTAGCACTCTCCTCGCCCGACACATATAAAATCGTTTTTGTCTTTATTGAGAGTATATTTTGCAATACCAATGTCGATTTACCAATTCCTGGCTCACCCCCAATCAACACTAACGAACCGGCAACAAGCCCTCCGCCAAGCACACGATTCAATTCTTCGCTTGGCATGTGTATGCGAGGCTCATTCATGGCCTTGATTTCCGACACTTTTTGTGGTACACTCTTGGTCACTCGAGTCGATTTAGCACCTTTACTCTGCTTTGCTGTCACCTTTTCTTCAACAAGAGTACCCCATTCTCCACATGACGGACAACGCCCCTCCCATTTGGGGGAATCTGCTCCACATGAGTTACAAAACCACATTGATTTTACTTTTGCCATATTAATTGTGTGTGTATTATTTTCTATTATTACATTCTGCGACGGAACTCGGCGATTGTTATAGCCGTAGCCATTCCTACATTTAACGACTCTGATGTGGGTCGCTCTTGTGGATATGATGGGATAAACAATCGGCGTTTTATCAAGTCTCCCACCTCGTTTGAAATTCCTTGTCCTTCATTGCCCATCACTACAATACCATGAGGCGTTAACGAAGTTTCATATATATTTCGACCATCGAGGAATGTACCATAAACGGGTATGTCTGCATTACGTTTTATTAAATCTACAAGGTCTAGGTAATGCACTTTTACTCGCGAAATCGCCCCCATCGTGGCTTGGACCACCTTGGGATTATAAACATCAACCGTATCAAGTGAACAAACTATGTCTGTTATCCCAAACCAATCGGCAATGCGCATAATAGTGCCTAAATTTCCTGGGTCTTGCACCCTATCGAGTGCTATAACAAGATTTGACGACAACGATGTTTGATCAAATTTCACATCGGGCAACTCATACACTGCCAACACTTGTGATGGAGTTGACAACTGGCTCATGCGCTCCATATCAACACGCTTCACCACAATAGGCTGTGCACCAGGCAATTCACAGCCATGAGCTTCAACCCATGCTGCTGTAGCGAAAAGATAGCGACACTTAAATGTGCCCCATGTATCACACACACACTTTGTCCCCTCAGCAACAAAGCAACCCTCCTCTCGGCGATTACGAGCATTACCAAGAGATGCCACCATTTTTCGCAAATTATTAGTAAGTTCTATCATAATAAAACAAAGATACAACTTTCTTTGCAATTCTCCCTATTTTTTTGATTTGCTACACAACTTTTCCACCTTTTAATCGTTTTTCGTTTGTTTTTGAACCTATTTTAATTATAAAATCAAAAGTGTTTAGTATCTTTGTAAGTTAGAAATTTCATATAAGAGACAGCAACATTATGAAACTCATAGGAGCACATGTTTCGGCAAGTAACGGAGTGAGTCAAGCGCCAATTAATGCACATGCTATTGGTGCCGACGCTTTTGCATTGTTTACTCGCAACCCATCACGATGGGCATCGAAACCCATCAGCGAAAAAGAAGCCATCGCATTCAAAGAAAACTGCGAAAAATATGGCTATACTTCCGACAAAATTTTGCCCCACGATAGTTATTTGATTAACCTTGGAGCACCCGAAGCCGAAAAACTCGAAAAATCGCGCGAAGCGTTCCTTGATGAAATGCAACGCTGCGAGCAATTAGGTCTCACCATGCTCAACTTCCACCCTGGCAGTCACCTCAATATGATGCCAGCCGACGACTGCCTCGACCTAATTGCTGCTTCAATAAATCTCACGCTTGAAAAAACTTCGGGAGTGAAAGCTGTTATTGAAAACACAGCCGGACAAGGCTCAAACCTCGGCTTTTCATTTGAGCAAATAGCACATATAATAGATAAAGTCGAAGACAAATCGCGTGTGGGTGTATGCATCGACTCTTGCCATGCTTTTGCTGCAGGATATGACCTATCAACTATTGATGGCTATGCCGATACTTGGCGCCGTTTTGATGAGATTATTGGATTCAAGTATTTAAGTGGTATGCACCTCAACGACACAAAAAAAGGCCTTGCTTCAAAAGTTGACCGCCATGAAACACTCGGCAATGGAGTGCTTGGTGCCAATTTCTTCTCTTTCTTGATGAATGACCCACGCATGGACAACATACCATTAATTCTTGAAACTCCCGATGAATCAATTTGGGCTCAAGAAATTGCATGGTTAAAATCGCTAATAAAATAAATTTAATAATTATATCAACTTACATTTTTTAGACATGAAAACAAAACCCGATTTAAGTTTTTGGAAACTATGGAATCTTAGTTTCGGATTCTTTGGCGTTCAAATTGCTTATGCGCTACAAAGTGCAAATATCTCTCGCATTTTTGCTACATTGGGCGCCGACCCTCATGATTTAAGTTTCTTTTGGATTCTCCCCCCATTAATGGGTATCATCGTTCAACCTCTTGTGGGCAAATGGAGCGACAATACATGGACTCGTTTTGGCCGTCGCATCCCATATTTGTTCATCGGAGCACTTGTTGCTGTATTAGTAATGTGTATGCTTCCAAATGCTGGTAGTTTCGGACTTGGAGTTGGTGCTGCTATGATTTTCGGACTAATATCTCTTATGTTCCTCGACACTTCAATCAACATGGCAATGCAACCATTTAAAATGATGGTGGGCGATATGGTTAACGAAAAACAAAAAGGTCTTGCTTACTCAATTCAAAGTTTCCTTTGTAATGCAGGTAGTTTGGTTGGCTACTTATTCCCATTCATCTTCACTGCTATTGGTATTGCGAGCATTGCTCCCGAAGGCGAAATACCCGACTCGGTTAAATGGTCATTCTATATCGGCGCAATAATCCTTATTCTTTGTGTTATTTACACTACTGTAACCGTAAAAGAAATGCCTCCAAAGGAATATGCCGAATACCATGGTATTACTGCAGAAGATGAGAGCGAAAAATCAAGCATGATTAGCCTCCTCGTTAAGGCTCCTAAAACATTCTGGACAGTTGGACTTGTTCAATTCTTCTGTTGGGCAGCATTTATGTATATGTGGACCTACACAAATGGCGCTATTGCAGTAACAGCATTTGACGCTCCTACCATTATGAAAGACGGCGTGGAAGTATTAGATGTTGCATCTAAACAATATCAAGCTGCTGGCGACTGGGTAGGTGTATTATTTGCCGTTCAAGCAATCGGTTCAGTTCTTTGGGCAATTGTTATCCCTATGTTTAAAAACCGCAAACTTATCTACGCATTAAGTCTTATTTTAGGAGGTATTGGTTTCATTTCAACCTACTACATTGCCGACCAATATTTACTATTCATCTCATATGCTCTCATTGGTTGTGCTTGGGCTGCAATGTTGGCTCTCCCATTCACTATTCTAACCAACTCATTGTCGGGTAAAAACATGGGTACATACCTCGGGCTTTTCAATGGAACAATCTGTCTTCCACAAATTATCGCAGCATCACTTGGTGGCGTATTTGTTTCATTGCTAACTCCTGCTGGCGCTCTTGCTGCTCAAGACAAAATGCTCGTTCTTGCAGGTATTCTTCTCATCGTTGGTGCTCTCTCGGTGTTTATCATCAAAGAAACATCAGCCGAAAAGAAATAACATTATTACAATATAAACTTCTACTTCAACCGCTATCTTTGTAGGATAGCGGTTGTTTTTTATGTCACGATAAGCATTCCCGTTTTATTGGCACACTATTTGCAACTTACTTGGTTATTCTAAACCTATTTTATCATTAATACACATTATAATATTGGCAAAAAGAAAGAAACTCATTAAATTTGCACTATGGAACAACATCAATCCTCATCTAAAACCACTACCCGCTTTCGCGAACGCAAGCCACCCATGTATGATGTCATAATCCACAATGATGATATCACCACTTATGATTTTGTTGTTATGATTCTTGAAACAATCTTCAACAAAAATCAAGATGAGGCAATGAATCTGACATTGCATATTCACGAAAATGGCGAGGCAGTCGTAGGCACATATATTTATGACATTGCTCAATCTAAAGCCGACAAGGCTACATCGTTGGCTCGAGGTGAAGGGTTTCCATTACAAATAACTGTTAATCAAAAATCATAAAAGCATATATTTATGTCGAATATCATCAATAATCTAAACATATCTCCTTTTGCGAGAGACATACTTAATGATGCACACCAAATTGCCTCCATCATGCGACATGAATTCATCATGCCCGAACATTTCATGATGGCAATTTCAAGTTATTGTAACTTTGCCGATGGAAACAATCGATTTGGCGACAAATTTGAACGACTTTCCGATGACATCGGCAAAATATTAAACGATCACATTCCCCAAGACGATGAGGAAACCGAACCTACTTTATCGAGTTTAATGAACAAAGCGATAACCGATGCTCGCAAAGTAATTCAATATGAAGGGGATGTTCCCATTCCTGCAGCGGCCATTGTTATCGCTATTCTCAACACTACTGAATGCTTATGCAACAGCATATTTGCCAAATATGTTTCCGACAAGGACATTTCCGAAATAATAAGTTTCATCATGACTCTCGACGGCAAAAGCCTACGAGGACACGACCTTGCCGATAGCGATGATTATACCATTTCGTCGCCCAAATCGTCAAACGAATGGATGAAATACATCACCGACCTCAACCTATTGCGCGGCGATGCATCAAAAGCCATCGTTGGTCGCAAAAAAGAGATGGCTCGAATAGCTCAAGTACTATGCCGATGCGACAAAAATAATGCGCTCATTGTAGGCGAACCCGGCGTGGGCAAATCGGCTATCGTTAAAGGATTTGTTGTACAACTCGATTCATATCCATCAAAAATTTCACAATTACCAGTCTATGAGCTATCGGTTGCCTCAATCCTTGCAAACGCGCAGTATCAAGGCGACATTGAACAACGCATCGCATCAACAATGAACGGCATCAAGCAACTTGGTGGTGGCATAATCGTGATTGACGACATCCACACCCTTGCTGGGAGCAAAGGTGATGCCAATGGTTCTCGCGACCTCACCGGCATGCTATTGCCCTACCTCGATGATGAAGCATTGCGATTTATTGGCATCACTACATTTGAAGATGTAACACGCCATCTCGATGGCCACAATCGTTTCCTTCGTCGATTCCGCCGCATTGACATCGAAGAACCTTCTCAACAAGAAGCCATAGAAATTCTCAACGGCGTGAAACGCCGATTTGAGAAATACCACGACATACGCATCGCCCCAGGTGTTACCGAACGAGCCGTAAAATTAAGCAAACGATTCCTATCGGGCAAAGCACTCCCCGATAGTGCCATCGACATCATCGATGAAGCTGGAGCATATCGAGAACTTAACCCTCTCAAAGGCTACAAAAAACAAGTTATCCACAACGACTTAATCGATTCAATCGTGGCACAACTTGGCAATGTCGAAACTAAAATACTCGACGACAACGACACTACTCCTCTTCGCAACCTTGGCGACAATATGCGCAATCTCATCTTTGGCCAAGACGAGGCTATAAATCAAGTGGTAGAATCGGTGCTAACTGCTCGCGCTGGATTGACCGACGACCACAAACCACAAGCAAGTCTATTGTTTGTAGGGCCTACAGGCGTAGGTAAAACCGAAGTTGCTCGCGTTCTTGCCGAAGAATTAGGTGTCACGCTCCACAAATTTGACATGAGCGAATACTCCGAAAGTTATAGTGTGTCGAAACTCATTGGGTCATCACCTGGCTATGTAGGATACGAAGAAGGCGGTCGCCTCACCGAGGCTGTTCGCAAAAATCCACACTGCGTACTCTTGCTCGACGAGATTGAGAAAGCCCACGAAAAGGTATATGATTCGCTATTGCAAGTAATGGACTATGCCTCATTGACCGATAGTCGCGGACGCAAAGTTGACTTCTCTCATGCCATAATTATAATGACTTCCAACTCTGGCGCTCAATATGCCAAACTTGCAGGCATTGGCTTCGGCTCAACCGTTACCACAGGCGACGCCATGCTTTCAGAGGTCAAAAAGACATTCAAACCCGAGTTTATCAACCGCCTATCGGGCATTGTTGTATTTAACGACATGAGCCGTGATATGGCCACACTAATTCTTAACAAGAAAATTGCCGAGCTCAATTCTCGTCTAAAAGAACGCAACATTGAAATCACCCTCACCCAAGAAGCCCTTGATTGGCTACTTGAGCACGGATTCTCGGCAAAATATGGCGCTCGTGAAATAGAGCGCGTCATTACCCATAATCTCAAGCCCCTTCTCGTGAAAGAAATACTTTTTGGCAAACTTGCTAAAAAAGGTGTAGCTGAGATATCCATTGTTGACAACACATTAAGTCTCTCTATAAAGAAATAAGTTATGGTATTTCAATTAAGCGATGAATTAATCTTTCCCAATCCATATCTTGGCGAGAAAAATGGGCTATTAGCTGTAGGTGGAGATTTTTCTACTGAGCGATTACTTTTAGCCTACTCTAATGGAATTTTCCCATGGTACCCATTTCGCTCCGAGGAAAAAGCATGGTATTGCCCTCTAAAACGATTTGTAATATTCCCCAATGAGATTCATGTATCTCACTCTATGCGCTCATTAATTCGCAAACAACAATACGAAGTAACCCTCAATAAAGACTTCGATGGCGTGATACGAGGCTGTGGCGAAATACGATGCGAACATCCCTATGCTTGGCTTGGCGACGAAATAATTGAAGCCTATACCCGACTCTATCGCGAAGGCTGGGCTGCAAGCGTTGAGGTTTGGGATGGAGAAAAGCTCGTAGGTGGATTATATGGTGTATTAATGGGAAATTGCTTTATTGGTGAAAGCATGTTCTCTCGCGTTCCTAGTGCATCTAAACTCGCTCTCATTGGACTTGCAAACTGGATGGAGGCTAACGGATGTACACTCATCGACTGCCAATTTGAAACCCCTCATCTCAAATCAATGGGCGGACGCTATATCTCTTATGAAGAATATATGAACTACCTGCACCCCAAAGAGGACGAAGCCAACTATGACGTCGAAGATGAAGGAGAAATTTAACAATCACACTATTTGCAACACATTCAGCCTCTAACATCTAAAAAACGCACAAAAAAAATGAATACGCCAAACACTTAGAAATCAATAGATACACAATAAACCCAAGGAACACAAACTAAAAAAATATATAAAAAATTTGCAGATATAAAAAAAAGTACCTACCTTTGCATCGCATTTGAGGGAAACCTTAGTGCTAACAAGGTAGATTCGCTAGCTCAGCAGGTAGAGCACATCCCTTTTAAGGATGGGGTCCTGGGTTCGAGCCCCAGGCGGATCACGAAAAAGGAACTGAAAAAGTTCCTTTTTTTAAGCTTAGGGATTTTTATCCTTGGCAACAAAGAGGTAGATTCGCTAGCTCAGCAGGTAGAGCACATCCCTTTTAAGGATGGGGTCCTGGGTTCGAGCCCCAGGCGGATCACGAAAAGGAGAGTCAAACGGCTCTCCTTTTTTTATTCGTAAAATCAACAAGCTTATTGCTCATTATAGTCAACCGAAGCCCCAACGCTCTCCTGAACAAACAACGATTTCCTATCACCATGTCACAACAATTATTCATGCACATTTATGTACAGTTTATATACACCACAAATGTGTGTACATAAACCTCTATCTTCGTTTGGGAACTTTTTCTATCATATTTTGCCAAAAGATATCCTTTTATTACCTTTGTCCAAAATAATAATTACATGGAAAAACAAATCCCATTAAGTGAGGCTATACAATGGATTGCGAAGATGGCAGCAAAAGACGGCGTTATTTCTCAAAATGAACGACGCCTTCTCAAAGATTTCGCCAACGAATACAGTCTTGACGCGAATAAACTCTATCGGTTAGCCTATGCACTGACCAAAGACACACAACAAGAAGTGGAGTTAGCCTCGGCAAACGAAATAAAAGGACGGCGTTTTGAAGAATTTGTGGTTTCATTAGTTGCCGACAAGTCTCGTTTTAAATTATTAGCTTGGCGTAGCGACAAAATATTTGGAAACACCTACGCCGCCGAAAACCTCTACCCCGACCTCCACATTCGCCACAAAATCCCAACTGGAGAAGTCGAATATTTTATTGAATGCAAATATCGTTCATCATGGGACAAAGACGGGAACATTGATTTATCAAATCAATTTTTGAGATATCGCAATTTTGCAAAAGAACACAACTGTGAATTATTTATTGCAATAGGCATTGGGGGCACTCCGTCAAATCCTGACGAGTTTCTCATTGTTCCTTCTCAAATGATTGATTTCTCTAAAAAGATAAATCAAAACCGATTCAATCCATGCATATGCGATAAAACTCCCGAGGATTTCAATTCCTACATTTGTAATTACTTTACAAAACGAGTTTTTGCTTCTAAATAGCCGACATCCCTCTCGTTAGCGACATCCACTCATAATCCCCTCATAACAAAAAAAATATAATTATAATCCTCATCACATTATCCCCCTAAAAATTAGAATATTTGCCAAATTATCGCTATCTTTGCACACTCAAAATTTGAGTATTCTAAATTAACAAAAACATATATTAATGAAAAAGATCTTTTTAGGTTTGGCTGCTATTGCTATGCAATTTAGTGCAATGGCTGCTACATGGACACTCAATGGTACTAACTACACTGTTGATGTCACATCTACTAAAACATTGACCACTGGAGTGACCTACTCTACTGCTCATGTTTACACAAGTTCGCACCACATGCGAATTTTCTACACTATCACCGACCTCACAAACGAAGACATTGCCGTTCGAGCAACTCCTGGTGGCAGCAAGCTCACCAACACTGCTACTGTTGCAACTATGGCAAGCCGCATCACCGATGCCACTCCTATCGTTGGTACTAATGGTGGATTCTTCACCGATACTTCTAACGGAGGTTTGACTGTGGTCAATGGCAGCGCTCGCAAAGGTTTTAGTGGCGATGGATACTATGCCATCAGCTTCGATGAAAGCCAAAAACCTACTATCGGATATCTCAACAAAATCACCTGCTGGTGCAGCGCAGTAAATGGCGTTGAAGGTTGGACCGATTTTGCTGCTATTAACACAACTTCAACTGTAGCTGCAAATGCAGGTGTGAGCGAACAAATAATCTTCTACACTCCCGAGTCTAACAGCACAACATCAGGGACTTCGGGCATGGGTGGTTATGCCGTGCAACTCACTCCCGTAAACGGAGCGAAACTCACTCCTGGCAAATATCTTCAATATAAAGTGGCAAGTGCTCCATCATCGGGCAATGTTACAATCCCATCTAACGGTATAGTAATGTTTGGCAAAGGCTCTCAAAATGGCAACTATGTTAAAGGTCTCACAGTAGGCACTACTATTACCATATATATGAATACCAACCTCAAGGACAACGCTGGCAACATCACTACCCCTGTAGCATCTCAAGCTGTGGGTGGTTCGCTCATGGTCCTTGACAATGGCACTCGCATTTCTTCTTATGCCAACTCTCTTGGTAACATCTCGGGCAATGAACCACGCACCGCAGTTGGTTACAACGCCGACAAAACCAAACTCATCATGTGCGTTGTTGACGGCCGAAGCAGTGGTTGGTCAACAGGCTGTAATGGCAAAGTACTTGGCGACATCATGAAAAACCTTGGTTGTAATGATGCCATGAACTTCGATGGTGGTGGTTCTTCACAATTCTGGATTACAGGTGGAGGTCTTGTCAATGATGCAAGCACCAACAATGGTGGCGGTGGCATTCGTCCCGTTGCCGATGGATTATTTGTTGTTAAACTCCCCACCCCAACATTGTCAACAAGCGCAAGTTCACTTTCGTTAAGCACCAACGACAACAAATCGGTAACAAAAACATTCACCGTGACCGGCAAAGACCTTCGCGATGCGATTTCTCTCGCCATCTCTGGCACTAACGCTAATCAATTTAGCATCTCATCTACCTCTATAAGCAAAGACGCTGCCTCTGCTACAATCACCGTAACATACGCTCCTACAGCCGAAGGTACCCACTCTGCTAAAATCACAATTTCATCTAAAAGAGCTACCTCTGTTTCGGTTACCCTTTCGGGCTCAAACACTAAAACACCCGATGAACCCACACCCGATGAGCCCGAAGTTGTTACTGGATATACACTCACTCAAAACTGGGCTCACACCACAGGTCACCTCGCTGCCAACACTAACACTCGTTGGGCAACAGGTTTCGGTGGTAAAATATACATCAACGACCACGCCAACTCAATGCTTTACTATTGGAGCAAAAATGGCTTGACCAACACCGGTATCACATCGGCTGCAGGTACTGCCATCACAAGCGACGACGCTGGAAATATCATCATTTCGACCGATATGTTTAACAATACTACATACAAAGTACTTCCAGCTGGTGGCACTGCATTCCAAGACCTCACCCTCTCAATGCCCGACGGAGTTACTGCCAACCAAATGCAATATCTTGGAAAAATCGTTGGAAACATATTAAACGGCGAAGGTGGTATTGTATTTATGTTCCCTAAAGATAACACATCGGTTGCTAAAATCTACATCCAATATGGCGAACAAAAAGCTCAACGAGGCATTCCTGTAGGCATCACTGCCGACGGACAATCTTTTGCAATGCCTTTGGAAGATAGCTTTGGCGACAACTTCGCTGTTCGTGTTCGTAGCAACAAACATTTCTATCATAGCGACGGCACAAGCTTTGTTCCATATGCCAACAACGGAATTTCTACAACTCAAGGTGGCACATTCTTCACACTAAACAATACATTGTTTGCCGTTGAGCCTATTGGCACTGCATATATCGACGGATTCCAAATCGTTGACATCACCAACAACAAAATCGTAGCTACCCACAACGCACAACTCACATCGGCCGTTGTGTCACCCAATGCCAACTGTTTCAGTGCCGAAATTAAAGACAACTACACTGTTCGTCTTTATCAATATGTACCAGGCCAACTCGCCGCTCAATACACATTCGGCCTCACAACTACAGGCATCGAAGAAGCACCTATCGAAAATGAAAATGCTCCTATCGAATACTACAACTTGCAAGGCATAAAGGTAGAATATCCATCTAACGGTATCTACATTAAGAAACAAGGCAACAAAGTAACAAAAGTGCTTGTGAAATAATTTACAAAGCACAAAACATAATACAAAAACGGCTGGGGTGATGGATTTCACCCCACCCGTTTTTTTGTCTCCACGCTAAATGCTATAGTTACCCACCTTTAAAGGAGGACTGTCGCTCAGCGACTGAGGGGATTAATACACACAGGAATAACGAAAAAAATATGTTTCTTCTGTCATTCTATATTTGCAAAAGGAACGAAGATAGCGAAATTTCGCTATCTTCGTAAACCCAGAAGCAGTAAAGGTATAAGATTATTAAATGTCATTGGTTAAAAACCGTACAGAATGTAAATCCCCTTTACTTTCTTTGTT
>JAZTZO010000040.1:0-60008 GCA_045637505.1 Muribaculaceae bacterium | reverse complement strand
TTTTAGACGAAAATCCACCGCCTCAACTGACTCTTTTCGATTAGGGGGCTTGTAAATCGAAAAAAAGAATCTCAACCGCATTAAATCTGCGATTGAGACCCTTTTTATATACTTTATCGATTTTTATCGGACAGCAATAATTGTTTTTTATCATCTGATTTTATATTCAAATACAAACCCGTATGCACTAAATTTTTCCTATTTTGATCTCCACCTTTTATTGGATTATTAAAATAATAATGGAGATACTCCATTATGAAGTATCTCCATACATATTTAATAAAAATGGTTAGACCTTATTTATTTTTGATATAATTTACAATCCACTCTCCGACTTCCTTTGTGCCATATTTGCCTGCACCTTCAACCTGAATTTCGGGAGTACGGACATTTGCATCAAGTGATGCGTTTACTGCTTCACGAATGAGTTTGCCTTCTTCTTTGCAATCGAAGTATTCAAATAACATCGCTACCGAAAGAATTTGCGCCAATGGATTTGCGATATTTAATCCTTTAGCTTGTGGCCAAGAACCATGAATAGGTTCAAATACTGGAGTGCTTTCTCCAGTAGATGCTGATGGTAATAATCCCATTGAACCGCTGATAACACTACCTTCGTCTGTGAGAATATCTCCAAAAGTATTTTCAGTAACCATTACATCAAAAAATGTTGGTTCTTGAATCATTCGCATAGCTGCGTTATCAACATACATATAGTCAGTATTGACCTCAGGATAACTTGGTGCCATTTCTTGAGCAATTTTACGCCATAGACGACTTGAAGCCAAAACATTAGCTTTATCAACGACTGTGAGGTGTTTATTGCGTTTCATTGCATATTCAAAAGCAACTTTGAGAATGCGTTCTATTTCGGGACGAGTGTATGCATTTGTATCATAAGCCTTGTCATCATCTTGATATTTTTCGCCAAAATACATACCACCAGTCAATTCTCGTATACAAATAAAATCGGCCCCTTCTACCAGCTCAGCGCGAAGTGGAGACTTATGGATCAAACATTTAAATGTTTCTACGGGACGGATATTTGCAAACAAACCGAGTTGTTTACGCATAGCAAGCAAACCTTGCTCGGGGCGAACTTTTGCAGTTGGGTCATTATCAAATTTAGGGTCGCCTACTGCAGAAAACAATACAGCATCTGCGTCACGACAAATTTCGAATGTTTCTTGTGGAAATGGGTCTCCAACTTTATCTATAGCGTCTGCTCCACAAAGGGCATATTTATAATCTACATTGTGACCAAATTTTTCACATACGGCAGTCATTACATCTACGCCTTGTTTTGAAATCTCGGGACCAATACCGTCTCCGGGAAGTACAGCAATTTTAAAATCCATATCTAAATGATTGATTTATATAGTTATGTTATAAATTTTCTATAATATTAAGCATCTTAATCGTGGCTTGGATAGCAGCTTCTGTTTGGTCGGCATCAAGTCCACGCGTTTTAAATGAATGATTCTTATAATCCCATGAAATGGTGGTGTGAACAAGTGCATCCGTACGGCCACCAGGAGGTATATTAACCGAATAATTGGTTAATGCGGGGAACTCACGGTTTAAGTCACGACGATAAATATTTCTTACTGCTTTTACAAATGCATCATATTGCCCATCCCCTACTGCAGTTTCTTGGTACTCAGTCCCTTCAATAGCTAATTTTATAGTGGCTGTTGGGCGCAATCCTTCTGATAGATTTAGTGCATAGTTTATAATACGCACCTTATCGGGGAGTGTGGCCTGTTTCAATACATCGGCAACGATAAATGGGAGGTCTTCTTGAGTCACTAATTCTTTTTTATCGCCAAGCTCAATGATACGTTGAGTTACTTTTTGAACATCATCATCGGTTAGTTCAATGCCTAATGCTTCAAGATTTTTCTTTATATTTGCCTTGCCCGATGTTTTACCAAGAGCATACTCACGTTCACGACCAAATCGCTCGGGTAAAAGATCATTATAATAAAGATTATTTTTATTATCGCCGTCGGCATGAACCCCTGCGCATTGGGTAAAAACATGTTCACCTACAATAGGCTTATTTTGAGGAATCAAAACTCCCGAGAAAGATTCAACTATGCGACTTACTTTATTTATTTTAGTTTCATCAACACCTGTATGTCTCTTTAGTTGGTCATGTATTACAGCTATAACGCTTGATAAACAAGCATTTCCTGCTCTCTCCCCTAACCCATTAACTGTGCAATGAACACCACGGGCTCCACCAAGTACTGCAGCATAAACATTTGACGTTGCAAGGTCATAATCATTATGTGCATGAAAATCAAAGTGTAAATCGGGATATCGCTTAATCATGCGTTGCACATTAGCCAATGTATCATAAGGATTTAGGATTCCCAATGTATCGGGGAGCATGTAACGCTTGATTGGTAGATGTCGCACTGCATCCATTAACTCATATACATATTTATATGAATTTTTAATGCCGTTTGACCAATCTTCTAAATACAAATTTACCTCAAGCCCCTCATTCACAGCATGTTCAACTTCACCACATATTAATTCAAAATGTTCTTGCGGGGTCTTTTTTAATTGATATAGACAATGCTTCTCAGAACCTTTGGACAGGAGATTAATCACTTTAGCCCCTACCCTTTTAACCCAATCAATTGATAATCCATTATCAATAAAACCTAACACCTCAAGTTTATCAAGATGCCCCATTCGCTCAGCCCACGCACATACATTTCTCACGGTTTCAAATTCACCTTCGGATACACGAGCAGAGGCAATTTCTATACGAGGAATGTGCAACTCCTCAAGAAGGAGACGCACAATACTCAATTTCTCAGATGCTGAAAACGATACACCCGACGTTTGTTCACCATCACGTAATGTTGTATCTAATATTTCAACATTCATATATAATTTTTACTTCTTTGCTTCATATGCCTCGATATCTTCTTTCTTTGACAAAAGATATTCTATATCATCAAGAGCATTAATCAAGCAGTGTTTTTTATAGGGATTTATATCAAATGATTCAAAACTACCAGTTGCAAGATTTGTAATTGTTTGAGCTGGGAGATCTACTTTTACTTCAGTTTGGGGATTTGTAGCAATTGAATCAAATAATTCGGATAGGAATTGCTCACTTACAACTACTGGCAACACAAAATTATTTAATTCATTGTTTTTGTGAATATCGGCAAAGAAACTTGATACTACTACACGAAAACCATAATCGGCAATTGCCCATGCAGCATGTTCACGACTTGAACCTGAACCAAAGTTTTTACCAGCTACCAATATACAACCAGAATATGTGGGGTCATTTAACACAAAATCTTTAATCGGATTCCCATCTTTGTCATAACGCCAATCTCTAAACAAGTTTTCACCAAAACCCTCACGCGATGTTGCCTTGAGGAAACGCGCTGGAATAATTTGATCGGTATCAACATTTTCCATCGGTAATGGAATACATGTTGATGTTATGATATTGAATTTTTCTTTCATATGTCAATATTTATATAGATGGGTTATGATTAAATTTTTCTTGGATCAGTCAATACTCCTGTGATAGCGGTCGCAGCAGCGACAAGTGGTCCGGCAAGAATTGTGCGAGAACCAGGGCCTTGACGTCCTTCAAAATTTCGATTAGATGTTGAAACAGAAATTTTACCAGCAGGGACTTTATCCTCATTCATTGCCAAACATGCTGAACATCCAGGTTGACGCAACTCAAATCCTGCATCAGACAAAATTTCATCAATACCTTCAGATTTGATTTGATCGGCCACCATCCATGAGCCAGGGACTAACCAAGCAGTAATATTTTCGGCTTTTTTCTTACCTTTTACTATTGATGCAAATGCGCGGAAGTCTTCAATGCGACCATTTGTACAACTTCCTAAAAAAACATAATCAATAGGATATCCTTCAAGAGATTGTCCAACCTCAAATCCCATATATTCAAGAGATTTATCATATGAAATTTTACCGGCTTCATCTTTGGGATCAGGAGCAGGAATAGATTCACTTATACCGATACCCATACCTGGGTTAGTACCGAATGTGATACGAGGTTCAATATCGGCTGCATCAAAGTTAATTTCTTTATCAAACACTGCATTGTCATCACTCTTGAGAGTTTTCCAATATTTTACAGCTTTTTCCCATTCTTCTCCTTGTGGAGCAAATTCTCTACCTTTACAATATTCAAATGTAGTTTCATCGGGAGCAATCATACCTCCACGAGCACCCATTTCAATAGACAAATTGCACACTGTCATGCGTTCTTCCATTGATAGATTGCGAATTGTATCACCAGCATATTCCACAAAATATCCTGTTGCTCCACCAGTAGTCATCTTTGCGATAATATATAATGCAATATCTTTTGCTGTAACACCATCTCGCAATTTACCATTTACATTGATACGCATTGTTTTAGGTTTGGGTTGAAGAATGCATTGTGAAGCAAGAACCATTTCGACTTCACTTGTACCAATGCCAAATGCCACAGCGCCAAATGCGCCATGCGTAGATGTATGACTATCACCACATACAATAGTATAACCAGGAAGCGTCAATCCATTTTCGGGGCCAATAACATGGATTATACCATTTTTCTTATGGCCTAAACCATAAAGTGTTAGCCCAAAATCATTAGCATTGCGAGTTAATGTCTCTACTTGATTTCTCGAAACGGGATCAACGATAGGTTTATCTTGATTTAATGTTGGGATATTATGATCGGGAGAACATATAGTTTTCTCGGGACGGAAAACTTTCAAGCCACGATTGCGAAGTCCGTCAAAAGCCTGAGGGCTTGTAACTTCATGACAATAATGTCTATCTATATATATTTGAGAGGGACCACCTTCAATGAGATTAACCACATGAGCATCCCATATTTTATCAAATAATGTATTAGCCATACAACTATTTATTTGTGATTGTCTTATCTTACGAATTTATTTATTGCATCAATGAACGCTTCGGCACTCGCTGCCACAATGTCGGTATTAGCAGAGAATCCATAATAACTATTACCATCATGCTCAACAGTCATATGTACTTTACCCACATCATTGCTGCCTTTGTTGATTGCTTGGATAAGGAATTCTTTAACAACCATTGTGCGATGAATAATCTGTTTTATAGCTCTAATTGCAGCGTCAACAGGTCCATTACCAGTAGCACATGCTTCAAATTTTTCGCCTGATATATCAAGGCCAACACTTGCGACCGAATGTATTCCAACTCCACTTGTAACTTGAAGATAATCCAATTTGATGCGATGTTTGGAGGCATTGTGTTTTCCTGCAAGCATCAATACGTCATCATCGTTAATTTCTTTTTTGCGGTCAGCAAGTTTGAGGAATGCTTCATATGCTTTATCAAGAGCATCTTTATCCATGTCAATACCTAAAACATGTAAACGATGCTTCAAGGCAGCACGACCACTACGTGCAGTCAATACTATAGAGTTTTCATCAACACCAACGTCTTTAGGGTCAATGATTTCATAACTTTCGCGATTTTTCAACACTCCATCTTGGTGAATACCCGATGAGTGAGCAAATGCATTACGTCCAACAATTGCCTTATTGGGCTGAACTGGCATATTCATAAGGCTTGAGACCATACGACTTATGCCACAAATTTTAGTTGTGTTAATATTTGTAACGATATCTAACTCTTTATGAGACTTACATATCATTGCAACTTCTTCGAGGGAAGTATTACCTGCACGTTCACCAATACCATTAATTGTAACTTCGGCTTGGCGAGCACCATTCATAACACCTGAAATAGTGTTTGCGGTAGCCATTCCTAAGTCGTTATGACAGTGAGTAGCAATAGTAACTTTATGGATACCTTCAACATGTTCCATCAAGTATTTTATTTTTTCACCAAATTCTGAAGGCAAACAATAACCAGTCGTATCAGGGATATTAATTACTGTTGCACCTGCTTTGATTACAGCTTCTACTACACGAGCAAGGTATTCGTTATCGGTACGACCTGCGTCCTCAGCATAAAATTGCACATCTTCAACAAATTTCTTTGCATATGACACACAACCTATTGCACGTTCTAATATATCTTCGCGATTAGAATTAAATTTATATTTAATATGATAGTCTGAAGTACCTATCCCAGTGTGAATGCGTTTATGTTTGGCATATTGTAATGCTTCGGCAGCAACACGAATGTCATTTTCAACAGCTCGAGTAAGGGCACAAATTGTGGGCCAAGTTACAGCTTTTGATATTTCAACTACTGAATTAAAATCACCAGGGCTCGATACTGGGAAGCCTGCCTCAATGACATCTACGCCGAGTTCTTCGAGTGCCTTCGCAACTTCAATTTTCTCTACTGTATTTAACTGACATCCTGGCACTTGTTCGCCATCACGTAATGTGGTATCAAAAATAAATAATCTATCGCTCATATAGTTTCAAAATATAATTTACATTTTTATAAAAAAACCTTCCTTGTGTCAGAAGAAAGGTTATTTAGATTTTAATGTGTCTTATCTTATATTGAGATTATCGTCTCATTACATAATAAATCCGAGAACAATAATAATCACAATCAATATAAAATTAAGAAAATCATTCATTTATAGTAATATTTTGCTTTAAATTTTAGTCGTTGTGTTTATAAGACGCAAAATTAATATGATTATTTCATATAATCAAATTATTTTGCAATTATTTTCAATGAATCCACAACAAAAAGTAAAATAAAACACCATGAAACACTAACAAAATGAAAGCAAATGTCGTTTTTTACGTTCATTCTTTAATTAAACGCAAACAAGACCAATCATTTTTTACAGTATGAGAATGATAAGTCAATCCAAGAGGTTCTGCATATTCCATAATTACAGGAATATCACTCTCATAAAAACCACTTAACAATATAATGCTTCCATCACAAAGAGTTGACACATAAGACGAAATGTCTTGAGTAATTATATTTCGGTTAATATTTGCAATAAACACATCTACATTTGTAAGATTTTCAAGCGCAGAAGCATCACCCAAAATCAACTGTATAGATTCAGCATTATTAATTTTGAGGTTGTCAATAGCATTTGCATGAGCCATTGGGTCGATTTCTATTGCTGTAATTTGCGATGCTCCTCTCATTGAGGACAATATTGCAAGAATCCCTGTGCCTGTCCCCATATCCACGACCGTTTTATCTACCAAATCCATATCAAGCAATTGTTCAATAATCAGCGAGGTTGTTGCATGGTGTCCTGTCCCAAAGGCCATTTTAGGATCAATCACAATATCATATGGCAAAGCTGGAATATCCTTATGAAAAGAACTATGAATAACACATTGATCTTTAACTATAATAGGTTTGAAGTAATTTTTCTCCCATTCACTATTCCAATCTTGCCCCTCTACTACCTCATACTTATATGATATCTCATTGTCAAATGGGAAGTCGACTAATGTAGCTTTTATCTTTAATTCATCAAATAGTTCTTTCTTAACATATGCCACTAACCCTTTTTCGTCGGGAACAAAACTTTCGTAATCAATTTCACACAAGAGTGCCGCTAAAACGTCAGTTTCAACTTCACCACAAGGAGCCAAATCAAACCTTACTTCGATATAATCATTCATATTAATTTTCTTTCCTTTTTCGTCTAAATAATTTATATACTCTATGTATCAACTTAAATGCAATCAATGAATAGTCGGCCACATCAAGTGCGCTTAAAATTTTTGACATCAATCCTACTTTATTGCCACCTACGATTAATGGCAAACCACCTTGTTTTAATGATGCGATAGTAGCTTTTAATTGATCTTTTTCAAGTTCGCATTTTATAGTTGTTAATGCTCTTTGATATCGCAATTCTTCAAATGAATACCCCTTCCAATTAGTATTTTCCATAATTATTCATTATTATTTTGAGGGGGATTTAACATTAACCTTGAGAAGAAACGTGCAATAGGGTTCAAGAACAATCTTTTTCTCATCGCGCACACAATCAACAATATAACAATGTATATAGCTGACATTAAGAGATAAACATAATGTTTCTCGAACTGGGTAGATAACACCTCACATAAGGCCATTGACGCAAAACCAATTGCGACAACAATTAAGGCTATAGCGACCAAATAAAATGCAAACGCCGAAAATAAAATTGTTAATTTTTCAGTCGCAGTCAATTTTGCATTTTCGACATTAAGTGTTATAAATTTTTTAATGGCAATCCATAATGTTGCCATAGGGCTGTTGCTATCCATAACATCTATTCAAATAACACAACATCGGCTCCAAACGGGGCCGATGATTGATATGAATTATTTAATTAACTACTTTTCAACCTCTTCGGTTAATTGTTCAATAAGGCGATCTAATTCAGAATCACAACAACATAGACCTTTCTTTTTAAGCATGTCTTTGACTCTATTTCGCATATCTTCGCCTTTTTCAGGAGCAAACAAAATTGCTACACTGGCACCAATAATAGCGCCACCAATAAATGCGTATAACCAATTCAAATTACTCATAACATTTTGATTTATCTATTTTTATGCGTTCTTTGATAATTCGTTTTCAATTTGAGCTGTTAACTCATCGAGTTGGTCTTTCTTTAGAGTAATGCCTTTTGATTTCAAATACTCTTTAATCTTTGTTCGTGTTACACTTCCTTTATCGGGAGCAAACAATAAACCAATAGCAGCACCTGCTAATGCACCAGTCAAAACAGCGATTACAATGTTTAAATTTTTCATAATTCTATATAATTAAAGGTTAGTAATCATATAACAAATTAAACCGAAAAAAGTTATACAATACACCTTATTTTACTTTCAACGGCTAAATTAAGAAATTTAAGTCATACAAGCAAATTATAGTGATAATAATCACTAAAACGCGAATAATAATCGCCAAACCGCCAAAAAACGAATAATAAAATGTAACTTTGCATAATATTGTTATAAGTAATGGATAAATCTAATATTTCGATTAAAGGTGCTCGTGTCAATAACTTAAAAAATATTGATGTTGAGATTCCTCGCAATAAATTCATTGTCATAACCGGCTTATCGGGTTCAGGTAAATCGTCTTTAGCTTTTGACACTCTTTATGCTGAAGGCCAGCGTCGTTATGTAGAGAGTCTGTCCTCTTATGCCCGACAATTTATGGGTAAGATGGCGAAACCCGAATGCGATTATATTAAAGGCTTGCCCCCTGCCATTGCTATTGAACAAAAAGTAAATACTCGCAATCCACGAAGCACCGTTGGCACTTCAACCGAAATTTATGATTATCTACGATTATTATATGGTAGAATAGGAAAAACCATTTCTCCTATCACGGGAAATGAGGTAAAAAAGCATAATATTGAAGATGTTATCAATGTAGCTACAAACTATCCAGAGGGCACTCGCATCGTAGTATCAGCCCCAATAAATGTTCCTAATAATCGAAAAGTTGAGACTCAGCTCGATATATTACTAAAAGGAGGTTATAGCCGACTTATCAATAACAATAATGAATTTATTTTAATAGAAGATATTATTAATCAACCTAATACTATTTCCCTTGATGAATATCTTCTCGTTATTGACCGATTATCTATTGCAAAGGAAGGTGACGAATTAAGCCGATTAGCCGAATCAATCGAAACGGCATTCTTTGAAGGTAATGAAGAGTGTTATATCATCATTTGGTCACAAGACAAAATTATACGCCATGTTTTCTCAAAACGATTTGAGGCAGATGGCATTATTTTCATTGAGCCTAATGACCAAATGTTTAACTTTAATAATCCATATGGAGCATGTCCAAAATGCGAAGGATTTGGTCGCACAATCGGGATTGATGAAACACTTGTTATACTCAACCCCACTCTATCGATTTATGATGATGCAGTAATGTGTTGGAGAGGTGAAAAGATGAGCGAATGGAAACGACATTTAATTCACCTTGCCCCTCACTTAAAATTCCCCATACATAGACCATATTGTGATTTGACTGCTAAAGAAAAAGAAATATTATGGCATGGAAGCGGTGATTTTAAAGGTATTGATGGGTTCTTTAAAATGGTAGAAGAAAATCAATATAAAATACAATATAGAGTAATGCTTGCTCGCTATAGAGGCAAGACTATTTGCCCCGAATGTAATGGTAGTCGTTTACGCAAAGAAGCATTATATGTAAAAGTTGGGGGCAAAAACATCTCTGAAATTGTATCAATGCCTATCACCGATTTACTTAATTGGTTTAACAACCTTACTTTAAGCACGCAAGATGCAACAATTGCAAACAGAATATTGATAGAAATACGTAATCGATTGAGATTTCTTGTTGATGTAGGACTTGGATATCTAACCCTTGATCGACTTTCTTCGACATTATCGGGTGGTGAAAGTCAACGAATAAACCTTGCTACATCATTGGGTAGCAGCCTTGTTGGCTCGCTGTACATTCTTGACGAGCCGAGTATTGGGCTACACTCTCGTGACACGCAACAATTGATAAAGGTCCTTCGCAAGTTACAAGGTATCGGGAATACAGTTGTTGTAGTTGAGCACGATGAAGAAATAATGCGAGCTGCCGATTATATAATAGACGTTGGGCCAAATGCTGGACGTCTTGGAGGAGAAATTATATACCAAGGCAATGTGAACAACCTTCAAACTGCTACCAATAGCTATACTATACAATATCTTAACGGCGAGAAAGTGATACCTCTACCTCATCATCGACGTAGATGGAATAGCTATATTGAAGTGCAAGGGGCTCGACATCACAATCTAAAAAATATTAATGTAAAGTTTCCACTTGGAGTATTAACGGTTGTTACTGGTGTGAGTGGTTCAGGAAAATCAACTTTAGTAAGAGACATCCTTTATCGAGCAGTAGTACGACACCTTGGGGAATCGGGCGATGCTCCCGGAGCTTTTCATGGATTAAAAGGAGATTTGTCACGAATTACTACAATAGAATTTGTCGACCAGAATCCCATAGGTAAATCCTCACGTAGCAACCCTGCAACATACCTTAAGGCCTATGATGAAATAAGACGTTTATTTGCTGACCAACAAAGTGCAAAACAAATGGGATTTACTCCAGCTCATTTTTCTTTTAATACGGAAGGCGGTCGATGCGAAGAATGCAAAGGAGAAGGGACAATTACTATTGAGATGCAGTTCATGGCCGATATTACAATCCCATGTGAATCATGCCATGGAGAGCGTTTCAAACGAGATGTTCTTGATATAGAATATCGTAACAAAAACATCAACGACATTCTCAATATGACTGTTAACCATGCCATTGAATTCTTTAGTGAAGTTGGCGGTTCGACTGAACGCAAAATAGTTAATCGTCTTCGCCCACTACAAGATGTTGGATTGGGCTACATTAAATTGGGACAATCGTCATCGACACTTTCAGGAGGTGAAAATCAGCGCGTAAAACTCGCTTATTTCCTTGCTAATGAGAAACCTCAACCCACAATGTTTATTTTTGATGAACCTACAACTGGCTTGCACTTTCACGACATTAATACATTGATGGATTCATTTAATCGCCTCATCTCACAAGGACACACGGTAATTATTATTGAACACAACATGGACGTCATTAAGTGTGCCGACCACGTTATCGATATAGGCCCCGAAGGAGGTGAATCGGGTGGCAATATTGTTATTGCTGGGACTCCTGAAGAGGTTGCAAATTGCGAAAATAGCCACACAGGACAATATCTTAAAGAGAAATTAACCCTTATAAAATAAAGTTACGGGATATGATTTTTTCATATCCCGTAACTTTATATATAATTTATATTATTATCTAATTCTATCAGCAGCTTTTAACAATTTATCATCATGATTTATGCGACGAAGAGCTGCTATAGTCATTATAAAGGAGCATAATAGTAATAATGGTCCAGCCATCCAAAAAATCTCCAATTGTGGCATATTCATATATACTATGATACCTCCAGCTATAGCCGAAGCGATCATTAATAAGGCATTGATTTTTACCACAGTCTTTTGACGTGACATGTTCTTATATAAAAATATTGAGATTAACGATAACATTGAAATCAACACATTAAGTATTAAATAAACAGGTTGCTGATAGGGATGAAAATCAACATTACCTTGTGATGCTAATGGAAGATAACAAAAAAATCCCATCATAATAGATGCAAGTAGCAAAAAGACTGATTGCCAACGTTGAATTACCATAATTTTAAGTATGTTATTAGTTTGTAAATATTATAATTTATAATGCAAAGGTAGTTAATATTTTTGATTAATCAATTGAATATAATAAGGCATCAATAATATATGGAATCATCGAAACATTAATTCCCATTTCTTCAAGATGCTTTTGATCCTCGTTTAAAGACTTTAACAACTTTTCTATCTCGCTTTTGTTATCTTTAATTGATTTTTTATAATAATTGATTGCATCTTGAATTTGACCTTGAGCTAAAGCCAAATGACCCATATTTAGAAAATCCTCAAAAGTGGGGTTATCATTTAATATTTTATCGTAATAATTCTTACTTTGCGAGAAATCTTTCGATAACAATAGACACCAAGCTAAAGGCCGCCATGCCCTATTGGATTTCTCATCAAGAAACTCAACTTTGTAATAACATTTTATTGCTTCTTCATAATTCCCAAGTTCGAGATAACAATGGCCCATATTGAGAGCAATGCTCAAATCGCCTGATTTTGAATTTTCTACACGCTTATAGTATTCGAGAGCCTTTTTAGTATGTCCTAATGATCTATGACAAGCAGCTATGCGACGCAAAGTCCACAAACTTTCAGCATTTAACAGCTCGGCATGTTCGTAATTTTGTAAAGCATTTTCAATATCTCCATTTTGCTGATAACAATATCCTATTTTTTGAAAAATAGGGGCAGAAGGTGGCAATTTTTCTGATAGTGAGAGATATACATCAAGAGCCTCTATGTAATATTTGCGTTTAAAATAGAATTCGGCGACAAGTGTTAATGTTTCAACATCGTCTAAATCACTTGACAATAACGATACATTAATCAAGTTGATAGGAGTTGCAAACGGATCAGCAAATTCTCCTTTACGACGGAATAGTTTAAAGAAACGATATAAATCTTGCAAATACTTGTTCATCATGTTTTGGCGCTGATTAGGCGTTGTCAACGCCGACATCGATAAACCAGCATCATTTATAGCTTGTCGTTGTTGTTCAAATTGAGATAACATTAACTGTCGTTGACTTTGAGGAATAGATCCCATTGACAGCAAAAATGAATATTTATCACTATTACATAAATATGGAGCATTTTCAATTAAATCTCCAACTATCGACACATCAGAGCCGAGCGTATCTGACACTAATGAATGATCTAATGAAAACGGCAAAAACCAGTTGGCAATATCAGTAAAAAATGGAAAAGATTTTAGGTGTGAAAATGTGCTCATAAACACATCACTTCCCTCCTCTTGTAACTGACTTAATTCTTTTATCTTATCTGTTATCCCCGATTTATTTAACAATTCCTCCCATTCGGGATTTTCTTCCAATGACGACATGTCAATCATTGCTGTTGAGTCATTGATTTTCTTGCTTATATCGGGGCGAAGTTTAAGCATTTCGGGGATAAGCTCGTTCTGCATTTTTTTACTTATTCGCTCGGTATCTCGAGTGCGAATAAATTCAAGATAAGCCGTTTTTACGTCCTTGTTCCAATTTGCAATTTCTTTTATTGTATTGATTTGATTTATAAGTTTTTCATCCTCAACAATACGTTGATTATAGCAATACATAATTAGCAAAATTGCAATCAAGGCTTTTACTGAAACATATTGATTTTCGTTAGCGTATGCATTTAATAGCACCTTCAACTTCCTTGAATCATAAAATTCAATTGCGCCCATTAATAATGCCGACACCAATAATTCTTGAAAGTTTTGTGATTGCGCATTTGACGCCATCACTTTATTCAACACATCTTCGTCTTCTCTATTTAATGGGAATGTTGTCCATATTCTATTGAATATTCTTTTTTCTAATTGCTCTTTTTCTTTTTTTGTTTCAGCAGAAGATTGGGCTCCACTTTGTGATGTAATTAAATTATATATTGATGTTTTATCAACGACCTCGTTATATGCATCTATCAACTTCAACAAAGAATCACTTGGATGCATTTGTTCAAAACGAAGTGTGCTATAATAAAGGGTTGATTCTTCGGCCAATAACCGACATCGCACTACCTTATCAAGAAGTTCATGAATCCTGCGAACAATACTTTTACAAAAAGTCTCTCGCGCTGGATCATCTACACCTTGAATGGCATAATTTAGCATCATTTGGTAAGACTTCTCTAATTGGTCAAGCTCATCGGTAATTTCCCATACCATAACACTTTGTGACAGATATCTCAATTGAGCAAACGCGTCATATAGCCTACCACAATTTAACAATCTTATAATCTGGTCCTTTTTATTTATTATCTCGTTATTAGTCATAATAATCAGTTTTTATATCTCTTTATATTGCAAAATATATGCCAAAAAAGCATCCGATTCTCCTTCAAATTCTTTTATTGGAATTGTTATGAATTTATATCTTCCACCTTTTAAATATATTCTTACATTATATCCTGTATATTCTACCTTTTTAATCTCGGAACGTGCAATAAATGATGGTTTGGGCGTAATAGTTTCTTCGATTTCCTCGCTTCCCTCATATCGCACCCTAATAATAGGCATGAACTCAATTTTAATCCCGTCATCACTTATTGTTATTATTTTCTTTAATAGCGCGATGCGAGCTTCTTGTGTCGTTGATTGATGAAAATAAATAAACATCAACACCGTTGGGATTATAATAAATATCAATATCAACGCAACAAACACAAACGATGGATTAATCGTTATTGACAAAAGCGCACAAGCTAATATCAACAACATTGGAACCCACCACCAATGCGACAAAATCAACATCAATACCGATTGCGTGTAACGATTAGATGTCGTATTAAAAGCATTTGATTTAAACGCAACATTTTTCATAAAGCAAAGATAATGCAAGATTGTCAAACAAACACAACCTTACATTATCTTTTCTGGGAATTTCTGGGAATATATTAGAATTTCATATCAGTTGGGATATGAAACATTGGTGTAAAAGGTTTTGATTTTACCATTATATTATTCATCTCTCCAACTAAGGTTTTAGTATTGTTTATAAGATCTAATTTTAACACTGAAGCACCTTTGTTTAAATTACATTTAGATAAATCAACCCATATTATCGCCGGACTTAACGTTGATTCAAAATAATACACTTTATCCTTTTGATCTGAGACTGAACGCCATTGTGTTGATGAAATTTCGGGTTGGTCGGGAGTTGATATTCCCATTGGCACGGAACAATTATTTATAATTCCAAACACTCCAGCCAATGCCATTTGGTGAGATGCATTTTTAGGCAACGCATCTACATAAAATGATGCACGAACAAATCTATCAGAACTATTATTTGTTCCAGGCAACATTTTCATTCCTCCTACATGTTTCCAATATTCATTAATGACAAGTTGTTTATCATAAATAGGAGCATTTGTCATCACCTGAAATTCAACCCCTTCATGAATTGAGATTACCCCATTTATATACTCCACAATAGCACTATTGCCAGTTGCATCGGAGATTGCCATGTGCAAAGTTGTTGCATTTCCACCTGGCATAGCAGGTGCATTAATTTGGAATTTATCTTTTGACAATTCGGCAACAGCCTCACTCGTTGTAGCAAAGTTATCTAACACATATTGAGCCCACACCGATGTTGATATATATGGTCGTGTATCATTTGGTAATGAATATACTGTTCCAGGAAGATATAACAAATTACACACAAGGCCTTTCTCATTCATTCCTTCATTTACCCCTACGTCATACCCCACAGATACAACACTACCATATTTTGAAACCCATTTGATGGTATTTGGCTCATCATAACCCATTCGTTCCATACCTCGGGGCATTACATATAAATTTGTCCCTATAGGACTTTTCCAATCGAGTGTACGTCCGGTAATAACCTCATTATTATCCCCAACATACACTACTCTTGTGCATGCTTCTACATCATCGTTTGCTGTAGCGAAGGCTATAGCTCCCACTACAAAAATTCTTGCTATTGTTTTCATAAACACTTGTTTTTATAGATTTACTTTCCATTAAAACATAAATTTTCACAATTTTGTTCAATGGAAACATTTTCAAGTCTATTTCATGCTTAATTTTTGTTTTTTTGAGAAAATAATTAGTATATTTGAAAAAAAATAAAATGATAAAAGAAAGTGAGGTATAAAATGAAACGTAAAGATTGGCGGTTAGTTGGTGCATTACTATATTTGGCGGTTGCGACTTTCTGCTTTGTATGTATGTTTTTAAGTTTTTTCTTTTAGTTCACAAACTTTGAAAAATTAAATTTTGTGTACGATAAAGTTAAGACCGATTTCACGCTTATAGCAATAATATTTGACACTCCCCCCCTTATAAATTTTATAGTGGTGCATTAATTTAGGTACCACTTTTTATATAAAAAACACTCACCACCGTTGAAGTAGAGAGCGAAAAAAATAAAAGAATTTATCAAGCAATAATCTATCTTTTTGCGATTTTATTTAAAAGTACTACCTTTGTATCACTTTTTTATTGGAGTGGTGCTCGAGTGGCTGAAGAGGTACGCCTGGAAAGGTTTTTCACAATATCGCTAAGTATTTGTATATTAGTTAATTATCAACACAACTTAAAAACACAGGTTCCCGCAAACAGGTTCCTGAATAAATGTTAATAACTGTAAATCAATGAGTTAGTTTTAATCATTAACTTTTTCAACTTTTTCAATTACACCCTTAAATAATTGAATTACAGCAAAATACACTTTTTTAATCTCTTTTTGTGTTTTTACTCTTTCTCTCTCGTAATTCGTTGTTATGCAGTTGGTTATGGCAATTATGGCACACACTCATTAAGTTATCCCAACTTAATAATAATTCCATTTGTTTTAATTCATCATCTTCACTTAAAAACGACTTTATGTGATGGACGTGTTGAGCAACTGCACCGCATATTTCACACAATGGTTGTGCCATTAATTTTGGTTGGCGTAAATTACGCCAACCACTTTTGTTATAAAATGATTGGCGTTGTTGTTTACGTTCTTTACTTACCGATGATGTAGTTATAGGTGTTTTGTTTATTGTCGGCATCTTTATTATACTTTATTTCTTTACATTTATTTAGTGGTATATTACCAACTATTTTTGTTATATATTTTCCATTATTTACTGTATTTTGGGGGCATTTTTTTTCATACCATTCAATTTTATCATCTTCATTGATAGTATATATATAACCCTTTCCATCGTTAAAATAAGTGATGTATAGAGGTATTTTTTCATCACTCCCTAAATAACTACTTCTATCTGTTTTTATAGCATTAATCAAATTGTCGTATTTGTATTTTTCGATCAAAATACCCTCATTTTGTATTAATGATGAAGTGCTTGAATAGTTATCACGATATTTTATTTCAACCATATATTTTTTATTTGTTGTTGTGTGATAACAAGCGTCATAATGTTCAAACTTATCTCCCGTAAAATACCAACTATCAATGTGGGGTGATTTGGTTATACTTTGGTAAAAATAATTTCTACCTTTTAACTCCGCATTGGTAAAATTTTCCTCATTTGTCGCATAATTGTAATTATTGCACATTTTATTACTATTTTATATATATTTATTTATAAATAAATAGTTGCTAATTTGGAAAAGTGATTAAAAATTAGTATATTTGAAAAAATAACAAGATAAAAGAAAGTGAGGTATAAAATGGGAAATAATAAATGGAACGCTCGTGTAATAAGTAATTTAATTGTTATGTTAATTACATTGTTCTGCACAATATGTCTATTTTTAAGTTTTTTCTTTTAGTTCACAAACTTTGAAAAATCAAATTTTGTGTAAGATAAAGTTTAGACCGATTTCATAGGTAGAGCAATAATATTTGACACTCCCCCCCCTTATAAAAATTATAGTGGTGCATTAATTTAGTGTACCACTTTTTATATAAAAAAACACTCACCACTGTTGAAGTAGTGAGCGAAAAAAATAACAGAATTTATCAAGCAATAATCTATCTTTTTGCGATTTTATTTAAAAGTACTACCTTTGTATCACTTTTTTATTGGAGTGGTGCTCGAGTGGATGAAGAGGTACGCCTGGAAAGCGTATATACCTCAAAAGGGTATCCCGAGTTCGAATCTCGGTCACTCCGCTAAACGAGGTGCATGCCTCGTTTTTTTGTTATTTATCAACAACATAAAATATAAACGAGTATTCGTTTGCAGATGACGAAAGTTTTGTATAACTTTGTAACGATATGAGCGATGATAAATCAAAAACAATAGCTCGAGCTACGCTCACACAACACATTCATGCAAAAAAGTTGAGACGTACCCCCGAGCGTTATGCCATATTGGATAAAGTATTTGATATTGCAGAGCATTTCTCTATAGAAACGCTCTATTCGGCATTAGAGGAAGATGGATTTCACGTAAGCAAAGCTACTCTATACAACTCTATCCAATTATTTGTTGATTGCGGACTACTTCGCAAGCACCAATTTGACGGGAAATCGGCTCAATATGAACGAGTAACAGGTGTGGGTAACCACCACCACTTAATATGTACCCAATGTGGGCGCATTAAAGAAGTTAAGGATGTTGCTTTAGTGAATATGTTAAATTCGCGCAGATATCCAGCTTTTCACACCGCATATTTTGCATTATATGTTTATGGGGTGTGTTCTCGTTGTCAGCGCGAGAACAAAAAACAAACAAAGAAACAAAACAATAAAATATAACGATATAAAACATTAAACTATGAAAGTTGACGTATTGCTCGGGCTCCAATGGGGCGATGAAGGTAAAGGTAAGGTTGTAGATGTGCTCACTCCTCGCTATGATGTAGTAGCTCGCTTCCAAGGAGGACCTAACGCAGGGCATACTCTTGAATTTGAAGGTAAAAAATATGTACTTCGTTCAATACCTTCTGGTATTTTTCAACATGGTCAAGTGAATATCATTGGTAATGGTGTGGTACTCGACCCTGTATTATTTAGAGAAGAAGCTGAAGCTTTAGAAAAGAGTGGTATAGCATTGAAAGAAATTTTAAAAATTTCAAAAAAGACTCATCTAATTATGCCTACTCACCGTCTTCTTGATGCAGCAAACGAAAAAGCTAAAGGTGGCGCAAAAATTGGCACAACAGGCAAAGGTATCGGACCTACATATACCGATAAAATAAGTCGCAATGGTTTGCGTTTAGGTGATGCTTTCCATAATTTTGAAGCTAAATATACTGCCGCTCGCGACAAACATTTTGCACAACTTAAAGCCATGGGTGAAAATCCCGATATTTCAGAACTTGAAGCAAAATGGCTTGATGCTATTGAATACATTAAAGGCTATGACATCATTGATAGTGAATATGTTATAAACAATCTTCTCGATGAAGGCAAAACAATCCTTTGCGAAGGTGCTCAAGGCACATTATTAGATGTAGACTTCGGTTCATATCCATTCGTAACATCATCTAACACTATTTGCGCAGGTGCTTGCTCGGGTCTTGGTGTTGCACCTAACAAAATCGGCGAAGTGTTTGGCATCTTTAAAGCATATTGTACACGCGTGGGTAGTGGACCATTCCCCACTGAATTATTTGACGAAACTGGCGCTCGCATTCGCGACCTTGGTCATGAATATGGAGCTGTTACTGGCCGTGAACGTCGTTGTGGATGGATTGACCTCGTTGCACTTCGTTACTCAATTATGCTCAATGGTGTTACACAACTCATTATGATGAAGAGTGATGTACTTGATGATTTTGATGAAATCAAGGCTTGTGTAGCATACGAAATTGATGGTAAAGAAACCAACCAATTCCCATTCTGCATTGATGATGAAGCATCAATCAAACCAATTTATAAATCATTCAAAGGTTGGAAAACAGATATGACTAAATTCAATAGCGAAGATGAATTCCCTCAAGAATTCAAAAACTATATCGCTTTCGTGGAAGAGGCTTTGAAAACTCCTATTACAATTGTTTCAATAGGTCCTGACCGCGAACAAACTATCATTCGTAACAAATAAAAAACTACCAATATGGCAAAAGTAAAACCATTTAAAGGAGTTCGCCCACCACGCGAAATGGTGACTGAAGTTGCATCTCGTCCATATGACGTATTAAACTCAGAAGAAGCTCGCCAAGAGGCTGAAGGCAATCCTAAATCACTATATCATATCATCAAACCAGAGATTAACTTTGAACCTGGGACTGATGAACATGACCCAAAAGTGTATGACTCTGCTGTAGAGAACTTTAATGCATTTCAACAAAACGGTTGGCTTGTTCAAGATGAAAATGAGCATTACTACATCTATGCTCAAACAATGGATGGTCGCACTCAATATGGGATTGTTGTTGCAGCAAATGTTGACGACTACATGAGCGAGCGCATCAAAAAACACGAACTCACTCGTCGCGATAAAGAGGAAGACCGCATGAAACACGTGCGCATCAATAATGCTAATGTTGAGCCTGTATTCTTTGCTTTCCCCGACAACGAAGTGCTTGAAAATGTAATAAAAACTGTTACTGCAAAAGAAGCCGAATATGATTTTGTAGCGCCCGACGGATTTGGCCATCATTTTTGGGTTATCGATGACGCAGAAATGATTGAAGCTATCACAAAGGAATTTGCCAATATTCCTTATTTATATATAGCCGACGGACACCATCGCACTGCAGCAGCAGCTCTTGTTGGAAATGAAAAAGCTCAACAAAATCCTAACCACACTGGAGCCGAAGAATATAACTATTTCTTGGCTGTATGCTTCCCTGCTTCACATTTGAAAATTATTGACTACAATCGTGTAGTTAAAGATTTAAACGGATATAATGCAGAAGAATTCTTAGCACTACTTGAAAAGAATTTCTATGTAGAAAAGAAAGGCACAGAAGAATATCGTCCTATAGCCCTTCACAATTTCTCTCTATACCTTGGAGGTGAATGGTATTCATTGACAGCCAAAGAAGGTCGCTACAACGATGCAGACCCAATTGGAGTTCTTGATGTTACAATATCATCTGACTTGATTCTTCGCGATATTCTCGGTATTACTGACCTCCGTAGCGATAAACGCATTGACTTCGTTGGTGGTATTCGTGGTTTAGGAGAATTAAAACGTCGCGTTGATAGTGGCGAAATGGCTATGGCTCTCGCTCTCTACCCTGTTTCAATGGATCAATTGATGAATATTGCCGACACTGGCAACATCATGCCTCCAAAGACAACATGGTTTGAGCCAAAACTCCGTTCAGGCCTTGTAATCCACAAATTAGACTAAGCAATCAACAATAAAATATAATCACATGAAAAAAAACTCATTAATTATAGTTGCTTTTATTGGGTTGATATTTGGCGTAGTTGTTTCTTGTACAAATGACACCTCTAATAATGAGATAGACAAAGCAAAAAAAACATTGGAAATAGAGGCAAAAATAGCTGATAAACAGCTAGCAGGAAAAAAAATTGATACTATCTCAAAGTGCATAAGTTGTAATTTTGATGGAGAAAATATGGTATATACTTATGAAATTGATGAAAATAGTATAAGTATAGATCAATTAAGCGAAATCAAAGAAACAATGGAGAAGAATTTGAAGAACCACCTATCTGAAAGCACTCAATTTGCAATAACAAAAGAAAATCTCATAAAAGTAGGTGGTAAGGTTATATATAACTATGTTGGTAGCAAATCAAAAAAAGTAATGACTATAACGATTGTTTTACAATAATAATGAAGAAGGTGTGTAATTTTATTTGGCGCACCTTTTTATATAACAATAAAGGTCGTGACATTCGTGCCACGACCTTTAAAACATATTCATTTATATTGATAAATGACAATAATTTATTATTCAATATAGGTGCCAATAATTTGAGATAAACACTATATCACCCCTTGTCCCATCATTGCGTTGGCTACTTTCATGAAGCCTGCAATGTTGGCCCCCTTCATATAGTTAATATAACCATCAGTTTCAACACCATATTTTACACATTGCTCATGAATGTTTTTCATAATGCCTTTGAGTTTTTCGTCAACTTCATCGGCACTCCATTGCAAATGCATGGCGTTTTGACTCATTTCAAGTCCTGAAGTTGCTACACCACCAGCATTTACAGCTTTACCTGGAGCATACATTGTGCGTGACTCAACAAATGCATTAATTGCCTCAGGAGTACATCCCATATTTGACACCTCGGCAACAAGCATAACGTTATTATCAATAAGCTCTTTAGCATCTTCGCCATTAAGTTCGTTTTGAGTAGCACAAGGAAGAGCAATATCCACTTTTTGTTCCCAAGGTTTTCGCCCTTCATAGAATGTTGCGCTAGGGAATTCTTCGGCATAAGGAGCGACTATATCATTACCCGTTGCACGTAATTCGAGCATATAATCAATCTTTTCTCCACTAATACCATCGGGGTCATAAATATATCCATCAGGGCCAGAGATAGTAACTACTTTAGCGCCTAATTCAGTTGCTTTTAGAGCAGCACCCCACGCAACATTTCCAAATCCTGATATCGCCACAGTCTTACCTGCAATAGAATCGTTGCGTTTAGCTAAAATATTTTCAACAAAATACAATGCACCAAAACCGGTTGCTTCAGGTCGAATTAATGAACCTCCAAAGTCAAGACCTTTTCCTGTAAATGTGCCGTTATGTTCTTCAACAAGTTTTTTATACATACCATACATATATCCGACTTCACGACCACCTACACCAATATCGCCAGCTGGCACATCTCTATCGGGGCCAAGATTTTTCCAAAGCCCAATCATGAATGCTTGGCAGAAACGCATAATTTCACGGTCACTCTTGCCTCGTGGAGAAAAGTCAGAACCGCCTTTGCCTCCACCCATTGGGAGTGTAGTTAATGCATTTTTGAAAGTTTGTTCAAAACCGAGGAATTTAAGAATTGACAGATTTACTGATGCATGGAAACGAATGCCACCTTTATATGGGCCAAGAGCATTATTAAATTGCACACGATAACCAAGATTGGTTTGAACATCACCCTTATCATCAAGCCATGTAACACGGAATGTTACAATGCGGTCGGGCTCAACCATACGTTCAATAATGCGATTACGCTCAAACTCAGGGTGTTGATTATAGACATCAGCAACTGACAACAACACCTCTTCAACTGCTTGAAGATATTCATTTTCACCAGGGTGCTTTACCCTTAGATCATCTAAAATGCGATTTACATCCATAATATAATGTTTTTAATGGTAAGATTAGTTTTACAAATATATATAACAAACCCCGAATTTGCAAGCAAATTCGGGGATAAAATTCGTTAAATATTCAATTATACTTATTATTTCATAAAGACAAGATATACTGCAGCAACAAGAAATACAAAAGCAAGAATATGATTCCAACGTATAACGGTTCCCTCAAATGCAAAAAGGCTAAAGACAACAAACACTACGAGAGTTATAACCTCTTGCATAACTTTAAGTTGAATAAGCGAGAATGGTCCACCATTCCCCTCAAATCCAATGCGATTGGCTGGCACTTGAAAACAATATTCAAAGAAAGCAACTCCCCATGAAAAAAGAATTACAATATATAGAGGCCAATTAGATGCGACACCAGTTGCTTGGAGTTTTAGATGTCCATACCAAGCAAATGTCATAAACACGTTTGATATTATTAATAAAATTATTGTTGTTATCGCTGGACTCATTTCTTAACTTTTTTAGCTTTTTCTTCACGCATTAGATAACCTTTTTTATAATTCTCTATGCTTTTCTTCTTACCCTCTGCATTAAATTTTCTCACAACATTCATATCAACATAATGTTTTCCACTGCCACGTTTTTTTGAAAACACTTGATTCTTTCTCTTTATAATGTCATTACAAAGAGGACTACGCCATAGTTTCCCTTGAGGGCGCAATTCTTGAGGAACTGAATCAATCATAACTGGCAAAGTATATGAACATGGAGGATAACCAATTTCAGTCCACATTATATATAATGAGGGATCTTCGCCGGGAATTATTCCTTCAATGACGACTGATGCACTAGTAGTGCGACGAGGAATATAATCTTGGTCAACAATCCAACGATCTTTCCCTTTTTCAACATCTCTACCTTTTAGAGAATGATAAAACGAGCGGGAAATCATATCGGTAAACGTTGAAGCCTCGATATTTTTATTTTTAATATATGGTTCAAGCAAATGCCATGCGTTATCTTCTCGAATATATCCATACCCACCGTCTTTCTCTCCAGTATATGAGTAATTGGTGCGTACAAGCACGCCGTTTTCAGCATCTTTTAATGAAAATTTTGTATATGTATAATCATCAGTTTCATAGTATGCGCCATCACCGCTTGCATCAATAAGGCCAAAATTGGCCTGTACCCCCATCGGTTTTGATATAGTATCAAGGAGTGTTTCAAAATCAGCAAGAGTGCGACATTTTTGCAATGCAAGACTCATCACATATCCCTCTTGATCTTTGAGTTTAGCTGTATCGGGCGCTAAATTATATGATGCAGTGTTCATAATAGCAAATCCCACTTCATTCATTCCAAGCCATGCATCTCTTAATGATGAATCCCCTCCATTATATAATGCGACATAGGCATAATTGCCATTTTTTGCATCAACTTTTTCCACAAAATTGTGCTCTGTACCAGTATCACGATTTTTCCATAACAAAGGACGCCCAGTTTTTGACGCTTTGGCACTTATAATAGCTGATGTACAAGCAAATGTATAACTTGCTGCACACATAGCCATTCCTAATATTAATATAATTCGTTGTCTCATATTTATAAAATTTTCACAAAGTTAGCAATAAAATACCTAATATTATACATTTTTATTACCTTTGTCAAAAATAAATCCTACTAACATAATAAACACCTATTAATTAAAATGAAAAAGCTATTTTACGGCACAGTTGTCCTTGCAATCATTATTTTAATTTGCCCGACAACCAATGCAAAACAACTTAATTCAAAAGAAGCATTAACTATTGCAACAAATTTCTTGCAACAATCCGTCACAAAATCATCTCATTCTCAATCTATTAGCCAATTAACATTGGCACATACGGCAAAATCTGCTGTTGACATTAATAAGAATTGTCTATATGTATTTAATAAAGGTGAACATGATGGTTTTATTATTGTTGCAGCCGATGATTGTGTCTCAACTGAGATATTAGGGTATAGCAACACGGGAGAATTTAACAATGATAATATACCTACAAACTTCAAATGGTGGTTGGAGCAATATCAACGAGAAATCGACTATGCTATTAAAAATGGGCTAAATTCTACAGCGTCAATCCAACCATTCGCTACAAGTGTATCTCCATTATTAGGAAATATATCTTGGGACCAAGGTGCTCCATATAACTTACTATGCCCCACTCTAACCAATTCAAATGGAGAGGCTGAACACACAGTAACTGGCTGCGTGGCTACAGCTACAGCACAAGTGATGCGTTACTACAAATGGCCTGCGAAGGGTACTGGCTCAAATTCTTATTTATGGGAAAATGGGAATAAAACCCTCTCAATGGATTTTTCCAAATCGGTATATGATTGGGATAATATGACTGAAACATATGATAACAACAGCACCTCAACACAAAAGAATGCTGTAGCAAAGTTAATGTATGACTGTGGGATTTCTTGTAATATGAAATACAACTTATCTGAAAAAGGTGGTAGCGGTGCTTCAGGCTTTGATCAAGTAGCAGGTTTATACAATCATTTTGGATATGACCAAGGGATGGAACACCTCACTCGTAATTACTACAAACTTGCTGAATGGAATGCGATTATCATCAATGAAATAAACAACAAACGTCCTATTTTATATCGAGGTCAAGGTAGCGGTGGAGGACACGCATTCATTATCGACGGATATAATAACGATGGGTATTTCCACTTTAATTGGGGTTGGGGTGGCAACTCTAATGGTTATTTCGTGACCACTGCACTTAATCCAGGAGAACTTGGAATTGGTGGCGGTGCCGGTGGATACAACTATGATCAAGGTATGACTATAGGCATTCAACCTGCTCAAGAAAACTCCACTCCAAGTCATGAAATCACAAGTGATGGTATTCTAATCAGCGAGGATGCTACTAATGGATTTATTATCAGCGCCACTCGCATTATTAACTACAATTGGAATACCACCTCATTTAGTGTTGCTTTTCAATTTAAATCTTTAAGCAATGGAACGATACAACTCATTCAGTTTCTGTCAAACAAGACGCTCGATCCTTTATATCTCTATAACACCATTAGTTATGCAGCAAACGATTTTGCTAATTATTTAGATGATGGGGAATACAAAGTGAGTCTCGTTGTAAAACCGTCAACTACATCAACATGGGAACCTATGCCTACTCTAATCGGGGCTGCTGAATATGTATATATGACTGTTTCGGATGGGATGGCCTCACAAGTGAAATACGATCCAACATCAGTTCCCGATTTATTAGCTACTGGGTTTGAACTAAACGACAAACTATATGTAAATCGTGTAGCTTCACTCAAAGCTAAAGTTAAAAATAATGGAGCAGAATATTATGGAGATATGGCATTAGTATTTGCCGACAATACTGGGAAGATTCTTGCAATAAGTGGGTCAGTGATGACTAACATCCAAGCAGGCGAAACTAAAGATATTCCTTTTGATTACACAATGATTTCTCTTGCTGAAGGAGTTTCCATTACTACTGAAACACCTTGTTATGTATATCTATTTGGCGATGCAAGTAAAAATTCAGCGTTTATGATAGGCCAACTTGGAACTGCTACATTATACCCCGTAGGCGTTGGAGCGCCAGCATTGGCATTCACTAAGCCTCCTATTGTTAAATCTTCATCAGAAGACAATGTTTCAATCACTCTTGGACTCACAAACAATGGTTCTATTTTCAAAGATGCTATAACATTCTACACTTGGGATAGCAATCTTGGCAACTCATATTGTGGGGGAATTTCTCAATTTGCAATTGTGGAGAATAAAGAAAGAAAAGACATAACATTCTCATTCCCTTATAGTGGCGTTGTCGGCCACACATATTTGGTGAATATTTATGCAAACAATACAATTATCAAAGGTGAAACCTCTTCAATAAACTATGTATGCTCATTTGTTTTAGGCAAAGGCACTGGTATTGAAGGAGTCAAGGCTAATCATGAAATGACCATTGCCAATACAAATAATATACTTGATATTTCTACAAACGAATCCATCTCACAAATCAATGTATATAATAACATAGGAGCAAATGTAGTTCAACAATATTATAGTGGTGTTTCTAACAAGGAAAGTATATCACTCGAATCACAACCAGCTGGAGTATATATTATTAAAGTTAAGACTATTAATGACACTAAAACTTCAAAAATTATCATAAAATAGTAACAAATAGGCTTATTGGTTAAAGGGAATAGCATTGAGAGCTATTCCCTTTTTCTATTTAATTTACATTTTTTCTCGTTATATATATCATTATTTACTCAACTCTTGATTGCAACAAGTAAATTTTATATCTTTACATTTTAATTATATAATTTATGACTAAAAGCGATAAATACATATTTGAATTACCTATTAAAGTGCGAGATTATGAAGTAGATTCAGAAGGTATTGTAAACAATGCCAATTATCTCCATTATCTTGAGCATACTCGCCATGAGTTTTGTCATCATGCAGGTTTTTCCTTTAGAGAAATGCACTCTCAAGGAATTGACCCAGTGTTACGCAAGGTTGAAATAGAATACCTCTACCCTCTTGGATTAGGAGAAGAGATGATTAGTAAATTAAATATTGCTCGTAAAGGAGCTAGATTTATATTTCAACAAGATATTTATAAACCCGATGGTACTCCAGTTGTTAAAGCAATAGTCACTGTTGCGTGCATTGAAAATGGCAAATTGAGTAGAGGAGATATACTAGCACAAAAATTTGAAGAATATCTTAATGAACATTGATGATTTAACATATCGCATCGCGTTTTCACAAATACGAGGCAACAATCGCATTATTGCCGAAGAATTATTATTGAGAATTGGAACAGAAAAAGAATTTTTCAATGCTCCATCACGCATTATTGAAATGCAGATAGGCAAAAAATCAAAAATCGCCGAAGACAGCTATCGAAAACAAATTCTTGAAAAAGCAAAAAATGAGATTGAATTCATTAAGTGCAATAATATTACCCCAATCTATTTTAAAGACACTAATTATCCACAACGCCTTTTAGATTGTGACGATGCACCATTAATGCTATATTCATTAGGTGACTGCGATTTAAATAACTCTCATGTCATAAGCATTGTAGGGACTCGCCACGCGACACATTATGGAGTAGATATGGTTGAACGGATTATTGAAGATTTAGCCAAACGACTTGACAACATAATCATAGTGAGTGGGTTGGCCTACGGAATAGATATTGCCGCACATAGAGCGGCTTTAAAACATGGCATCCCTACGATTGCTGTATTAGCTCATGGGTTAAATACAATATACCCTGCAGCCCATCGTAATACTGCTGCTGAAATGGTAAAAAAGAACGGGATGCTTCTCACCGATTACACATCGGCCGATAGCGTTCACCGAGGCAATTTTCTTGCTCGTAATCGCATTGTCGCTGGATTGTGTGACTGCATTATTGTCGCAGAATCGGCCGAGAAAGGAGGTGCTATTGTAACAGCAGATATTGCCGACGGCTATCATCGAGATGTGTTAGCTTTACCAGGTAGAGCTAATGATCCATATAGTCAAGGATGCAACAAACTCATTGCTTCAGGAAAAGCCGCACTAATTACCTCGGCTCAAGATATAATTAATACAATGAGGTGGATAGCTAAACCTGAAGAGGGTGAACAATGTGAAATGTTTGCTGATTTAAATGAAGATGAACAAAAAATTATCAACTTTATAAGCGACAACCCTCTTTCTTCAATAAATGAGATATCAATAGGCATTGATACCTCTATTTCAAAACTCACCTCAACTCTCATTGATATGGAATTTAGAGGTCTCATCGTAAACTACCCAGGGGGTAGATATGATATTTCGTAAGTATCTAACTAAACTTAACCTCACGTAAACTTTATGACAAGAAAGACAATAAGCGAATCGGAGATGATAATTAACCCCGATGGAACAATATTTCACCTACACATACACCCCGACCAATTAACTGATAGAATCATTCTATGTGGCGATCCTGGTCGAGTTAATATGATTGCTTCTCACTTTGATTCTAAAACATTTGAAGTTTCATCTCGTGAATTTCATTCCATAGGTGGCACTTATAAAGGAAAAGATATTATGGCTCTCAGCCATGGAATAGGCCCTGATAATATGGATATTGTAATTAATGAACTTGATGCACTTGCTAACATTGATTTCAATACGCGCCAAATAAAGGACTCACATCGAACTCTTACAATGGTACGAATTGGGACATCGGGAGCGCTTCAACCTGAGTTAAAACTCGGCACCTCGGTTATCGCGGAAAAAGCAATTGGTTTTGATGGTGTTCTAAATTATTATGATGGTCGAAATGATGTAGCTGATCTTGATTTTGAGCAGGCATTTTGCGATGCTGTAAAATGGAACCCATTATGGGCTAAACCATATGTAGTTGAAGCTGATACTGATTTGGTGAATCAAATAGGACAAAATGATATGGTTAGAGGGAACACAATTTCAGCAGTAGGATTTTATGGCCCACAAGGTAGAGAATTACGCCTACCCCTCGCCCATCCCGAGTTAAATAGTCTTATTGAGAAATTTCGTTATATTGGCCGTAAAATAACTAATTACGAGATGGAGAGCGCGCCACTACAAGGTTTTGCTAAAATGCTTGGGCATAAGGCCATGACTGTGTGCTCAATTATCGCCAACCGAATGAATCATGACGCAACTCCAAACTATAAAAACGCAATAAATGATTTAATTGCAACAGTCTTAGAACGCATTTAATAGATTTTTCACACTTATAAACCCATAAAATGGGTGATATGTGGATAATTTGCAGTAACTTTGCAAAGATATGGACTTTTTATTACAAGCTACAGCAAATAATAGTGAAGCTCGTGCTGGGATTATAACCACAGATCACGGGCAAATTGAGACCCCAATTTTTATGCCGGTTGGCACTCTCGGAGCCATAAAGGCCGTGCATATGCATGAAATGAAAGATGATGTGAAAGCTCAAATTATATTGGGTAACACATATCATTTATACCTTCGTCCAGGAATTGAAATTCTTGAACAAGCCGGTGGGTTACATAAATTTAACGGATGGGATCGTCCAATTCTAACCGATAGTGGTGGGTTTCAAGTATTTTCACTTTCTTCTAATCGTAAACTAAAAGAAGAGGGAGCATATTTTCGCAGTCATATTGATGGGAGCAAACACTTGTTTACCCCCGAAAATATCGTTGATATACAACGCTCAATAGGAGCTGATATTATGATGCAACTTGATGAATGCCCTCCTGGCACTGCTGACTATGATTATGCAAAAAAATCGCTTGGATTAACTACTCGATGGCTAATGCGAGGGTGGAAACACTACAAAGAGACAGAAGGCAAATATGGATATTCGCAAGCGTATTTCCCTATCGTACAAGGTTGTACATATCAAGACCTTCGCCGTCAATCGGCACATACAGTTGCTGAATTAGGGGCAGATGGCAATGCCATTGGAGGTCTTGCTGTTGGAGAACCTGCTGAAGTAATGTACGATATGATTGAGGTTGTTAATGAAGTATTGCCCAAAGACAAGCCTCGATATCTTATGGGAGTGGGTACTCCTGCCAATATTCTTGAGGCGATTGACCGAGGTGTTGATATGATGGACTGCGTAATGCCTACTCGCAACGGACGCAATGGCATGCTTTTCACGGCTCACGGCATAATGAATATGCGTAACAAAAAGTGGGCAAATGACTTTAGCCCCATTCAAGAAGATGGGCCAAGTTATGTTGATAGAATGTATAGTAAAGCATATCTTCGCCATCTATTCATTAGTCAAGAAATACTTGCAATGCAAATTGCATCAATACATAATTTAGCATTTTATTTATGGTTAGTGCAAGAGGCTCGCAAACATATTCTTGCAGGAGATTTTAAAATTTGGAAAACAGAGATGGTTGAACGAGTAACACGTCGACTTTAATTTAATCATCTGTCACAAATGAAATTTTTCAAGACAATAGATAAATATATCATCAAGAAATTTCTTGGTACATACATTTTTGCCATTATTCTAATTTTGGCGATAACTATTATGTTTGATATTAATGAAAAACTTGATGCTTTTCTCAAAGCGCCTCTTGATGAAACCATTTTTGACTATTTCCTAAACTTTCTCCCATATTTCGCTAATCAATTTAGTCCTTTATTTACATTTATTGCCGTAATATTCTTTACTTCAAAACTCGCTGACAACTCTGAAATTATTGCTATTCTATCGTCGGGAGTGAGTTTTAAAAGATTACTACGTCCGTATCTGATTTCGGCCTCGGTTATTGCAATAAGCACCTATGTCTTGAGTGCATACATCATTCCACCTGCTAATATTGAGCGTATTGAGTTCACCAACACATATGTAAAAAACAAACGTGTTGAATATGGCAACAATATAATGTTACAAGTTGCGCCCGGACAAATTGCATACATGAGTAGATATGATAATACAAACAAAACGGGCTACAAATTTTCACTCGAAACATTTAAAGACAAGAAACTAAAATCGCGACTTACTGCTCAAACAATAAAATGGGACACTGCTTATAATTGGCAGGTTCGCGAATATGAAATACGTAATTTCAAAGAAACTCGAGAAGAGATTAAAACAGGAAAAAAACTTGATACAATTATCCCATTTGAACCTCGCGATTTTTTGATTGCCAAAAATGACCATGAAAAAATGACAAGCCCTCAATTGCGTGGATATATCAATCGACAAAAGGAACGTGGAGTAGCAAACATTAAATCGTTTGAGATTGAAAACGAAAAACGATATGCAATGTGTGCTGCCGCTTTTATTCTCACAATTATTGGGATGTCACTCTCATCGCGCAAAGTAAAAGGTGGAATGGGGCTTAATATTGGCATTGGATTAGTTTTGAGTTTTAGTTACATCTTATTTATGACAGTCACGTCTTCTTTTGCGGTATCGGGATTAACATCTCCAATGGTGGCTATGTGGATTCCCAATATAATATACACAATCATTGCCATTATTTTGTATCGTAAAACAGCTATGAGTTAATTTAATTATAGCATTGGCAAATTTCATTTTATTTGCTTTATAGACTTCTAAACTCAAAGATTTTGTAATGTTGTATTTTTTAACTAATTTTGTGGTCATTTTTGACATTATTACATATTCTAAAATTGCAATTATTAAACAATGAAGTTTATTTTAACTCTTTTATTATCATCATTACTTCTTTCAATAATCACTTCTTGTGGTAATAGTTCTACAACAAACTCATTGGCAATAGATAGTGACTCAATTAAAGTTGACACCATTGCTTTAATTGAAAAACAACGAGAAGAAGCAAAAACTAGAGATAGTCTTCCTGCAAATTGCACCTCACAACAAGCGATTGATTATTTAAAAACATCGGGATATTGGGATGAATATTCTAAAGGCATAATCCCCTCGCTTATCAAACAACATCTACCATATGCTCAACGACTAATCAACAACAAACATGAGTATTTTATAATTGTTGATAAAAATTCGATGATGGTTGTGTTATATAATAAATATGGTCGTCGTAAATTAAATTACAAAATGGCTTGTGGTAGAAACTACGGACACAAACGAGCTAAAGCCGATTGTCGTACACCCGAGGGCTATTTCCTTTGTCAAGGAAAATTTGACAGCACCGACTGGTTATATACTAACGATTGGGGGGTAACTTCGCCTGTAAGAGGCCAATTCGGCCCACGTTTTATCCGAGTATGTCCTCAAATAGGCATTCATGGAACGGGTGCTCGCTACTCTATCGGTCGCCGTTGTAGCCATGGTTGTATCCGCATTCAAAATGAGAATATCCTTGAATTATTTAAATATGCCGAAGTGGGTATGCCCATTATCGTGAATCCTGGGCCTAATGATATCAATGCAAACAAAAAGAATGGTGTTAGTATGCCTACACTTGTTTTACCTGATATTGCTATAGAAAAAAATCCTGAAGCAATTATTGACTTGGATAAATATAACTCACAAATAAAATCAAAAAACAAAGTTGCCCCAAAAGACTCATCAAATAATGTTGAGGCGGCAGATAATGCAAATATGGAGTCTCAAAAAAATGATTTGGAACTACATGATAACGAGACAAATACTCCAACTGCAACAACACCAGAATCCACATCTGAACCCAATTCAACAAAACAAGAAGCTCCTATCAATGAGCCCTCGAAAGAGGAGCCTAAAATTCAAGAGCCACAGGCTCAAATCGTAACACAAAAACAAGAACCAGCTCCTGCTAAGCCAGAAAACCCAGTTGAATAAATTCTTAAATCATATATCAAAAAGGCTTTGATTTATAAAATCAAGGCTTTTTTTGCATTAAGGAATAATCCAATATTAAGCATACAAAAAGCTATTAACCACACCTATTGACACTTATATTTGGAAATATCAAAAAAATGCAGTAACTTTGCGATGTTTTTAAGAAACATTTAGGAGCATAGAGATGTCTCCTTCCGCCGAAAATCGGCAAAAATTCATGTTAATTTGATAGATAAATTGGCTTGGATTTTAAGTGTAAAACTAAACAGAATAGAATGAAGAAAGCAATGATGTTCATTGTGATCTTTGCTACTCTTATTTCTATTTCAGCTTATACCGAAAAGGTCATTGGTGCAAATGAGGGGCTTATAGTTCCTTCATTAACACTACAAAGTGAAACTCAAAATGTATCACTTAATAAGTTGAAAGGGAAATATGTGTTACTCACATTCTGGTCATCAACCGATGCGATTTCGCGCGTGGCCTGTAATGAGTATACAGCATTTGAGAAAAAAGCAAATGCAGATGAAATTTGTTTCTTATCGGTTAATTTTGACCAAAGCGAACAACTCTTTAAAGAAGTTGTGCGCAGAGATAAACTGAATGCAAAGACACAATTTAATGTTCAAGGTGATGTTGCTCAAAACATTAAGAAAACCTTTCACCTTGAAGATGGGTACAACTCGTTACTAATTGACCCCATTGGTCAAATCGTTGCAACTAACCCATCAACAGCAACATTGACAAAAATTTTAAGTCATTAATCAAGCGTAAGTCTGCCGCAATGATGCGACAGGCTTTTTATTTTACGCTCAAAAAAAGAGGGTTGAGCTATTAATTCAACCCTCCATCCAAATCAATATTTAGTACCAATATTATTTCTTAATACCATCACGTTCAAGTAGCGCATCAATTGATGGATCTTGGCCACGGAAACGACGATATAATTCTGCGGGATTTTCTGTTCCACCTTTCATCAATACATTTTCACGGAATGAATCGGCGGTTTTCTTGTCAAAAATTCCATTCTTTAAGAACATAGAGAATGCATCAGCATCAAGCACTTCGCTCCACTTATAGCTATAATATCCTGCAGCATATCCACCTGAGAATATATGGCTAAATTGAGGCGATAACGCACACCCTTCAACTGGAGTAAACATTTCAACACCTTTCATTGCTTCATTCTCAAATGTAGCTGCATCATCTATAGCCGTAGTTGATGTGTGCCATGCCATATCAAGATAGCCAAACGACAACTGACGCAAACAAGCATATGCAGCTCCATATTGTGATGAAGAGATAATTTTATCAACTAATTCTTGTGGGATTGGTTCACCAGTTAAATAATGTTTTGCAAACCCATCCAAGAATTCTTTTTGAGTCAAATAGTTTTCATTAAATTGAGATGGCAATTCTACGAAGTCACGATACACTGAAGTACCTGACAACGAAGCGTATTTAGTATTTGCCAACAATCCATGTAACGCATGCCCAAATTCATGAAGGAATGTTTCCACTTCGTAAGGAGTCAATAATGAAGGTTTATCGGCAGTTGGTTTAGTAAAGTTCATTACTATTGATACATGTGGGCGAATCATCTCTCCATTTTGATTAGATTGATCTTTAAATCCAGTCATCCATGCACCAGGACGCTTGCTTGCACGAGGGAAGAAATCGGTATAAATTAATCCGATATATTCACCTTTCTCATCAGTTACTTCAAATGCTGTTACATCGGGGTGATATATGTCAATGTTGGTTATTTTTGTAAACTTCAAACCATATAGTTTGGTTGCAAGGCCAAATACCCCATCAATCACATTGTTAAGTTCGAAATAAGGTCTCAACTCTTCTTCATTATAGCTATACTTAGCATTTTTAAGTTTATTTGAATAATAGCTATAATCCCATGGTTGAAGTTTTATTGTACGCCCTTCTAATTGAGAAGCATATTCCTCTATAGCCTTAAATTCATTCTCTTGTGCAGGACGATATGCATCACGCAATTGGTCAAGTAGATTGTAGACATTTTCGGGAGTTTGAGCCATAGTGCGTTCAAGACTATATTGTGCATATGTTTTATAACCAAGAAGATTTGCTATTTCACGACGCACCTCAACAATGCGTTTCATAACTTCAACATTCGAGAATTCTCCTTTTTGATTACGACCATTATATAGGCGATACATCTTTTCACGCAAATCTTGGCGAGAAGAATATTTCATGAATGCAGTATAAGTGGGCTGTGCCAATGTAAACAAATACTCCCCTTCTCTATTTTTTTCTTTAGCGGCTAAAGCAGCTGCCTCAATAGAACTTTCGGGCAATCCAGCCAAATCATCTTTGGTCAACCAAATTTCATATGTATTCAATTCTTTTAATACATTTTGACCAAACTTTGTTGTAAGTTCAGATAATTCAGCCGAAAGTTTACGGTATACATCACGATCAGTGCCTTGCAAATTAGCACCAGAACGTGCAAATGAATCGTATGTGCGTTGTAGCAACATCTTATCTTCGGCATCAAGTTTAAACATGTCCTTATTTTCATAAACTTCTTTAACCTTTTGCCACAAACCTTCATTAAGACTAATATTTGTAGAATATTCGCTTAATTTAGCTGAAACTCGGAGCGAAATCTCCATCATTTCGTTATCGCTATTAGCCGACATTAATGGATAGAACACATTGAGTACTCGATTTAAATCGGCCCCTACATTTTCAAGTGCAACAATTGTATTTTCAAAGTCAGGGCGAGAGCGTTGATTGACTATAGCATTAATTTCTTGTTGTGCTAAATTGATACCTCTATCAATAGCCTCTTCATAATGACTATTTTTGATTTTACTGAATGGAGTGGCCTCTTTATATGTTCCAAACTCCTGAAAAAATGGATTTTGAGCCTGTGCCATAAGTGCTACAAAAGTTAATAATGATAATAATGTTTTTTTCATATTACAATATTTAAATTTTTCAATATAATGCAAAGTTACATAATTTCATTTTAAATATGCTATTTGAGTAATCACTTCTTTATACTTTGATAATGACGATGCTTTATGAATTAATTTATATGTTTTATGTCCAATAATAGGCTCACTATAATCCCAGAATGTTTTCATCTTGGTTAATAAGTGAGAATCGCCTTGTAATTTAGACGCATAATAAGCAAAAAGTTTATTATGAATTTCTAATATTTTAGATATTCTTTGTTCCAAATCCAATTGGACATTCTCAAGATATTCCATTGCTAATGCTGGATTGGTCAATAATCCTCTTCCTATCATCACCCCTTTTAAACGAGGATATTCCGTTACAAGATATTCTATTTGTGAAGGCTGTATGATATCTCCATTGAATATTATGGGATGCTCTATTTGATGATAAAACTCATCAAAAGAGTCCATTAAAACCACCCCTTTGTATTGTTGGGTTGCTATGCGAGGGTGAATTGTAATATGCGACAATTGTGTATCATTCAATATCGGCATAACTTGCTTCCATTGATTCACTTCTTCATTTCCTAATCGCATTTTAACAGAAAACGAAACATCTTCATATTTATCCAAATTACCCAATATCAATTTAATCATATTAGGATTTGACAACAATCCTGCTCCTCTTCCTTTTTTTACTTGCAATGGAAATGGGCAGCCCATATTTAAATCAATATGTTTATACCCAAGCGACATGATTGGAGGCACCAATATATCCATTTCGGATATATCTTTTACTATAATTTGAGGCACCAATTCAACACCTAAATTATTAGATGGGTCAATATCTTTCAAATCTTTTGCTCGTGGAGCTCCTCGTTCTACGCGCATAAATGGAGCATAATAAGCAGAAATGCAGCCACCAAAGATTTCATTATGGAATCTACGATAGGCTGCATCGGTATAACCTTGCAACGGAGCAAAATAAATTTTCATTTAACTCTATTAGAATAATCGAGCGGGATATACTCCACTTTGATGTAATTCAGCAAGTTTTTCAATTACACCTGGACGGTCTTCCAAATATGTAACCCCAAACCATTTTGCTTCTGTATCTAATAATCTTATGCTTGCTTCTCCCGACTTAATCAATGTATCTACTACCGTGGGGATAAAATACTCCGATTTTGGCTCATTGATTCGAGTATCCAAAAATTCAATAAATTCCCTTTCACTATACTCAAAATAATCGGGAGTAAAGCCCCAAAAATTCATTGAAACTGGAGTCATTGAATCAAGTTTTACATCATTTCCTTCTGCATCGGGATATACAATTTCGCCTTTTTCATTAGCATGAATAGAGCCTCTCTCAATTACCGATGCCAAGAATCCATCTTTATCGGAACACACTCCACGCGAAACAGTACCATTAGCCGTAACTGTATTACCAACTCTAAACGCAACCATTGAATAGTCCCCTTTTTTAGTGCGAGGTCTTTTTAAGTCTTCAGCTATAACCATAAATGCATCTCGACTATAAAAATCATCGGCATTAATAACCGCAAAAGGTTCTTTTATGACATCTTTGCCCATTAATACAGCATGATTAGTTCCCCATGGTTTTTCACGCCCTTCGGGACAAGAATAACCTTGTGGCAACGCATCGATTGATTGAAAAACAACCTCTGTATCAATGTGTCCACTATATTTTGACAATACCTTATCTCTAAAATCTTGTTCAAAATCGTGGCGAATAACAAATACGACCTTGCCAAAACCTGCTTGAATGGCATCATAAATTGAATAGTCCATAATAGTTTCACCATTGGGACCTACTCCATCAAGTTGCTTTAGACCACCATAACGGCTCCCCATTCCAGCCGCTAATACAAATAAAGTTGGTTTTATCATATTAAACTCGTTTAGTATCAAATTTAATTTTCATTATATATCAACGGAGTTATCTTTATGATTAATATGTTAAAACAACCCTCACTTGATGATATAATCTACTACTTTAATACAACAAATAACTATATCAAAATATTTAATACATTTACAAAGTTACTATATTTTTTGCAATTATGGAAATATTTATTCAATTCAATATACAAATATTCAATCTTATCATTTTTTTACATATAACACCTATCTCTTACAAGATTTTTCGCTAAATTTGTAGAATATAAAATTTCAAATATGAAAAAATATATCCTTTCAATTATAATTGGCAGTTGTTTATGTTCATGTGGGTCATTGTCTAACATTGATCAAGCAAGGGCCGCTTCGGGTTTGTCTAAAATAATCCAAGCCTCAACTATCACCGATTCACAAATGGCTGCATATGTGAGCGAATACATTTCTCAAACCGATGCAAACAACAAGGTGTGTAGTGAAAGTAGCCAATATACCAAACGATTACGAAAACTCACATCGGGTCTAAATGACGCAAATGGAATACAATTAAACTTTAAGGTATATAATACTCCCGAAGTTAATGCATTTGCATGCCCCGATGGTAGTATTCGCATATATTCAGGATTAATGGATATTATGACCGACGATGAGATTCTTGGTGTTATTGGGCATGAGATAGGTCATATCGCTAATCGTGACTCAAAAAATGCATTTAAAAATGCTTTAATGACATCGGCATTAAAAGATGGTATTGCAGCAACAAGTAGCACTGCGGCTTTACTTACCGACTCGGAATTAGGAGCATTAGGGGAATCATTAGTTAGCGCAAAATTTTCGCAGAAACAAGAATTTGCAGCAGACCAATATGGATATGATTTTCTTAAAAAATCAGGAAAAAATCCATATGCAATGGTTCTTTCATTTAAAAAATTACAACAATTAAACGGAGGTAAATCTTCATCATCTAATGTTATAAATCAACTTTTTTCTACCCATCCCGAATTAGAGAAAAGAATTGAGAAGATGGTACAACGAGCTCAAAAAGACGGATACATTAAATAATGAAACACTTTTTTTTCTCTCTTATCCTAATACTCATATGCTCCAATTATTCCAATGCTCAACGATGGGATAGAATAATTACGGGTGCAGTAAAAGCATATCAAGCATATTCCATCACCGACAAGGAGATGGCTCAATATGCTAACGAATATATCAAACAGTTAGATGCCGAATACACAGTGTGTAAAAATAGCAGTAAATATGCTATTCGCTTAAAACGACTCACTGCAGGTCTAACAAGCGCCAATGGTATTAAACTCAACTTTAAAGTATATGATACGCCCGAATTAAATGCCTTTGCGTGTCCCGATGGAAGCATCCGTGTGTTTTCGGGGCTCATGAACATTATGAGCGACAATGAAATACTTGGTATTATTGGGCATGAGATTGGACATGTTGCCAATAAAGATTCAAAAGATGCATTTAAAAATGCACTTATTTCATCGGCAATTCTTGATGGCGCAGCTGCATTTAGTCGCAATGTGGCTATCTTTTCTGATTCATCATTAGGAGCCCTTAGTCAGGCATATTTTAGCGCAAAATTTTCAAGGAAACAAGAATATGCCGCCGATCAATATGGTTATGACTTTTTAAAAAAATCGGGTAAGAACCCAAAAGCTATGGCTCTCGCGCTAAAAAAACTCATACAAATGAAAGAAAGTTCTGGTTCACAGATATCAGATGCTTTATTGCAATTATTTTCAACACATCCTGCAATTGAAGAGCGTGTTAAAATAATGGAAACCAGAGCGAAAAAAGAAGGATACCTTTAACCTAATCAACAAATTAATCAACTATGCCCACACTATATTCTGAAATAATACTTCCCCTACCACTAAACGCAACTTTTACTTATCGGATACCTGAACAGATGGTCAATAAGGTCAAAATTGGATATCGTGTAATTGTGCAATTTGGGACAAAGAAATTATATACAGGTATTGTTTCATCTATTACATCCATTGAGCCAAAAGGCTATGAGGTAAAGGATATAGTAGCATTACTTGACGAATATCCCATTGTCAAACATCCACAATTGAAATTTTGGGAATGGATTAGCGATTATTATCTTTGCTCTATTGGGGAGGTTTATAAAGCAGCCGTTCCAGTTGGCTTAAAGATTGAAAGCGAAACATTTATTGAAATTAATAACGATGTTGATTTTAATGAGATACAACAACTTGGTGAACGCGAAATAATAGTGTGGCAACTATTAGACCACGAAGGAAAACTAACACTTGCTGATATTGAAAAGAAAACCGGTTTCAAAAACGGGATTACCATTATAAACAACCTATTGGAACATGAAGCGGTTATTATCTCCGAAAAACTCATCGAACGATATCGATCCAAGAAGGAAATTTATCTAAAGATAAATATCTCCCAAAACAACTCTGAAGAATTACACAAAGCATTTGACGCAGTAAAAGGCGCAAAAAAACAAGAAACAGCTTTGCTTGCTCTGCTTGAGTTATGCGAATTTAATCGAAAAGACAAAGAGCCAATTGAAATCTCTCGTGCACAACTACTTGAACGCACAGGTTTAAATACTACAATCATCTCTGCTTTAGCAAAAAAAGGGATTATAGATATATACAAGAAAGATGTTAATCGATTTCAATTTAATGGCATTGTAACCAATCAGTTGCCCATATTAAGCAAAGCTCAAGACAATGCCCTTAAAGATATTCTCGACTCCTATATTGAGCATGACATTACCCTACTCCATGGCGTTACGTCGAGCGGCAAAACCGAAATATACATCCATTTAATCTCACTTATATTACAACGAGGCGATCAAGCGCTATTTCTTGTTCCTGAAATAGCACTTACTACACAACTAACTCGCCGACTTCAAAAAGTTTTTGGAGATAGAGTTCTAATATATCATTCTCGTTTTTCTGATAATGCGAGGGTAGATATATGGAAAAAGCTACTTAATGAGAATGAGCCTTGTGTAATTATTGGTGCACGTTCTTCTCTATTTCTTCCTTTTACACGACTCGGCATTGTCATTGTTGATGAAGAACATGAATCGAGTTATAAACAATATGACCCCGCACCAAGATATAATGCTCGCGATATAGCAATCGTTTTGGCGTCAATGCATGGTGCAAAAACATTATTAGGGAGTGCTACTCCATCAATAGAAACATATTATAAAGCAAAATCGGGGAAATTTGGTTTTATTGAACTTCTCACTCGATACGAAGATGTAACATTGCCTGAAATTGATATAATAGATATGACGACCTCGCGCAAAAGATATCTCACAAATGGCTCTTTTGCTCAACCTACGATTGCCGCATCTCGTAAAACCCTTGACGAAGGGAAGCAAATAATTTTCTTCCACAATCGCAGAGGATTTGCTCCTCTTGCCCGATGCAAACAATGCGCCTGGACTCCAAAATGTCAACATTGTGATGTTTCTCTTACATATCACCGATCTCAAAACCAATTAGTGTGTCACTATTGCGGTGCAACATATCCCCTCCCCTCAATATGTCCATCATGTAAAGAGCCGAGTATTGAAATTCTTGGATATGGAACAGAGCGAATAGAAGAAGAAGTTGCTAAACTATTCCCCGACAATAAAATTTTGCGAATGGATTTAGATACTACTCGCAATAAAGATAGCTACGAGAATATTATTGATGATTTTTCTAATCACAAAGCCGACATTCTTGTTGGCACACAAATGGTTACAAAGGGGCTTGACTTTGGCGATGTAAATCTTGTTGCTGTGTTAAATGCCGACACTATTATAAATTTCCCCGATTTTAGATCTTCGGAACGTGCATTTAATATGCTTGAACAAGTTTCGGGACGTGCTGGCCGTAGGTCAACACAAGGAAGAGTCTTTATTCAAACATATAATCCCAATCACCCTGTGATAGGATTTTTAAAAAAACACGATTACATAGGATTTTATAATCACGAATTAGAAGAACGACGACTATTTAACTACCCTCCATATACTCGTGTTATATATATATATTTGAAGCATCGTGATAATGATACTCTTACAGAAATCGCAACTATATATGCGTCGCGATTACGAGAATTATTTGGAAATCGAGTATTTGGGCCAGAGGAACCAATGATTGCACGCATTCAATCTCTACATATTCGCAAGATTATGCTTAAAGTCGAAACAAATGCATCAATGAAAAAAGTAAAAACAATTCTTCGTAACACATACGAACAAATGCACCAACTTCCACGTATGAAAGGGATGATTGTTTACTATGATGTTGATCCAATGTAAATAAAGATAGCAATAATCTCGCTCAAAATATAATATTATTGTCCTTGATAGCCCGAATCAATTAGGGTTTGTTGTGATTTATAAAATTCAGGAGTCAATAACTGCGATAGCGTTGTTGTAGGATTCTTTTCCAAATATGCTCTTATAATTTTATAGCCTAAATATCGACCTACCCAACCAGGTGCTTGTTTATGCAGGATTGAAGAGCTTGGAGATAACGACAATAATTGATTAATATCCATATATGATGTTGAATACAACAACTCTTTTGATACTAATGCGTTCCATAACTGTTGCTGATTATCCTCTACCCACTCCAACTCTTTTTCATCATAGCCTAAAGCCAATGACAATGAAGCTTCAGGCACTATGCGCATTTTAGCTTCAACTATAGCTCCGGCAAATAGCATTTTACTCAACACCTTCTCATCTCCAATTGTTTCATATGGGTTAAAAGTTCCTATTGTAGCCTCAACAATATCATATGGAATATATTTAGCTTGTTTAGTTTTCTTTATATATTCTTCAAAACCATCATAAACTTTATGCTCAGCCCCAAGGTAATGATTAAGTGCTAATAATAATGTAGAATCAGCAATATATATTGATTGTTTATAGGGTGACACTATCGAATAAATTTCACACATATTAATATGAGGCAATTCTTTCTTCATATTTTGTTTCACACCACCAAGCACATTTTCTAAATCAGCTATATCACTAAAAATTTCGTTCACTTCAGGAGTAAACATTTTTATAGCCTTAGAATTGACATATTTTATATAGGCCGAATCATCGGGATGCCCCATGTTTAACATCGTTGACACTGCCGATATACCACTTTCCATCTCTGCATTAAACGAAGCCTGTTCATCAACACTCATTTTAGGATATTTATATAATTCAACATCCATCCTCTTAATTTTGACTGGAGGAAATTTTTCTTTTATAGAAAAAGACGAATCGCTTGATGAACCACATGAATATAACACCAATGATGCAACAATCATTTGTAATGACTTACATAAATTTTGTTTCATATCTTCAATTATTGTTTTGTGCAAAGTTAATTTATTTATTCAACAAAAAGCATAAATTTATATCCATTTTCGCATATATTAAATATGTATATCTAAAAATTAGGCACATTTAAGCAAATAATCAACGTTAAATTCGTAAATTTGCATGGAATTTTGCATAAATGAAAAATATTACTTCACATATCTCTTCAATTATTATAGTTATATCTATAATATTTTGTTTGCCTATTAGCATTGAGGCAAAAGACTTTGTCGTTGTTATTGATGCTGGCCATGGAGGAAAAGATGGTGGAGCTGTAGGCACATATGCAAAAGAAAAAGATATCACACTTAATGTCGCCAAGTTGTTAGGTTCAAAAATCAGCAACGAATGCGAGAACATCAAAGTGGTATATACGCGTGACACAGATAAATACCTCACACTTCAACAACGAGCAAATATCGCCAACAAATCAAAAGGAGATTTATTTATTTCAATTCATGTCAATTCGGTTGATTTAAATTCTCCAGGGCGAACAAATGTAGCAGGCTCTTCTGTTTTCACTCTCGGGCTACACAAGACAAAAGACAATTTAGATGTAGCGATGAGAGAGAATTCTGTTATAAAAATGGAAGACAATTATACTACAGTATATAGTGGTTTTGACCCAAATTCAGCTGAATCATATATCATTTTTGAGATGAACCAAAACAAGCATATGCTTAAAAGTATTAATTTGGCAAGCTCAATTCAAAATGAGTTAACGACAAACGCAGGTCGAGAGGACAAGGGTGTTCGTCAGGCTGGTTTTTGGGTTCTATGGGCAACCAATATGCCATCAGTATTGGTTGAACTCGATTTCATATGCAACCCTACTCAAGAAAAATTCTTATCATCAAGTGACGGACAAGAAACACTTGCAAATTCTATATTCAACGCATTTGTAAAACATATTACAAATAACAGTTTCAATACGCAACAAGGTAGCAGTAAAGTATCCAAAGAAAATGCACGCTCTATAGAAAAAACTTCAACAAATAGCTCTACCCGAGTCCAATCAACCATAACTGAAATCGATAATCGAGATAATGAAGTTACAACAATCAACAACGATATAACTACATCGGAAGATACAATATATCGCATTCAAATCCTTACAAGCGATAAAATTTTAAGGGACAATTCTCGTGAATTTAAAGGATTTCACCCAATATGGCATTATAAAGACAATAAAATATATAAATATACATATGAGTCAACAACATCTCTCCAAGATGCTGAAGTGATTTTAAAAAATGTAAAGGACAAGTTTCCTCAAGCATTTATAGTAAAATTTAAAAATGGTAAACGTATAAAATAAAAAGATTATATATGAAAAAGATTTTCAGAAAAGAAGTTATTATTGGCCTATGTGTTATTGTAGCACTAATTATTTTATTTAGTGGAATTGAATTCTTAAAAGGGATAAATATATTTAAGCCTGCTAACCATTATTATATATCATATACAAATGTTGCTGGATTAGATATCGCCTCTCCTGTAACTATAAATGGATTTAAAGTTGGTCAAGTCATCGATATTCAATATGAATATGATAACCCTGGTCACATAAAAGTTGAAATAAGCCTTGACAAAGATTTAAAACTACCAAAAGGAACAAAAGCACTCTTAATCGGAAGTCTCCTTGGTTCGGCCTCTATTATTCTCGATATGGGAACCGAACAAAACTTTTATGAAGTAGGAGATAAAATTATAGGAGCAACACCGACTGGTCTTATGGATAATGTCACAAATGAAGTTATTCCACAAGTTACATCTATAATTCCCAAGGTAGATTCGCTTCTTACAACTGTAAACACCCTTGTTGGTGATCCTGCAATATATGCATCAATCAAACGTCTTGATGATATCACAAGCAACCTCAATGAAACAACTAAAAAACTTAATAGTTTTATTGGCACATTACCTCCAGTAGTAGATAATGTTGAAGATTTCACTTCAAATCTTAATGAAATCTCTGAAGATTTGGCTATAGTTTCAAAAGAATTAAAAACATTACCTATCGACTCTACAATGAATAGCATAGCCTCAACTACTCAAAATCTTCAAGTATTAACAACTAATCTAAACAACACTCTTGGGAATAAAAACTCATCATTAGGATTACTTATGAATGATGATAAGCTATACCATAATTTGAACGGAGCCGTTGGAAATCTTGACTCTCTATTTATTGATATTAAAAAGAATCCCAAACGCTATATTTCAATCAAATTATTCTAAAAGCATTATTTATAACAATTCTAAATAAGAAAAATTTAAGCTGATAAATCAAACACCTTATAATTGCAATGGTTTATCAGCTTTTTTCTTAAAACAAGAGATAAAAACATCTTTTCAAATACACATTTAGATACACCACATCGCACTGATTATCAAAAACATGAATACTAACATCTAAAGCTTTTGTTTAACAAATTTACACCTTAATTCCTAATTCACTGTTTTTCAGCACTATTACACACTATTTATATTTTGCAAATATTTTCACAATTGTTTTTGTAAAAAAAAAACCTCAACTTTGTATTGAAAAGATTTGCCTAAACTATTACAAAATCAATGGATAAGACTCACGAAAAAATGTGGGAAGAATGTCTTGATTTTTTCAAAGACAACATTCCCGCCGAACAATTTGACGCTTGGTTTAAAGACATCTCGTCTTTAAGCTACAAAGATGATACATTAACTCTTCTTGTACCATCACCTTATTTCGTAGAACAATTTGAAAATAGATATTTCAAATTGATTTCTGTAGCTCTTCATAAATTCTATGGAGAAAACGTTCAATTATATTATGGATACAACCAAATTTCAAATGAACCCTCAACAAGCGTCAAAGTTAAGAGTTCTAAACCGAGTCAAACCATAGTATCTCAAACTGTAAATCCGGCAAATCCGTTTCAGCAACAGCAACATGATGACATTGATTCACAACTCAACCCTCGATACAACTTTGAGAACTATTGTGGAAGTAATAGCAACAAGATAGCCCGCACCATTGGTGAAGCCATTGCTACAAACCCCGATTGCAAAACATTCAATCCCTTATTTGTATTTGGCCCCACAGGTGTTGGTAAAACCCACTTAATTCAAGCCATAGGTATTCGCATCAAAGAAAAGAATCCTCAAAGCCGTGTTCTTTATGTAACAGCCCGCTTATTTGAGAGTCAGTACACTGCTGCCGTTGCCCGAGGCAAAATCAATGAATTCATCAACTTTTATCAAAGCATCGACACTTTAATTATTGACGATATTCAGGATTTAATAGGAAAACAACGTACACAAAATACATTCTTCCACATCTTCAACCACTTGCATCAAAACCAAAAGCAATTAATCCTCTCAAGTGATTGTTGCCCATCTCAAATGGAAGGAATGGAAGCTCGGCTATTGTCTCGCTTCAAATGGGGAATGACCGCCGAGCTTGAGCGTCCCGACTATGAGCTCCGCAAGGGGATTCTAACTCAAAAAGCTGAACAAGATGGACTCTCAATCCCGACCGAAGTACTTGATTACATTGCAACAAATGTAACTGACAGCATACGAGAACTTGAAGGCATAATTGTTTCTCTTATGGCACATGCCACAGTACTCAACCAAGAGATTACTGTAGATTTAGCTAAAAATGTACTCGCCAACGCGATTAAGGTAAACAAAAAACAGATTAACTTTGAAATGATTACACAAGAAGTGTGCTCATATTATCAAATTGACCCTGATCAAATATTTACCAAAACGCGCAAGCGCGAAATATCTGATGCAAGACAAATGATAATGTATTTATCTAAAAAAATAGCAAAGATGCCACTCACAGCGATAGGCACTCGACTTTCGCGCACACATGCAACTGTGCTACATGCTTGCAACAACATTGATGAACGTCTTGCTTTTGAGAAACAACTTCAAGAAGATCTCAAAAAAATAGAAGAAACTCTAAAATAATTTCAACACAGACGAAGAAAAAAGCTGAAGATACCTTCAGCTTTTTTCTTCGTCTTATTCATTCAATTACTAAAACTCAAACTTGCTATTCCTAATAAAATCGATGTATATCTTTGAAAAATTTTCATTTGCTTGTTTGGTATAACGCACATCGGTAAAAACCTGTGCCAGCGATTGCTTATTATTCTCTTCAACAAAACGCTTACTATCCTCACGAGCTTCTTTCTCGGCATACATACTTTTTATTTGGCTATCGGTATAATCATGATAGACCTCCTTATGCAAAATCGCGCCCAATGGGAGGCGATCACTTACTGGAGCATCACCCGTTGGCACTCCAAGCGTGAGTGTTATTACAGGAACAACCCTTTTGGGTAAATTCAGCGCATCGGCAATTTGAGGAGCGTTATATGTAGTAGTCCCCAAATAACAACAACCATATCCTCGCATTTCGGCAATAGTACAAAATTGTTGTGCAAAAATTGTAACATCAAGCACCGCCGTCATGAATGATTGAAAATTATCATAACCCGGATTAGCATCACTCACCTCACACCAATGCACAAATCTATTAAAATCGGCACAAAAAGTCAAAACGACATCACACCCCTTTACCGAGGGCTGATTAAAATGCGCTGGTGACAATTTTTCCTTCCCTTCTTGCGAGCGAGTTGTCACAACGCTATATAGTTGCATATTTCCAGTAGTAGGAGCGTGAGATGCTTCTGTCAACATTTGCCCAATAATCTCATCAGAAATTACCTCATTAGCATATTGTCGATAAGTTCGACGATTTAAAAAGAAATTTTTATCATCCATAACCTTTTATTTTAATTATGCTACAAAAATACAAAATCTACGCGCATAACGCAAATAATTTACACTAACAAAATCACACATGTTTCACGCATGTTTTTTGTTTTGGAAAACTTTTTCGATTTACAAAAATCACAACACCCTATATTTCAATGACTTCGTTTTTCGTTTTGGAAAACTTTATGAAATTGTAGAAAAATATTTGTTTTTAAATTTGGATAGATAAAATATTTTTTAGAATTTTGCAGAGTAATTTTTTAAGCAACTCTTTTCAAATAAAATCTAACCTCAAATCCTTTCTAAACAATTTAAATCGTGGAACAAAAAACCTACACTTATGATGAGGCATTTGAAGCCTCTCTTAAATATTTCGGTGGAGATGAGCTTGCTGCTCGCGTATGGGTAAACAAATATGCCCTTAAAGACTCTTACGGAAATATTTACGAACAAACACCCGACGATATGCACAATCGTATCGCCGATGAAATCGTTCGTATTGAAAATAAATATGAGTCTCCCATGTCAAAAGAAGAACTCATGGGATTACTTAAAAACTTTCAATACATCGTACCCCAAGGTAGCCCTATGTCGGGGATTGGCAACAATCACCAAGTGGGGTCACTCTCTAACTGTTTCGTTATCGGGATTGATGGCAACCCCGACTCTTATGGTGGCATCATTCGTATTGACGAGGAGCAAGTGCAATTAATGAAGCGTCGTGGAGGTGTAGGACACGATTTATCACATATTCGTCCAAAAGGGACTCCCGTAAAGAATTCTGCTCTCACATCAACTGGTCTCGTCCCATTTATGGAACGATATTCAAACTCAACCCGCGAAGTTGCTCAAGATGGACGCCGTGGTGCACTTATGATCTCTGTTAGCATCAAGCACCCCGATTCAGAGTCTTTTATTGATGCAAAAATGACCGAAGGAAAGGTAACAGGTGCTAATGTATCTGTCAGAATTGACGATGCCTTTATGCAAGCAGCGATAGAAGGCAAACCATATATTCAACAATATCCAGTTGATAGCCCAAACCCAGTAATGACTAAAGAGGTTAATGCTTCAGAAATCTGGGCTAAAATTATCCATAATGCGTGGAAATCTGCCGAACCAGGCATCTTATTCTGGGATACTATTACACGTGAATCAGTTCCCGATTGTTATGCCGATCTTGGCTTCCGCACAATTTCAACTAACCCTTGTGGCGAAATCCCATTATGCCCATACGATAGCTGCCGTCTTCTTGCTATCAACCTATATTCATATGTAGTAAATCCGTTTACTCCTGAGGCATACTTTGATTTTGATTTATTCAAGACCCATGTTGCTAAAGCACAACGCATCATGGATGACATTATCGACCTTGAAATGGAAAAAATCGATAAGATTCTTGAAAAAATCGATTCAGACCCTGAAACCGAAGAAGTAAAATCAATCGAGCGTAATCTTTGGGATAAAATTAGAACAAAAACCCTCAAAGGCCGTCGCACAGGCGTGGGAACTACTGCCGAAGGTGATATGCTTGCTGCTCTTGGCCTTCGTTATGGAACTCCCGATGCTACCGATTTTTCAGAAAAAGTACACCAAACTCTTGCCGTTGCGGCTTATGGTTCTTCAGTCGAATTGGCTCGTCAACGTGGTGCTTTTGAAGTTTTTGACGCTGAACGCGAAAAAAACAACCCATTCATCAATCGTTTGAAAGAAGTTTCTCCCGAGTTGTATGAAAACATGGTGAAATATGGTCGCCGCAACATTGCATGTCTCACTATTGCGCCCACTGGCACAACAAGTTTGATGACTCGCACAACATCTGGTATCGAGCCTGTATTCTTACCAGTATATAAACGCCGTCGTAAAGTAAACCCCAATGATACCGATGTACATGTTGACTTTGTTGACGAAACAGGTGACGCTTTTGAAGAATACATTGTTTATCACCCCAAATTTATTGAGTGGATGAAAATCAATAATATTGAAATCAAAAGCAACTACACACAAGAAGAACTTGATGAACTCGTTGCAAAATCGCCATATAACAAAGCGACATCTAACGATGTTGATTGGCTTGAAAAAGTCAAAATGCAAGGTCGCGTACAAAAATGGGTTGACCACTCAATTTCGGTTACAATCAACCTTCCAGCCGATGTGAGCGAAGAACTTGTTAACAACCTCTATGTTGAAGCGTGGAAATCGGGTTGTAAAGGATGTACCGTATATCGTGATGGTTCGCGTGCTGGTGTATTGGTTTCTATCGACAATAAAAAGAACGACAACCCGATTGAAGAGATCAAACCTCATGTCGCAAAACGACCTATTGAACTTGAGGCTGATGTTGTTCGTTTCCAAAACAACAAAGAAAAATGGATTGCATTTGTTGGTTTGATTGATGGTGAACCATACGAAATTTTCACTGGTCTTGCCGATGATGAAGATGGCATCTTCTGCCCTAAATCAGTAACTCGCGGTAAAATCATCAAAGCTATCGACGAAAACGGCAATAAACGATATGACTTCCAATTCATCAACAAACGCGGATACAAAACAACAATTGAAGGTCTATCAGATAAATTCAATCCTGAATATTGGAACTATGCAAAACTAATTTCAGGCGTATTGCGTTATGGTATGCCTATCGACCAAGTATTGAAGCTTATCGGTAGTCTTGAGCTTGACAGTCAATCAATCAACACATGGAAAATGGGTGTTGAACGTGCATTGAAAAAGTATCTTCCTAATGGCATGAAGGCTAAAGGTCAAACATGTCCTAACTGTGGACAAGAGACTCTAATCTACCAAGAAGGATGCTTGATTTGTACCTCTTGTGGCACATCTAAATGTGGATAAGATAGCAATAACTCCATAAAAAACCTCAAAACGGCTAAATTTTGAAAATTTTCCTCAAAATTTAGCCGTTTTTATTACAATTATGATTAATTTTACAAGTAATTCTAAAGATACTTATCATACAATAATAATTCATAGTAAAAAATCATAATCATGAAAATTTCATTCAATATCGACTACCGCACAAATTGGGGCGAATCGGTATATTTGTCAGGGAACATTCCAGAACTTGGCAATGGCGACGAAAGCCAAGCTATTAAACTCAACCTTAATGGGAATGAAGCATGGTCAATCGAAATTGACATAGCCGACTCTACACCCGACTTCAAATACCATTATTTTATTAAACATGAAAATGGTTATACAAAAAAAGAATGGGGAAAAGGTCACAACTTTCGCCGTGGTCGCAGCGCCAAAAACTACGAAATTATAGATTGCTGGCAAGACCAACCTTGGGATAAACCATATTATTCTTCTGCTTTCACCGATTGCATTTACCATCGCGAAAACCAAGATAAGCCATTGGCTATGAAATATGGCATTGTCAACATTCGCGTCACAGCTCCAATAGTTAATAGTGACGAGGTTCTTGCTATTAGCGGCGACATTGACGCCCTTGGCAACTGGGATGCAAGCAAGGCCGTTATAATGAACGATGCAGCATTCCCCGAATGGAATGTTAACATTGAATTTAAGAATCTTGAGCCAAACTTTGAATACAAATTTCTGATTCTAAAGAAAGAAAGTCATGACGTTGTGGCATGGGAAGGTGGCAATAACAGAGTATTTACACACGCCCCCTCACAAAAAAATGAAGTAATGGTTGTGTCGGGGTTGAGATTTGTCAACCCTCTTGCTCCATGGCGCGGTGCTGGCGTGGCAATACCCGTATTCTCAATGCGCACCGAAGATGACTTTGGCGCAGGAGACTTTTATGATTTAAAAAAAATGATTGATTGGGCCGAGGTAACTGGGCAAAAAGTCCTTCAACTTCTTCCAATCAATGACACAACAATGACCCATACTTGGACCGACTCTTATCCTTATAATGCTAATTCTACATTTGCATTGCACCCCATGTATTTGCGTCTGCAAGAGCTTGGAACATTAAATGATACTGAACGCCAAGCCTATTTTAACAACCTTGGCAAAGAGCTAAACCAATTGGCCGAAATTGACTATGAGCGTGTAAATCAAGGTAAAATTGCATTTACTCGTGAAATCTTTGCTCAAGAAGGCGACAAAGTTGTTGCATCAAAAGATTTCAAAGAATTTGTTGAACGCAATGCCGATTGGCTCACTCCATATGCTGCATTCTGTGTGCTTCGCGATAAGTTCCAAACTCCCGACTTTATGAATTGGGGCGAATATGCTAACTATGATGAAAAGAAAGTTGCTAAATTTGTAAAAGAGCACCAATCTGAAATCAACTATGTATATTATATCCAATTCAACCTTGATAAACAAATGCGCCATGTACGCGACTATGCTCATAGCAAAGGCGTAGCAATCAAAGGTGATATCCCCATCGGCATCTCTCGCACAAGCGTTGACGCTTGGATTTCCCCACGCTTGTTCAATATGGACTGCCAAGCTGGTGCTCCACCCGATGACTTCTCTGTATTAGGTCAAAACTGGGGCTTCCCAACTTACAACTGGGAAGAGATGAACAAAGATGGTTTTGCTTGGTGGAAAGCACGTTTCCGCAAAATGTCGGAATATTTTGATGCTTATCGCATTGACCACGTGCTCGGTTTCTTCCGCATATGGCAAATTCCTATGGATGCAGTTCATGGTTTGCTTGGTGTATTTAGCCCTGCCCTACCATTCACACCCGAAGAATTACGTTACAACTATGACTTTTGGATTGACGTTGATTTGCAAACTACTCCATACATCATGGATTACTTCTTGCACGACTTTTTCGGAGAATACACCGATGAAGTGCGTAACGTATTCCTTAATAGCGTAGGTTATGGCCGTTATAAACTCAAAGAAGAGTTCAATACACAACGCAAAGTTGTAAACTACTTCGCAACACAAGAAAAGAACGAGAAAAACGACAAAATATGTAATGCCCTTCTCGGCATCATCGATGATGTTCTCTTTGTTGAAGACCCCGAAGAGAAAGGCAAATACCACCCACGCATCTCGGCTCAATTCACCTATATCTATCGTTCATTAAACGACTACGAGAAATGGTGTTTCGATCGTCTTTACAACGATTTCTTCTATCATCGTCACAACGACTTCTGGTATGGTAAAGCTATGTGGAAACTTCCTGCTCTAACCGATGCCACCGACATGCTTGTGTGTGCCGAAGACCTCGGTATGATTCCTGATTGCGTACCTGCAGTGATGAGCGCACTTCAAATTCTTTCACTCGAAATCCAACGCATGCCTAAGGATCCTAAAGCCGAATTTGGCAATACATGGCACTATCCATATCAATCGGTATGTACTACCTCAACTCACGATATGGGTGGCATACGTCAATGGTGGGAAGAAGACCACGAAAAGACACAACATTTCTTCAACAACATACTCCAAGCCGGTGGCGAAGCTCCTTACTTTGCCGAACCATGGGTATGTGATAAGATTGTGAGCCTACACCTCAACTCTCCATCAATGTTGTGTATCCTTCCATTACAAGATTGGCTCTCTATCGATGGCACTCTCCGTCGCGAAAACCCACTCGAAGAGCAAATCAACGTGCCAGCCAACCCACGCCACTATTGGCGCTACCGTATGCACTTGACTATGGAAGAATTACTTGCTAACAAAGCGTTTAACAAGTACGTCAAAGAAAAAGTTATTGCAAGCGGTCGCTAATCACTAATAACATCAGCCATAAAGGTTGTGAAGCAATTTGTTTCACAACCTTTTATTTTTTACTCTAAAATAGTTATCTTTGCAGTAGTAAAAGCAAGCGCGGACGTTTCGTCGCTCACTCACGCATGAGGGGTGTGAGGAAAGTCCGGGCAACACAGAGCACCATATTTCTTAACGGGAAGCTATCGGTAACGGTAGAGAAGTGTGACAGAAAATAACCGCCTCCACACGGAGGTAAGGGTGAAAAGGTGGGGTAAGAGCCCACCGGACGCAATAGTGATATCGCGTGCCGCATGCCTTATGGGTTGCAAGCTCAAGTATACCGGCATTTAAGGGCTGCTCGTCCATTGCCGGGGGGTAGAGTGCTGAAACTCTCGTTTCAAGCAATGTGGCGACACATTGTTCAGATAAATGACGAAACGCCGTGGCATCTCCCTTTATGGAAAGTACCACGGCGACATAACCCGGCTTATAGTCTGCGCTAAGCTTTTATTTTTTCAATGAATCAACTTTCGATTCTTTTTTCTCTTCAATCTTTTCGGCTGATGCATTATTTGCAATAGTATCTTTCTTTGCTGGTTTGGCAACTGTAGTAGAGTCTGATTTTACAGTAGATTTTGCTGAATCAACTTTACTTTCAGGTTGTTCTTCGCTGCTACCCTTTTTTATTTTTGTAGAGATTTTATCTACTTCTATACCTGCGTTTTTGTTGACTCGTGCATCTCTTTTACTTGGACTCACGATAATAGGCATACCTTTTTCAACATATTCTACCAATTCAAGGATATTATCGTTGTGAATGCGAATACAGCCATGACTCACTCGGCGACCAAGAGCTCCTGGTGAACATGTGCCATGAATCCCCACTCCTTTTCCATTTTTCAAGCGAATGAAGCGTGGTCCATATTGGCCTCGTTTTTGACTTACTTTACCATTCTTATCTTTAAATAGCCAGTCGGTACTATCATAAACTCCTTGTGCCGAGAAAAAGCCTTCGGGTGTACGAGAGTCCCACTCTCCTTGTTTAGTTCCATAATTTTTGGCACATGCCATCTTATACTCTTTTTCTACACGACCATATTTGTCGTAAAGAATAACCAACATACGCTCTTTATCAACAACGATAAATCGCTCATATGGGCTATTAATGAGTTTTTGTGCATATTTAAGGCTTTCACCTGTCATTTGGGGCAAAATACCTTGTGAATATTTATCCCAATGACCCGAATTTTCCATAAATGCAATAGCATCTTCGGCCGAAGCAAATGAGTTATTGTCATACTCTTTTGCTTTCTTTTTCTCATCGATAGTTTTGGCAGTATCGGGAATAACAGCCTCCATATCTTCGGTTGAAGCCGTGTCGCTATTTATAGATTCTACCACATCAGCAACTTCATCGATTGCAACATCTTCATTTGATTGATTACTATCACTTGAAGATCCTCCGCACGACATTATCATTAAACATGAAACTACAATGCTAAATAATTTAATTTTATTCATTAATCTTTATTTTTCTAATTTGGACTGCAAAGGTATATAAAATTGTGATTATTACGCGTTAAATTATCTCAAATATTTCAGTTTTTGATTTTAATTCATTATCCAACACCTAAATCGGTATTATTTATAAGCACCTCTATTAATGGATCATCGCAAATCGTAGGATATACTTCATCAACAAACCATTGCTGAATATCTGCATCAGGAATAACGCTTGTAGAATTCGCATTAAAAAGATTGACGCTAATATACTCAAAATACTGTTTTGCCAACTGGATATCGTTTAGTATGCGATTGCGCGACTCTCCTACCGTGCCACACAACAAGCACACTCCTTGAAAATAGCGAGCTACATCTTCGGCCGTGACTTCACTTGATACCCCTTTATTCCATTTATTACGCAAATCGGCATCAAAAGTTTCTATGCCGCAACGAAATTTCACTACTGTGGGGAAAAACAGTTGCGCAAACTGCTTAAGTTGATTGCGATACATATAATGCATTTCAAACCATAGGGTGTGAATATTTTGTTCACGCACAACACATTTTATTAAATTAATTGTATCAACATCAAGTTCTATTCCCGAGCCTGAATTTATTACATCAAGCACACCATAGTATCCTGTGACTTGCGATAAGACTTTTTTGTTTACCTCATAGGGATTTTCACTCACATCGGTTTGATAATCGCAAAAACTGCATTTGCCCCAACGGCAACCAGTGCCTTGTAACAATACAAATTCACGAGGAAACTTCTCATGTATTACGGCATATCTTTCCATTGTTGCCTATTTCAACACATTCTTACGCAAATATGCTATCACAGCATATGCCATGGGGGTGCCAAATACCACCTCAATCAATAGTTTTGCAACATATTGAAATACCAACATATAGATTAAATCGTGTGTTGACACAACACCAAAGAATGCAATAAGCACAAAAGGCACGGTATCAAAAACATAAGCTGCCATAGAACTCCCTATTGTGCGCACCCACAATCGTCGACCACGAGTCCATTTTTTTATGCGCTCCATGAGCCAAGCATTTGACAGCTCACCACATAGGAAACCAGCAAGCGAACCGATTACGATGCGGGGCACATAATTAAAAATGTGGTTATAGGCCGATGCCGTAGGGTCGAGATAATCAACCGATGGCAACCACACCCCTATTTGGGTGCACAACACTAATATCACATTGCACACAAAAGTCATGAAAATAACCTTGCGAGCAGTGCGATAGCCCCAAATTTCGGTCAATACATCTCCAAGCATATAAGCAAAAGGAAATGTTATTGTTCCTGCATCAAAATAAAAGATATTCCATAAACCTATGACTTTAACAGCCATAATGTTTGACACAAGATATAGTGTCACAAAAAGAGCCACCACGACTAGCAGTAACGACTGCGCGTGTTCTCGGTTTTTTAAAGGGTTGTCCGATACCTTATCCATAATGTAATAAATTTAAATGCCTATAGGCAATTATATCAATAAAAAAAGGAAGCTAAAAAGCTTCCTTTGCGGAGAGAGAGGGATTCGAACCCCCGGAGGTGTTACCCTCAACGGTTTTCAAGACCGCCGCAATCGACCACTCTGCCATCTCTCCTAATCGAGGTTGTGTTTCGATTACGGGTGCAAAGGTAAGCACTTTTTTAATACCCACCAAATTTTTCTACGACTTTTTTCAAAAAAAATTATTTTGTTATATTTTTTTCTTCGTTTGTAGCCATTTTTACATCTATAATCGACATATTTGTGTTACATTTGTATAAAATATATGGCGATTATGGATTTTATTACCAAAATAACAAATAAATCACTTTCTCTATGGAAATATCTATGGAGTGATGTGTGGAGTGATACTCGCGACAATTGGTACATTAAATTAATAAAGACACTTAATCTCACAGTAAAATCGTTTTTAAATGCCAATTTACAATCACAAGCGGCAGCTCTCACCTATCACACAATTTTAGCGCTTGTGCCAGCACTCGCCATATTATTTGCCATTGGTCGAGGTTTTGGTTTTCATAATTTATTAGAGACTCAACTATTTAACTATATTCCCGCCCAAAAAGAAACATTGGATACGGTTGTGGGCTTTGTTGATGCATATCTTGCCCAATCATCACAAGGGCTATTTGTGGGAATAGGTATTGCATTACTGCTATGGACAATGATATCTCTAATGAGCAATATTGAAGGGGCATTCAATTCGATATGGGGCATAAAGCAAGGTCGCAGCATTTGGCGAAAGATAACCGATTACACTGCAATGTTACTTATATTGCCAGTGTTGATGATATGTTCGAGTGGGTTATCATTGTTTATGACCTCTACCCTACAAAATCTATTTGCTTTTGATTTCATGTCGCCAGTTATCTCAATTCTTCTTAAATGTGCATCATACATATTTACATGGTTATTCTTTGCAGCAATGTTTATGCTCATCCCCAATACTAAAGTAAAATTTAAGAATGCACTTATTGCTGGCGTGTTTACGGGCACAGGTTTCTTGATTCTACAATGGATATTTGTTTCGGGACAAATGTATGTTTCAAAATACAATGCAATTTATGGTAGTTTCTCTTTCCTGCCATTGCTTTTGATATGGTTACAATTCACTTGGGTTATTATACTTTCGGGTATAGCCATTTGTTATTCATCTCAAAGTATATATCGTTTTAACTTCTCTGATAAGATAAACATCATTTCAAAAGATTATCGCTCAAAAATCACATTGGCTATGATGGCGATTATTGTACGACATTTCGATAATGGCAACAAAGCTATAACCCTTGATGATTTCACCAATAAATATGATTTCCCTCCTCGTATTGCCATTGAAATTATTGAAGAGTTAGTTGAGGCTCAATTAGTATCTAAAACAATACTAATTGATAAAGATGAAGAGATAGGGCTACAACCAGCCGTTGATATTAATAAACTTTCAATAGCATATGTGTTGAACCGTCTTGACAATCATGGAGCATCGGGATTTGTGCCAAATTTTAATACTAATTTTTCAGAAATAAGTAAGGCGCTTGATAATATTGAATCGGTTATTACCAACAATGCCGGTTCTTCACTAATAAAAGACATTGACATTAAAATTAAATAACAATTAAAAACTATTTTACAATGAAAAAAGTAATCGCAACAACTAATGCACCTGGCGCTATCGGTCCTTATAGCCAAGCAATCGACACAGGTTCATTCGTGTTTATCTCAGGTCAAATTCCTGTTAATCCTACAACTGGCGAAATCCCCGAAGGTATTGAAGCGCAAGCTGCTCAATCAATGGCAAACATTAAAGCAATTCTTGCTGAAGCAGGCCTCACAATGGACAATGTAGTAAAAACAACCGTTTTCCTTGCCGATATGAGCCTCTTTGCTGATATGAACAAGGTGTATGCCGAAAACTTCACTGCCCCATTCCCTGCTCGCTCAGCTGTAGCAGTAAAAGAACTTCCCAAACAAGTTCTTGTTGAAATCGAAGTTATCGCAGTGAGATAATTAAAATACATATGCATAATAAAAAATGAGGCCGACAGCCTCATTTTTTTATTGTGTAATTTCAAATAAAGTCGCTAAGGACAATAAGGTCACTAAAGACCTACGGAGGTATCCTCTTTACTTTACTTTTCATTTCATTCCAAATTAGGTGCATTAACACCCAATATTCAGCATATGTCAATGCTGAACGGTTGGATATTCATTCCAAATTAGGTGCAACAGCACCTGACCCTTTGCAACAATCCAACAATCAGCAGATTACATGCATTTTGGAATAAATTTTTTGAGTGAATAGACATCATAACAACCTCCATCACTATGATTTTTTCAATTCTAATTCCTCAAATTAAGGCATTCCAACATACCCAACCTATAATAGGTTAATAATTTATTTCTTATTATTGCTGTCCGATAAAAATCGATAAAGTATATAAAAAGGGTCTCAATCGCAGATTTAATGCGGTTGAGATTCTTTTTTTCGATTTACAAGCCCCCTAATCGAAAAGAGTCAGTTGAGGCGGTGGATTTTCGTCTAA
>JAZTZO010000039.1:0-14740 GCA_045637505.1 Muribaculaceae bacterium | reverse complement strand
AACTCATACCGAAACATCAACAACTCCGGTAGGCATCAGCAAAGGATTTGCTCCTCTTGAACAATATACCGGAGTCTCACAATTTTCACCAGCAACAGATATTTATGCCATTGGTGCAACAATATATAACATGCTTTCGGGACAAATACCTCCCGAATCAATGTATCTATTGGAAGAAGATTTGCCTCGCATAAATGGGGTTTCTAACCAAATGTGGGCTGTAATTACATCAGCAATGCAAACACGACGCAACCAACGCCCTCAAACAGTATCTGAACTAATTACATTGCTTCCAAATAACAATAGCTCCAATACCTCCCATGTGGCTAATCCTATTTCATCTCTTGCTGACGAAAAAACTCAGATAGCTGCTCAAAACACATGCACACCATTTAATTCTCAACCCAAACCGAAAGATATGGTTGCTCATCTATCACAAAAATCAGAGATATTCGAAAATCAGGGGGTAGAAGAAACCAATCAGTTCATAGATCAAGATTCAGAAGATCAGGTAAAACCGACAAAAAGAAATTTCATACTCTTTATTTGTGGTTTAATTTCCGTTATAATTATTGCATACATCATATTTTCAAAAAACAATTCAATCCCAACTCCGGCATTTTCCGATTCCGTAGGTGTTGATACTGCGTTGTGCGCTTCCTCTTCTATTCCTACAACTATCGATACCATCAACGAGCAAACAAAAATCTCTCATAATACAAGAAAAGAACAAACGACAAAAAAGCAGGAACCAAATAGGAAAATTGTTGAAGAAAAGAATTCAAACAAAAAAAAGTTGCAAGAAACAGATTCAGCGAAATCAGCAATCAGCAATTCTAAGACAGTACAAATTAAAGAAGAAGAAGAAGAAGAAAAAATCTTTACTGCTGTAGAACAAAAACCACAATTCCCTGGTGGTGAAGCAGCATTGATGAAATGGATCAGTTCTCATATCAATTATCCTCCTATGGCTCAAGAAGAAGGTGCTCAAGGTCGTGTAGTAGTTCAATTCGAAGTTGATAAAGATGGTCGCGTAGGTCAAGCTAAGATTGCTCGTGGTCGTCACCCTGCACTCGATAAAGAAGCACTTCGCCTCGTGAAATCTCTTCCTAAGTTTATCCCTGGTAAGAATAATGGTCAAGAAGTTCGTTGTTGGTTTACTCTTCCTATCAACTTCAAACTGCAAAAATAAACTATTAATTTATTTATGAATCATTATATTATTTTCTCAAATAGAGATCAGTTATATCGCATTAACTCATCATCTATTCTATATTTCTGCGCTGATGGAAATTGCACCGACATATTTCTAACATCGGGACAAAAAATTACAGTTACTTTTTCACTTGTTAAAATGAAGAATTATCTTTCAGAAAAACTCGGAGTTAATGCCCTTAAATTTCTACGTATTGGGAAAAAGCATATTGTAAACATTTCGTTTATTTACAAAATTGATATTTTAAAACAACATCTCATTCTTTTGTACGAAAACAATGGTTTAAAGTTGCTTAAACTTAACAATGTATCAAAAGAAGCATTAAAAAGTCTAAAAGATTCTATAGGGAAATTATAATAAATAACTCTAATAATAGATATTATGAATCCGTCTAATAAACCTGTTGCTATAACTATCGGTCGCCAAGGACCTGATTCCAACATTTTTTTTCAAACACCTCCAACCGATACAACAATCAGCCGTCAACATGCTCGAATTAGCCGCGACAATGAGGGGAACTTATTTATTGAAGATTTAAATTCTTCATGCGGGACATTTGTTAATGGTTTTCAAATTGCAAAATGTCCTATTTCTGCTAATGATAACATTACATTAGGGCATAATGGATACAGACTATCTCTTTCTAATATCTTAAAAAGATTTCCACCTCTACCAATAACCGACCATGCTTTCAGTGCCGAAATGAACAAATTAAAATACATTTATTTTGCTCACCAAGAAGCCATTAGGGATTTGCAATCAAAACAGCAAAAAATACAGTCTAAACGGATGTATCCTACTATGATAGCATCATTGATGGGTACCATTGCCATTGCCACCCTAACCTTATCGGGTGGCAGTCAAGGGAGAAATCTTAATGCAGTTATCCCTGCTATCGTCGGATTAATGGGTATTGTGGCATATTTTGTTGCCGAAAAAATAATATCGTCTAAAACAGAGCAATGTAGAATCGACATTGAGCAAGAAAATTCCAACTTTCTTATTGCATATAAATGTCCTCATTGCAAAAGAACATTAGGCAACCAATCTTGGGATTTAATTGCAAGTTATGGAGAATGTCCGATGTGTCGCCGAAAATTCACACCTAAATAATATTTCATCACTCTAATCCCCATATTTCATCCCTAATTATCTTTCAAAATTTGAAATTAGAGATATCATGATTATAACTTTACATTAGAAAATTTAATTAATAACATAAAAACATCTCATTATGAACACAAAAAATTACAACGACGATGAAACTCGCATTGACATAACAAATTCATCTAACGAATATCACGAAGAAGCCGACAACACTCCAACCCCTCCCCCCTACCAACCTATTTCAACTTCTAAAAGCAAATCAAATTCAGGGATGGTGGCAGCTACTGCCGGGCTCGCATTTGCCGCAGGAGTAGGTATTGCATATGGACTTGGAGCATTTGATTCTGATGAAATTCCTAATACTGAAGAGCCAACTACTGATGACGATTTAAACATCAACATTGATAACGATTCTATTAATATAACAGGTGCCGATACTTCTAATATTAACATCGATACTAATGGAACTAACATAAATATCAATAATGGCTCTACTGATATAAATGTTAATGGTAGCACAAACATTAATATTGACAGCATTGGAACTGCAGATATCAACATTAGCAACGGTTCTACTGACATACATATCTCGCAACCCGATATTAATATTGATTTTAATTCAGGTGCAGAAATTAATGTAAAATCGTTAGGTAGCAGCATTACTACTCCCACCTCGTTGGAATTTATTGGAATTACTACCGTAACAACTGATGATATGAGTTTCTCTACCGCATTTGCAACTGCACGTCGCGAACTTGGCCCTCACGGAGTTTTTGAATGGCGTGGTGGAGTCTATGGCACATACTATGATAACGAATGGAAACATATGCCCGATAGCTTCAAACAAGAATTCTCAAATCACAATTGGTTTGTAGAAATTGAAGAAATGGGCGATGGTGTAACACACTTACCTCAATCATCACACTCAACTAATATTGACATTAATACAGCAACAAACGGCATCACCATCGAGCAGCACAACACATTCATCCACAACAATATTGACACAAACATTGGCACCAATGTACATGATGCCACTTCTAGCTCTCCTACAACTATTTCAAATGATCCTTGTGCACCTTTAGCATATTCAGTTGACGATGTAATGATGTCAACTTCTACTAACGATGATATGAGTTTTGCAAAAGCATTTGCTACAGCTCGCGCCGAGGTTGGTCCTGGTGGAGTATTTGAATGGAGAGGTGGCGTTTATAACACATTCTATGAATCAGAGTGGAATCGTCTATCTGAATCATCTAAAGAAACTTTTGGCAATCATGATTGGCAAAGTGAATTTGATAAATGTAGCTCCTTTGAAGTTGAAAATGGCAATACTACAGCTTTTTTTATTGACCAAGATGCCGAAAGTGGATTTGTTGCTGATACCGACATTAACAACACTTATGCACAACAAACTAACGTCATTGAACAAAATGTGTTTATAACAAATGTTAATGATGTTGATAACAACATTGCCATACAGAACAATCAATTTATTGAAAATGAATACATAACACAAGAGTTTAACGATAACAATATTGATATTGAAAATCAAAGTAGTGAATTTGTTGAATCAGAACACATCGCTCAAGAATTCAATAATATTGATATTGACAATAATGTTAATAATTTTAATCAAACCGAATATATCGCTGAAGAGTTCAATAACACTGACATAGACAATGAGGTTAACAATTTTGCTCAAACAGAATATGTCGCAGAAGAGTTCAACAACACTGACATAGACAATGATGTTAACAATTCTGTTCAAACCGAATATGTTGCAGAAGAGTTCAACGATGACGACATTGAAATTCTTAATGCTGACACTTTTGAAGGAGAAGAATATCTTGCAGAAGCATTTACCGACAACAATGCAGCAATAATTGATGGTGATGGAGGCGATTTTGACATGTATGAAGTTGCCAATAATGACACATTCAATAACGATTTTGACTCATCAATTGATAATGATGTTGATGATTTTTCTGACCCAATGTGCTAATCTAAATTCACGTTAAATGGGAAATAAAGTATATAAATGCCCAAATCCTCAATGTGGAACAAAGTTAGTTTTACCTGATTCTATTCTAGGTATGGTTAAGTGTTCTAAGTGCTCTTATTCAGGAGCACTTGGGACATATATTGAAGTAGAAATGGTTAAACTTGACTACGAATGTACTGAATGTGGGAACAAATGGTTTAAACATCATGAGAAGGGGGAAGGTCGGCCTGATAGATATCGATGTCCAAAATGTTTTCATGAAATAATTGAAGACAAAACATCATTACCCGATAGCTCTATAGATGCAATCCCATTCGTTTTAGAAATGCGAAATGATGTAGATTTTGTTTGGTATGGCAACAAACGTTTCTTTAAACTAAATAAAGGAATAAATGTTATTGGTCGAGCTGCTAAAAATGCAGACCCTGAAGTTAACATTGCATTACCCACTAAAGACTACTATATGGGGCGCAAACATATATTAATAAACGTTGAGTTGATAAACGAAACCGGTCATTTTAAGCATGTCATCGTTGACAACAACAGCAAAAATGGCACAAAACTCAATGGCAACGAAATCCCCAAAGGAGTTCAATTAATTCTTAACAAAGGTGACATTATAACTATGGGGCACACTTCATTTGTTCTACGGCCATTAGCCATTGATGATGTGTAAATTTTAAATAAATAATAAAATGCATTTATTAAAAGATCATTTTCTAAAGAATGGAAAATATCAAATCATCTCGCGCATAGGGCAAGGTGGATTTGGAATTACATACAAGGCTCATTGTTTTACTGAAGTATCAGGTCCAATGGGTATTATTAAAGCACAAATTCCTGTAGCAATAAAAGAATTCTTCATCTCTGACTATTGCAATCGTAACGAAGGTGAATCGCGTATTACAATTTCATCTGCCACCGGAAATGAATTCTTTATTAAATTAAAAAATAAGTTCTTTAAAGAAGCTACAATTATCTCAAAGTTGAAACATAATAATATCGTTTCTGTTTTTGATATTTTTGAAGAAAACAATACTGTTTATATGGTTATGCCATATATTGAAGGATCGTCTCTTAAAGAACTTATTGCGCAAAAGCATATTATTGACGAAAATACAGTCTTAAAATATGCATCTCAACTTTGTGATGCTGTTGCCGAAATTCACCGCAACAATATTCTACACCTTGATATTAAACCTAGCAATATTTTAATTGAGAATGATGGGACTCTCAAACTCATTGACTTTGGTATAAGCAAACAATATGATAATAACCACAATGAAACTTCAACTACCCCGGTAGGTCGTAGTAAAGGGTTTGCGCCTCCCGAGCAATATGCGGGAATGCAACAATTTTCACCCGTAACCGATATCTATGCCATGGGGGCAACTCTTTATAATATGCTTACAGGAGTTATTCCCGTTGAATCAATAAATTTATTTGAAGAAGATATTACTCCTATTCAAGAGTATAACCCGTCGGCTTCTCCTCATATTGTTAACGCGATTAATCTGGCAATGAATCCTCGTAGGAACAAACGTCCTCAATCGGTTAATGAATTTCGCTCACTCCTTTCTGCTAAACAGCCCAACACAATTAGTGTTGAGCAGAATGCAGCAGGGCATAATCCAAATACGGAAGACAAAACATTATTATCCCATACAAACATTTCATTAGAAAATCCTCTCTATAATTTAGACTCTATTTATAACGATTCTTCAACTTGTCAATATGACGAAAAAGAGTCGCCCAGAGCATCATCTCAATCTTCGCATTTACCAAATGATGACTCCACTATTGTTGCTCCAAAATCGGCTCTAAAAGCAAGTTCAACTCAACAACCCACTTCGGACAAGACTATTACTGCCTCCAACACCCCTCAACCTACACAATTCCAATCCTCTACAAACGCAGTCCCACCACAATTTGGAGATCAATATAATGAAGATAACTTTGAGGACGAAGATGACTATAACTTAAAATGGTGTGAATATGGCTCTAAATTTGAGAAATTTTTAAGATATACTATTTTCACCTCATTCGCATTATTCTTTATTGCATTTTTAGCATTCATTTACCGGTCTGAATATTATGGGTTAGGTGAAACATTTGCTTGGCTTTCTTTATGGAGTTGTTTATATTCAAGTATTTGTATCCCTATATATCTATTATGCATTAACTTTAATTTAAAGGAGCATAGCTTCTTTAAAGTTTCAAGTTTAATATATTTGGGATTATCCATATCTGACTTTTTAAATTTGGGGTATTTTGATTTTGGGTATTGCAGTTTTTTCGATTGGATTATTTATTATCGCACTTTTTCTCCCGGCTCACTGATGCTAATTACGCCATTCATACTTTTTCCAATAATAATATTTTCATTATACGTTAATTGGACAAAAAATATTGAAAACAAAAAAACACTTTTAAGAACGATAATTTCCATTGTGACTTTCTTTCTTTTTTGGTTTTTTTCTGATTTTATCGGTTATTCTATTTATTATTAAAGCAAAAACAAAAAATTATGAAAATATATCAACCTTTAGCAATGAATGAGATTGGCAAACGTGCTAATCAAGAAGATTCAATATTTCCATCTTTAGGGAATGCCACATCCGACAATCGTCTGTTTATAGTATGCGATGGCATGGGTGGACATGAATCGGGAGAAATAGCAAGTAATAGCGTGTGTAAAAGCATTAGCGAGTATCTCAAAGACATAAATCCCGATACTTTTTCATCAACAAATTTACAAGATTCAATTATTTATGCTTATAATCAACTGGATAAGTTAGATTCTAATCCCGAGAGTCAACGTAAAATGGGGACGACTCTCACGTTCCTATATTTAGGAAATAAACAAGTGTTTGTTGGTCACATTGGTGATAGCCGTGTATATCACCTTCGCCGTGATGAAAATGGAAAAATGAATATAGTTCATGTTACCGAAGACCATTCTACCATAAATCTACTCATAAAAGGAGAGTTTATCACTAAAGAAGAGGCTAAAACACATCCTCGCAAAAATGAAATTACTCAAGCCATCCAACCTAACGTTAAAAGATTTAAAGCTACCGAATACATCACATCCGATGTAAAAGAAGATGACTATTTTTTTCTTTGTAGTGATGGAGTTCTTGAAACTTTTAATGAAGACAGCAAAATAATTGACATATTAGAGAGAGATTGCTCTGATGATGAAAAACTCAACTCAATCAAATCTTTATGTAAAGAGAGTAGCAAAGATAACAATTCGGCTTATTTGATTCATATTAAAGAAGGAATCAATATACCTAAAACCGAAGATAAACAACCACGAACTGCTCCTCAAGAAAATTCACCGACACAACAACAAAAAAAGATTCAAACGAAGCGTATTATAGTTCAACCTCAAAACGTTAACCCTGTCTCAACTGGAGGGGAGACAAAGAAGTACAGCTTTCGAAATATTGGAGGAATTATCATCGGATGTCTTATCATCCTTGGAACATGTTATTGGTTATACAGTAAATTCAATACAAACGACAATGGAGGAAATTCTCTATCCAACACAGAGACATTATCAACAAAGGAGAAATATTCAACGCCAATCATTGACAAAACTCAAGAGATTAAAGAACAGAAAATCTTAGATTCAATAGAAATCATCCAAGAAGAAATTAGTAAATTAAAAGAATCAACTTTAAAGTCTATTGAAATTTATTCCTCAAAACTTCAAAAATTAGAAAAGGAAACTTCAAACGATAAAAACAAAGAACAGATAAAGCAGTTAAAAGAAATGCTTGACAATTCCAAGAACGGGCTTGATGAATTAGTCTTTGACAAAGAAAAAGTAGGCGACATCGAAAAAACAAACTCTATCTAAAAAAGCCAGGAACTATAACGTTTTTTAAAACAAACATTATAGTTCCTTTTTTTCTACAACAATTTATTTTATCATAATTTGTTATTCACACAAAATCGGCTTATTTTTGCCTCCTTAAAAGAAATAACCGATGAATTATCTCAAACGTCACATCTGCCAATTGACAAAATCAATAGGCTCTATTGTTTTTCTTTCATTAGCCTATAGTTGCACCTGTTCGAGCGAATCGGCACAAAACACTGGTGCGATAAATGACAGCATTGATTCTCTTGCAATTATTGATACTGTCTTTAGTGTTGATCGCATTGCAACCGATACCATTGCTATTGACAGCCTTACTGCCGATTCAACGATTGAAGAAAACCTACCCGAATTTGAGCCTTCGACCGTAGTTGACATGACAAAGAAAGGGATAAAAGACCAACTTATCTCAATAAATGAGATGATTGACAAAGCATCGGCCGACCTCAAAAACGACTCTATTTCAAACGAAGAAGCCACCAATATAGGTAAAATGGCAATTTCCATAATTGATTCCATTGCCAAAGGGCCTAAAGGAGATGATTTTAAAAATCAAATCAAAGCAGTTACTCGTAGGGCAAACAAACTCATTGAAATAGCATCACCCAACATTGACAAATTAGAAAAATAGAATTCAAATGCGTAAATTTCTAATTCTTATTTTCGCAATATTTATTGCATCAACCATCGTTGCCGAAAACCGCATCGTTGTCTCAAAAAAAGAGATGACGCTCACCGTATATAATGATAGCGATAGTATTCTTCTTAAAACCAAGATTAGTTGTGGCAAAAACTTTGGCAACAAAACTCGCCGAGGCGACAATAAAACACCCGAAGGCACATTCAAAATCAATATGATACAACCCTCATCGCAATGGACTTGGGATTTCAAAGATGGCAAAGGAAAAATCAAAGGTGCTTACGGGCCATACTTTCTTCGACTTAAAACACCCATCACCACTATGATAGGCATTCACGGCACATGCTATCCCGAACTAATAGGTACTCGCACAAGCAGTGGTTGCGTGCGCATTCACAACGACGAAATGCTCAAACTCGTAAAACTTGTAAAAGTAGGCACCAAAGTCACCATTGAAAAGGACTAATATTCGCATAGATTTGAATCTATTTTTATTGTCTAAACCCCAATAAGTCATTTGTTAAATCAATTTTAAAGCGTTTTTTACAAGTAAACTATCGTTTTCAACCTATATAGCATTACAATTTTGTCATTTTTCCACAAAAAGTATTGCATTTATGGCAAAAAGATTATATCTTTGCAGAAATTATTGAAATATTTAATCAATTTATGACTTATAACAATACACATCATCATTATCATCATTTCGCTCTATAATGGAAGCGTGGTAGTGTGTTGTGTGTAAAAAATATGAATTAAATAATACAAAATACCGAGCCGGCTTCCTTAATTGGTAACCGGCTTTTTAAATTAGAAAATAATAATAAACGACATATAACAATGGAAACAAAACTTAGAATTGCGGTACAATCAAAGGGCCGCTTATATGAGGAAACAATGGAATTGCTCTCGGAGGCTGGTGTAAAAATGACTTCGGTAAAACGTACTCTTCTTGTTCCTTCTCGTAATTTTCCTGTGGAACTCTTATTCCTTCGCGATGATGATATCCCTGAATCAGTAGCTATGGGAACAGCCGACATAGGTATTGTAGGGCTAAACGAAGTACTCGAAAAAGATAAGGCGGTAGAAATAATCAAAGAACTTGGTTTTAGCAAATGCCGACTTTCACTTGCCATTCCCAAACGCATTGAATACAATGGAGTTGAATGGTTTAACAATCGCAAAATCGCAACTTCATATCCTGTAATTCTCGAAAAGTTCCTCAAAGAAAATAATATCAATGCCGATATTCATGTGATTACCGGTTCGGTTGAAATTGCACCCGGCATAGGTCTTGCCGATGGCATTTTTGATATCGTTTCATCGGGCTCAACACTTGTGAGCAACAACCTTGTAGAAGTTGAAAAAGTACTTGACAGCCAAGCTGTGCTTATCGGTTCTAAAAAGCAACAACTCTCAGAAGAAAAGCAAGCAATTCTTGATGAACTTTTGTTCCGTTTCGATGCAGTAAAAGCAGCCGACGGAAAAAAATATATTTTGATGAACGTGCCACGCGAGAAACTCGATGATGTGTTGGCTGTTCTTCCTGGTATCAAGAGCCCCACAGTGCTACCTCTTGCCAATGCTGATTGGTGTTCGGTTCACACCGTATTGGAAGAAAAACGCTTCTGGGAAATCGTGGGTAAATTGCGTAATGCAGGCGCAGAGGGAATTCTTGCTCTCGACATCGAAAAAATGGTATTATAACGTCATCACGCATCGGGTTCAATGGAAATAATTAAATATCCCTCACGCGACACATGGGAGCAACTTTCGCAACGAGCATTGGCCGACAAGGCTGATGAAGTGAAGGCTATTGTGGCCGATATTATTTCAAATGTAGCTAATCGTGGAGATGAGGCTATAAAGGAATATGAACAACGCTTCACTGGCGCTACTCTTGAAACACTTGCTGTGAGCAAAGAGGAAATTGAAGAGGCTGCATCATTGGTGAGCGACGAACTTAAAGAGGCTATCAATTGTGCTCGCAAAAATATTGAATCATTCCACAAAGCACAAGCAACCGAGGTGCATGTAGAAACTGCGCCTGGAGTAAAGTGCATTCAACGCCAAGTACCTATTTCAAAAGTTGGGCTATATGTTCCCGGTGGCAACTCACCTCTATTCTCAACTGTATTGATGCTTGCTGTGCCTGCCGTAATAGCTGGTTGCGATGAGATTATCTTATGCACCCCTGCCGGTAAAGACGGCAAAGTACACCCTGCTATACTTTATGCAGCAAGTGTGGCTGGAGTAAATCAAATATACAAAACTGGTGGTGCACAGGCTATCGCTGCAATGGCCTATGGCTCAGAAACAATCCCTGCCGTGTATAAAATTTTCGGTCCAGGCAATAGATTTGTTACCGAAGCCAAACGCCAAGTGAGCGAGGGGAAGGTGTCAATTGATATGCCTGCTGGGCCATCGGAGGTGCTTGTAATTGCCGATGAAAATGCCAACGCTGCATTCGTAGCATCAGATTTTCTTTCGCAAGCCGAGCATGGACCCGATAGTCAATCAATCCTTGTTACCTCATCGGAGGAACTACTTAAACAACTACCCATCGAAATAGAGAATTTATTACAAGTATTGCCTCGCCGAGAAATGATGGAAAAATCACTGAGTCATAGTCGCATGATACTATTGAACAACGATGATGAAGTAATGGATTTTTCTAATCACTATGCACCCGAGCACCTCATAATCAACCACAAAAATGCTTGGAATTTAGCATCAAAGGTAAAAAATGCAGGCTCGGTATTCGTAGGGCCATACTCACCCGAAAGCGCAGGAGACTATGCATCAGGGACAAACCACACATTGCCCACTTCGGGTTATGCTCGCACTTATAGTGGCGTGAACCTCGATAGTTTCACTAAGAAAATCACCTTTCAAGAGCTCACTCCTCAAGGCATAGCATCAATAGGTCGTGCTGTAGAGGTTATGGCCGAAAATGAAGACCTCTACGCTCACAAAATGGCAATGACATTGCGCATTAAATCATTAGAAAACAACTGATATCACATATGTCACTCAAAGAATTAGTAAGACCAAATATATGGAATCTTGAACCATACACTTGCGCTCGCAATGAATTTACAGGCGAGGCTCGTGCATGGCTTGATGCCAACGAAAATAGTCGTATCGAGGGACTCAATCGTTACCCCGACCCTCTGCAATGGGAAGTTAAAGAGCGATTAGGTGCTATTCGCAAAGTTGATGCCTCACGCATATTCCTCGGAGTGGGTAGCGACGAATGTATCGACATTGCTTATCGTGTATTTTGTCGTCCTGGCATTGACAATGTTGTTGCACTCAAACCCACATATGGGATGTATCAAGTGTGTGCCGACATCAATGATGTGGAGTATCGTGAGGTGAGTCTTAACGACGATTTCACACTCAATGTTGATGCCGTACTTAATACAACCGACCACAACACCAAGATATTGTGGATATGCACTCCCAACAACCCTACAGGCAATGCATTCCCTCGCGAGCAGTTACGCGAACTATGCACCCGATTTGAAGGCATTACAATTATTGATGAAGCATATATCGACTTCTCGCCCAAAGGCTCAATGGTAGAATTTCTTGATGAATTTTCTCGCATGATAGTGATGCAAACCTTCTCTAAAGCATGGGCAAGTGCAGCAATGAGATTGGGGGTATCATATGCATCACAAGAGATTATCGATATTTACAACAAAGTAAAATACCCCTACAATATCAACATTCTCACTCAACGACAAGCTCTCAAGGTTCTTGATGACATTGACAACATCAATCGCGTCACTGCCGAAATACTTGATGCGCGCAACACCCTTGTGGCCGAAATGGCGATGCTCGAGGTTGTAGAGAAAATATATCCTTCCGATGCCAACTTTGTGCTTGTGCAAGTATCCAACGCCAATGCTATTTATGCTTATCTTCGCGACGGAGGTGTGATTGTGCGCAATCGCTCTCGTGTGCATCTTTGTGGCAACTGCTTGCGTATCACAGTAGGTAGTGACGAGGAAAATCAATTACTAATAGAAAAATTACAAGAATATGGCTCAAGATAAACAACGAGTATTATTTATCGACCGCGACGGAACTCTCATCGTAGAACCTCCCGTTGACTATCAAGTAGATTCACTCGAAAAGCTTGAATTTCTTCCTGGTGTGTTGCGTGCCATGCACCTCATCGCCTCTCGGTTGAGCTACAAACTCGTAATGGTTACCAATCAAGATGGATTAGGCACCGACTCGTTCCCCGAAGACACCTTTTGGCCTGCTCACAATAAAATGTTGAAAACACTTGAGGGGGAGGGAATTGTGTTTGATGATATCATCATCGACCGCACATTTGAGCATGAAAACAAGCCTACTCGCAAACCAGGCACTGCGCTTTTGACTGAATATCTCACTGGCAATTATGACCTTGAGAACTCATGGGTTATCGGTGATCGTCAAAGCGACATGAAACTTGCCGAAAATCTTGGATGCAAAGGCATCTTTATCAACGAAAATGCCTTTAAGTCGTGGAATGACATTGCCAAATTCTTGCTCGACAATGAGCGCCGAGCTCATGTGACTCGCAACACCAGCGAAACTCAAATTGATATTGATTTATCACTCGATGGAGAAGGTAAATGTAACATCTCGACAGGATTGGGATTTTTTGACCACATGCTTGAGCAGATAGGTCGTCACTCGGGAATGAATCTCAATATTAAAGTAGATGGAGATTTATATGTCGATGAGCACCACACTATTGAAGACACCGCCATAGCTCTTGGAGATGCTCTTCGCATAGCTCTTGGTGATAAACGAGGCATCGAACGATATGGATTTACCCTACCAATGGACGATTGCCTATGCACTGTGGCGCTCGACTTTGGTGGACGCCCATGGCTCGTGTGGGAGGCTGATTTCAAACGCGAAAAAATTGGTGAAATGCCCACCGAAATGTTCCTACACTTCTTCAAAAGCCTCAGCGATAGCGCTCGCATGAATCTTTTCATTAGGGCTGAAGGGACCAACGAACATCACAAAATCGAAGGCATATTCAAAGCCCTTGCTCGTGCCATAAAAATGGCAATCAGCCGCGACATAAATAATTATTCTCTTCCATCAACCAAAGGGACTTTATAATGCTTCTTAATTTCATTTTACTAATCGGAGGTCTTGCTCTTATATTAATCGGAGCCAACTGCCTCACAGATGGAGCATCATCTGTAGCAAAAAAATGGGGAGTGAGCGACCTCGTTATAGGGTTGACAATTGTTGCATTTGGCACATCAGCCCCCGAATTGATTATTAGTTCGCTATCAGCTATTAGTGGCAGTGCCGAATTAGCTATTGGTAATGTTGTTGGTAGCAACATTTTCAACATCCTTGTGATTATTGGTTGCGTAGCATTAGTAATGCCTATAAAAGTAGAAAAAAGCATCATGAGCAACGAGATTCCATTAGTAATTCTATCGGCTCTTGCCATGCTATTCTGCGCCAACGATGTAATTCTCAATGGAGAAGCATCTAACCTCATTAGCCGTGCCGACGGATTAATATTACTCCTATTCTTCGCAATATTCATGCGTTACACCTTCTCTATTGCCTCAAAAGGTGGTGGCGATAATAATGTCGAAGAGGTAAAAACAATGTCGGGCTTTAAAGCCACACTTTTTATTTTTGGCGGTTGTCACGTCCTGAAATAGCGTTACACTAAAAAGAGTAAAGCTATGGAAGAAAATGTTAAAAGCTTGTATATCAAGCGAACGCAACGAGATTATCCGATGAGTTTCAAATTGCAAGTAGTCCGAGAAGTTGAGAGCGGAGAGTTGTCCATCAGAGGAGCATTGCGAAAGTATGGCATTCAAAGTCATGGGACGGTATTGAATT
>JAZTZO010000038.1:0-23035 GCA_045637505.1 Muribaculaceae bacterium | reverse complement strand
GATTGGCTACAATGATACGGATTACACTGATGTATTATGTCGATTTCTATAGTTTGTTTAACAATCCCGAAAAAGATTGGGAAAATATGGGGATTTTAGACGAAAATCCACCGCCTCAACTGACTCTTTTCGATTAGGGGGCTTGTAAATCGAAAAAAAGAATCTCAACCGCATTAAATCTGCGATTGAGACCCTTTTTATATACTTTATCGATTTTTATCGGACAGCAATAAAAAACAATAGAGATTATATAATAAAAGCCACCGAGGTTATTGACTTCGGTGGCTTTTGTTATAGATTGTTGAGAAAGTTTATTTTACCAATACTTTCTTGCCATTTATAATGTAGATGCCGGGTTGAGAGATTTCGTTAATGCGAACACCATTGATATTGTAGATAATGGGTTGTGCATTGTTGCCATTTTTATCGTTTATGATAATATTTTCAATGCCCGAATAAACTCCTTCATCAAAGATGATGTGATCTTTGTCAAAGAACGCAGTCCAGTTGCTATCGGCTTCGTATGCAGCTTCGGCTTCGGCCGATGAAACATAAAGTATAGCTCCTTCGGCAATGTTGTTGAATGCATCGGTGTCATCAAATGTTGCAGGAGTTGGACTTGATGCATATATAGTGCTTAAAGAAGTGCAGTATGCAAATGCACAATAGTCAATATTTGTTAGGTTATCGGGAAGAGTAATCTCTTTAAGAGCATTACAGTTATAGAAAGCAAATACCCCAATTTTTTCAATGCTACTTGGTAGAACTACAGAATCAAGACTTGTACAACCATAAAAAGTGCTTGACTCAATTTTTTTGATGTTGTAAAGTTTGATTGTTTTGAGTGATGTGCATTCTTTGAATGCATTTGATCCTAATGTTTTAAGCGCTTTGGACATGCGGATTTTTTCCAAGTTAGAGCAACCTTGGAACGCATAATTGCCTATGCTTTGAACATCATTAGGGATACTCATAGACGAGAGTGATGAACATTCTTGGAATGCACCATTACCTATTGATTTAACTTTTTCGGGAATAGAAATTGAGGTCAATGCAGTGCAGCCTTTGAATACATAAGATCCTAATTCTTCCACATTTGAAGGAATTGAAATCGATTCAAGCGAAGTGCAATTCTCAAATGTTTCTGAACCTAATGATGTGATATTTTGAGGAAGTGTTACCGATTTGAGATTGCTACAATCAGCAAAAATGCCACCTTCCATTACTCTCACCGATTCGGGAATAACGAAACTTTCAAGTGCAGAGCAATTAATGAATGCTCCATACCAAATGCTACCAATGTTGTCATGTAGATTGATTTTCTTTAATGAGGTACATCCATAAAAGGCTGTATTTGGGATATATGACATTGATTCAGGGTAGGTAAACTCGGTGAAACCAGTACAGTCGCGGAAAGCATTAGACCCTATTGAACTAATGTTGTTGTGGAAAATTATTTCGGTCAAGTTAGCAGCTCCTTGGAATGCTGAGTTTGAGAGTTCTTTCGCGTGAGATGGGATTGTATAACTTGTTCCACTTTTTCCCGCAGGATAACATTCGAGATAAGTATAGTTGGAAGTGACGATATCGAAAAGTACTCCGTCTTCAGCAAAGTAGTTGTTGTTATTTTTGTCAACTTTGATTTCAGGGAGAGAACTACAACCTGCGAATGCTCCTAAATTAATATTTTTTACATTTGCAGGGATAAACACCTCGGTCAAACTTGTGCAATTTTCAAATGCAGCATTGCCAATTGTTGTGATTGAGTTTGGAATGTTTACCTCTTTGAGGTTTTCGCAATTGCCAAATGCGCGGTAAGGAATTTCTTCAAAACCTTCGGGGATATTTACTTTAGTAATCTCCTTATTGTCGAGGAATAAATTATCGGCTAAAGAAGTAATTGAGTATTGAATGCCATTAATAAATACTGAACGAGGAATAGAAATTTCGCCAGATGCATCAATAGTTTTTGTGATAGTTGCGGTGAAATCTTCGGTAGATGTGATTTTATATACAAAAGCGTCTTGTAGAATTTCATCAGTAACGGTTATTGTAACTGAAGCAGTTTTCCCACTGCCATCGAGATTTGTAACTTTAAGGGTTGCAGTTCCTGGAGCGACACCTTTGATGTATCCATATTGGTCAACAGTCATAATTGACTCGTCGCTTGATTCCCAAAGCACTTGTGGAATGTTGCTGTTGTTCTCAACTGAGCATTGGAATCCTTGGTTGATACATAATTTATTTTGGTGAGGCGTATCTCGAATATATGTGCTATGTATTGTTGGTTTATATTCTACAATATTGTCGCCAAAAATACTCCAGCCAGTAGCCTCTTTGTAAACTTTTAAAGTACCAAAAGGTACATACAATTTAGCGCCTTCAGGCAGATTGTTGAATGCGTTTTCGTGGGCTATAGCAGGCGTTTCGCTTTCTGCAACTATTGTCATGAGGTTAGGGCAGTTGGCAAACGCATTTTCTGCAATAGAAGTGATGCCTTCAGTTATAACTATGTGAACCAACCCTGCGCCATCAAATGCGTTCTTTTCAATAGCAACTTCGATGTTAGAATTAATTCTTGTTAGCGTGAAAGTAGATAATCCAGTACAACCCGCAAACGCATATTCGCCATATCGTTTGATTGCATTATCTTGGAATGTTAATTTTGTGAGTTTGTCGCAATTGCGGAACGCATTATTGCCAATTTCTCTACCTTTATAACCATAGAGTGCATAGTTGTTGAGATATACACTTCCTGAATATTCATTGTCAACTTCATCGTAAGAAGTACCTGCAAATGAGATTTCTAATTCTTTGTCTTCTTCACTTAAAACGCTGAAATAGGCATTGTTGTAATTAAACTTGTTGAGAACTGAAATTTGACACGATGCAGTCATAGGTGTTTGCCCCGAAATAGTAGCTGTTGCAGTGATTGTTGCATTACCAGCTCCTTTTGCAGTAACAAGACCATTGTTGTCAACTGTAGCAACCGATGTATTGCTAGAAGTCCATGAAATAGTTGCTGATTCAGATGCAGGAGTTACACTTGCTGTGAGTTGTGTAGTTCCGTTGCGATATAAGCGTTGAGATGTAGAGTTGAGGGTTACAACTACACCATATGAAAAGTTTGTAAATGTGTTCCAACCTGTAGCATTTTTATATTTGTCGAGAGCATTGGCTGAAGGCAGTTTTACGGTTGCACTTTCAATTCCTCTAAATGCATTAGCATGGGCTGTTGGAGGGGTTTCGTTGAGTGTAACGATGAGGGTTAACCCTGTGCTGGTAAATGCATCTTCTCCAATCTCAGTAACGCTTGCAGGGAGTGTGATTTGAGTGAGAGCTTCAGCTCTAAGGAAAGCCTCTTTTTTGATTGTCTTAACTCCATTGCCAAGTGTAACTGATGTCAACCCGTTACAAGTAGCGAATGCGCCTACACCAATAGAGGTAACGCAGTCGGGAATTGTTATTGCTGTCACTTTGCTTGCACCAGTAACAGCATAATCACCGATAGCCGTTACATTATATTCAGTTCCGTTATATGTAACCTTTTCGGGTATTACGATATCGCCTGAATAGTTGAGCCAGTTTTGGTAGATATAATCATTATCATTGAGTTGCCCGAAATAGGTAACCTCTACAGTTTTGTCAGCTTCGTTAGTGACATTGTAAGAAATGCCTCCCGATAAGAAATCGTAGGCCATTGCAGGGCAACTGCATAGAATAATCGCAATTACCGCCAGCGTTGATTGTAGTAAATTCTTTTTCATTCTTAAAAGTTTTTTATTGGTTTTGTAATTAATTATCTAAAAAATAAAATGCTACCTATTTGACACTGATTAGATTGTGCCTTATAAGGTAGCATGAGCTTTTAATGTATCAATTTTGACACATTAGGTGGGGCAATCTCCCCTCCATGATATAATGCTATAGTTAAATTTGTCATTTCGTAATATTCTTATCTTTAAAAGATAAATGCAAATTTAACGATATCAATATTATTATCAACCTTTGTTTGGTTAATAAAACTTAATGGAAGAATGAAAAAATGAAGTTTGAAGATGCTATAGCTTATTACATCTTTGAGATTTCGCCAGTAGGAGAAATGTTGAGGCGAGTATCGGGAAAGTCGATTTTTGAAAGTCGGTCAATGTCGAGAGCAGCACCATGTTTGGGGTCAAGAATAGGACCTTTCCCTTGGCGTTGAACGAAACTATGGATTTTGCCTTTTTGGAACACCCCTTTGTTGTCGACAGTAACATCGAGCAATGGAGCATAACCAAATGGTATTGCATTGTTCATCCCTTTAGGTGTGCAGAAGTTACCTAGGCTATATGCGATAATACGGTCTTTATAAATCTCCATGGCACGAACCACATGAGGACTATGGCCAAAAATAACATCGCCACCAGCATCAACACACATTCGTGCAAATTTATATACATCACCACGACTTAATCCATTATTGAAGATTTCACGGCGTTTGGGTACATTGCGAGCTCCTAATCCTTCGCACCCTCCATGAAATGACACCACTACGATATCGGCGACTTTGTCGGCTGCACGCACTACCGAGTCGGCACTCTCAAGGTCGTCGAGGTGATATGCACCAGGGCTTGTACTGAATGCGCAAAGGGCATATTTTAAGCCATCTTTTTCTATTATAGTGTAGCCAGCCTCTCTTTTTACGCCTGAATATGGCATTTTTACGCGTTTGAGTGTTGCGATTGTCGAATCAACACCCATCCCATGGAAGTCGTTGGCATGATTGTTGGTAATAGCCATTGCTGTAAAGCCTGCATCAACAAGATATTGAGCATATCGTTGAGGCATCATGAAGTTTACAGCCGAGAAGGTGTTTTTCATCTTTTGCGATTGAGGAGTGCGGTCGAGCAATACGCCCTCAAGATTTCCCACAATGAAATCACCTTGAGCAATGATTGGTTTTACGCTGTCAAAAAGCGATTTACCATCATCAGCTGTCATATAACGATTGTCCCAAGGACATTGCGAACCCATCATTATGTCGCCCATCATCATCACTCTCACCGATGAGGGCTTTTGGGGTGTGACGACGCTATCGGTTACTTGATTTTCGTTTGCAGTTGAATTATCGGTATTTGAGCCACAGCTCACCATCGAAAAGATAATTGCACTACTAATTAGAAGAGAAAAGATTGATTTCATATGAAAAAGGAGATATGTTGATATTAGAATTTTTGCATGTCAACAAGTCGCTTGTAATAACCATTGAGGGCAAGTAGTTCATCGTGGGTTCCGCTCTCAACGATGCGACCTTCGTGCATCACACATATCATGTCGGCATTTTTGATTGTTGACAAGCGGTGCGCAATAACGAGTGTAGTGCGATCTTTCATCAAGTGGTCAAGAGCTTGTTGCACGAGTTTTTCGCTTTCAGAGTCGAGAGCCGAAGTGGCTTCATCGAGAATTAAAATAGGAGGATTTTTGAGGATAGCGCGAGCTATTGAAAGGCGTTGGCGTTGACCTCCCGATAGTTTGCATCCACGGTCGCCTATATTAGTGTTGTACCCATCTTCGGTCTCCATTATAAAGTCGTGAGCGTTGGCTATGCGAGCAGCTTCTTCTACTTGCTCCATTGTGGCTTCTTTTACGCCAAAAGTAATGTTGCCAAAGAACGAGTCGTTAAATAGAATTGCTTCTTGATTTACATTGCCCATAAATGATCGTAGGTCATACACATTAAGGTCTTTGATGTTAATACCATCAACATAGATGCCACCGCTATCTACATCATAAAAACGAGGAAGAAGGTCGGCCATAGTCGATTTGCCCGAACCCGATTGACCCACAAGTGCCACTGTTGCTCCGGCTGGGATTTTGAGATTTACATTGTTTATTACTGGCGTGCTGCCATAACTAAATGTAACATCGCGATATTCAATGTCGCCCTTAAACTCTTTAATAGTTTGAGGCTTTTTGGGGTCTTTAATGGGATTCTCGCTGCTGAGGATTTTATCAACACGCTCCATCGATGCAAGCCCTTTTTGTATTGCATACGATGCTTTAGATAGGTCTTTGGCAGGATTGATAATGCTATAGAATATCACCATATAGTAAATGAATCCAGCTGCATTTATGTCTGATACTCCTCCAAGAATTAATGTGCCACCAAACCATAGCACAATTGCAATAGCAGTCGTACCCAATAGCTCGCTCATGGGGTGAGCCAATGATTGACGGCGAGCCACATTATTTGAAATGTTGTAGAATTTTTGAGTTCCGTCGTGGAATCTTTTTTTTACTTTATCTTCGGCGTTAAATGCTTTAATGATGCGTAATCCACTGAGGGTCTCTTCAAGAAACGACATGATGAGTCCCACTTGATTTTGCCCTTCGAGCGACTTGCGTTTGAGGCGTTTGCCTACTTTACCCATCACATATCCAGCAATAGGAAGTAGTACTAAAACAAATAGTGTCAGTTGCCACGATACGGTAATCATCATTGCCAAGCACACGATAATCATTACCGGATTTTTAAACATCATATCGAGCGAAGCCATAATAGAGTTTTCTACTTCGGTCACATCACCACTCATGCGAGCGATAACATCACCTTTGCGCTCTGAAGTGAAGAAGGCAATGGGTAGAGATACGATTTTATCATACACACTATTGCGTAAGTCGCGCACCACGCCCGAGCGCAATGGTATGATAAAATATGAACTTAAATATGTAGCACCAGTTTTGATCAATGTCATAAATACCAATGCCACAGCAAGCATAGCCAAGGTAAACGATGCTCCATGTTGAGCTAAAATCTCTTGAGTATAGTAATAAAAATTATTAACAATAACATCTTTTGCACTTGCACTATCCCAAGGCATAAAAGAGTAGGTGACTTGCTTTATTTCAAACAACATCTCCAAAATGGGGACGATGATAGCAAATGAGAATAATGTCAAAAATGCCGCTAAAATATTAAAAATGATATTTAGCGCAATATATTTCTTATAGGGAGCAACAAATCTCCTCAATATCTTAAAAAAATCTTTCATACCACAAAGTTACGGCTTTTTCTTGTGATTTTAGTAATATATGGCTAAAAGGTTGACGAAATGGCTAAAATTGGAAAAATGTTGAAAAAATAATTGCTAAATTTTAGTAAATCGTTGCCGTGATAACAAATAAATTAGTTAAATTTGCATTGTTATATTGTCCAACTATGGATTGTTGAAAAAATTATTATATAAAACTATTTATAAATAAACAGAATTATGTCAAAAGTTACAGTTGTAGGCGCTGGTAATGTAGGCGCAACTTGTGCAAATGTATTGGTAACAACAGGTGTTGCTGATGAAGTAGTATTGATCGACATCAAAGAAGGTCTTTCAGAAGGTAAATCAATGGATATCATGCAAACTGCAAATATCCTTAACATCAACACTCGTCTCACTGGTGTTACTAACGATTATGAAAAAACTGCAGGTAGCGATGTAGTTGTTATCACTTCAGGTATTCCTCGCAAACCAGGTATGACTCGCGAAGAACTTATCGGTGTTAATGCTGGTATCGTAAAATCAGTTACTGATAATGTATTGAAATATTCTCCCGATGCTGTTATCGTGTGCGTATCTAACCCAATGGATACAATGACTTACCTCATCCACAAAACAAGTGGTCTTCCTAAAAACCGTATCATCGGTATGGGTGGTGCTCTTGATAGCGCTCGTTTCAAATTCTATTTGAGCCAAGCTCTCAACGCTAATCCTAACGAAATCGAAGGTATGGTAATTGGTGGTCACGGTGACACTACTATGATTCCTTTGACTCGCTTTGCTGCTTATCGTGGTGTTCCTGCTTCTACTCTTCTTGAAGCTGACACTCTCGCTAAAGTTGCTGCCGACACAATGGTAGGTGGTGCTACATTGACAGGCCTTCTTGGCACTTCAGCTTGGTATGCTCCAGGTGCTGCTGCTGCTCAAGTTGCTGCTGCTGTTATCCACGACCAAAAGAAACTTATCCCTTGTAGCGCAATGCTCGAAGGCGAATATGGCGAAAGCGACATCTGCATCGGTGTTCCTTGTATCCTCGGTAAAGGTGGTATCGAAAAAATCGTTGAATTCGACCTTAATGACGAAGAAAAAGCGCTCTTCAAGAAAAGTGCTGACGCTGTGCGCAACACAAATGCTGCACTCGCTTAATAAAATTGCATGTTAAGGGCATTGCCCTAATACAATAAGCACAAGAATGGAGCATACACGTTGCAATTTAAGAATGTGTGTGCTCCTTTTCTAATACAATTAGTTATGAAAGAAATTAATCCTATTGAAATAACCGACAATTTCATTAAACTTATATCCTCTGATTGGATGCTAATTACAGCAGGTGATGAGGAAAAATATAACATGATGACTGCCAGTTGGGGTGGAGTAGGTGAGTTGTGGGGTAAGCATGTGGCTACTGCATATGTGCGACCTGAACGCTATACCGACGAATTTATAGCTCGTACTCATCGCTTTACACTTTCATTCTTCCCTGCCGATATGAAAAAAATGCTTGGCGTGATGGGAAAAGAAAGTGGCCGCAACTATGACAAAATGAATTTTGAAGGATTAACCGCTAAAACATTGCCTACAGGTCAAATTACATTTAATGAGGCTCGATTAGTGCTTGATTGTAAAGTGCTATATGTTGACGCCTTGCAAGCCGACAAGTTTTTAGATAAAGAATCGTTGGCAAAATGGTATAACGATGGTCCTGGTGGATCACTACACAATATCTATATTGCAGAGATTGTTGGAGCATGGATTAATGAATAAGTGCTAATGTTATGAAAAAACTTATATACTTATTGGTCGCAATCGGTTTGTCAATGACCATATCGTGTGGCAATTCTGCTCAACGCGAACAAGAAATCCGTGACTCATTGCGCGCTGATTCTATAATGAAAGATTCAATCCTTCGTGCGAAATTAGATTCTATTCGCAAAGACTCAATGTGGCGTTATCGCGTAACTCCCGACTTGGCTACATTTGAACTTCATGGTCCTGTGAAGAGTGTGAGTAGCTCTGAATGGGAGATGTTTTCATATGAGGTAAACACGATAACTTTTGATGAAGATGGACGATTAACAAGTGTACATCCATATAAAATATTCCGTGATAAATCAGATAGAGTAAATGCATTGAAATATATTACAAATGGATTTGAAGAAGATGCGTGGTATTTTACTTATAACTTGCAAAATCATGCAACGAAAGTGAGAAACCAGGGCTATGAATGGGGTGGAACGACTTCGTATAAATATGGAGAGGATGGTTTTGCTTCAAGTAGCTATAGTTCTGGGTCTGGAGAAGGAATGAGTTGGGAAATTTCAGTTGCGTATAAATATCAAGATTTGGACGATTTTGGCAATTGGACTACTCGCAAATACACAAGAACTTCATTAGAAACGGATGAATGTGAAGAGTATCCTGTGCCAACAAAGACAACATCAACAGGTACCCAATCTCGCATAATAACCTATTACGAAAAATAAAAACAAAAAATAAAAACATTAAAATTATGAAGAAAGTAAAATTTTTATTTGTGGCTGCTGTGGCTGTAATGATGATGTCGTGTGGCTCAAGCAGTACTGAAAAAGGTGGCAATGATTCAACTGCAACCGAAGAAACTGCTCAAGTAACAGGCGTTGAAGGCGCTTCTGATAAAAAAGTTGAATCAATCCCTGCTGAAGAGGCTGTTATTTCTTACAATGGCACATTGCTTGAAGTGCCTGCTGGTAGCGTGGTAACTCCTGCTACAATTCAAGCTACAGCGCACCCAACATTGATTGAATTTGGTGCTACATGGTGTGGCCCTTGCAAACAAGCTAAACCAATCGTAGAAAATCTTGCAGGTAAATATGAAGGTAAGGCTGAATTCCTTTATGTTGACATTGATAACAATGCTCAAATAGCAAAAGAATTTGGTGTAGGACAATCTATCCCTGTTGTGGTTGTAGCTAAAGCTGATGGCTCGTTTGTGAAAGTTGAAGGGCTTGACAATATTAAAACCCAACTTGAAGGCAAACTTCAAGAAGCAATCAAAAAATAAATTGTAATCGCAATATGCATGTGGCGAGATGATATGGTGTCGTCTCGCCATTTTTTTTATATAAAATGAATTACTTGCGAGAATATGTGTGCATTTGACTAAGAATTGATGACAAGTGTGCAAAAAAGATATAAAAATAGTAACTATTTAAAAATAAAGGTGTATATTTGTAAGCCGAATTGCGGTAATAGCTCAGTTGGTAGAGCATCAGCTTCCCAAGCTGAGGGTCGCGAGTTCGAGCCTCGTTTACCGCTCATACGTAAGACAAAAACTAATATAAAACTGAAAAAGCCTCTCACTGTTGAAGTGCGAGGCTTTTGCTATAATAGGGGTTGAGTGTTTTAATTAATGGTTGTGTCCATGATGGTCGTGTCCGTCACAATTTTCGTGGTCGTGGTGTTCATGGCCTTCGTGGTTGTGAGCGTTAGCACATTCTTTTACACCGAGTTTTATTGCAGTGATTGAATCGTGAGCATTTTCGCCATGGTGATGGTGGTCAATAAAGATTGACACAGTATCGCCTGCTTGCCATGCTGCGATTTTATCTTGGTTTGACTTTGAATAGTCAAACTCTTTGTTCTCGCCGTTAAGAGTTTTAATGGCGATTTTCCCCGATGTATAATCACCTTGTTGAGCAATACCCACCACTACCATTTCGTGGTTGTGGCCTTCGCAAGCATCGCCATGAGCATGTTCGTGTTCATGATTGTGCTCGGTGCATGCAGTTGTGTCGTGAGCGCCTTCGGCAGCGTTTTTGTCGCTGCCTGAAGATGCACATGATGTTATGGCAATCGCAATAGCTGCGATGCTGAATAATTTAAATACTTTCATTAGAGTAGTGATGAAAGATTGAAATTAGTAAATTCGGGATCTTTGATTGCTTTTGCAGCAAGTGAACTGTCAAGTTTAGCAGCTTGACGAAGATTGTTGATTACCAAGCTTTCGTTGTTAGTGCGAGCACCAAGTACAGCCATCAAATAATAAGATGTAGCATCGGGGGTAGTGATTGATGCAAGAGTTTTCTTTGCTTTGCTGTAATCTTTAGTTAAGATTTGTGCGAGAGCAGCATTGTTTGTTTTGCTATCGCCAAATGCTTTAGCTGCAGCCACATTGTTGCCTGTTTTGAGGTAGTAAACACCGAGTGCTTCATTTACAGCGTCAATGCCACCAGCGTTACCCAATTGTTCGTTAGCTTTGTTGTATTCGCCGTTGAGCATAGAGATGAGACCGAGGTTCATGCTTGCTTCGCTTGAAGGGTTGATGCTTGCTGCTTTTTTGAAGTTGGCAGTAGCCGAAGTGTAATCTTTAGCAACAAATTGGCAAGCACCAAGGTTGTTGAATGCACGGAAGTCGTTGCCATAGATGCCAGCAGTAGTGTTGTAGATTTCAATCTTTTTGTTGTTGTCATTGGTCAATGTAGCGCAGTAGAGCAATTCATCAACAGTTAATGATTTAGGATCATTTTCATAAGCTTCTTTGATTTGTTCGTCGCTTTTGCCAATTACATCAACAGTAGCAGTGAGGCGAGAGTAGCGAAGTTGTGGAAGAATTTCAACTGCAAGTTGATCAAATACCGATGACAAGTTGCGAATTTCTTTTTCACGCACTTCGGGGTCTTGATACATTGAAAGAACACTCAAGATAAGTTCTTTGTCTTGGATATTGCTTTCAGCAACAAGGTTTTGGAAACCTTCCCAGTCTTGTGCAGTGAATTGAGCAGTAAGTTCGCCAAATTCAGCAATTTGTTGGTCTTTCAAGTGCTTTTCAAGATAAGCGCTTGTGTTTTTTTCGCGTTTTTCAGCGAGTTTTTTGTTGTATTCATAACCACCTTCGGGTGAAGCGTATGAAGAAATGTTGATTTCTTTAATTTGACGAGTTGAGTCGGCATTTGCGTTAGCAAGTTGTTGGTTGAATGTTTGCATTGCTTCGCTACGCAATTCTCCATCGCGAATGTTTGCTTTGTTGATAAGGAACTTGATGTCGGCCGAGTATTTTTCGTTGATTACGCGTTGGAATTTGTCGGGAGCGATCGCAGGAGTAGTGCTCTCAACACTTGCGATAGCAGCAGTAGTGTTGATGCCTTGAGAAACTTTAACGCGAGGAAGAACATATTGTTTTTTGCCTTGTTTTACATCAAAGTTAAGATACAATTCGGCATCTTCCATGTTTGGTTGATAATCATACGAAACGGGGATAGTAACAGTTCCGCCGTTGTTGTAGCTGATAACAGGGCTATTGCCACGCACTTTCTCACCTTGATATGTATAGGCTTGTGAAGCGATTTCAGTGCCATTTACATTGAGGTAAGGGGTAACAGTAACTTCGGCATTTTTAACAAAGATTTTAGCAGGAATTTTACCTGTAATAGAGCCAGGAACTTTTTCGCCTGAAACTTCAAGAGGATTGGGATTGACAGAGAAATAATTGCTGTCAAATTGAGAGATTTTTTTGTTGCAACCGGTAAGAATAGTTGCGCCACCCACAAGGAGTGCAAGTAACAGTTTTTTGTTCATTTTATTTAGTTTTAATTGTTATATATTTCTACTTTGCCTAGATATCGTAATTTGCTACAAAAATAGTAATAAAAACCGAGTTAATGCTTATTTTTTTATTAAGATGTGTCAAATTTTAAATAAATAATGTAAGAGTAATGAATAAATGAGGAATTATAATTAAATTTGTCGTTCAATTTGTGTGTTAAGCGAAATTTATTAAAACAAAATTTATACTTTTAGTCGATGAGAAAGTGGCGCATAGATGATAGTTCCGAACTATATAACATCAACGGATGGGGATTGAAATATTTCTCAATTAATGAGAAAGGTCATGTGGCAGTAACACCCAAGGAGGGTTATGCTTCGGTCGATCTTAAAGAGGTGATGGATGAGTTGCAAGTGCGCGACATCGTTTCGCCTGTGTTGTTGCGTTTCCCCGATATCTTGGACAATCGCATTGAAAAAATATCTCGTTGTTTCAAGCAAGCAGCTAAAGAGTATAACTATCAAGCACAAAACTATTTGATTTATCCCATTAAGGTGAATCAAATGCGTCCCGTAGTGGAGGAGCTTGTTACACATGGTAAAAAGTTTAATATAGGTCTTGAGGCTGGCTCTAAACCCGAGTTACATGCTGTGTTGGCTACCAATATAGCCGAAAATGCGCTTATCATTTGTAACGGATATAAAGATGAAGACTATATTGAGTTGGCATTATTGGCACAAAAGATGGGGCGTCGCATCTATCTTGTTGTAGAAAAGCTCAATGAGTTGCGCCTTATCACCGATATTGCTAAACGCATTAATATCAAGCCAAATATCGGTATTCGCATCAAGTTATCGAGCTCGGGCTCGGGTAAATGGGAAGAGTCGGGTGGTGACCAATCAAAGTTTGGTCTCAACTCAAGTGAATTGCTCGAGGCTCTTGACTTCCTTGAAAAGAATAAAATGGAGGAATGTCTCAAATTCATCCATTTCCATATAGGTAGCCAAATAACAAAAATTCGTCGCATAAAAAATGCGTTGCGTGAGGCTACTCAATTCTATGTACAATTGTCAAAGTTGGGCTTCAATATTGAATTTGTCGATATTGGTGGAGGTCTTGGCGTTGATTATGATGGCACTCGTAGTTCGGCAAGCGAAAGCAGTATGAACTATTCAATCCAAGAGTATGCCAACGACGCAGTTTCGGCAATCGTTGATGCTTGTGAGAAGAATAATCTAAAACAACCCAATGTGATTACCGAGAGCGGTCGTTCATTGTCGGCTCATCACTCGGTATTAGTGTTTGAGGTGCTTGAGACAGCATCGCAACCCATTTGGAAAGATACCGAAGAGGTTGATGAAAATAGTCATGAGTTGGCTCGTGAATTATATGAAATATGGGATAAGTTAAGTCAAGCTCGCTTATTTGAAAGTTGGCACGATGCTCTTGAAATTCGTGAAACAGCTCTCGACTTGTTTAGCTTGGGAATGCTCGACTTGCGCACACGAGCTCAAATCGAAAAACTATTCTGGTCGGTGGCGCGTGAGGTAGGAGAACTTGCAGCAACACTCAAGCATGCTCCCGATGAGTTTCGTAAAATTGCAAAGATGTTGCCCGATAAGTATTTCTGCAACTTCTCTTTGTTCCAATCATTGCCCGACTCATGGGCTATAGACCAAGTGTTCCCCATAATGCCTATTTCTCGATTGGACGAGCGTCCTAATCGCACTGCTACATTGCAAGATATAACATGTGACTCCGACGGAAAGATTGCTAACTTTATATCAAACCATGGTATCGCAAGTTCATTGCCAGTGCATTCATTAAAACCCAATGAGCCATATTATCTCGGAGTGTTTTTAGTGGGAGCATATCAAGAAATTCTTGGCGATATGCACAACCTTTTTGGTGACACTAACGCTGTTCACATTAGTGTTTACAAAGATAGATATGAGATAGACCAAGTTATTGAAGGAGAGACTATTGCTGAAGTGCTCGATTATGTGCAATTTAATCCTAAAAAACTTGTGCGAAATGTGGAAACTTGGGTTACTGCATCAATGAAGGCCGGACGCATTACCCCCGAAGAGGGGCGTGAGTTCTTGAGCAACTATCGCTCGGGTCTTTATGGCTACACTTATCTTGAACGCGATTAGTATATAAAAGAAAAAAAGAAAGGGGAAAATTACTCAATTTTCAATTCTCAATTATTATGAGATATTTCATGCATCTTGCTTATCGAGGCGAACCATTTCATGGTTGGCAGTCGCAGCCTAATGCGGTTTCGGTGCAATCGACCATCGAGGAGGCATTATCAACGATAATGCGTGAACCCATCAAGATTGTGGGGGCAGGTCGCACCGATGCAGGTGTTAATGCTCACTCAATGGTTGCGCATTTTGATGTTGAAAAGCCTATTGCTAACCCCGATTCGTTGGTGAGAGGGCTGAATTCATTGATAGGACGCGACATAGCAATATATTCAATAAAAGAGGTGCATGATGATGCTCACGCGCGATTTGATGCTACTTCGCGCACATATCACTATTATGCTCACACCGAAAAATCACCTTTCTTATATGAATTGAGCTGGCAAGCACCTGCCACATTGGACTATGAGAAGATGAATGAGGCTGCAATGTTGTTGCTTGCAACCGATGATTTCACATCGTTTGCAAAGTTGCATGCCGATAACAAAACAAATATTTGCCGTGTGACTTATGCCAAATGGGAATCATTGGGCGATGGCCGATGGGTGTTTGTGATAACTGCCGACCGATTTTTGCGTAACATGGTGCGTGCAGTTGTGGGCACACTTGTTGAGGTGGGGCGAGGGAAGATTTCAATAGATGATTTCCGTCGCATAATTGCTCAAAAAGACCGTTGCTCGGCAGGAACATCTATGCCAGGGCACGCGTTATTTTTGTGGAATGTAACTTATCCTTATTATAATCCCACTATTGATTAACTATGGGGTCGGCAACGACGATTGTAGTTGTGGCCGACAACTTACCAAGTCGCGCTGTAAGCGTGTGTGTACCAGCTTTCTTCGCCGTAAATGAATATCCTTTTATCTTACCTGCCTTTTTTGAACATTTGAGTTTAATCCCTTTGACATTTGAATCAACAAGAATTCCATACTTGTTGTATCCATAAACGATAGGGGTATAGTTGTCGCCTTGTTTTAGCGAAGTGCGATAATTGGCAAATGCTATTGATGTAATTTCATTATCCACCGGAACTTTTGCTATAGCATACAACCCATTGGCAACGGTGCGTTCAACTCCGTCGCTGGGAACATTGCATATGCCTAAATTTTTAACATACAGTTCGCTTGAACCTCCTCCATCAAGATTTATTGCATCGTCGCACCCTACATAGCGCATAATGTCGGCCAATACTTTAGAAGTACATCCGTCTGACACCTCCGACCTCCCATCAACAATCAAGATAGTGAGGTAGCGACCACTCGCGTCATTTCCCACTGCTGTACGAGGGTGCAACCCATTGAGGTGCTTGAGGATATCGATAGGGTCGGTGGTCACTCCATCGCGTAAAATTACAGGGTATCCACTCACTACCTCGGTAGGGTTTATTGTTGTGCCATTGGGAAGTGCTACTGTTGTCGAAATCTCAATAATATCGCCTTCCTTTAGATAATTGATGCCTAATCCTTGAAAATCGGTACCCGACAATACATACCCATTTGAAGGAATGATTGTTGCTCCGCCAACCTTAGGCGATGATTCAACTTTCATCTTTGTAGGTTTGCCTATGGTTAATGGGGTGTTAATAGGCGATAATATTACCTCCGATGCATTAGCAACGCTATCGGTTGCTGTTCCATATATTGAAGTATATAAAATGAGACTATTTGTTGATGCTACGGTATTTATCCCTGATAGGTTGGTCGTGTTATTGCCTAATGTTGCAACGCAATTAATCTTCATCTCATCCATAATGGCCTGTTTGTTTGGCATCCAAGCCCATTGTGTGCGACCATTATTATCAACATATATGGGTGTGCTATGTGATATTTGAGAGCCGATAGAGTTGCCACGGTGCATGTTGAAGAAGTCGGCATTTACCCCAAGGAAATATTGAGTGGAATCGTTATCGTTGTCCAATGCCATTCCCGACACTTCTTGACGTGCGTAGATGGTGTTTTGGGCTTTCAAAACTCTCATGTCGATGATGGGATTTGAAAGATCGGTTGTGGTGTAAAATATATTTAAATTTTGAGCACCGGTGAGACGCAAAGATGTGAGTGTTGTGCCAGGTCCCACTGATATGTGATTGAGCGTATCAATATTGTAGTCTTTCCCTTGTAAAGACCAATTAGCAGAACCAAATGCACTTAAAAAAGGGGCTATCAAGCACACGCATAGAGATAGAATTCTCATGGCAAAATGATTAATTAAGGTGGGAATTTTTATAAATATAGAGAGATGGCCCCCATTGCCAAACAAGGGCTTAACCCTTGAATGTGTTGATGTGGCGATCTTTTTTTTCTTGGAAAATATCTTCAACTGTGATTAAAATGCCACTCTCTTCAACATCTCCAAACTCATCGTTGATAGCTGTACCAAACATTTTCATTGTTGGAGATAGATTCATGTAGGCATTTACCAATGGAGGAATGTTTAATCCACGCTCACGAATTGAAGTATTCAATATTTTGTAATCTTCTTTGTAATCGCTGCCAACAAATAACTTCTCCATTGCAGCAATGTCGGTATTAGTCTCTAATGGCTTAATTGGAGTTACTAATGCCTCGTTGTCGGGGAAATATTTGCGAAGGAAGTATAGAATCATGTTGCGGCATTCTGGACAATAGTCGGGATACATTGTAACTTTGCCGAAATAGTATTTGATTTCGGGGTGCACCACAGTGAGTGCGCCAAGTCCATCCCAAAGATTGTCGAGAGCGAATAGCGCTTTTGCTCCAGCTTTAGATGATTGGTACTCAAGGCGTACGAATGAACGACCAAGCTCAAGGGTGTAGGGGAGATAGTCGTTTATGAATTTAGATGAAAAATTGAATAAGTGAGAAGTTGCAATGCGAGGAGTACCATTTTCTTCTATCTTTATATTACGACCAGTGATGAAACGATAACCGCCGATGATGAGATCAGCATCTGGGTCCCATACGATTAATTGTTGACAAGCTGGTGTCATTGTGTCAAATTCATCAATGTCACAATCTTTTCCTGTGCCACCACCACCTGCACGGAAAGCGATTTCACGAAGACGGCCTATTTCACGCATCACATTAGGCGCATTGAATGCATCAACAATATAAATTTTGTTGCCCCCTTTGTTGGTGTCGCGCAAGAAGCGTTCTTCTGTTAATTCAGCTTTAATTAATTCTAATGGTATTTCGTCTATTATTGGTTGTTCCATCGTTAATTGATTATTTAGTCGCACTATAGCGAGTTATTGTTTAGTTTATAGACTATTTCTCTAATCTCGTCAGTCTTGTCTTGGGTTGTCTTCCCATCTTCGGGCTTGAGCGATTGCCATGAGATAGTCTTGCCTATTGTAATTGTATAGTTAGCATTTTCGCTATTTACCATTTCGCGAGGGAGGTAAATCATTTCTATATTAAACTTTATGCCTAAATTCTTGCGGCGTTTTGCAAAATTATAAAATGATGGAGAGTTTTCACCGCCAAAGAACATTGGAATGACATCGCGTTGATGTTCAATGCATTTGTTTACAAACATTTTTTGCCATTTAAGGTCGGCAATGCCACCATCTTTGCTGCGGCGAGATACTAATCCTGCAGGGAAGATAATTATAGGGTCATTCCCTTTGAATGCTTCTTCAATGGCTCTAAATGATTGGCGACTTTGCTTTCCATGTTTGTTGATAGGGAGGAACACTCCATGCAATGGTTTTAAAACCATCAAAATGTCGTTTACGATAAAATTAACTTTTCCTCCATATACTTTTGAAATATAGTCGATATAAGCAATTCCATCAAGTCCTCCAAGTGGGTGGTTTGAAACGATAACAACCCTACGATTGTCGCGCGATGGGAGATTTTCCTCTCCTTTAATTTTTACTGAGATATTGAGCTCATGCATTAATGCTCGGCAAAATTCGGCATCACGCTTGTCTTTAATCTTGTCGAGTAGCTCATTCAAACGGTCTTGGCATATTGTGCGCTCAACCCAGCGAACGAGGAATTTAGGGATGATTTTATAGTGTCGTGGCAATTTTTGTCGCAACACATCATCAACATTAATTTTTAGGGGTTTTTGCTGATTCATTTTGCAAATTTACTGAATTTTTACTAATTATGAGGTAAAATTGGACAAAAATAATTAAGTTTGCACTATGACAACCAATTATCGTGCATTTATATATGCCCAATTGGGGTATATTTTACTCATAATTTTATCGTTAATAATGTTTCCGGGAGCCTCGTTTTTTTCCACATTGTTGACGATGATAGGTGTGTGGGTATTTATCTCAATGGTGTATAGACGAGCCCCTTGGCGCAATAGTGTAGGATGGTGGACATTGCTCATTGCTACAACATTGATGGCTGTGGGGATGATAGCGAATGTGCATTATTTCACAACACAGGCTGGTGCTACAACAGAGTTACCAGTTCTTCTAAATCCCGACTCGTCTCGTTTCTATAAAGATGCATTATATACTACAGGCTATTCACAAGGAGTGCCCACCGACATGAAAAATCACGGGTATGGGTTATTGATATCATGGTTATGGCTCGTTACTGGTGTGACAATCGTTGCGCCTATAGTCGTTAATATGATTGTGATGCTACTCTCAATAATTCTATGTGGAGGCATTGCTTGGCGCATGTTGAGAGGAGAAACTCCTAAGAGTGGACGTTGGGTTGCTTCATGTGCAATGTTGATGAGTGCATCGGTGTGCTATTTTTTGAACTCGGGAACGCTATTGCTAAAAGAGGCATTAATTATTTTTGCTTTTTCATTAATAACTTTTGCGATGACCTCGTTGGTAAATTGCTCATCTCGTCGCAAGGTAAACATTGCGATGATGATTATGTTTGGTATAGGGATTGTGATATTGGTGTTCTTGAGATACACCTTCTTGTTTATGTCTGTTATAGGAATTCTCATTCTTGTGAAGTGGCAGCGTCGTCAATTATCGATGGGTGCTATGTTTTTGGGTATATGTGTGTTGGGGTGGATAATGTCAATTATATTCTATAGCACATCATTAGTGTTTGATACAACTATCAATATAATTGAAGGTGAGAAACTTGCCGACTCATTCTTCTCGGGCGATCCACAACATTATGCCTATAATGCTGTGGTAGATGGTTACTTTGATTTCCCATGGTGGAAAAGAATCTTGTATTTACCACTTTCGGCAGCTGTGCAGTATTTAATTCCACTACCATGGGGATTTGCCGATGATATTCATTATGGATATACATTGGCATATGCTCATTTTAGTTATCCATGGTATGCGGTGGGTTGTTTAGTGTTATATTATCTGCTTTGTGCAGCTCGCCGTTCACCTGATATCTTGCGCCGAATGACTTTTTGGGGTTTGTTGATGTGGTTAGTACCTGCTTATTTGTTTGCCGGGACAGTGTCGCGCTATACTTTGCCCATGTTACCATTATTAATTCCTGCCGCTGTTTATGTCGCAGCATTGTGGAAGACATTTACCACAATGAAGCGTTGGATATGGTGTTATTCTATCCTCTTAATAATAGGACTTGTGGGTGGATATGTGATGCAGAAAGGAGGACTAGGATGAAATTTTCGATAATCACTGCTACGCGCAATAATGTAGCAACTCTATCGGCAACAATCGAGAGCGTATTGTCGCAAAAAAATGTCGAGATAGAATATATTATTGTCGATGGAGCAAGTAGTGATGGTTCTCTTGATGTGATAAAAAAATATGCACACAAGTATCCTCATATTATTCGATTCATTAGCGAACCCGATAATGGGGTATATAGCGCAATAAATAAGGGTATAAAAATGGCAACAGGCGATATTGTAGGCCTATTGCATGGTAACGACACTTATTCATCAAGCGAAATTCTCTCTCAAATTAATGAGGCAATGCAATCGGGTGATGTTTCATTTGTATTTGGCGATGTGAAATATACAAAGGTGGGTAGTGATAGGGTTGTGCGTTATTATTCTTCGGCACGATTTGAAGTTAGTGACTTGCTGCAGGGGATAGCTCCTCCTCATCCATCGTTATATATGCGTCGTGAATTGTTTAAAAAATATGGTCTGTATAAAGAAGATTATCTCATAGGCGCCGATTTTGATATGTTCCTCCGACTTATGGTTGTAAACAAACTACAAGGGAAATATTTGGCTCTTGATATGGTCACGATGACGACAGGAGGTCTCTCTACACGCCTTTATCATCAAATTTTTACAAATAATCGAGAAAAATGTCGCGCATTGCGAGAAAATTCGTGTAATGTTAGTTTGTTTTTGCTTTTAAAACGGTATCTTTGTACTTTGAAAAGTTTTATAAATACTAATCCATTACGCAACAGCCAGCAAAAATAGTATTAATTACCGGCTCATGTGGGTTTCTTGGGCGTTACCTTTGCCATGAGTTTAGTGACTGCGATGTTACTACATTGGGGTTGAACCCTAATAATAACATTGTATGTGACTTGGCTATTAATGTGCCTAATTTTTCGCGTGGTTTTGACTTGGTGGTACATGCTGCAGGCGACCCTCGAAATGAGAAAGCCGAAGCAGTAAATTATCAGGGTACAAAGAATTTGTGTAAAGGTCTTGAGGCAAACCCTCCAAAAGAATTTGTATTTATATCTTCGGTTCAAGTGTATGGGAAGACTCAAGGAGAAAATTATGATGAGTCAACTTCGATTAAGCCTTTTACAGAATATGGTAAATCGAAAGCGATGGCCGAGGAATTCCTTAAACAATGGTGTAGTGAGAGAGGAGTTACACTCTCAATTATTCGCCCACCATTGATTGTGGGAACACGAATGAAAGGAACATTGCGCTCAATGGTAAATGGTATTTATAGAGGATACTATTTCCACTTTAAAGATAATGAAGCCCGTCGAAGTGTAGTGCATGCAGTTGATGTGTCGCACGTGGTGCGATTGATTTCGCCCATTGGTGGGATATATAATGTGACCGATGGAGTGCATCCTTCGGTATATGACCTGGGCGAAGCATTAGCCTATCGCATGGGTAACCGACGCATTTATACAATACCTATGTGGATTGCTAAATTTGCAGCAAAATGTGGTGATATATTAGGTTATAATAATTCGCCTATTACTACATTGAAATTATCGCATCTTACCAATACTCTCACCTTCGATTCTAATGCAATTGAGAAGGTTCTTGATTGGAAACCATACGATGTGACCAATTATTTGCGTACTCACAATTACGATGAAAATAGCCTCTGAAAATATTGCCCAATGGATGAATAAAATGGGGAGTTCGATGATGAGTGTATTAAAACTTGTCTTGAAATCTCATAAAAGTACTATTTCAAAGGTTAGCAATGTCGGTGACGAGCCCTTGATAATTATGGGCAACGGTCCGTCTCTCAATGACACAATAGCAAAATATGGCGATTTGTTGCGAAAATCAAAAACTTTGGCTGTGAACTTCGCGGCAAATGCTCCTCAATTTTGGGATTTGAGACCTCGCTTTTATGTTTTGGCCGATCCTCATTTCTTTTGTGCAAAAGATAATGTTAATGTCGTTAAACTTTATGATAATTTGACTCATATTGATTGGGCAATGACGTTGTTTGTGCCATTTGATGCTAAAAAATATAAGTTTAAGATTGAAAATGACAATATTAAAGTCGAATATTTCAATTTTATAGCAGTTGAGGGCTTTGATTGGGTTGAAAATTGGGCTTATTCGACTGGTAGAGGTATGCCTCGTCCTCGCAATGTGTTAATTCCCTCAATAATGGTTGCATTGAAAATGGGGTGGAAGAATATCTATATTGCTGGAGCCGATCATTCGTGGACAAAAACTTTGTCGGTAAATGAAAATAATGAGGTGGTTTCTATTCAACCTCACTTCTATAAAGAAGATGAGAATGAAGAAAAGCGCATAAAGGTTGATTACTTAAAATATCCGTTGCATCAAATAATCAATAGTTTTTATATTGCATTTAAGGCATATCACAATATTAAACGCTATGCTATGCATAAAGGGGTGAATATATATAATGTTACCCCCGAGAGCTTTATAGATGCTTTCCCTCGTGCCGACTTGGGTAAACTTATGCACTAATTTTTGTGTGTTGCGTGTGTCGCATTTGCTTGAAATAAAAGGATATAGTATATTAATAAATGTGTGTCGTCCTGAAAAACCGTTACAGGATTTGATACAAAAATACTAAAAGTTTTTTAAATGACAACACGGCATGCCGTGTTGTCATTTTTGGTTCTGTAAGTTATAATTTCTTTTTTATCTTGGCGATGCATCTCATCAGG
>JAZTZO010000037.1:0-2027 GCA_045637505.1 Muribaculaceae bacterium | reverse complement strand
TTAGTAGCAAATCTGTATCTTAACTCATCTATATACGGTCTTTCAGGACCGCATTACAACCACGGAAGCCCGTTGCGTATTAAACAATCTACCAACGAATTGCATTATTTCCCAATTTCCTGCCTTTTTCTCGCGAGTTCTGGTTATATTTGTACTATTAAAATTCGTTTAATATGTTTTGGCCTATCTTACTTAAGGTTTGGTTAGGGTTATTCCTATTTGTTTTTATCATGTTTTATGGTAAAAAAATAATTAATCATCTATTCTATAGAGATTGTTATTTTACTGATAATAAACAAAAACATCTCAACAACATTCTTGAAGATAACACCGACAATAAGACTAACTAACTTCCTCTTATAACTCAACGAGTAAAATACATATATTGTGTAATAAACGAGGCGGAAGATTATATTAAATTTGAAGATATAAAAAAACCTCCCGAAGGAGGCTATCAGTATGGAGGCGAAGGCCTTGCAACCATCGCCGATGGCTAAACCTCACGATAGAGCCTGACTGACACCACAAATATAGCAACTATTTTTCAAATAACAATATAAGGAAGCTAAATAAGAAAATTGACACCTGTGTCCGCGAGCTACTCAAGCCCACAACTGCAACACATGCATCAATTTCTCTCCACAAATATACAACAATTTTCCAAATAAGAAAAGTTTTCACCGCAAATTATTAAACAATAAAAAATCAATTTATACATCAATTCAACATCAACCCTAAATTTTATTGTTTCGCCCATTGTTATTTCAATTTTTTTATTATATTTGTCTTATAAATTAATTATCGCATTTTTATGACTGAATTTTTAGGCATATTATCAATTATCATTGGCATCGGGTGGGGGCTTGCGATGAACTATGTCGCTGAAAATGCCTCCGAAATCGAGCGCCAAGAAAGAATACGCAAATGGCAAAAAATCAAAGAAGCCAAAGAAGCCAATCAAAATAAAGCCAACACCAACTAACTTCCCCTTATATATCTTCAAGTCCTCGGCAACCCCATTACCGAGGATTTTCTTTTATCTCACAGCTGCGCTACATGGGGTAACGCTACCCATCGACGACCCTTTCTGAGAACAGTTCTATCCCCCAATGGGTGGAACTGCCGTTGCTCAGTTACTCAAGTGCGAAAATCAAAATACCCCGCAACACCTCACAACGAGGCAATGGCTCTCGGCGAAATCGCAACGCAACGCGACACCCGACTAATGTTCCGTTTCAACCCCGGCAAAGAACAAAAAACATTCCCCAACTACAACCCATACACTATTTCCCGATGCAAAACCTGCAAATTGACAAACGGCAAATTAGCAAAAGGAATCCCAGACAACGACCTTTGTGCAGCTTGTCGCATCATTCATGATTATTCCTCACTGAGAGGGGATATTAAACCTCCTCAAGTGGATACTTATAAACAACACCACAATGGCAAAGTGTTTGAAAGCCCATACCATGGGCCTGAAGAATTAGCCGATAATCTCGACCTTGCTAAAAGAACTGCAGATTTGTTAGGAGAAAAGGTCTATTTGTTACCTCGTTTAGATCCAATGAATCCAATAGAAAAAAAACTCAGGGGCCAATTGCTCCCAGAAGGAATATTTAAAGATAAGAATTCAGATTTTCTAATAGGTGGCAAAATTTATGAAGGAAAAAATTTGTATAAATACAAAGGTGGAACTGAATATAAAAAACAGAAACAAGCTATAGAAAATCACCTCAAAAAAGCAAAAGAGCAAGCTCCTAACTTTGTATTAGATATTCCTGAAATATTTTCAGAAAATTGTATAACCCAAACTATTCAAAACTATTTAAATCGAACGAATAGTCAACGTATAATAATTGTTTTTCATAAAGGATATGGAAAGGTCTATAAAAAATTATTAGTGTCCGATAAAACTTTTTTTGATAGAATAAAAAATTAGGGCTGATTCCATTTGCAGGATTCAGCCCTTTGTGGTTATTTTGGTTTTGCAACAAACTTTATAACCATGAGCAAAAGTAAGCATTTTA
>JAZTZO010000036.1:0-12652 GCA_045637505.1 Muribaculaceae bacterium | reverse complement strand
AATAACCCGGTTATTGCAAGCATTGATTTAAGTAAACGCTTTTTCATAAAATTTATTTATAGAACTATTAAATTGATAATCACACGAATCAAAAAACAGACTGCAAATTTAGTCATTATTCAAGCGTTATTTACCCCCCCCGTTAAAAAATGTTAACATTGAAATAATCCTTGACTCCCCGAGATTTGCCTATTTTACAAACAAGACCTTTTAATAACTTGCAAATAACTTTAAATTGCAACAAAATTGCGGTTACAAGAATTGTTACTAACTTTACACTCGTAAAAAACACCCATAGATTAAACCTACGATTGTAGATTGAGTCTTTATTAGAAATTTATTTGCATTATTATGAAACATTTATTTTCACTCATATTATTTTTTGTTGCGCTTTCTATAAATGCCAACGAAATTTCGTTCAACAATGAAAAGGTTAATTATAAAGTAATGTATAAATGGGGACTTGTGAATAAACAAGCCGGTACTGCAACATTAACGATCACCAACAAGGGGGATAATTATATAACCAAACTCACTGCTCGCTCTGACCCCTGGGCCGATAAGTTTTATACCGTGCGCGACACGCTCAATGGCATTATCAAAAAAGCGGGATTCCTGCCTATGTTTTACGAAAAGAAGGCCCATGAAGGTGGTGAATTCAAACACGATATCGTGAAGTATTCGCGTAGTGGCAACAAGGTGTTGGGTTATTGTACTCGCATCAAACGCGATGAAGATGAGACTAAAGGCACTAAAAAGGAGCATATCATATCAACTACTGGTACTACGGTTGACATGTTGAGCGTTTACTATTATATGCGTGCACTCAACTACAACGGAATGAAGAAAAATCAGGTAATGAAATTGAGCATCTTCTCGGGCAAACGCAAAGAGTTACTTACTATAAAATATCATGGTACCGAGAAAGTTGCCTACGACAATAAGTCATATAATTGCTATCACATCAGTTTCACGTTCACTTCGGACGGCGGCAAAAAGACCTCCGACGACATGGACGCGTGGATTACTACCGACTCGCACCGCATACCTGTAAAACTCGAAGGTGTGCTCCCCGTGGGTAAAGTGCAATGCTTCTGCACCGGATACAATTAGAATGGAGAATGGAATTTCATTTCTCCTTTTTCTTTTTTCACTTTTAAATTATCAATCTACTACTATCAATTATCAATTCTTTATATTATCTTTGTAAGCAATTTCTAACATATAGATTTTTAACTTTAAATCAAACATAAAAAACAATGAACAGTGCTCTTGCTGCTCTTATAGGGCTTGTGTTATCAATCGTATTAATTATTAAAAAAGTTTCTCCAGTTTATAGTCTCATCATAGGAGCAGTGACCGGTGGGTTGCTTGCCGGATGGGGGCTCGAAACAACCGTAACCGAAATGATTGCAGGTGTGAAGGATATTACCCCTGCCATTGTGCGTATTATTGCAGCTGGTGTGCTCACCGGTATGCTCGTAAAAACAGGCGCTGCCTCACGCATCGCTCATAGCATCATAAAGGCTCTTGGTCAACGATTTATCTTCCTTGCTCTTGCTCTATCGGCAATGATATTGACTGCAATGGGGGTATTTATCGATGTGGCTGTTATCACTATCGCTCCTATTGCCATCATAAGTGGTTGCAAACTAAATCTCTCTCGCACAAAATTACTCATCGCACTTGTGGGCGGTGGTAAATGTGGTAATATTATCTCTCCCAACCCTAACACTATCATTGCTGCCGAAAACTTTGGTGCACCACTACCCGATGTAATGATGGCCAACATCATTCCTGCCGTTGTGGGATTGCTTATCGTGGTGTTCCTCATCGTGCCTATGATTCCTAAAAAAGACCTGATGACTGCCGAAGGTGATCAAGAAGATAACGAAGAAAATCTTCCATCATTATGGGCAAGTCTTGCCGGTCCTATCGTAACAATTGCGCTTATGGCTCTTCGTCCTATATGCGACATCGTTGTTGACCCTATGATTGCGCTACCTGTGGGAGGTATTGTGGGAATTATCACTACTGGATATTACAAAAAAGCAGGTTCATGTATTGCATATGGCCTTGAAAAGATGTCGGGCATCGCAATTTTGCTTGTTGGAACAGGCACTATTGCAGGTATTATAAAAGCATCAGCTATTAAAGATGTACTGGTTGATGCGCTCTCGGGCTTTGCCAATGGTGGCACATTTATGGCTCCAATATCGGGTGCTATTATGTCGGCTGCTACAGCCTCATCTACAGCTGGGGCAACAATAGCTTCGGCATCGTTTGGCGAAGCCATTATGGCTGCCGGTGTTACTGCAGTGTGGGGAGCAGCAATGGTCAACTCGGGTGCAACAGTGCTTGATCACCTACCCCATGGTTCATTCTTCCATGCTACAGGCGGAACAATGGGTATGAGTGTGAACCAACGATTGAAACTTATCCCCTACGAAACTCTCGTTGGTTTCATTCTCGCAATGGGAACGGTACTCACATATATGTTTATTGGCTAATAAAATATCACGAAAAACAATATACTCAATATGAAAAAAATTGTAGTTGCATCTGATTCATTCAAGGGCTCACTTTCATCTAAAGATGTTGCTGAGAGTGCTGCTCGTGGAGTGCATGAAATATATCCCGATTGCGAAGTAATAGAGATAAATGTGGCCGATGGTGGCGAAGGCACTGTTGATGCAGTGGTAGATGCTCTTGGTGGCTCACTTATCACTATCGATGTAAAAGGTCCGCTTGATGCGCCTGTTGCTGCCACATATGGCATAGCCGGCACTACTGCTATTATCGAAATGGCATCGGCAAGTGGATTGCCTCTAATCGCAGTTGAGGAGCGCGACCCTTCAAAAACATCAACCTTTGGCACCGGCGAAATGATTCTCGATGCCATGAAGCGAGGTTGTCGCAATTTCCTTGTGGGAATAGGTGGCAGTGCAACCAATGATGCTGGCACAGGTATGTTGCAAGCGCTCGGATTTAAATTTGTAGATGCTCAAGGTAACGAGATAGAGCGTTGTTGTGGTGGAATACTTGGTGACATTGCGCAAATTGATGACTCGCAAGTGCCTACCGAGGTGCGTGAATCGACATTCACTATTGCATGTGATGTTGACACCCCTTTCTGTGGTCCTATAGGTGCAGCATATGTGTTTGCCCCACAAAAAGGCGCATCGCCCGAAATGGTTGAGTCGCTCGACAAAGGAATGGCTTCATTTGCCAAGGTCATTGAACAAAAATATGGAATAGATATCGTTCCCATGGCTGGTGCAGGTGCTGCAGGTGGTATGGGTGGTGCATTCCGTGCATTCCTCAACGGCACATTGCGTAGTGGTGTGGAAATGGTGCTCGATGCTATTGACTTCAATAATCGCATAGCCGATGCCGACCTCGTTATTACTGGCGAAGGTAAGGTTGATTTCCAAACGCCCAAAGGAAAGACTGCTGCCGGAGTGCTTGCTCGTGCTAAAAAAGCAGGAATTCCCACAGTAGCCATAGGTGGTTGTGTAGAGCCTTGCGACGAACTCAATGCAATGGGATTTGCAGGCATCTACCCTATTCTTGAAGAAAAAGTGCCACTCGAAGTGGCTATGCAACATGACTTTGCCTCGGCCAATGTAACAAAAACCGTGACAAAGATTATTAAAAACTGGAAATAAGAAATAAGTCATATAGGGCTAATAGGCCATATAGACTAATCAAGTTAAATAATTGGAGGTGTGTCAATATCAAACGACACACCTCCTTTGTTTTGCTATTGTTATTGCTCTATGTATTATTTAGTAGGGGCAAAGATTACAATGCGATTCCAATCGTTGGTATCATAGAGTTGAGTACTACTACCTTCGGCTTGGATTGACAAGCGAGAAGCATTTACACCATAATCAACCAATGCATCGTGGACATTTTGAGCGCGTTGGCGTGAAAGATTCATATTATAGTCGCTTGTGCCAGTTTGTTCATCGGCATACCCTTTGATTACAATTTTTTGCTTGGGATTTTCCATCAACCATTCAGCCACATTATACACATTTACCATTTCGGTGTCGGTAATCACAGCCGAATTGCGAGCAAAACGCACTGTTGAGAGTAAAATTACATCTTTGACTGGTGCAGGTTTTACTGCTGGAGCTGGTTTCACATCGGGACAAGGCAATTGCGCCTCGGCATCGGCAAGAGCAGCACTACACACAGCAAGCGATGCGCGTAGATCGTTCACCTGGTCGTTAAGGCTTGCTATATATCCGAGGTCGCCACAAGGATTGTATGCTTTATAGTTGCGACCGCCAAAATTAATTGAGAAACCACCAATTGCTGTAATATTCACATCTACAGGCTCGCCATAGGCATAGTTATTGAAATTGTCGCCATAGAATTGTGCACGACCTTCGATAAAGAAATCGGCATAACGGCACAAACGGAAACGCATTTGCAACCCGGCCGAAACGGGCAATGTCCATTGATTGGGCTTGTCGCCATAAGAGGTGCGAATAGCTGGAGTATTAGGACTAAAATCCCATGTGTAGGTACCACCAAGTCCCACAAATGGCACTATACTAAACACTCTATCAGAGTTCACACCACCCACCGAGTTAAACATATCCCACATTAAGTCGAAATTGGCATTGACATACTTTGCCTTGCTATACACATTGTTATCCCAATGAATTGCACCATAAAGGGCACTCATGCGCCATCCAAGATAGGGAGTCATCCACTTACCAAAGCCCATATTATAGGCAGCTGTGATGTGGCGTTTTTCGGTTCCATCGGGCAGATAATTTTCTAACATGGGGAGATTCATGCCAGCACCCATTTGCATAAACCAGTTGTCTTTCCACGATGAATGATAGATGTCCTTGCATTGACTCATGTCAACAATGGTTACATCTTCCTCAACCACTACATAATCATCATCTTGCGCCATCGCCACACTTGGCAACACCATCGCCACACCAACGACAGCCATCACTAACAATAAATTCTTCTTCATAGTTTTGTAGATTTTAATTAAACAAATATTTCAAATCGTTAATTACCCACATAACGCATAATCGCTCCACAATGTTCAAAAAGAGAGAAAATGAAAGAGGAGAAAAAAGAAATAATCAAATAGTGATAATCTTTCGTTTCTTAGCATTACTTTTCCTATTCTTCATTTGTATTTTACAAAATTTATTTATCTTTGCTACATCATCACATGTGAGAATCATTTTATTAGAACTGCTACAATAGATATCTAACCCTAATATTAATATTAAAAAACTAAATTTATGAAAGTTCAAAATTTTTGGAAAACTCTTCTCCTCGTTGTCATCACTATGACAATGGCGTTAAACTTCACATCTTGTTCTGAAGAAGATGAACCAGGTCTCATCGTTTATTCTGCTAATGGAAACCTTTCTGCTTCTGGCTCTGATGCGTTTGATGCACTTTTTGGTATTGCAGAATATAATGAAGCAATCAAAAACACCCTTGGCGAAAACTATACAACATCTGAAAAGGACAAAGAAGTAATTGCTGCTTGTGATGCTGTATATAAAAAACACAAATCTAACCATCCTTCATGGAAAGGGTCCGTTGAAATCATAAAATCAAAAGTAAGCGTTTCGGGAGAAGCATCCGTTGGCGAAGTTATCAAAACTTACAACTACGGTAATTAATTCCCCATTATGTAAACATATAACAGGTAGGTTCATTGGCCTACCTGTTTTGTATTTATGATGCCTCATTAAAAGAATTCTCAATCTAAGTGTTTTGAAAAATTGAATAAAGAATTGGTAGTTTTTTAATTATACTCAATTTTTAACTCTCAACTTTTAATTATCTGCATTATTTCCCTCTTTCTCTTATCATTTATTAAGTAATTGAATGTTGAATGATTGAATAAATTTCGCTAAATTTGCATTTTGGTTTATATTAGCCATATTATGAAATTAAACGAAGCTATTCAACATAAAAACATCGCTGTTTTAGGCTCTACTGGGTCAATCGGCACACAGACTCTCGACATCATTGCCGAGTATCCCGATAGATTTACTGCTACTGTGCTTGTTGCTGGTTCAAAAGTGGAACAACTCATTGAACAAGCGCTAAAATGCCGTCCCCAATATGCCATTATTGCCGACGAAAGCAAATATGCACAATTGCAAGAAGCATTAGCTCCTCATGGCATCAAAACAGCAGCTGGCGCACAAGCCATTGCCGACGCAATGACTCTTGATTGCGTTGATACGGCAGTAACTGCTACTGTGGGTTATAGTGGATTAGCACCTACTATCAGCGCAATAAAAGCGGGTAAAGATATCGCTCTTGCCAATAAAGAAACTCTTGTTGTGGCAGGTGAATTGGTCACAAATCTCCTCAAAGAGTCAAAGTCAAAGGTTATCCCTGTCGATTCGGAACACTCGGCCATATATCAATGCCTTGTGGGAGAAGACCCCCAATCGATTAAAAAACTCATCATCACAGCATCGGGTGGTCCATTCCGCACTTTTGAAGCCGAACGATTAAAAAGTGTGACTGTGAAAGATGCGCTTCGCCACCCAAACTGGGATATGGGAGCAAAAATCACAATCGACTCAGCGACAATGCTCAACAAAGCGTTTGAAATCATTGAGGCGCATTGGCTGTTTGGTATAGAAGCAAATCGCATAGAGGCAGTTGTGCATCCACAATCGATTATACATTCAATGGTGGAATTTGTCGATGGTGCAGTGAAAGCTCAACTCGGCATCCCCGATATGCATCTCCCCATTCGCTATGCCCTTGGCGATGCTACTCGATTAGAAACTTCTGAGCGAGGTTTACAACTCTCGGATTATGCCAACCTCACATTTGAAGCGCCCGACACCAATCGTTTCCCCGGCATCAACTTGAGTTATTATGCACTTGAGAAAGGTGGCAACTCGGCTTGCATCATCAACGCAGCCAACGAGATTGCTGTTGCAGCATTCCTTCGTGAACAAATAGGGTTCCTCGACATTTATAAGATAATTCTACAATCGTTAGAGAAGATGCCTTATATAGCATCGCCCTCTTATGAAGATTATGTTAATACTAATTCTGCGACACGCCAATATGCCGAGTCGCTCGTTAAACAAATGAAATTTTAATGGAAGCATTTCTTCTTAAAGCCGGCCAATTAGTAGCCGCACTATCGTTGCTTGTTATCATTCACGAATTTGGGCATTATATCTTTGCTCGCATTTTTGGCATTAGAGTTGACAAGTTCTTTTTATTTTTCAACCCTTGGTTTTATCTCGTAAAGTATAATCCCAAGACTAAAAAATGGTCGTTCTTCAAAGACAAAAAAGACGCATCACAACCTGCCGATGACGCACCCAAAAGCGAAAAAGCCACTTGGCGCGACACCGAGTATGGTATCGGTTGGTTACCCCTTGGTGGATATGTACAAATTGCAGGTATGATTGATGAAACTCAAGATGCATCAAAACTCTCGGCCGAACCTCAACCTTGGGAGTTCCGCACCAAACCAGCTTGGCAACGCTTGCTCGTGATGGTGGGTGGTGTGTTGTTCAACTTCATCCTTGCTATTGTCATCTACGCTGGTATTGCATTCACTTGGGGTGAGCAATATATCGAATTTGATAAAGCAACCGCAGGTTTTGAATATGTTGATACAGCCAAGAAAATAGGATTCCAAAATGGCGACATTCCCTTGCTTGCCGATGGCGAAAAAATTGATGCTGCCGACCACGATCACATCATGAAGATGGTAGAAGCAAAAACAGTCACAGTTCTTCGCAACGGAAAAGACACTGTAAACATTGCTATTCCCGACAATTTTATTTTCCAATTAAATGATGAGAAAGGTTTTTTAGGCTATCGCTTGCCCGTGCATATTGCAAAAGTGGTAAATGGCGAAGCTGCCGAAAAGGCCGGGCTTAAAGCCGACGACCAATTGGTGTCGGTGGCTGGTGTCACAACCCCATCATATACCGAATTTACTGCCGAGTTATTAAAAAACAAGGGCAAAGAGGTGGAAATGGGCGTGATTCGCAATGGTCAACCTTTATCGGTCAAAATAACCCCTTCTAATGCTGGCAAAGTGGGTATTCAACTCAAACAAATCACCGATATATACCCAACAAAAACTATCGAATATAATTTCTTCCAAGCCATTCCTAAAGGAATTGAAATGGGATGCAACCAGATGGTTACCTATGTGAGCTCACTCAAGTATCTATTCACCTCTGAAGGAGCTCAAAGCCTTGGTGGATTTGGTGCGATTGGCGACTTATTCCCCGAAAGCTGGAGTTGGTTTAAATTCTGGAACATCACAGCGTTCCTTTCAGTAATATTGGCATTTATGAACATTCTTCCTATACCAGCGCTTGATGGTGGCCATGTGTTGTTTACTCTCTACGAAATCATCACTCGTCGCAAACCAAGCGAAAAATTCCTTGAATATGCTCAAATGGTGGGTATGGGACTACTCTTTGCATTGCTAATTTATGCCAATGCCAACGATATATACCGATTCTTTATAAAATAATTCATAGTTCATGAGCAACCCTATCATAACTCTCAAACGAGGCAAAGAAGATTCTCTCAATCGATTTCATCCCTGGGTATTTTCGGGGGCAATAGCCACGATGCCCAATAATCTTGAGGAGGGGGACATTGTAGATGTTGTCACCAATGATGGCCGACATATAGGTGTGGGACATTATCAAATAGGTAGCATCATGGTGCGCATTCTTGATTTTGGCACAACTGCGATTAATCAAGAATTCTTCGCTACACGCCTTGCCGAAGCCTTAAAACTACGCAAAGCATTGCGTCTTAATCGCGAAGACAACAACGCTTACCGACTTGTACATGGCGAAGGCGACTTTCTTCCTGGCCTCATTGTGGACATATATGGCAATACTGCCGTGGTTCAAGCACACTCTCCAGGTATGCACTTTGCTCGCACCGAGATAGCCAATGCACTCGTGGCTCTCGATGGTATTGAAATCAAGAATGTATATTATAAATCAGAGACCACTCTCCCCTACAAGGCTCAACTCGACCCTCAAAACGACTATCTTATTGGTGGATTTGAGACTAATGTGGCTATAGAAAACGGATTGAAATTCCATGTCGATTGGCTCAAAGGGCAAAAGACTGGCTTCTTTGTTGACCAACGCGACAATCGCAGTCTGCTTGAACATTTTGCCCATGGTCGCCGTGTGTTAAACATGTTTTGTTACACTGGTGGATTTTCTTTCTACGCAATGCGAGGTGGTGCCGAGTTGGTTCACTCGGTTGATAGTTCGGCAAAGGCTATTAAGCTCACCGATGCCAATGTAGAATTAAACTTCCCTGGTGATGCTCGACATAAATCATATGCCGAAGATGCATTCAAATTCCTCGATTCAATGGAAAAAGATAGCTACGACCTCATCGTGCTCGATCCTCCAGCATTTGCCAAGCATCGTAGCGCGTTGAAGAATGCCCTTCGTGGTTATCAACGACTCAATGCAAAAGCATTCGAGAAAATCAGTTCGGGAGGCATCTTGTTTACATTCTCATGTTCACAAGCTGTAAATAAAGATCAGTTCCGTCTTGCAGTATTCTCGGCTGCCGCTCAATCGCGTCGCAAAGTGAGAATTCTACATCAACTCACCCAACCAGCCGACCACCCTATCAATATCTATCACCCCGAAGGGGAATACCTCAAAGGGCTTATTCTTTATGTAGAATAACATTAATACATCATACTTATGTCAATTATCAAAAAAATCATTCCAGGAGCATTAATCGCTCTTTCATTAACTTCTTGCAACGATATGGCTCAAGAACAAGAATTCAACTATATAGTTGATCGATTTGCCGATATTGAGGTGCTTCGTTATAAAGTACCCGAGTTTGAAAACCTCACACTCCAACAAAAGAAACTCATCTATTATCTATCGGAGGCTGCTATCGTGGGACGCGATATCCTCACCGACCAAAACTGCAAATACAACCTCGAAATTCGTACTCTTCTTGAGAACATATATCAAAACTACAATGGCGACAAAGAGAGCAACGATTTCAAAGCATTTGAAAAATATTTGAAACTTGTGTGGTTTGCCAATGGTGTTCACCACCACTACTCATGCGACAAATTCACTCCCGAATTTTCTCAAGAATTTTTCACAGCACAAGTAAATACACTACCTGCCGACAAGCAACCTGCTAATCTTGAAATCCTCAAGAAGGTGATATTTGACCCCACTTTCATGGCTAAACGCGTGAACCAAGCCGAAGGTCAAGACCTCATCACTACATCGGCTTGTAACTACTACGACAGCATCACACAAGCCGAAGTTGAGGCTTATTATGCTACTGTCAAGAATCCTAACGACTCAACCCCTATCTCTTATGGGTTGAACTCACGATTGGTTAAAGAAAACGGCAAAGTTATTGAGCAAGTGTACAAAGTAGGTGGCATGTACAACGACGCTATTGTTCGCATCGTTGAAAACCTCACCGAAGCAGCAAAATATGCCGAAAACGATGCACAACGCAAAGTTATCGAATCACTTATTTCATATTATAATAGTGGTGACCTTCGCACCTTTGACGAATACTCAATCCTTTGGGTAAACGATACAACTTCACAAGTTGACTTCATCAACGGTTTCATCGAAAGCTACGGCGACCCACTCGGCATGAAGGGTGCATGGGAATCAATTGTAAACTTCAAAAATGTTGAAGCTTCTAAACGCACCGAAATCATCAGCGAAAACGCTCAATGGTTTGAAGACAACGCTCCCACCGACCCTCGCTTCCGCAAAGAAGAAGTGAAAGGTGTTTCGGCTAAAGTTATCACTGCCGCAATCCTATCGGGCGACGCTTATCCTGCTACTCCTATCGGCATCAACCTCCCTAATGCCAACTGGATTCGTGCTGCTCATGGCTCTAAATCAGTGACAATCGAAAATATCACTCAGGCCTACGACGAAGCGTCGCATGGCAATGGTTTCAATGAAGAATTTGTTATCGACGAAGAAACTCGCGAATTGATGAACAAATACCTCTTCATCACCGACAATCTCCACACCGACCTCCACGAATGTCTTGGTCATGGTAGTGGCAAACTTCTTCCTGGTGTTGACCCCGATGCTCTCAAAGCTCATGGATCTACTCTCGAAGAAACTCGCGCCGACCTCTTTGCACTCTACTACCTTGCCGACCCCAAATTGGTTGAACTCGGATTGCTCGATAACAAAGATGCTTACAAAGCTGAATACTACAAATACTTGCTCAATGGTATGATGACTCAGCTCATGCGCATCGAGCCAGGCAAAGATGTAGAAGAAGCACATATGCGTAACCGTAAACTCATCGCTGAATGGGCTTACGAAATGGGTAAAGCCGAAAATGTGGTAGAACTCGCTAAAATCAATGGCGAAACATATATAAAAATCAACGATTACGACAAATTGCGCGAAATCTTCGGAAAACAACTTGCCGAAATTCAACGCATCAAGAGTGAAGGTGACTACGAAGCTGGACGCGTATTGGTTGAAAAATATGCTGTAAAAGTTGACCCACAACTCCACAAAGAAGTGCTCGACCGTTACGCATCACTCAACATTGCACCTTATCGCGGTTTTGTTAACCCAATCTACACTCTCGAAAAAGATGCCAATGGCGAAATCACCGATGTGAAAATCACTTATGGCGAAGGCTACATCGAACAAATGCTCCGCTACTCACGCGACTACTCTCCATTGACAAAGAAATAATCTAATATAAGTCTACTATGTCTGCTAAGTCCTCTATGTCTTCTATTAGGGGACTTAGTTGACTTAATAGACCTAGAAGACCTATTTCAACCACTATAATTTCACAATACCATGCAACATAGTTTTCTTCCCAACAAGGGCAATTTTCGTGATTTAATTGCCTTTCAAAAGTCGGAGTGCATCTATGACATCACCTATTATTTTGCAAAGAAATATCTTTCAATAGGCGATCGCACTATTGACCAAATGATACAAGCTGCACGCTCGTGTAAGCAAAATATTGCCGAAGGAAATGGGGCCGGTGTTACATCTTCTGAAACCGAAATCAAACTCATGAATGTAGCCAAAGCGAGTCTTCAAGAATTATTGCTTGACTACGAAGATTATTTAAGAGTAAGAGGATTAGAACAATGGAATTTAGATAGTGAAAAAGCACAACAAACACGAAAAGTTTGCTCAAAGCATAATGATTCAGCCTACTATCGCGAAGCAATCAAAGAAAGAAGTGATGAAACAATTGCAAATATCGCAATAACATTAATTCATCAAACCGATTTATTATTAAGAAAAATCATCGACCGTCTTCAAGAAGACTTTGTCAAGAACGGTGGAATTAGAGAATCAATGCACAAAGCTCGCTTAAACTATCGCAACTCTCAAGACAAAAAATAGGACCGGGAAGTAAATACGTCTACTAAGACCTCTATGTCTTCTATTAGTAGACCTAGTAGCCCTAGAAGACTAAAAAAACTAGAAAATGTGTCGTCCTGAAAAACCGTTACAGGATTTGATACAAAAATACTAAAAGTTTTTTAAATGACAACACGGCATGCCGTGTTGTCATTTTTGGTTCTGTAAGTTATAATTTCTTTTTTATCTTGGCGATGCATCTCATCAGG
>JAZTZO010000035.1:0-2071 GCA_045637505.1 Muribaculaceae bacterium | reverse complement strand
CCCGAAAGCATGTTATATATTGTTGCACCAATGGCATAAATATCTGTTGCTGGTGAAAATTGTGAGACTCCGGTATATTGTTCAAGAGGAGCAAATCCTTTGCTGATGCCTACCGGAGTTGTTGATGTTTCGGTATGAGTTTCGGAGTTGTATTGTTTGCTAATTCCAAAGTCAATGAGTTTTACATTGTCATTGTTGTCAATTAGAATGTTTCCAGGTTTAATGTCAAGGTGTAACACATTGTTGCGATGGATTTCGGTAACAGCCTCACAAAGTTGAGAGGCATAGCGCAAAGTTGTCGCTTCATTAAGGTGTCCTCCTTGGTTTATTATAGTTTGTTTTAGCGAGAATCCATCGATATACTCCATTACCATATATATCGTGTTGTTTTCCTCAAATATATCAAAAACCGATACAATGTTAGGGTGGCGCAATCGAGATAGAATAGTGGCCTCTTTCCTTAATTTTTCTTTGAATTTACCGAATATTTGGTTCCCAGTGGGGGATGAAACAGTGATAAATGAATTGTCAGAGTCACGCACGCAATAGTCAGCAAAGAAAAACTCTTTAATGGCAACTGTTACATCGGTTGTGATTTTCCCCATTGTTCCAGTTACCTCAGTGGCAAAATTAGCCTTATATGTAATGGCAAATCCACCTTGACCTATTTTTTCAATGATGCGATATTTGCCCCCTTGAAGTATATGATTTTTACTTAATTCCATTGATGTTAAATTGATATTCTATAAATCTATTGAAGTTCATTCTGTTTTAAGCTTTAGTGTAATTAAATATTAGTTAATAGCTTTTTACGGGACGGACTCGTTTGCCACCAGCGCAGCCCCCAACAAGTTCTGGCATGTCGGACAACGATAATTCATAACAAGCATCACCAGAAAGATAATGGGAATATAGAATCCTATGATCATCGTATACATTGGTGCCATCTTCAGGTAAGAAAATACTATTTCCATTTGGCCCTGTAACTTTATAGCCTTGGACGCCGTTATAGTACACATTCTCCCATGAGCAATGATTAATTAACTCTTCTAATTCAGTTTTGGTAGGCATTCTCCAATTTTCTCCCCACTTTTTGCGAGCAACATCATATTGTGTTTCGCTTATTGATGAAGGAACATTTTCATATCCTATGAAGTTGTTATCTGTGAAAATTTCCTTAGTTTCTGTTTCTCCAAATGCATAAAATTCCCCACTTTGTTCTGCAGATTCTGCTCCAACATTCCAACCGGCCCAAATAATTCCACTTGGTAGCCCAAGGTCAATTTCTTGCCCAGGGGTTATGACTATCGAGGTATCACATGTGGCAGCAGAATCAACAGCGAAATAAGTTTCGGTACTAGCTCCTTCTTGGGCGAGGGTAATAACATAAATTAAAATAGGTATAATTATAATAATAGGTATTAGTATTTTTTTGCGGTTAGTTTTGTTGTTAAGATTGTTCTCATCTTCAATAATTGTTAATTTAGGCCTTTCGTATTTGACCTGAGCCCTGTCGTTTTGGAATTTGGGTGGTTGTTGAGATGGATTAGATATAATTGTAGATTCAATATCTTGAGATGTTGATAATCCTGATATAATAGAAGATGGTGTTGTGTCAGAATCTACTGGCTCTGAAACGTTATATATTTGTTCTAAGTTAAACGTTTCTTCAGTCGTTTTGTTAGGTGAGTGTTGAATAATTGTTCGGTCATTATTGTCAGTGAGTTGATGTTCACTTATTGTAGAAGAATTATTGTCAATTGGAACTTGTCCCAACAAGAGTAAAGACTGAAAATCTTTAACCGATTGAGGTCGTTGATTGCGTCGTGTTTGCATTGCTGATGTAACGGCGGTCCAGATTTGATTAGAAACCCCATTTATGTGAGGCAAATCTTCTTCCAATAGATACATTGATTCGGGAGGTATTTGCCCCGAAAGCATGTTATATATTGTTGCACCAATGGCATAAATATCTGTTGCTGGTGAAAATTGTGAGACTCCGGTATATTGTTCAAGAGGAGCAAATCCTTTGCTGATGCCTACCGGAGTTGTTGATGTTTCGGTATGAGTT
>JAZTZO010000034.1:0-2279 GCA_045637505.1 Muribaculaceae bacterium | reverse complement strand
TGTACTCACGCGCATATCCGTCGTGGCGATTGTGTTGGCATTAGCCGAACCCGAACTTGCAATGTTCTTTTTTGAGTGGCACGAAGTGAGAACCACGAGCAAGAAGATGATTGTAAGATTTCTCATAACGGAAAAGATTATAAATCGTTATACTCCTTATGTGCATCGAAACAGGGACACGCTTTGTTGGCAAATTCACGATGCCCATGCACCGAGGCATTAGGGAACTGTTGCCGAAGTTCGGTAATGAGCTTCACGAGCGACGCCTTTTGTGTGTCAGTGCGAGTGTCTTTAGGGGTTTTGCCGTCAGAGGCAAGCCCCCCAATATAACAGATGCCTACGGAGTGGGCATTAAAGCCTATGCAGTGGCCCCCACTTTTATGAAGTGGTCGTCCCACATGCACCGAACCATCGAGATAAACCACGAAGTGATAACCAATATCGGAAAATCCTCGTTGCAAGTGCCAACGACGAATATCAGCCACGCTGAACGCTTTACCCTCAGGCGTAGCCGAGCAATGAACAATGATTTTATTGATGTTTCTCATAGCGTTAAGATTTAGCTTTATAATGATAATCGATACCGAATAACGCTCCGACGAAGGTGAGAATTTCGCCGAAAGCGATTAGCACCGAGCCGTCAATTACACCGAGCGGTGGAACGATAAACCCGGCAATCAAGAGCGAGCAACCGAGTGCGACCATTGCCACGGCACAAGCGAGTTGAATTGTGAGTTTTTTGTTTGAGCGTTTCATAATATCAAGATTTAAGCAGCTGAAAGCACCTTGTGAATAGATTTACTTGTGTATGTTGTCTCAGAGAGTTTGAGTTCATATACACCAAGAACAACTGTAGCGTTATCGTCTTGAATACGAGGCACGCAGTAACGGATAACGATATAACCGTCGGCAAGAACAGTGCTTGCACCTGTAATGATAGTAACATCACTAATTACTACGATCGTCTTGTTATCTTCGATAGCTTGACGAAGTTCGTTGTAAATGGTCTTGTCAAAATTACCAGAGATTACACCATCAGAAGCTGCAAAATTGAGCGTGTAGGTTGTTTCGGGAACAACATTTACCGAGATTGTGTTACCACTAATCTCAATCCCAGCCCCGGCTTCAAGTCGGTCTTGTTTTAGATTGATTTGGTTTTGCAAATCAATCGTATCAAGGCTACCGGTAGCGTACACCACGCCATTCTGAGCGACACGCACAAGAATGTGGTCAAACCTATCGTGATAAACGAAAGAACCTGAGTTTATGAAGCAAAGACCGATAACATCGAACACTCGGAAGTTGCCAAACTGAAAAGATATGGCACGGCCGATAAGCATGCCACCACGCACTATTTCATAATAGCCGTCAGCCATGCTGTATTTGAAATAGTTGCCAATGGGCGAAGTGATGCTTGAAGGGTCAATCGTGATTACACCACGACGAATGGGTACGACCGACACACGATTGTTGAGCGTGTTCAAATTAGACTTGGCATTATACATATCATCGGCTAAGGTTTGAACAACACCGTCAGTCGATTCAATATAACCATTCAGTTCTTCGAGCTGAGTGTTAATTTGAGCCACAGCGTCTTCAAGTGTTGCCACACCTTTCTTGGCTGCATTGAGGTCAATCACTTGCTGAGCCCTCATTGCTCCTGCACGTTCGGTGGTGGCTTGCTTGATAAGGACTTGTCCTCTTTGTGCCGAGGGTATTCCCGACACAACATTATAAAAGGTATAATCTCCCAACACATTGTTTCGGTCAGTGTCGCCTTGGGCAAGGTTTGTCAAACAATTGCCCATTTTCAGCAAGTTGTTATAGATGTTCGTCAACTTGGATTGCTCCTGGTCAGTGGTAGCACTCTGCAACTGATTAGCGATAGCTTGGAGCAATGCACCGAGTGTTTCGGGAGATATACTGCCTTGTTCTGTCTCTTGACGGAACGCAGTAATGAGCGAAGTAAGATTTGAAATGTCTATCATAGTATTTAAGAATTAAATTCAATGCAAAAGTATGGTCAAAACTTCGCTCACTAAAAGACAAAAAAAGCCCACTCGAATGAGTGAGCTTTGATATAGAGAAGTATTCTTTTATATTAAAGAATAGTCAAACTTACACGACGACCTAATCCTTCAAAAATACGGAAAAGAGTGCTTAATTGAATATCAGCTTTGCCATTTTCAAGTCGGGAAATGTAAGTTTTTTTAGTTCCAATCTTTTCAGCAAGTTCTTGCTGTGTAAGACCTGCACGCTTGCGTTCTTCTTTAAGAGTT
>JAZTZO010000033.1:0-26953 GCA_045637505.1 Muribaculaceae bacterium | reverse complement strand
CTCCGCTCTCAACTTCTCGGACTACTTGCAATTTGAAACTCATCGGATAATCTCGTTGCGTTCGCTTGATATACAAGCCTTTAACATTTTCTTCCATAGCTTTACTCTTTTTAGTGTAACGCTATTTCAGGACGTGACAATGTGTAAAAATAAAAGAAGCCATCCTTCACAGGTTGGCTTCTTTATGTTTCTTGGTTTCCCAAGTTAAACAAACCTAACATAAAACACGATTATCAATTTTTGCTTTTTTCATGTAGTGCTTAAACGCATCTAAAATCTAACATTAAATACTAACCCTAAAAATTATTTCCTAATATATTATATCTATTATTGCCTATTCCTTTAGGCTAATTAATTATTTTACATTGCAAATTTATTGCATTTAGTGGAGTGTTGAATCAAAATATAAGTATAATATAAATGGAAAATGAATAATATGATATGTAATATTTTGAGTTTGTGTGTTTTAGTGATAATATGATTTATAGTGAATATAAATGCTAATATTGAATAATATGGCGTTTTTCTATGGTTGAAAGTAGTAAAAATGCGCGAAAAAGTGGGTAAAAAATAAGGCAAATGGTCTTGCTTAACCATTTGCCTTTTTGTTGTATTAAATGAACTTTATTAACGAATTAATTTTACTAAATCGGGACGAGAGATTACACTAATTTCATTTTGAGTATAATCAATGATGCCACGTTGCTTCATAGATTCAAGAGTTGAGAAGAACGATGTGCGTTGCACTCCAAAGAGGGAGTAAAGGTCGCGTTGTCGGCAAGATATTTTTATATCGCTTCCACTACTTTGTGTAAGTGCTATAATCCAAAATGCAATGCGCTCTTCAAGATTGCCCGATGATAGAGCAAGGATGCCGTCAACCGATTTTTGAGCGTTCATCGATAATATATTCATAAAGTTATATAGGAATATATGGTCGCGATTAAGGATGGTTATGTAATCGTTTTTTGATATTTGTAAAATGCTCACATCGGTTATTGCTTCGACAGTACATGGATAATTGGTGGCAAGTCCAAATAGGAACTCTGGGGCTATGACATTGGGGGCCGATAATGTTTGAGAAACTTTAAAACGATCAGATGCGTTTGCTATAGTTGAACGCACTTGCCCTGAGATAACAAACTTTATGTGAGTACAAGGTTCGCCCGATGTAATTAATCGCTCTCCTGCAAGGTATTTTAAAAAATGGAACTTCGCTTTTCCCACAATGTCGGAAATGCGTTCAGTTGTAGCTCCATTAAACAACGGTAAGCCTTTGAGGATTTCATACATACTATCCATAACTATCCATTTTTTCTATTATAACGCAAATATAGGTGTAAAGTTTTTATGACCAAAATCTTAAGTGTAATTTAATTTTTTTTACAATTCCTGCCCCTATTATATACCTGGGCTGAATTGATTATATTTTGCCACGCAATATATGTTGCAGGACCTACTGATGCAAGAGGGTGCAACCATGTTAGAGTCATCCATATTGCAAGAATAGTGTTTTTTTGCCCTAATCCTTGTGCGCCTGCTACTTTATCGCCATATTTTGCACCTATCTTGCGCCCAATCCAAAATTGGAATACACACACCGCTGCAGCTCCTATCCCTATAATTATCATCGATGGTATTTCTTCTCGAGGCTCGTTGATGATGAAACTCACAGCCCGGCCAACGACAATAAACAATGCGATTGCCCATAAATAAAACGATACGCTATGATGATTAGCAATCGCCTTATTCAATTTAGGGGTGACGCGTTGTAAAATGAAGGCAATTAGCATGGGTAAAATCAACAGGGGTGCAACTTTTTGGAGTATAGACAATCCTGCATCAATTGTTGCTGGAAGGGTTATCTCTGCGCCAGTTGAAGTGAATTTGGCAAATAATATAGGAGCAATAATGGCAACTGCTATATTGCTCATGATTGAAAACGTTGTCACGCGCGATACACTACCACCAAGCATCCCGGTTACCACAGGAGCAGCCGAGGCTGTTGGGCATAGGAAACATATCATAATACCTTGTGCTACCACTTCATTAAATGGGGCTATTATAAAATATGATATTAAAGCTCCTCCAATTTGAACGAGAAGCAGCCACCACGACATGCGTTCAACCTTAAATTCGCGAGGCTTTACCTTGCAAAAGGTTATGACCAACATGGCAAATATGAGGTAGGGGGTAATAAAAGAGACTTTGTCGAGTGTTTCGTGTAGAACTACACCACCTATCATTGCGATGGGTAGCATCCATTGTTTTAACTTTTTACGAAATTCAGCACCATTCATGGTGCAAAGTTACGCAATAAAGTTGAGAATTAACAATTGCCCTCACAACGAGATTAATCTTGATTAATAAAGAAGATGAGCATCGGCATGTATTTTTTTATTGCATTAATACTCAATATTCAATTATTTGTTATACCTTTGTGATGAAATATTCGGGAAACGTGTGAGAATCACGTACTGTCGCGCAACTGTGTAGATGTCAAATCGTTGACTCAAAGTCAGGAACCGAAGTGGTTGAGAATCCACTATTAGTCGCTTTCGCTCGAAAAGTGTGGCTAAATTACATGGCTGGTTTCTGAAATTCTTCAGGTTTTGCTCGGTAATTGTCAATATTCGCTTTAAGGGTGGGCGTAGAAAATGAATGACAATTAAACCGGGTAATTTTTTTTGCTACAAAGGTTATACATATTATTGCTTATCACAGTTTCAATGTTGCCGAGTTATGCTTCGGATATTGATGCCGAGATGCTCGACACCCTTTCGTTGAGCGAGGTGACTATTACCGAAAGCCGTCGAAAAGAGATTATTAGTTCGCAACGACTCGATGGGAAAATGCTACAAAGTCTCAACTCGCAGTCGGTGGCCGATGCTTTACGATATTTCTCGGGAATACAGGTTAAAGACTTTGGAGGAGTAGGAGGAATAAAGACGATAAACATTAGGTCCATGGGCTCGCACCATGTAGGTGTGTTCTATGACGGAATTCAACTCGGAAATGCTCAAAACGGGCAAATAGATTTAGGCCGTTATTCGCTTGAAAATATTGAGGAAATAAATCTATATAACGGGCAAAAAAGCAATATTTTCCAAAGCGCCAAAGACTTTGGCTCATCGGGAACAATCTACTTGCGCACGCGCCGTCCGCGATGGGGTGGTGATGAAAAATTTCATCTCATGACCCAACTAAAAGCCGGCAGTTTTGGACTCATAAACCCCGAGGTGGTGTGGGAACAACGATTGAGTGATAGGATTAGTCTTTCGGCAAGTGCTTCATATACAAATGCTAATGGTGAATATGATTTTCGTTATCGTCGTCTAAATCTCGATGGGTCGGTGGCTTATGATACAACAGCAACGCGTCATAACAGCGATATTGAGGCTTTTCGTGCCGAGGTTTCGGCCTTCGGATTTTTAGATAGAGGGCAGTGGTGTGGGAAAGTGTATTATTATGACTCGGAAAGAGGAATTCCCGGAGCTATCGTGAATAATGTGTTTCGCAATGGAGAACGGCAATGGGATCGTAACCTATTTGCTCAAGGCAGTTTTGAATACTCATTTTCACCACGATATCAAATGAAAGGTAGTGCCAAGTGGGCATGGGATTATATGCGTTTCCTTCGCGACGACCCCAAGGAACTTTATATTGATAATAACTATTACCAACAAGAGGCATACCTATCGGTGGCAAATGTGTTTCATGTTAATTCGTGGTGGGATTTGTCGGCGAGTGTTGATGCTCAATGGAATACGATGAATGCCGATTTGAATAATTTCATGTATCCAACCCGTTGGTCGCAATATGTATCGGTTGCTACGGCATTTAAATATAAGGGATTGAGTGCACAAGCGAGTGTTTTAGGCACATTTATACAAGATTGCACGGGAAATGACTATGTGGGAGGTCGTTCTACAACCTTTCGCGATGAGTTCACGCCAGCATTATTCCTTTCTTGGCAACCATTATCAACAAGCCAATGGAGTGTTAATGGATTTGTGAAAAAGGCTTTTCGCATGCCCACTTTTAACGATTTGTACTATACCGAGGTAGGGAATAAAGATTTAGAGCCTGAATATACATGGCAATATAGTATAGGAAGTGAGTATAAAAAAAACTTCAATCACGCGATATTTAAAACATTTTCAATTAAGGGTGACGCTTATTATAATAAAGTGACAAATAAGATTGTTGCATATCCAGCTGGTCAGCAATTCCGTTGGACTATGCTTAATCTTGGACTTGTTGAGATTTTGGGGGGAGAATTGTCGGCCGAATCGATAATGAAATTAGGCAATGTAGATGGCATGTTGCGTTTAAATTATACCTATCAAAAAGCGTGCGACTTTACTGACCGCGATGATTCGTATTATGGCGACCAAATTCCGTATATACCTCTTCATTCGGGGTCGGTGGCAGGTCGATTATCTTGGAGAGGTTGGGACTTGAATTATAGTTTTATATATACTGGAGAGCGTTATAATGCTCAAGAGAATATACCACAAAATTATGAGCAACCATGGTACACTCACGACGCATCGTTGGTGTGGAATTTCCCATTGAAATCGGTTAAGTGTCGAGTGGTGCTTGAGGTAAATAATATTTTCAACCAAGATTATGAGGTGATACTCAATTACCCCATGCCTGGTAGAAATTATAAAGTGACGTTAAAAGTAAACATATAAGATATGATGCAAAAAGGCAAATATGTTGTGGTGGCAATGGTCGCATTTTTGTCGGCTGCTTGTGCCGATGATGAAAAAGGTGGCGATATACCTCAACCAACGCCCCCAACAATGCAACATGAACGATTGAAAGTTGAGGTTATTGACTATTCGCCCGCACCAGGACAGTTTGTTAATGAGATACCCGAATACGAAGTGGGTGATAATCGTGAGGCGATGAATGCAAAAGCAACAGAATCGCTTAGCAATGGTGATATGATATCGTTAGGTGCGTGGGGGGGGAGCGTAACCATAAAGCTACCTCAATCGCTTCCCAATGTCGATGGCGTGGCCGACTTTAGAGTGGTAGGCAATGCTGTCTATGCCAATGATGCCTCAAATTCAATACGCATCGGTTCGCCCGAGCCTGGTATTGTGTTGGTGATGCGTGATGACAATGCAAATGGCCAGCCCGATGATACTTGGTATGAACTCCGAGGAAATCAAACATTTAATAGCAACGCCGACTATAAAGTGACATATTATCGTCCATCGGCAACGGCTACCGATAACGAATATATCGCATGGGAAGCATCAAATGGTGATGCCGGTTACTTAAATCGCACAATTGAACATCAGCAAGATTATTTCCCTATGTGGGTTGAAAATAATGAAAGTATGTCGTTTGTAGGACGTCGTTTGCCTGATAACGGTGCGTTTAATCAAGAAACAAATAAATTTGACCTGTCGTGCTACGATGGCTATGCCGATTCGCATCCCAATAATGTGGTAGCATCATGTCTTGATATAGACAATGCTATTGATAAGAGAGGTAATTTGATAAAACTTGAATCAATTGATTTTATTAAAATATATACTGGAGTATTGCAAGCAAATGGCCCTCTTGGTGAATGTTCAACCGAAGTGGCTGCTGTAGAGCAAATTGTGTTTAAATGATGCGTGCTATAAGTTACATATTTACTTTGTTGCTATTATTGCCTCTTATAGGATGTCGTGAGGATATATATATATTCCCATCGACTTCTACCGAGGTCGAAACACCTCGCATCACTGGAGTAGATGGGTTTTATCTCATCAACGAGGGAAACATGGGGTCAAATAAAGCAACACTCGACTATTTTGATGAGACTACTGGTGTGTATCATAAGAATATCTATGCCGAGCGCAATCCCAATGTAGTTAAGGAGTTGGGCGACGTGGGGAATGATGTTGAAATATATGGCTCGAAACTGTATGCAGTAATCAACTGTTCGCATAAAGTGGAGGTTATGAATGTAACAGATGCTAAATCAATAGCACGCATTGATGTGCCTAATTGTCGATATGTGATAGGCTATGGACGGCATGTGTATGTGAGTAGTTATGTCTCGCCTATACAAGATGACCCGAAAGCTCCACTGGGAGCAATTTTTAAGATTGATACCACTACAATGAAAATCGTTGATAGGGTAGATGTGGGGTATCAACCCGAGGAGATGGCAATATCAAATGGTAAAATATATATTGCAAATTCAGGCGGATATCGTGCACCTAATTATGACCGCACAGTGTCGGTGGTCGATTTACGGTCGTTTGAGGTGATTAAAGATATTGATGTGGCAATAAATCTTCATCGAGTGAAACGTGATAAAAGTGGAATGATATATGTGTCATCGCGTGGCGACAATGCATTGGTCCCTTCGAGTCTCTATGTTATCGACCCGTCATTAGATAAAGTTGTTGCCGAAGTGAATACCCCTATAAGTGACATGTGGATTCATGGCGACTCGGCTTATATTTATTCTTCGGCTCGAAATGAGGCCATGCATTCCACCACAATAAGTTATTCAATTCTCGACCTTAATACATTGAGAGTGGTAGATGATAAGATTATAAAGGACGGAACAGAGATTAATATCAAAATGCCACATGGTATTGCTGTTCACCCAGTTACGGGCGAAATTTATATCACTGATGCACGCAATTATGTCTCATCAGGACGCATTCATTGCTATACTCCCGAGGGCATTTTGAAATGGACTCAAACCACAGGCGAAATACCTTCGCAATTTGCTTTTAAGGTGAAATGAATAATGTCTTTTTTTTTGAAAAAGACAGCAAAAAAGTATAAAAATAATTTTAAATTTAAAGAGATATTAAGTAAATTTGTAAAGAAATAATCGGGAAACGTGTGAGAATCACGTACTGTCGCGCAACTGTGAACATTATCCCCTATGACTGAATAGTAGGTGTGATAATAAAGTCAGATACCGAGGTGGTTGAGACCCCACCATTAGTCGCTTTCGCTCGAAAAGTGAGGCTATGCATAAATAATACGATAGTTTAGCGTAGATGAATTAATCTCAAAAAGAACTATTAATGCTTGTCAAACATTTCGGCTACGGCGATGAAATGATTGACTTTTTTTATTAATATAAAATATATTTTGAGATGAAGACATTTAGAAATTTGCGTAATGGGGCATGTTTGGTCCTAGTATTGGCAGCGATGACTGCTTGTGATGAAAATGCCGATGATGTAATTGTGAGTTTTGATGAAAATCCTGCTGTAACATTCAATGCTGAAGGTTATTGGGATGGCGTCTATGATGTTGCAGTTGATGCAGTTGAGTATGATGGTTTAATTTTTAGTCATCAAGCATCGGCAACAGAGTGGGATGGATATGTGTATTATGCTTGGTATGGATTTTGTCCGTCAAAATCTACCGATAACGCCAATCAAAGCGATGGCGATTGGACCTCTCATCAATGGGGCTCTGTGACTGGTGGCGGTTTATCTGGTGCAGGCGATGCTTATATACTTGGTTGTTGGAACTCAAGTGAAGATATTACTGCACTACCTGCGTTGGCAGCATGCAGTGTTTCATACAAAGATGGAAAATTTAATCCACTTGAGGTGTATGTTACTAATAGCGCATGGGGATATTATGCAATGAGAGATGGTTCGGCTTTCAATAAGCAATTTACCGATGCCGATTGGTGTACACTACACATTTATGGCGTAAAAGATGGAAAAATTGCCAGTAAAATAGATGTGGCTCTTGCTGAAGGTACTTCTATTCTTAAAAACTGGAAGAAAGTTGACTTAACTCCTCTTGGCGAGGGGATTGATGTGGTTTATTTTCAAATGACATCATCTGATACCAGTTCTTGGGGAATGAATAATCCTGCCTACTTCTGTCTTGACAACTTCATGATTGATATGCTTTAGAATATAATTAGGGTAATAGATTGTTTTTAGAAAACTTGGTGGTAGCACTCGTGAGAATGTTGCCACTTTTTTGATTTCACACCATAAGAATTTTTTGCTTGTATAGAAAAGGCAAGTGGCCTCTATAAAAAAACAATGAGCAGCATCTCACGACGTTGCTCATTGTTTTATGACTTAAAGTCAAAAACTAACATAAAACAAATCTTTTTTCCTAAATCTAATAACTAAATGAAATCAATTAACTTTTAAACCTTAAATATATATGAATTAAAGATGATATCTTTTCTTGTTTTGCATTGCAAAATTACAACCTTTTTGTGGTGCTATGTTGTACATATAGGTAAAATATAAAAATATTCCATCTTATTATAAGAATGATTTGTCTGATTATCAGTTTGATGACTATTTTTATAAGATATTAAAAATATAACTATATATATTACGAAATTGAGCCAATTTTCATCACATCTGAGTCAAAAGAAATGCGATTTATGGCTTTGCTTTTTAGTTTGTTGCGATAGGTGTATATCGTATTAAGTGATAAGCCGAGGAATCTTGATATTTGTTCGCTATCATCTATCCCTAATCTTAAGAATGCAAGTATTCGCAGTTCGGTATTAAGTCTCAACGCTGGAAGTTCAATGCGTTTGTCGGGTTGAAGCAATGCATTGACATCATTGACAAATGTGGGGTAAATGTGAATGAATGCGTTGTCAAATATTTTGTAGAACATTTGACTTTGCTCATTTAGCATTGATTCTGATTCAATCAAAGTGTATAAATCGGCAGTTTGATTAGCTTTGAGTTTGCGTTTTGCTACGCGGTGAAACTCTTCAAGTTTTTCAATATATATTGAGCTCAACGATAGAAATTGGCTTATATAGGTATCTTTTGTAACATTGGCCTGCGCTAATTTCGCTTTCAAGTCCGATAGTTTTTTCATTTCTTTTCGTAAGAAAATGAGACTATATACAATGATTGTTAGCGCTATGATAAGAGCGATAATAAGCCAAGAGAGAAGAGTCAGACGATTTTGGTCATTTGTCCTAATCGTTTGTGCAATAATTGGGTAAACCTCGGCGGTTTGTAATGCTCTAATGCGTGACCCCGATTCAATGGCGTTATTAAGAGAGAGCACTAAGTAGTCGTAGGCTAAATCTACTTTCCCTCGTTTTGATAATATAACGCCCAAGTTTTGTAAGGCAGTGCCCTCAAGAGTGCCTGAATAAATATCGGAGAGTGAAGCCAATATCAAATAATATGTTTCCTCCTCGGCTTTTCCTATTGCGCCATAGTATTCGGCCAAATGGCTCGCCGCACGAGCAAAATTAGATTGGGCGATATCTTCTCTGTTAATAATCTCTTTTAGCTCAGAAACCATTAAAGGTTGATTTTTTCTAAGAGAATGAATTTGGGCAAGATATAATTGAGCATCGGTTGTTGATTTGTCAATTATAGAATAAAGTGAGTCGGTCGCAAGTAATGCGCGATTTTCATATTTTAATCTATCAATATAGTCTTGAGGGTAGAATGATGCTATAAAATAGAACAAACGATTGCCTACCTCGTAGTAGTGTTGCTTGTTTTGTGTAAATATTTTTGCTCCTATTGAGTCATATTTTTCGATAGATTCTTTTACAATGCCTTGAACTGGCTCAATGGCAATCTTTGATAGTTGTAATGATTGTTGAGTAATGCTGTCGTGTGCTAAAATTGCTTCATCAATTCCTTTTTGATAATAAACTAACGCAGAGTCAATGTTGCATTTGCAATACAAATCGCCAATCTGTTTATATAAGTTCGCATTTGATTGACCATTTTTAGTTGATAGCACCTTAAGCGAATCAATTAAATTTATTCGCTTGCTCATATACTCATCTTGTTTTTTGATTGCAGCATTAAGTTGGTCTAACGCGTCATCGACCGACTGTGGGAGTGTAGTTGCATGAGTAATATGAGTATTAAATATTAATGCGATGATTGCTGTAATTATTGTAAAATGAAATCGCATAATGAATATTGTTTAAGGTATTAATATTTATGGTTGATACAATCTTTATAGCGTGATAATCTCATCGGGCAAGAAGTCGCGAGAAGCAGTAGTGCCTATGATTTCATCCCATTTCATAGGTGAAATGCCTCCCCCTGGACGTTTAACTGTGAGATTGTCTTCGGTAAAAACTGCTCCCTTTTTTATGGTGGTTGCAGCTACGATGCTTTTGCGAGCAATGGTTATATTCTTTCGTTCTGAATTGGTAACCTCTTTAACCCCGTTTCCAAGAGCTTCCTCTATGTGACGAATCGAGTCAACCATTGCCTTAAGTTGATGAGGCTCAAGAGAGGCTTTGTGGTCGGGACCAGGGAGATTGTTGTCGAGAGTGAAATGCTTTTCAATTACAGTTGCACCAAGGGCAACAGCAGCTATAGGCACCTCAATGCCGCAAGTGTGATCGCTATAACCTACTTGCACATTAAATCGGTTGGCTATGTCGTGCATGGCTCGCAGATTGACATCGGCCCATGGAGTTGGGTATTCAGTATTACAATGAAGTAGCGTGATATTTTTAAGAGCAGTGCCATTGTTGGTGAGGATCGATAAGGCCGCTTCAATATCTTCAACACTACACATACCAGTTGACATTATTACCTTGCCACCTTTTTGTGCGATGCGTCGTAGGTAGGGCAAGTTGGTGATTTCGCCCGAAGGGATTTTCCACAGGTCGAGGTTGAGAGATGAGAGAAAATCAATACTCTCAATATCAAATGCCGTGGAAAGAAACTTTATGCCACACTTTTTGCAATGCTCAATGAGCAATAAATGGTCATTGTGCGACAATTCAAGTTGTTGTAGCATTTTCAACTGAGAGTCTTCTCCATCTGTGTTTGCCTTCTGATATTCGGCTTTAGTGGCATGGCGCGAAACGAGTTTTTCCGATTTGAATGTTTGGAATTTTACATAGTCAACACCCGCTTCGGCAGCTTTTTCTATGAGTTGTAGAGCCATCTCTATGTTCCCATTGTGATTTACACCCGCTTCGGCTATAATTAAAGTCTTGCTCATTTCGCTTTGATTTTAAGAATGGCAGGATTGCCCGAATATATGCCTTTTACACGGAACGATTTGCGCACAAGCGAGCCAGCGCCTATTACGCAACCATCGCATATTGATGTGCCGTTGGCCATTACTGATTGACTGCCGAGAAAAACATCATTCCCCACTATGCAACCACCATTGACCATTGCACCGGTAGATATGTGGCAATAGTCGCCCACAATGGCATCGTGTTCAATGTTGCTATGGGTATTTATGATGCACCCCGTGCCTATCTTAGCATCGGCATTGACCATTGCAAAGTGCATCACTACGGTGCCCTCTCCAATAGTTGCCCGTTTAGATACATATGCTGTTGAGGCAATGATAGTGGCAAGAGAACCACCTATGGCTCTGATTTGGTCGTGAAGTCGCTTGCGTAGCGAAGGGTCTTTAATGCTTCCAACGGTTACGACAAATTGTGCTTTATCGACATATTGAGCCATGTCGTCATCGTTGCCTATAACTTTGTAGCCCGATATTTCTTTGCCCATTTCAGATGGATGGTCAAGTATGCCAAGAATATTATATCCACATGATTCGGCTACTTCAATGACCGATTTGCAGTGACCACCACCACCCACGAGAATCAGATTTTTGTCCATGTCGAGGATAGTTTATACGTTGTATATGTTTGATTTATATTTCTTGAGATTCTCTTCGCAAGTGAACCATTTAATAGTTTCTTCAAGGCCGCGACGAATGTCGTATTGGGGTTCAAAACCTGTAAGACCTTTGATTTTAGTGTTATCACCCCATAAACGGAACACTTCGGAGTTTTTTGGGCGAAGACGTTGAATGTCTTCTACAAAGTTCACCTTTTTGCCCATAATGTCGGCAATGAGGTTGAGGGTGTCGCGCATTGAGATTTCATAATTGCTACACACATTTACTTCTTGCCCTATTGCGTCATCGCAGTCGGCAAGTTGGATAAAGCCACGGCAAGTATCTTTTACGAAATTGAAATCGCGAGTAGGAGTGAGATCTCCAAGTTTTATTTCAGTAGCACCATTGGCTATTTGTGTGATGATTGTGGGTATGATTGCGCGCGCACTTTGACGAGGTCCATAAGTGTTGAATGGGCGCACGATAACCACAGGTAATTCAAACGCGTTATAAAAACTCATAGCCATAGCATCGGCTCCAATTTTTGTTGCAGAGTAGGGCGATTGTGGTTGTTTGGGGTGTTTCTCGTCGATGGGGACATATTGAGCTGTACCATAGACCTCTGATGTTGAGGTAACAAGCACTCGGCGCACTCCGTTCTCCTTGGCTGCTTGGCAAATGTTGAGAGTGCCTTTTACATTTGTATCAACATAACTATCGGGAGCGATATATGAATATGGTATTGCAATCAATGCTGCTAAATGGAATATTGTGTCAACATCGCGTGAAATGTGTTTGCAATAATGTGGGTCGCGCACATCTCCAGTAACAACTTCTAGGTTGGTATGATTAATACCCTCGAGCCAACCCCAGTTGTTGAATGAGTTATATTGTGATAATGCACGCACTTTATAGCCCTCTTCAAGTAGCATTTCGGTCAAGTGAGAACCAATGAAACCATCGGCACCGGTCACAAGCATGATTTTGTTTTTATCCATCGTATGTTTTGCTTTTTAGTTATTATCAATGTATGTTATGCCCATCGTTTAAAATGGTATGTATATTCTACTCCATCGGGGGAATGATAGGTAAGTATCATTTTTTTTCCGTTTAACTCTTTGATGTCAAGAGTTGAGATTGTTGCTTTAGGAAGATGTGTCTCTACCAATGGCGAATATTTAGGCATCCCAGGTCGGGGATTGTCGTTATCGGTGTGAGTGAAGTTTAAAAGTAGTTGAGTCTCATCATTTGCATAACTCCAAGTGCCCCACGATTCGTTTCGGTCGTGAGTGGTGTCATTGGCTCTAATCATGCTCATCACCGACGCTTGAAATTTCCATATCACATTTTTCGACTTGGCATAGCTTGCGTCAATTTCACCATTAATGGTGATTGACTCAAGTTTCCATGTGCCAAAGAGGTCGCCTATGTCCCCATTGTTATGGGTGCAGGCATTTAATGATAGAGCTGTAATTATTAATGCTATGATGCGAGTTGCAATATTCATTTCTTTCCAAGATTTAGGAGTCCGTTGTAAGTAACTGTCACGCATGACCCAAAGTTGTTGCCAAACATTGACCCTTGGTCAAAGGCTACCTGTGCCTTAACCGATAATCCTTTAATAGTGGGTGGATTATAATTGACTTCGGCCATGAATGAGGTGTTTTCTACTGCATTTGCACGAGGGATGCGACCATCGCCCCATGCTTTGCGATATCCACCGAGTAGTCGGTAGTCAATGTGTGGGTTTATATTGCCCATCAATCCCACATGGAAACCTCTCACAAGGTTGTCAATAAACATGGGATAACCATCGGTGTTGTATATTGGAGAGCGCATAAAAGGAGAGCCTATAGCCATGCCATAGTGGGCATAGGAGTTGTAAAAAGCATTGTTGTAATACTCATCGCCTCCAGTTGCTTGGTCGGTAATAGTTGTTCCAGGGCAATCGGCCGAAGCCCAATGCAGTGGACCCGATTGGTTGGTAAAATCGAGATATTCAATTACAGCTCCGTTTACCCATCCCTTATCGGCTTTTTTGTATTCAATGCCCCAAATTCCATCAAATCCATTTAGTTTGCCAATGCCCGAGCCATCTTCCCAAGGCCATTGGAAATAGGCTTTTAATTCATCATCATTTTTAAGACGATAACGTGCCATAAAGTCCCAACTGCCAAGGTGGTTTCCTGCCACAAAACCCTCTTTGTCGCTCAATCGTGGGATAAACATCTCAAACATGTCTTTGACGGTGGCAGTGCGATGGTCGGTTCGATAGTTCTCTCCATTGCGATAATTTTCGGTGTAACCACCAAATTGGGCAGCTGCTTGTGCGCCTATCGTAACTGAGAATCGTTCGCTTGGTTTTGTACGGAAATAGGCGCGTTTATATGAATACCAAGTGTCTTGTGAAATGTGGCTATTGTAGTGGTTGTAGTGATTTCTCACCCAATCATTGTCGGTAACTTTCCCATACGAAATCTCTCCACTTATTTGCACCCAACCGTTGGTGAATGGAATGTTTTGGAAATCGATGAATCCAGCACGCACTTCGGGTATAGGGCGAGAGTTGCCACTTTCGATTAAATCGCCACTTGTGAGTTTATTATTTAATAATTTAGATTGTTGTTCTTTGAGACCTACAGTGAGAAATACACCTCGATATTTCACCTCTCCATATAGTTGTTGCAACCATATATAGGCGGGCTTTTCGCTATGAGGAACAAATTCTTTTGTGTCAAAGTTGTATTTAAGATAATCAACACTCGAACTCCAACCGGTGAGGAAATCCACGCCAAATCCATAACTAAAACGAGTGTCGGTAGAGAGTGGTTTCCATGCTTTCATGCGTAGCAATGCATTGTCACTTTGTGTTACAATGCCATGGCTGAGCGATGAGATGTAGTAGGGCGCAAAATCGCCCGACCCTACTGTCCCTATTATATCGGCTTTGTAGTTGATAGGAACTTCGGCATTTGCAATTGAGGCGATGCTCAATGTTGCAATTAGCGATATTCGTCGAATTGATGTATAGATGCCCATTAACTTCTAATATAATTATTAAAGTGTAAAGATAATAATAAAAAATGTGAGCGTCATAATTTTGAATGAAAAAAGGCGATAAATTGTTTTATCACCTTTAACTCGTTACATCAATGATGTATTTTTTTAAAAAAATAAGTGAATCATAGACAATCCAAATATCCATAAACAAAAGTTAGATTAAGATATAATGCATTAAGCCATGAATCTTAATGCATTACAAAATTACACTTATCTAAAATAAGTGCAAATATTTATAGGGTGAAATTTTGTTAAAAATAAGAGCCGAAATAGCAGATCAAAAGATTGTAATGAATTAGAATTAATTACCTTTTTTCTTGAAACGATGAAGAAAATAGTCAAAAGCGTCTTTTTGTATTTGAGAACATAAGATGTGGTTAATCAGTAGGTAGGTGACAAGCCCTGTAATGGCTTGCGCAATAAGCAACACAATTACATTGTCAATCGCAAACGATAATAAATGCATTGGCACCATTATTATGATTACTTGAATCAAGTAGGGGAGCAAATCGATAATAAATGCCCATCTCGAGCGACTGGTGAGTGGAGCGGTGACACATATCGTTGCCACCCAACATATTGCCGATGCGATGACTTGTCCCCAAAGTAATATTTTCACACCATATACGGGGTCATCGGGGAGCGAGATTGCCACAAATGGGATTGTTGCAAAGAGCGCTATCAAAGCAACGCTATCGCGAACAATTTCCATATACACAACAAGTCGGGCTTTGCCGAGTGAAACGATATAATTGTTGTAAAGAGAGTTCAATACAGTGAATATCCCTCTCACCAATAGCAGTTGGAATAGAATAATTGATGGGTCCCATTTCGTTCCAAAGAGGAGGTGGAAAATGGGTGTTGCCATCACAATGAGAAACCCGATGGCAGGGAATAGTAGATAGCCGGTGAAACGATTCATCTTTGCTGTGGTGCGAGTGAAACGCGTGGCATCATCTTGTACATGTGACAGCACGGGCAAGAATGAAGAGGTGAGAATTTGAGAGATTGACATTATTCCCATTTTACTCCATTTGTCTGACTGTGTGTAATAGCCCAGACTAACCAATCCCACTCGGTTACCTATAAAGAACGAATATATGTTTTGAAATAGGGTGTTGAGAAAAGATGTGACCATCATCCCCGAGCCAACATTAAAAAACGACTTTAAGGCTTTCCATGAGAATGCTAATGATGGCAACCACTTGCTTGTGAACCATAGGATTGAAGATTTAGTGGCCGATAACACGATAGTTTGCCACACCATGGCCCATGCTCCATAGCCTGTCAATGCAAGAGTTATGCCCACAGCACCACTAATGATGAGCCCTATGGAGTTGGATATCGCAATCATTTTCACATCCATCTTCTTCATCAACCGGTTGGTTTGAACTATTGCCGATGCGTTGAGGATAAATGAAAGGAACATTACTCGCGAAAGAGGAATGATGCGAGGGTCGTTTTGGAAACACCATGCAATTAATGGCGCACAAAACCAAAGTATTACATATATGATACTTGCGATGCCTATGTTAAACCACAATACGGTGCTATAATCGAGTTGGGTGGGATTTTTGCGTTGAATGAGCGCATATGAAAAACCGCTATCGATAAATAGCGATGCAAATGCTTGGAAAACTAATGTGGCACCTACGAGACCAAAATCTTCTTGCGACAACACACGAGCAAGTACAATGCCTGTAACTGCATACAGCACTTGCGACAAAACGCGATCAATCACATTCCATTTGAGGGTGCGTGCAGTGCGAAGTTTCAAGTCGGCTGTGTCGCTCATTTGTTGAGTGGGATAATAATGGGGGATTGTTAAAAATGATTACTCTTCGTTGTCGAGTGGAATTAATTTCACTCCTACCGAGCGTTTTTTTATCTCTTCGGGATTTCCTTTGTAATAAACTTTACCCGATGATGCGCCTACGATATTGAGCGTTTTGTGTGCTTGGCAACCAATGGTTCCAGTTCCGAGCATAACGCATTTAGTGTCGTTTGATACTAATTCATCGGCTTGAATAGTGCCGGTGCCAGTGCAACTTAACTTTGACGATTCACATTTCCCATTAAGAATTAATTGGCCATTGCCAGTGTCGATTGAGCCATCAATATGTGTTACATCAAGGTTTTTTACGATGAGGCGTCCATTGCCTATGAGGCGAGCCTTGAAGTTGGGGCAAGAAGCCACACTCAACACTCTCACCGTTGAGTCTCCATCGTTTTCGGCCTTGGTGAGGAATTTAGAGTAAACAGTAACTGTAGGTAGGTTTTCGTATTTAATATCTTTAGAGGCAATTTGTATCTCTAATCGCCCCTTTGTATTGTTAAACATTAATGCCGAAGCCAAGTTGTCGTTAGCAATAAATACAGCACGACCCACCGAATCGGGGTTGCACACATAATTCACATTTATACCATCAGTAACTTTTAATTCGGTGAAATCTTTCACATCAAGTTCATAACGCGATAATGGTTGAGCTATAGCGAAACTTGTTGTTATAGCGAGGAGTATAATTGCCAAAAAAGTTTTTTTCATAATTTTTGAGATGTTTCGTTGATGATATTATTTTTGTTTAGTTGTAATAGTCCCTGTGTTGTTGACATTAATGTTTAAGGCTGTTTTGTGCGATAAATTGGTGGCGTCAATGTTGCCACTATTGTTAGAGGTGAGTGTAGCTTCATTTACTTTGCCCGATAATATAAAACTACCCGAACCATTTGTTACAAACGAAGCCTTGCGAATGAGCAAGTCATTAAGAACCATATCGCTATTCCCATTTGATACAAAAGAGCCATTAAACGCTTTCAATGTTTTTAGTTTTATCTCACCATTACCATTGTTGGTGGTTAATAATCGGCGTGCTTCGACATTGCGAGCCAATATTTGACCATTGCCATTGTTGACAATGCTCAAGAAATGTGCTTGTAGATTATCGATTTTAATGGATCCTTGAGCGTTTTGAATGATGTGGAGGCGTTTTAATCGAGGCACCTCTTTTACAAGAATATTCCCGGTACCATTCATGATTAATGCTTTCAATGAATCATTGCAAAAAACTACGATGCGTGATGCAATCTTGTCGCTGTCGTTGTTCCCTTCGATAATCAATCGATTGCTATCGTTGCGACAAATGATGCGCTTGTCAGTTTTTTCTGATGTGTTGTAGGCAACATAACGATGAAGCTCGGGCTTAAAACGACATTCAATGGTGACATCGCCACTCACCAGTATTTCATCAAAACTTTGTGCGGCAACTAATACCACACGATTTTCAACATCTATTTTTTGTTGTGCAAATGTGGTAACAATGCACATCGTCATAACAAAGAAAAATGAAAAGATATGTTTCATAATCATTCAGTTTTAGAGGGGAGAGATTGTATGTTAGGAATGATTTCAGTTTCAATGCGATGGAGTATTTCATCAAGTTCGGCAAAATTATCGGCGCGAAGCATCGCAATGCGAGTGTCGCGGAAAAATGGAATGCCCTTGAATAGAGGAGATGCAGCCAAGTGACGGCGTATGTGGAGAATGCCACGATACTCATCAATGCGGTCAATGCTTTCGGTAATTTGACGACGAAGAATTTTAAACTTTTCGGCAAGAGGGAGCTCTTCGCCACGCTCGCCAGTTAAAAGCATCTGCTTCATGTCGTGGAAAATCCATGGAGCGCCTATCGATGCGCGGCCTACCATCACTCCATCAACTCCATATCGGTCAAAAGCCTCAACTACTTGCTCGGGAGTTGTTATGTCGCCGTTGCCGATGAGGGGGATTGTCAAGCGAGGATTTTCTTTTACTCGGGCTATCATTTCCCAGTCGGCATTGCCAGTGTACATCTGAGAGCGAGTGCGACCATGTACGGTCAACGCTTTGATACCACAATCTTGAAGTTGCTCGGCAAGTTCTACAATGATTTTGCTATTGTGGTCCCAGCCCAAACGAGTTTTTACCGTAACGGGAATTTTTACGGCATTAACAACTGCACGAGTTATCTCAAGCATCTTGGGTATATCTCGTAACATACCAGCACCAGCACCTTTGCCTGCCACCTTCTTCACGGGGCACCCAAAATTGATATCGAGAATGTCGGGACGAGCCTCCTCTACAATCTTTGCTGCTTCAACCATTGCATCAACCTCACGGCCATAAATTTGAATGGCTGTGGGGCGTTCGCCAGGGTCAATTGATAGTTTGCGAGTGGTAGAATTTATGTTGCGTATAAGGGCATCAGCCGAAACAAATTCGGTATATACCATATCGGCCCCTTGTTCCTTGCATATTAAACGGAACGAAAGGTCGGTAACATCCTCCATAGGAGCCAACATCACCGGACGATTACCCAAGTCTATATCTCCAATTTTCATACGATATCACTAATATAACTCACGAAGATAATAAATTTATAGCGAATAATCGTAATTTTAAGTTATTTTGAGTAAAAATTGAAAAATTATGAGTTTGCAAAAACGAAGATTTTCCTACTTATAGCCTAAGTTTTTCATCATTTCCCTCTTATGTAAACGAAAGCGTAGAAATGTTTTTTGCGATTGATTCGGCAACTTGGCGCACTTGCTCGGCGGTTATGGCATTGATGCGAGCAAGAATCTCGTCGGATGAAGCAACATGGTTGTGATATAGCATAGCACGGCCTGTTGAGATTGCTGCTTGTTCGCGATTTTCCGATGCTACGATTAGTTGACCAAGGTATTGTTTCTTTGCAGCCTCGATTTGTTTTGTGGTGAGTGATTTTGAGGCAAGCGAGTCAAGTTGATTCTTTACTAATCGACGACAACGATTGAGATCGTCATGGTCGCAACCAAAGTATATGGCGAAAGCACCGCTATCGGTAAACATTGCCGAAGACGCTTCAACTGTATATACCAATCCTCGGCGTTCACGAAGAGATACATTAAGAAGTGAATTCATACCCGGTCCTCCGATAATGTTGGTGAATAGGGCAGTTGGGTATCGTTGTTCGGAATACATACCTTCAATGTGGCTGCCCATTATTGTGTGGCATTGATGGTTGCCAAGGTTGCGTTTGATGTCAAATGTGGCGACTCTTGAGGGGGCAACGCGATTAATGGGCGCTAATTGGTTAGCGAGTGAGCCAAAATGTTTTTCGACAACTTTAAATACCTTTGATGGGCGTTCGCTTCCCATATAGAAAAATACCATGTTGGGAGCTGTATAGTATCGTGCAAGATAATCTTTGCACACTTCCGATGTAAATGTCGCAATCGTTGAGGTGTTCCCAAGAATATTGTGACCTAATGATGAACTATCAAATATTAAGTCTTCAAAGTCATCAAAGATGGCTTCGGATGGGCTATCGAGGTATGAATTAATCTCATCGGCTACAACTTCGCGCTCTTTGTTAAGTTCGGCTGCAGGGAATTGCGATGAGGAAACAAGGTCGGCAATAAGGTCTATCGCTCTATTGAGGTTTCCCGAAGGAAAGATAGAGTAGAGCATAGTCTCCTCTTTGGTGGTGTAGGCATTGAGTTCGCCTCCCACAGCCTCCATGCGATTGATAATATGCCATGAGCGTCGATGGTTGGTGCCTTTAAAAATGGTGTGCTCCACAAAGTGAGCCAAGCCATAATGCGTGGGCATCTCATCACGACTACCCACATTTATAGCAACACCACAATACTCAACGCTCGATGAGGATTGACGATGCACGATGCGTAGCCCATTGGCGAGTGTGTGATATGAATAGATGTTATTGTCGGTCATAGTCGCTTGTTATGCAGGATCAACCCAGTCCCCTTCCGATTTTATGAGTTCAATAAGTCGGGGAATAGCCTCATCGGTGGGAATATTTTTTTCAATGCAAGTTTTGTTTTTGTATAGACTCACTTTACCCACTCCTGCTCCTACATAACCATAGTCGGCATCGGCCATTTCGCCAGGCCCGTTCACAATGCATCCCATCACACCTATTTTCAACCCTTTGAGGTGTGCGGTGGCTTCTTTTACTGCTTTCACGGTTGATTGCAAGTCAAAGAGTGTGCGACCACAACCTGGACAAGAGATATATTCGGTGCGAGATATGCGTAATCGTGCTGCTTGGAGAATACCAAACGAAAGTCGAGCAATGATTGAACTATCGATGTGGGAAGCATTAAGCCAAACCCCGTCGCGATTACCATTGAGCAATATTGCTCCTAAATCGGCTGCTGCCATAAGAGTAACATCTTCGAATGAAACATTGGCATAATCTACACGCATCACAATGGGGTTTTTAATGTCTTCTTCAACGCATTTATGAGCAAATGCTTGCATTTCACCGGGTGCGTTTAGGTGATTGCTATATAATACGATAACTACAGTGCTATCAATTATTGAAACGACTTCATCGATTGATGTTGAGGCTTTGACCTCAAGGAATTTTACAGGAGCATTACACTCTTTTATCGCTTCGCGTTGTTGCCATGTGAATAATTGGCAATATGGGGTTGAATTACCTGTATAAGGAACAATGATTTTGTCATCGTTCACTTGAGAGGGGATATTTCCATCGGTAATATAGAAATAGTCGGGTGTGCAACCATCTGCATATTTGGGGGCATATCCGTTAGCAATAACGATAGGGAGTGATTCGCCACCAATATTGCCTACCATTGCACTTTCACGGCGTGAGGGTGCTTCGTAGCAGTAGCCGTCGTAGTAAGTAGCGTCAATCTCGGGAGCATTAGCGCGTTGAGCAATATAATTTACTAAAGTTTCGGCAACAGGGATTTCGCATTCGGGTTCTTCGCTCAATGACACGCGAATAGTGTCGCCAATCCCCTCGGCAAGGAGGGTGCCAATCCCTACGGCCGATTTCACGCGACCATCTTCGCCATCACCAGCCTCGGTAACCCCAAGATGTAATGGAAATTGCATTCCTTCTTGCTCCATAGCTACAACCAATCGGCGCATAGTTTCAACCATAATTACCGTGTTTGATGCTTTGATTGAAATTACTACATTGAGGAAATTTTGGGCCACGCACACACGAAGGAATTCCATTGCCGACTCAACCATGCCAGCAGGGGTGTCGCCATATCGACTCATGATGCGGTCGGATAGCGAGCCATGATTTACACCTATGCGAATTGCAGTATTGTTTTCGCGACAAAGGTTGATGAACGGAACGAATGTTGCTTCGATTTTCTTTATCTCTTCGGCATATTCTTCGTCGGTGTAGGTGAGTTGCTTGAATGTGCGACCGGGGTCAACAAAATTGCCCGGATTAATGCGCACTTTTTCCACAACCTCGGCTGCAGCAAATGCCGCACGTGGGTTGAAGTGAATGTCGGCAACAAGTGGAGTTGTAACACCACCTTCACGCAGTTGTGCTTTTATGTTGCCAAGGTTTTCGGCTTCGCGCACCCCTTGCGCAGTGAGTCTTATATATGATGCGCCGGCTTGAGCTATGCGTTCGCATTGAGCCACCGACCCCTCGGTGTCCATTGTTGATGTTGATGCCATTGATTGCAATCTTATGGGATAATCGCTACCCAATGGAGTGCCACCAATATTTACGGCAACAGTTTTGCGACGATTATAATTGAATATGCTCATCTATTAGAGATTGATTAATCTACTTTAAAATTGTATTTTACGTTCTTGAGGTCATCGTTGGCCTTAACGATTTTTTCTGAAAGAGTGGCGCGATAGTTGGCAAAGCGTTTAGCAAGAGCTTCATCACCAAGAGCGAGAATTTGAACAGCCATTACTGCTGCGTTCATGCCATTGTTGATGCCCACTGTAGCCACAGAGATGCCGGGAGGCATTTGCACGATTGAAAGTAGTGCGTCAACACCATCGAGAGTAGAATTGATAGGAAGGCCAATCACAGGTAGTGGAGTCATTGCTGCAATTACACCAGGGAGTGCTGCTGCCATACCTGCAGCTGCGATGATAACTTTAATCCCACGACCTTCGGCATTGCGAGCAAATTCTTCAACCTCGCCTGGAGTGCGATGTGCCGAGAGTGCGTTCATCTCAAATGGCACTTCCATTTGGTCGAGAAATTTAGCTGCTTTTTCGAGGATAGGAAGGTCAGAGGTACTTCCCATGATTATACTAACTACTGGTTTCATTGTAAATCTTATTTTAGAGTTATTAAATAGTCAAAATAAATACCCAAAAAAATCCGTTGAGAGTGCCGGCAAGCACTTGCCCCAAAGTGTGGCAGTTTAATATGAGGCGAGAAGTGCCTACGATGCCTGCAAGGATAATGGCGCTACATGTAATATACATATAGTCAAATGTAGCATATCCATTGGCCCATATTGCAAACATTAATGCCACAAGTCCACCCATGGCAGCGCCATGTGCGCTAATTTTCCATTTGAGGTTAATTAGAGCCGACACCAAGGCAGCAATGCCACCTCCTATCATAAACATTGGAATCCACTTGGGTGCGTTTACATTTGATAGATATATAGCACTTGCCAAGTAACTTAATACTGTTATTGCATAGGGTATAAGTCGGTCTTTTTGATTGTTCACTCCTGGGTCAGAAATTTTACCATATCGGTATAAAAGTGCAATAACCGAAATGGGCACCATGCATGTGAACGCAAAAATTGCCAACACAACAATCACTCGTGTTGATAGAGGTGCTACAATGCCTAAAAATGTGAAGTTTAGGGCAATAAATACTCCATATGTAGGTATCAATAATGGAGTGAAAATAGTGGAGAATATTTTGGCCCACAACTCTAAAGCCGACTTTTTTTGAATAGGCTTTTTGCTCTCTTGGGCTTCGTAAATTTGATATATTTCTTCTTCGGTCATCATAAATTATAATTCTTTTCTTAAACGAGCCACTGGCAACCCCAATCGTTCGCGATATTTGGTAACGGTGCGTCGCGCAATGTTGTATCCTTGTTCACCAAGTGCCATGGTGATAGCCTCATCGCTCAAAGGTTTGCGTTTGTTCTCGTTTGTAATAATGTCTTTTAGAGCAGCCAATATTTCGTGTGATGAGGTGTCATCATCTTCTATAGGGCGCTCGTTGAAGAATAATTTTAAAGGATATATCCCTCGTTGAGTCATAACATATTTTCCGGTAGTGGCACGGGAAACTACCGAGGGGTCTTGTCCGGTAATTGCCGAAATATCTTTCAATATCATAGGCTTTATTTTGCTCTCATCGTCGGTGAGGAAAAAGTCGCGTTGCAGTGATGTAATTGCACTCATCACCTTGAAGAGAGCTTCTTGACGCATTTTCAAAATCTTGATAAAGCCATTTGCTTCATCGCGCTTTTGTTTAATGAATGTTGCTGCTTCACGCTGGCTACGGGTTGCATTTTGAGGAATTTCGCAAGCTTTTTCCGAAAATGTTTCCTCAATTTGTAGTTCAGGAATGCGATTAAGCAATGTCAGCGAAATGCTACCATTGTCGTTATCAACCTCGATGCTAAAATCGGGAATGATGTGGCGAGTACTATCACTCACACCTCCAGTGTGAACGCTACCGGGTTTGGGGTTGAGCGAAGTTATTACCGACACCGCTTCTTTTAGCTTCTCGCTTGAAATGTTTAAAGAATTGCACAATTTATCATAGTGCATTTTTGAAAATAAATCAAAATAATTGGTGATGATGTCGGTTGCTATGTCGTTGAGTTCATTACTCTCTTTGCGTTTGAGTTGAAGCAAAAGGCAGTCGCGCAAGTCGATAGCACCTACACCAGCAGGTTCCAATCCTCGCACTATCTTATACAAATCCTTCATGAGCGACAATGGAACATCAATACCAGCATTGAATGCCAAATCGTCACAAATATCTGCGAGATTGCGAGTCATGTAGCCATTATCATCAAGGTTGCCAATGATGTATTGTGCAATAGCGAGCTCGGTGTCGTTGAGGTCATGTTCCATTAATTGAGCATTGAGCGAATCAATGAGTGTATCGCTTGAGTCAACGGCAATTGGTTCGTAATATTTATCATCGGCACTATGATTGCGAGCTTCTAATCGGTATGAAGGAATTTCATCTTCATCGCGATAATCGGCAAGTTGCATTTCTTCGGCACTTTCTTCAAACACATCCGAAGAGTCTTCGGTGAGATTATTGTCGCGCTCGTCATTATCACATCGCTCGAGTGCAGGGTTTTCGTCAATAACGCGTTGCACTTCATCTTCAACTTCAGGCCCTGTCATCTCTAACATTTTGACAAATTGCACTTGCAGCGGTGTGAGCCGTTGCTGCAATCGTTGTTCGGTTGATAGTTGTAATGATTCTTCCATCTATGTGCAATGCCAAATATTATTTTACAAAAATAATCACAAATTCTCACATTTCATAAATCGCGATGCTTAAACATTGCTAAAACGCCAATAAATTGAGAAGATATATCTATAAAGGGTTGAGTTAAGACAAAAATCACTATATTTGTTGAAACAAAAATAAAATAACAATATATGAACGATTTTAATTACTATACCCCCACGCGATATGTTTTTGGCCGTGGAGTGGAATCTCAAACTGGCGAATTGACCCGTTGGATGGGCGTGAGTCGAGTATTGCTCGTTTATGGAATGGGCTCGGTAGTGCGTAGCGGACTTCTCGATCGCGTGAAAGCGTCGCTCGATGCTGTAGGTGTTGAATACCTTGAACTTGGTGGTGTGTTGCCTAATCCTACCGACGATAGAGTATATGAAGGAATTGATATATGTCGCCGAGAAAATCTCACAGGAATCGTTGCTGTGGGTGGAGGCTCTGCCATTGATACAGCCAAAGCCGTAGCTTGTGGTGTGCCTTATGAGGGCGATTTTTGGGACTTCTATGCAGGAAAGAAAATCGTGGAAGAGGCATTGCCTGTGGGAGTTGTGCTCACAATTCCTGCTGCCGGAAGCGAAGGGTCGGGCAACTCGGTAATCACAAAACTCGATGGTTTGCACAAAATTAGTCTTCGCACCGAGAGCGCTTTACGACCTAAATTTGCAGTGATGAATCCCGAACTTACATTCACACTCCCCCCATATCAAACAGCAAGCGGTATTGCCGACATGATGGCGCACATCTTTGAACGCTACTTCACAAATACTCCCGAAACCGAGGTTACCGATCGCGTAGCCGAAGGAGTGTTGAAAGCTATCATCACCGAAGCCCCACGCGTGATGGCCGAGCCTGAAAATTATGATGCTCGTGCCAATATCATGTGGTGTGGCACATTGGCTCACAACGGAATATGTGGCACCGGCCGTCAAGAAGACTGGGTGTCGCACTTTATGGAACATGAGTTGAGTGCCGTGTATGGTGTTACTCATGGTGCGGGATTGGCCGTTATGACACCTGCGTGGATGACATTTATGGCAACTCACAACCCTTCAAAAGGAGCGCAATTTGCTCGCCGTGTGATGGATGTGGTTAGCGATGATGATACACAAGCAGCCCTCGAAGGTATTGCTCGATTAAGAGCATTCTATGCTTCACTTGGCTTGCCTATCACACTCGCCCAACTTGGTATTGAAAATCCCGACTTCGATCTTTTGGTGCATAAACTCCACGAAAACAAAGGAGAGATAATAGGAGGTTACTACCGTCTCACAGCCACCGAAACCCGACAAATCTACGAATTAGCACAATAACAAAGATTAGGTGATATAAAAGTTAATGCGATGCATCAAATTTGATGCATCGCATTATTGTATAGGGTATAAAGTATCTGCTTAATTATGCATTATGAACTATGCATTATGCATTGTATCAGCTTGCTTGCATAACAAGAAATGTGGTATATGCAATATAACATACAACCATTATACCACCTTCAAGGCGTGTGATGGTGCGTTGTTTAAATAACCATCCAAAGATGAAGAACAATAAACTTGCTCCTACCATTGTGAGCATATCAAAATTGGTGATGCCTCCCATAGGTAGAGGACTAATGGTTGACGCACATCCTAATATGAAGAATGAGTTGAAAATGTTACTACCAATTACATTGCCAATTGCCATGCCTGGATTTTTCTTGAATGCAGCAGTGAGAGAAGTTGCAAGTTCGGGCAACGATGTTCCTACCGCAACGATAGTAAGCCCCACGATAGATTCGCTTACCCCCATACTTAAAGCAATGCCACTTGCTCCGTCAACAAAAAATTGTCCCCCGAAAATTAATCCTGCTAAACCTGTGTCGTCCTGAAAAACCGTTACAGGATTTGATACAAAAATACTAAAAGTTTTTTAAATGACAACACGGCATGCCGTGTTGTCATTTTTGGTTCTGTAAGTTATAATTTCTTTTTTATCTTGGCGATGCATCTCATCAG